>JBGQBE010000011.1:0-76586 GCA_041494685.1 Dehalococcoidia bacterium | reverse complement strand
GGCGACCTAACCCCTTCCCCTTCCCGGCGCGCGAAGGGCGATCGCGCGTGCTGTGGCGGTGCGGTGATCTTCCCTGCGCGGGCGCAGCGGGCTGCGTCCCTGCGCATGCGGGCCACGGCGCTCGCCCCTAACCGCGGCCGTTGCTACCATCCGGCTGCCGTGGCAAGCAGGCTGCGGCGGGCGATTCTGACCTCCGGCTTCCGACTTCCAGGAGACTGATTCCGATGAGCGTACTGGTGAACAAGGACACGCGCGTGCTGGTGCAGGGCATCACCGGCAAGGAAGGCAGCTTCCAGACGCAGCGCTGCATCGAGTACGGGACGAAGATCGTCGCCGGGGTGACGCCGGGCCGCGGCGGCGAGAAGACGGAGCAGGGCATCCCGATCTTCAACACGGTGGCGGACGCGGTGCGGGAGACGGGGGCGGACTGCTCGCTGATCTTCGTGCCGCCGCCGTTCGCGGCGGACGCGATCCTGGAGGCGGCGGACGCCGGGATGCCGCTGGCCGTATGCATCACGGAGGGCATCCCGACGCTGGACATGGTGAAGGTGAAGCGGGCGATGGCGGGCGGCGCGACGCGGCTCATCGGCCCGAACTGCCCGGGGGTGATCACGGCGGGCGAGTGCCGCGTGGGCATCATGCCGGGGCACGTGTTCTCGGCGGGCAGCGTGGGCGTAGTATCGCGCAGCGGGACGCTGGTGTACGAGGCGGTGGACCAGCTGACGCGGCGGGGGATCGGGCAGTCGACGTGCATCGGCGTCGGCGGCGACCCGATCATCGGCACGAACCAGCGGGAGGCGCTGGAGCTGCTGAACAACGACCCGGACACGGCGGCGGTGGTGCTGATCGGCGAGATCGGCGGCAGCGCGGAGCAGGACGCGGCGGCGTACATCAAGAAGCACATGACGAAGCCGGTGATCGCGTTCATCGCGGGGTCGACGGCGCCGGCGGGACGGCGGATGGGGCACGCGGGCGCGATCATCAGCGGCAACACGGGGACGGCGGCATCGAAGAAGGCGGCGCTGGCGGAGGCGGGCGTGACGATCAGCGAATCGCCGGCGGAGATCGGTGCGACGACGGAGCGGGTGCTGCGGGAGCGGGGACTGTTGTAGGTGGTAGCGGGCAGTCCGTAGTTTGTAGTCCGCAGTGCGTTAGGGCGGTTCGGACGAGGCATGGCTTGGGCTGTGCCTCTCTTGCTTTGGGGGAGCTTCGATGCCGGTAGTGGTACTGGCGCTGGTGCTGGCGGCGGCGGTGGCGCACGCGAGCTGGAACTTCTTCGCGAAGGGTGCGCGCGGGAGCGTCGCGTTCACGTTCACGATGGCGGCGTGCGCGGAGGTGGTGTACCTGCCGCTGGCGCTGGGCGTGTTCCTGTGGACGCGGCCGTCGCTGGGGTGGGAGGCGCTGCTGTTCGTCGGCGTGTCGGGCGCGCTGAACGCGGCGTACTTCCTGCTGCTGACGGAGGGGTACCGGCTGGGCGACCTGTCGCTCGTGTACCCGCTAGCGCGCGGGACGGGGCCGGCGCTGTCGGTGGTGGGGGCGATCGTGCTGTTCGGCGAGCGGCCGACGGCCGTGGCGCTGGCGGGGGCGGCGCTGGTGGTGGCGGGGATCATCGTGATGTCGTGGTCGCCGGGGCGGACGCGGGGCGCCGAGGTGGGGCGGTCGGTGTTCTTCGCGCTGGCGACCGGGACGTGCATCGCGGCGTACACGCTGTGGGACAGCAAGGGTGTGACGGTGGTGACGCCGGTCCTGTATTGCTACGGGCTGGACATGTCGCGCGCGATGATGCTGGCGCCGCTGGCGCTCTCGACGCAGAGCGGGCGCGCGGAGGTGGCGTCGGTGCTGCGGACGCAGTTGCGGCCGCTGCTGGTGATCGCGGTGCTGAGCCCGGGCGCGTACATCCTGGTGCTGGCGGCGCTGACGATCTCGGACGTGAGCTACGTGGCGCCGGCGCGGGAGATCAGCATCCTGTTCGGGGCGCTGCTGGGGCTGCGTCTGCTGGGCGAGGGGGACGCGCGGCGGCGGCTGCTGGGCGCGGGGGCGATCGTGGCGGGGATCTTCGGGCTGGCGATCGGGTGACGGACGACCTGCATGCTGACGGCAAGCAGCAAACGGCAAACGGCAAACGGCAAACGGCCGGATGCGACACAGAGGATCGGAGGGCACGGAGGAGAATGGGGGCTTCCCGCGAGGGGGATCCCGCTGCGCGGGATGCACAGCCGGGGACGGTTGTGCCACACGTGGTTCGCGCGGGGCGGCGACCTAACGGGCGGGGCGCGCGATGGGGGAGACGCGCGCGTGGCAGCGGATTGTTAGGATGCTGGCGGAGGGGTGCGATGGCGTTCGATGAGGACCTGGGCAACGTGCTGGGGCGGATGGCACGCGAGCGGGAGCGGCTGCTGGCGGCGGTGACGCCGCTGTCGGCGCCGGAGCTGGAGGCGTCGCGGCCGGGGAGCTGGACGCTGCGGCGGGTACTGCACCACGTCATCGAATCGGAGGCGGTGTACGCAAAGCTGCTGGCGCACCAGTGCGGGCGCGCGGCGGTGGACGTCGACACGTCGGCGCCGGCGGACGGGTCGGAGGCGGCGGCGCGGCTCGCGGCGACGCGGGCGGCGGTGCTGGCCATGGTCGACGGGATCGACGCCGACACGCTGTACGCGCTGGTGTCGTTCGGGCGTGAGGAGTACAGCGCGCTGAGCGTGCTGGAGAACGTGGCGGCGCACGACGCGGAGCACCGGGAGCAGATCGCGGCGTTGGCGGCGGCGGGGCGGGCGCGACGGCGCATCGCTGCGGGCGCGCACACGGGGGTGGCGATCCGGGCGGCGCGGACGGAGGACCTGCCGCGGCTGACGGAGATCTACAACCACTACATCGTGCACACGGCGATCACGTTCGACCTGGAGCCGTTCTCGGTGGAGGAGCGACGGCCGTGGCTGGCGCAGTTCGGCGAGCGCGGACCGCACCGGCTGCTCGTGGCGGAGGACGCGGGCGAGATCGTCGGGTACGCGGGGTGCCACCAGTTCCGGACGAAGAAGGCGTACGACACGAGCGTGGAGACGACGATCTACTGCGCGCCGGAGTCGGCGGGGCGCGGCATCGGCGGCGCGCTGTACGCGGCGCTGTTCGAGGCGCTGCGGGGCGAGGACGTGCGGATGGCGATCGCGGGGGTGACGCTGCCGAACGAGGCGTCGGTGGCGCTGCACGAGCGGTTCGGATTCGTGCTGTCGGGCGTGATGCACGAGGTCGGGCGGAAGTTCGACCGGTACTGGGACGTCGGGTGGTACGAGAAGCGGCTGGCGGCGGCTCGATAAGGGGTACAGCCTTACCGACTGCATGTCGATGGTCGTCTGCAGCGAGTTGGGGCTGAGCGACGTGCTGACGCACGACCTGCATTTCGTGCAGGAGGGCTTCACGATCCTGTTGTAACCGCGTTACGGGATGCCGGTGGCGGGTTCGGGTTCGACAGGGACGACGGCGGTGGGCTTGCGGCCGAGGGAGAAGACATCGCTTGGGCCGAGGCCGAGGACCCACATCGCGCCGAACCCGGCGGCGGTGATCCAGAGGATGTTGAAGACGTGCGCCGCGATCGCGAAGCCGCCCGCAACGCCGGCGTCGACGCCGAGCGTCTTCATCAGCTCGGTGACGGCGACCTCGTAGGCGCCGATGTTCGACGGCGTGACGGGGATGCTGCTGATCATGTTCGCGGCGACCATGATCAGCATCCACGCGGGCATCGACAGGTGGATGCCGAAGGCGAGGCCGAAGAGCACGAACATGGCGACCTCGAGCAGCCAGATGGCGAAGGAGAGCACGATCGCCTCTGCACCCAGGCGGACATCGCGGAAGACGGCAAGGCCGTCGATGAAGTGCGGGACCGCTTCTTCGAGCGCCAGGCGCAGCCGCTCCGGCAGCCGCGGCATGATGCCGCGGCGCGTCCATCCATCCTGCAGCCGGAGGTGGGCGATCGGGATGACCGCGACGAGGCCGCCGCTGACGAGGCCGAGCACACCCCAGAACACGCCGGTGGGGAAGCCGTGGAGATCGATCAGCGCGAGGCCGATGAGGCCGAGGACGGCGAAGGCGATGCCGTCGAGCAGCGACTCGGTGGCGAAGACGGTAGAGGCGAGGCGGGCGCGGCTGAGGTCGTAACGCTGCGCGGGGACCTGGACGCGGATGACATCGCCGATGCGGGCGGGGACGACGTTGTTGGCCAGGTTCGAGACGAGGAGGATGCCGAAGAGCGGGGGCAGCGGCACGTCGGCGAACTTCGAGAGCATGAGGCGCCAGCGCTGCGCGACGAGCAGTTTCGCGAGGCCGAAGAGCATGAGGCCGGGGACCACGTAGAAGTAGTCGGCGTCGCGCAGGGCGCGGCCGGCCTGCGCCAGATCGATGCGCCAGAGGAGGACGGCCAGCAACGCCAGGCTGACGGCCGAGCGCATAACGAAGCGGCGCGTGGAGGGACGAGACATCCTGTACAGCACCCTCTGATCAACGGTACCATAGGCGCGCGGCGTTACGAGCAGATTACATCTGCTGACGCTGGCGGAATTGCCCTTTCGCCGTTCGAATTCATAGCCTATAACAATCGTAGCTATAGGCGACGTGAATCGTCCCCCATTCCCGGAAGGAGGCCCGCGATGGTAATCGCCACGAAGGTCAACACGGAGCGCGTGTACTACAACTACGGCGGCAACTTGCCGCCGGTGACGCTCGAACCGGAGCCGGTGACACCGCCGCCGATGCATGACGGGCTGCCGAAGCTGATCACGGACACGACGCTGCGCGACGGCGCGCAGGACAGCCGCTTCGCGATCTTCCCGCCGGAGACACGGCTGAAGTACTACGACCTGCTGCACCGCCTCGACAACGGTACGGGCGCGATCTACGCGGTCGAGGCGTTCATCTACCAGAAGCGCGACGTGTGGACGCTGGAGAAGTTGCTGGAGCGCGGGTACGAGTGGCCGCGCGTGACGACGTGGACGCGGGCGACGCCGAAGGACATCAAGCTGCTGATGGAGGTGTCGCAGGGGAAGGTGAAGGAGACGGGGATGCTCGCCTCAGCGTCCGACCACCACATCTTCGACAAGCTGGCGTACGCGTCGAAGGAAGAGGCGATCGAGAAGTACCTGCAGCCGATCCGCACGGCGCTGGAGCACGACATCGTGCCGCGGGTGCACCTGGAAGACTGCACGCGGGCCGACATCTACGGCTGGGTGATCCCGTTCATGCAGCGGGTGCTGGAAGAGAGCAGGGGGATCGCGAAGTTCCGCATCTGCGACACGATCGGCTGGGGCAGCCCGGACCCGTACGCGTCGCTGCCGTGGGGCGTGCCGCGGCTGTTCACGGTGCTCAAGGCGGAGACGGGCGCGGAGCTGGAGTTCCACGGCCACAACGACTTCGGGCTGGCAACGGCGAACTCGATCGCGTCGTGGCGCTACGGCGGCACGAAAGTGAACGTGGCGTTCGCGGGGCTGGGAGAGCGCACGGGGAACACGTCGCTGGAGCAGACGGTGGCGGCGCTGATCCGCTACTACGGCGACCCCGGCTTCGACCTGAAGGCGCTGGACGCGATGCGCCGGCTGGTGAGCGACGAGGTGATCGAGCTGAACGACCGGCTGCCCCTGATCGGCGAGGTGTTCACCACGACGGCCGGCATCCACCAGGCCGGCGTCGGGCGGCAGGACGCGGCGCCGGGCGGGCTGATCTACCTGCCGTTCGCGGCGTCGCTGTTCGGCCGCACAGAGGTGGAGCTGAGCCGCGTGGGGTCGCTCTCGGGCTCGGAGGGGATCATCTCAGTGCTGAACCGCGAGCTGGAGCGGACGGGGAGCGAGACGCGGGTGAAGGAGACGAGCCGGGTCGTCAAGCAGATCTACGACCGCATCCAGGACGAGTACAACGGCCAGTTCGACGCGGAGCACGACCACTGGGTGAACGCGCGGCGGGCGTTCTTCACATCGGAAGACATCATCGCGCTGGCGCGGGAGTTTGGGGCGCTCTGAGCTGGTCGGCTTGTCAGCAGCGGGACGAAGAGCTTCGTGAGGGGCGCTCCGTCTTTTCGCGCGGACTTAACCCGAACTGGCGTCCTTCAATTTCTCGCTATACCGCTTCCGAAACTTGGCGACCTTCGGCCCGATGACAGCCTGGCAATAGCCCGAGTCCGGGTTGTTGCGAAAGTAGTCGTCGTGATAGGCCTCCGCCGCGTAGAAGACGCCGGCGTCTGACACGGCCGTGACGATTGGCCGTTCGTACTCGGCGGATCGGCCAAGCCGTTCGACGGCCTCCAAAGCGATTGTCCGTTGCCCGGGGGTCGTAGCGAAGATCTCGGAACGGTACTGCGTCCCGATGTCAGCGCCCTGGCGATTCAAGGTGGTCGGGTCGTGGATGGCAAAGAACACGTCCAGCACGTCCTCGTACCGGATGACAGACGGCCGGAACCGGATGCGCACGGCCTCCGCGTGCCCCGTCCTGCCGCCGCAGATCGCCTCGTACGACGGATTGGGGATGGCCCCGCCCGTGTATCCGGACTCGACCGACTCAACGCCATCGAGTTCGCGGTAGACAGCGTCGAGGCACCAGAAGCATCCTCCTGCAAGGATCGCGACCTCCGTCTCCGCGTGGGTTGTGTTGTTGCTATTCACGAGATCTCCTGCCGACCACAGCCCTGTCGTCGTCTTCCACGATAGCTCGGCGCGTCGTTCCGCCGTAGTACGCGGGCGGACGCTTCCAGGCATGTGGTTCGCGGCGGATACGCGAAACGCCCCTTGCGGGGCGTTTCTTCGTTCGAGACCGGTGTCGCGGGGCCGAGTCCGTTCTCCCGGTGGACTACAAGTTACGCACTACGAACTGCGAACTCCAAGCTCGCCCGTCACGCCTTCTCCGTGACCTTGTACTCGAGCCGGCGGCCGAGGAAGAGGCGGACCTGTGCGTCGAGCGCGGGCATAGCGGTGAAGAAGAGCGTGATCGGCGCCATCAGCATCCACTGAGCGAACTGCACGGGGTAGAGCCACATGGGCCAGCGCTTCGGGCGCGCGGGGCGCATCATCATGTCCAGCACGATCATCCCGATCAGGGGGATCATGCAGGGCATGAGGATGTAGTGCGACGCGGTGATGAACCACGTCGGGATATTGTGCTGGGCGAAGGGGTGGAGGCCGATGAATCCGCCCCAGCCTGCGGCCGACATGTTGGCGGCGACGCCGGTGATCAGGAACCACTGCGACGACCAGAGGACGTGGTTCTCGGTGAGACTCCACGTGCGGCGCAGGCGGCGCAGGAACGGGATCTCCGGGTGCGCGGCGAACTGCTTGATGGCGTAAGGGATGTCGCTGCAGCCCCAGGCGTGGCGGCGCGCCTGCTGGTAGTGCTCCCAGAACGTGCGCTTGTAGCTGTGGGCGCGGACGCCGTCGTTGCCGACGGGGAGGAGGATCGGCTGGACGTCGGGCTCGCCCTTCAACTCGAAGAAGCACTTGAGGAACATGTGCCAGTCTTCGGGCACGACATCGACGTCCCAGTAGCCGACGTCGTGGCACATGCGCATGCTGAGGCTGTACGTGGACTGCGGGAAGAGGACGGTGTACTTCCGGCAGAGCTTGGCGAGGTGGTTGATGCCGCCCAGGCTGTTCTGGATGCGCAGCGGCGCGGGCACGTCCCAGACGTTGTTGTAGTAGAAGATCGGGCCCTGCCAGAAGAGGCGGTAGCGGCGCGGGTTGATGGCGAACTCGTACGTGAGGGCGCTGAAGTAGCGCGGGTGGAAGAGCGTGTCGGCGTCGCAGCTGGTGACGGTCATGTGGTCCAGGCTGAACCCCATCTGGTCGCAGAAGAGGCGCTTCGCCTTCTTCGCGGCCCAGGCCTCGTTCGACGACTTACCGCGCACCTCGCCGGCGATGTCGCCGGGGTGCGTCGTGCCGATCATCGCGAGGAAGCTGTGGCCGAAGTCGCGCTGCAACTGCTCGAAGCGCTGCGGGGCGTCGGTGTCGCCCTCCTCCATGGCGATGACGACGAGGAGCTTCTCGTGGGCGACCTCGCTCTCGGCGAGCTTGCCGAGGGTGGCGCTGAGCTTCTCGACGCTCTCCTTGTAGGTCGGGACGATGATCAGGTGGTAGACGTCGTCCCAGGCGATCACGTCGGTGCGGTTGATGGATTCTATGTCGTAGCGCTTGCGCCAGTCGACCTTCGCGGTGGCCTTGAGGGCGCGGTAGCCCTTGAGCGTGTGGAGGCCGATGTTGATCGAGCGCCACGCCCAGTAGAAGTCGAACCCGAGCAGCATGATGACCAGTGGCGTCGGGACGAAGTAGGCGCCCCAGACGAGCGACGAGATGAGCAGCGCGGCGAGCGTGAGCGGCAGCATCTCGAGCGCGCGCGTGATGACGCGCTGGCCGATGCTGACGCGCGCGCGCTGCCGGATCAGCGTTGCGGTTTCGAAGAGCGGATGAGTGACCTCGGCGAGGTCGAGCGCGCGGGGCGAGGGCGCTGGCGCGGGCATGACGGCGACCGCGCCGCCAGCGCGCCAGGTGGTCGCGGACGCGCGCGCACCGCCGCCGGCGCGGCGGAAGTCGCCGGGCAGGTCGCCGAGGTCAGGCGACGCTACGGGATCCCACACGGCGCGGAAGCTGCTGGCTGTCCTGGCGCGGCGCTTCATCGGTCTGATGGGTCGGGTGCCTCCGTGCACGGTCGGCTCGGTGTCTGGGCAAGAAGAAAGGTCGTCCATCAATCCTGGTCCGACCTTCAAAGCCTACGAGGTTAGCTGGCGGCTTAGGGGAGAAGGTTCCCCCGGACGCAAGTCGCGCCCTTCAGCCCTGGGTCCCTTTCGGTTCCCCCGCTCCACTCGCTCGCGCGAGCGGACTCGGCTGTCATCTATTCAGTTGTGAATTGCCCGTCGATCTTAGGGCCGTCGCGATCGACCTGTCAAGCGGCCGGAAGGCATACCGGGGGCACCATGTCATGCGGCGGGGCGGCGGGGGCAGATTCGGCGCAGATTCGGCGGCGCGCGGGGCGGGACGGCGTAGAAGTTTCACACGCGGCGCTGGGAACGGCCTGCGCGGCGGCATAGACTGCGGGTGCGCGGCCGCACGCCGCCGCCCGCGCCGGAAGGACCCGCACCCATGCCCCGCCCGCTGTACCTCGGCCTCGTCCTGCACAACCACCAGCCGGTGGGTAACTTCGACTTCGTCATCGAGCAGGTCTACGACCAGGCGTACGCGCCTATGCTCGCCGCGCTCGAGGCCCATCCCGGCGTGCGCGTCGCCATGCACGTGTCCGGCTGCCTCTTCGACTGGCTCGACGCGCACCGGCCGGAGTACATCACGCGGCTGCGGGCGCTGTGCGATCGCGGGCAGGTCGAGATGATGACCGGCGGCTACTACGAGCCGGTGCTGCCGATGATCCCGGACGCCGACAAGGCCGGCCAGATCGAGAAGCTCACGCGCTTCGTCGAGCAGCGCCTCGGCCAGCGGCCCGACGGGCTGTGGCTGACGGAGCGGGTGTGGGAGCCGGGGCTGCCGGCGCCGCTGGCGGACGCGGGCGTGCGCTGGACGCTGGTGGACGACGCGCACTTCCGCATGGCGGGGCTGCGCGACTGGCAGCTGGACGGCTATTACGTGACGGAGGACCAGGGGCGGCGCGTCGATCTCTTCGCGGGCAGCCAGCGGCTGCGTTACACGATCCCGTGGCTGAACGTGGACGAGCTGATGGGGGAGCTGCGGCACGCGGCGGAGACGAGCGCGAACGATGCGCCGTACCTGGTGCTGGGCGACGACGGCGAGAAGTTCGGGGCGTGGCCGACGACGCACGCGCACGTGTGGGAAGAGGGCTGGATCGAGGAGTTCTTCTCGGCGATCGAGGCGGCGGGCGAGTGGCTGGTGCCGATGACGCCGGGCGAGTACGCGCGGCGCTTCGACGCGCGGGGGCTGGTGTACCTGCCGGCAGCATCGTACTCGGAGATGATGGAGTGGGCGCTGCCGGCGGACGTGTCGGCGGAGTTCCACCGGCTGGCGGAGCAGATGGACCACGAGGGGCGCGGCGACGTGCTGCGCTACACGCGCGGCGGCACGTGGCGCTTCTTCCTGGCGAAATATCCGGAGGCGAACGCGATGCACAAGCGCGGGCTGCGCATCGCGGCGAAGCTCGCGCGGACGACGTGCGACGAGGCGCGCGACGCGATGTGGCAGGCGCAGTGCAACTGCCCGTACTGGCACGGCGTCTTCGGCGGGCTGTACCTGCGCCACATCCGCGGGGCGACGAACAGCAACCTGGTGCGCGCGGAGCGGATGGCGGACGAAGCGGCGGGCGCGACGGGCGTGACGGTGCGACAGGACGACTTCGACTACGACGGGCACGGCGAGGTGCTGGTGCAGTCGCCGGACATCTCCCTGCTGATCCACCCGAAGCTGGGCGGCATGATCAGCGAGTTCGACATACGCCGCAGCGACCATGCGCTGCTCGACGTGCTGCCGCGGCGTCGCGAGGCCTACCACGAGGCGCTGCTGGCGGGCGAGGCGCGGGCGGCGGGCGGCGGCGTGGCGAACATCCACGGCGGGCTGCGCGTGAAGGAAGAGGGGCTGCAGCACGGCCTGGTCTTCGACCGCTACCGGCGCGGCGGCGCGCAGGAGTGGATCCTGGACGACGGCGCGACGGTCGAGCGGTTCGCGCGCGGCGAGGCGGCCGCATCGTTCGAGCCGGTCGGCGCGTGGTCGTGCGAGACGGATGCCTCGGGCGGCGGCGCGACGGCACGGCTGGCGCGCGAGGCAGGCGGCTGGCGCGTGCGGAAGGAGATCGCGGTGCCGGCCGCGGGCGAGGCCGTGGCGGTGCGCTACAGCGTGACGAACGCGGGCGCGGAGCACCGCCGGGCGATCTTCGTGAGCGAGTGGAACATCTCGCCGCCGGAGGGCCCGCCGGGGGCGCGGCCACCGATCCTGACGGCGAACGGATGGCACGATCCGTGCGCCGGGCCGGGGGACGTGGAGTTGCGGGGGTCGTTCGCGATCGGCGCGCGGAGCGACTACGCGATCGACTGCGCGGTGTCGGACGTGGCGGGGCTGTGGTGGTTCCCGGTGGAGAGCGTGTCGTCGTCGGAGGGCGGGCTGGAGCGGGTGCTGCAGGGCTTCTCGCTGTCGGTGGTGCGGGAGCTGGACCTGGCGCCGGGCGCGGAGCTGCGGATCGAGCTGACTTGGGCGGTGCGGCGCGGGGGTGTCGGGGGCTCCTGACCGGGCGGCGGCGCAGACTGATCACATCGCCGCGAATCCGGTACGCTGGACGCACCGGAGGAGAGATGCCCAGAGCCGCGGTCAACGGGATCGAGCTGTACTACGAGGAGCACGGAGCGGGCGAGCCGCTGCTGTTCATCAGCGGGCTGGGCGGGCACCTGGCGGAGATCCCGTACCTGATCGATTCCTACCGCCAGCACTTCCGGTTCATCCCGTTCGACGCGCGCGGCTGCGGCCGCAGCGACAAGCCGGCGGGCGAGTTCAGCATCGCGCAGTTCGCGGACGACGCGGCGGGGCTGATGGACGCGCTGGGCATCGAATCGGCGCTGGTGTACGGGTCGTCGATGGGCGGGATGGTGGCGCAGGAGCTGACGCTGCGGCACCCGCGGAAGGTGCGGGCGCTGATCCTGGGCTGCACGACGGCGGGCGCGGTGCGCGGCGTGCCGCCAACACCGGAGACGATCCAGCGGATGGTGCGCAACCAGCAGCTGAGCGGCGACGAGGCGCTGGCGGCGGGGTGGGAGCTGGGCTACAGCCGCGCGTACATCGACACGCACTATGACCGGTTGCTGGCGCGATCGCGGCACGCGAGCCAGTTCGCCGCGCCGCCGGACTCGTACCTGCGGCAGGTGGTGGCGGCGGCGAGGCACGACACGTACGACCGGCTGCACGAGATCGCTTGCCCTGCCCTGATCATCCACGGCGAGGACGACGTCATGATCCCGCTGCGCAACGCGGAGCTGCTGAAGGAGCACATCCCGCACGCGGAGCTGCGCGTGCTGGCGGGCATGGGGCACGGCTACAACCTGGAGGCGCAGGAGCAGGCCGACGCGCTGGTGCTGGACTTCGCACGCAGACATCGCGCGAATAGCCTGCCAGCGGGTCAGCCTGTCAGCCTGTCAGGCGCCGCGGTCGACGCCCCGGGCGACGGGGGAGGGACGGCGCATGCCGTACGCTGAGGCGCCGGGCGCGCGCCTGTACTACGAAGTCCACGGCGCGGGCGAGCCGCTGCTGCTGCACCCGGGCTTCGGCTGTACCGTCGAGATCTACTGGGCGAACCTGCCCGAGCTGGCGCGGCATTTCCGCGTCATCGTGTTCGACCCGCGCGGCGCTGGCCGGTCGAGCGAGGGAGACGGCGCGGCGACGCCGAAGACCTACGCCGACGACGCGGCGGCCGTGCTTGACGCGGCGGGCATCGCGGCGGCGCACGTCTTCGGCACGTCGTTCGGCGGCATGATGGCGCAGCACATCGCGCTGGAGCATCCGCGCCGGGTGCGGCGGCTGGTGCTGGGGTGCACGTCGGCGGGCGGCGCGGCGCACGTGCCGGCCCCGGAAGAGAACATGGCGAAGTTCATCGCGGCGAGCGAGATCACCGATCCCGCCGCGGCGGTGCGCTCGACCTACGCGCTCAACTACAGCGACACATACGTGGCGGCGCACGACGCGGAGATCGTCGCGCGGTCGCTGGCGAACGCGGAGCTGCGGTCGACGCCGGAGGGGCGCGCGACACAGCTCGCGGCGGTGCTCGCGCACGACACGCAGGCGCGGCTGCGCGAGATCGCCTGCCCAACGTTCGTCGCGCACGGCACAGACGACGGCACGGTGCCCGTCGAGAACGGGCGCGTGCTGGCCGCCGGCATCCCCGACGTGCGGCTGAAGCTCTACCCGGGCGGGCGGCATCTCTTCTTCATGGAGTGCGCGGACGAGCTGAACGCCGACGTCACCGACTTCCTGCAGGATGCGGCCGCGGCGAACGCCGCGCAGTAGCGGAGGAACACCGCGATGCGCGACCTGGCCCTGCGCGCCCTGGATACCGCGCGGCAACGCGGCGCGGACTACGCGGACGTGCGCGTCGTGCGGCTGCGCGCCGAGTCGGTCTCCGTACGCAACAAGAACGTCGAGGCGCTGACGTCGGAGGAGACGCTGGGGTTCGGCGTGCGGGTGATCGTGGACGGCTACTGGGGCTTCGCGGCGAGCCACCGGATGACGCTGGACGAGGCGGACGCGATCGCGGCGGAGGCGGTGCGCGTGGCGCGGTCGTCGGCGCTGGTGCGCGGGCCGCGCGCGGACATCGGGCCGCCGCAGTCGGGTAGCGGCACCTACCGCACGCCGGTGCGGCGCGACCCGTTCGCGGTCTCGCTGGACGACCGGATCTCGCTGCTGCTGCGCGCGAACGAGACGATGATGGCGGTGCCGAACATCGTGGCGGCGGAGGGGAACCTGTACTGCCAGCGGGAGGACAAGGTGTTCGCGTCGAGCGAGGGCGCGTACATCGAGCAGGAGCTGTATGAGACGGGCTGCGGCATCGAGGCGACGGCGGTGGACGAGGGCGACGTGCAGAACCGCAGCTATCCGAACAGCGTCGGACGGCACCAGGGCACCGAAGGCTGGGAGTTCGTCGAGCGGTACGACCTGGCGGGCAACGCCGGTCGGGTCGCGGAGGAGGCGTCAGCGCTGCTGCGGGCGAAGACGCAGGAGCCGGGCGTGACGACGGTGATCCTGGACGGCAGCCAGGTGGCGCTGCAGATCCACGAGTCGTGCGGGCACCCGATCGAGCTGGACCGGGTGCTGGGCACCGAGGCTGCGTTCGCGGGGACGAGCTTCTTGACGACGGACAAACTGGGGAGCTTCATGTACGGCTCCGGGCATGTGAATATGACGGCCGACGCGACGATCCCGGGCGGGCTGGGCACGTTCGGGTTCGACGACGAGGGGGTGCCGGCGCAGGCGACGCCAATCGTGCGCGACGGGCGGTTCGTGGGCTACCTGACGTCGCGCGAGACGGCGGCGGCGCTGGGGCAGCGGAGCGGCGGGGCGATGCGGGCATCGGGGTGGGACAAGATCCCGCTGATCCGGATGACGAACGTCAACCTGGAGCCCGGCGAGTGGACGCTGGCGGATATGATCGCCGACACGGACGACGGCATCTACATGGAGACGAACCGGAGCTGGAGCATCGACGACCGGCGGCTCAACTTCCAGTTCGGCACGGAGATCGCGCGCGAGATCAAGCACGGTAAGCTGGGCGACCTGGTGAAGAACGCGACGTACACGGGCATCACGCCCCGGTTCTGGGGCGGCTGCGACGCGGTGGCCAACCGCGACGAGTGGGTGGTATGGGGCACGCCGAACTGCGGCAAGGGCCAGCCGGAGCAGGTGGCGCACACGGGGCACGGGGCGGCGGCGGCGCGCTTCCGTAACGTGCAGGTCGGGTTGATGAAGTGACGATGTTTCACCGGGTTGCCGCCGCGGCGATCCGGATCACGCAGTAGCGGCAGCGGGAGGTAGGCGCGTGGCCAAGCTGATCGACTTCCACATCCACCCGCCGGGGCCCGGTGGGCTCTCGACGCAGGAGCAGGCGGAGATGGCCGCGTACTTCCGCGGCGAGCCGCCGCCGTCGACCACGGAGGAGATGGCGGACTACTACCAGCGCCTGGACATGTTCGGCGTGCTGTTCGCGATCGACACGGAGACGGCGACGGGGCGGCCGCCGGTGCCGAACGAGTACTTCGCGGAGTGCGTGCGCCGCTGGCCGGACACGTTCGCCGCGTTCGGCAACGTGGACCCGTGGAAGGGACGGGCGGCGGTGCTGGAGGCGGAGCGGGTGCGGGATCTGGGGCTGAAGGGGCTGAAGTTCCACCCGTCGTCGCAGCAGTTTTACCCGAACGACCCGCGTTTCTATCCGCTGTGGGCGAAGGCGCAGGAGCTGGGGTTGATCGTGCTGTTCCACGCGGGCACGACAGGCGTCGGCGCGGGCCGCCCGGGCGGCGGCGGCATCAAGCTGGGGTACGCGCGGCCGATCCCGTACATGGACGACGTGGCGGCGGACTTCCCGGAACTGACGATCGTGATGGCGCACCCGGCGTGGCCGTGGCAGGAGGAGCAGCTGGCGATGCTGGTCCACAAGCCGAACGTGTACATGGATCTGTCGGGCTGGTCGCCGAAGTACTTCTCGCCGTCGCTGATCACGTACGCCAACCACATGGTGAGCGACAAGGTGATCTTCGGCTCGGACTATCCGGCGATCACGCCGGAGCGCTGGCTGCGCGACTTCGAGGGCGCGGGCTTCCTGGACGAGGTGAAGCCGAAGATCCTGCGCGAGAACGCGGCACGGCTGCTGGGGATCGATCCGTAGGCTGCGCGGAGCGGGTTACGCGGGGACGGTGCGCTTCGCCCTGCGGCGGCGGCGGGCGGCCTTGGCGCGGGCGATGCGGCGGCGCTCACTCTTGGGGATGAAGTGCCGGCGCTGCTTGATCTCGCGCAGGATGCCGTCGCGCTGCACCATCTGGCGGAAGCGCGTAATCAGATGTTCGGGGGATTCCCCGTCACGAAGGTCTACTGACGCCACGAACGCTCCAATCTACCCGCCGGGGCGGGTGCGTATACCGCCCCAGTTTACTCGGCTGCCTGCACAGGAACAGCCCCGTTGCGTTTGTGCCAGCCGCCATCGCCCGCCCAGAGGGTGCGAATGGCGTCCCATTTCTCCTGTTTCTTCGCTTCGAGCACCTGGAGTTGCTCGCGCAGGGCGCTCTTGGAGCCGCCCCGAAGCGTGGCGATCTGGCGGCCGATCTCGGCGATCTCGGCGAGCAGGCGCTCGTGTTCGCTGGTGCGCCACTGCGGCGGCACGACCTCGGTGTCGTCCTTGACGGCGTCGAAGGGCTCGCCATGGCGGGCTTTGCGGAAGATCAGCTTCTTCTTGCCATCCTCAAGCGTGCAATCGACGGTGATGCCCCAGAGGTCGCGGGAGACGGTCTCGGAGACGCAGAGGACGAGGCGGTCTTCGTAGTGGTAGGTGATGTCCTGCTCGATGGGTTCGTCCATCACGAAGCGGTAGTTGCCCTGGACGGTGCTGAGGCGCAGACAGCGGTCTTGATTCGGGCGGCGGACCAGGAGCTTGCTCAGGGCCTCGCACGCGTCTGGCGTTACATGCACTTCCGACGAACCTCCCGGACGGCCAATACGGCACGCAGCGCCAGCGCGCGGGGTGCGCCGGCAGCAGGTCTTTCACGATGTCCCAGCTTGTCCCGGAGAGGAACCCACGGGGCTGCAAGAATAGCACGGGTGGGGCCGATCGGCAATCGTTATGTGTCCGATGAACGGCGTTCATCGACGGCCAGGCTCGCTATGTAAAGCGAATCAGCCCCAGTCGTCGAAGCCCGGCTCGTGGCCGAGGACCTGGCGGTCGGCCCAGCGGCTGAGGACCGTGCTGACGATGGAGATGACGAGGGCGCCCAGGAAGGCGGCGCGGAATCCGTGGACGGTGAAGGCGAGTCCGAAGACATCGGCGATGCGGGCGGTGAGGGCCAGCATGGCGGTGTTGATGATCAGTGTGAAGAGGCCGAGCGTCGCGCACGTGAGCAGGCAGGAGAACATGGCGACGACGGGGCGGATGAGGGCGTTGACGAGGCCGAAGATGGCCGCGCCGAAGATCAGCGCGGAGGCACTGTCGATATCGAAGCCGCGGATGATGAGCTGGGCGAACCAGAGCGCGGCGACGTTGACGACGAAGCGGACGGCGAGGCCGGCGGCATCGAGATCGCGGCGCCGGGGCGGGCGCCAGCGGAAGGCGTAGACGCGATCGCGCCGCACCGGCGGGCGCTACTCTGTCTGGTCCTGGGAGGGTTTCGCGCCGCGGCGGGAGATCTTGCGGATCAGGCGCTTGTAGCGCTGGTCGCGCGCGGCGACGTGGACGGCGGCCTCGATGTCGGCGATGGTGAGCGACGCGAGCGCCTTGTCGGCGCTCATGCCGCGCTTCATCTTGCGACTGATAGCGACGGCGCCCATGAGCGTCGCGACGCTGGAGACGACGGCGACGGCGCCGGCGTAAGCCTTGTACTTGCCGCTCATCTCCGGGAACTTGGCGATGGCGCGGTGCGCCAGGCGCAGCGTGCGGTGCGTCTCGGCGTCGACACGCTCGCCCTTGGCCACGGCCTCCCAATCGAAATCGTCTTCGACCTGGTCCGGGTGACGGACTTCGTCTGCTTTTACTGCCATGATGTCGCCTCCTGTGCGATTCCCCCGCCTGGTGGCGGGGCGTCGTATGCCTGTGTATGCGCCGGCACGGCTCAGCCCGCGCGCAGCCGGCGCATCGTGTGGGCGATCTCGATCGCCGTGAGCGCGGCCTCGCGCCCCTTGTGGCCGGCGGCGCCGCCGATGCGTTCGAGCGCCTGCTCCTCGTTGTCCGTCGTCAGCACGCCGAAGATGACCGGTACGCCGGTATCGAGCGCGGCGCGCTGGATGCCGCTGGCGGTGCCCGACGACACGTAGTCGAAGTGCGGCGTGTCGCCGCGGATGACCGCGCCGATGCAGATCACCGCGTCGTAGCGGCCGCTGGCGGCGAGCTCCTTCGCGACGACCGGCAGCTCGAAGCAGCCGGGTACCTCGACGGCGGTCAGAGTGTCGAGGTCGAGGCCGCGGCAGGCGAGCTCGTCCCTGCAACCATCGTACAGCGGGCCTGTTACGTGCGCGTTAAAGCGCGCGACGACTACGGCTACGCGCAGCCCGGCCGCGTCGAGCCCGCCCTCGAAGCTGAGTCCGCCTTTGGCCAATGGATCCTCCGGTAGTGGCAGGATAGCGCATCCGCCACCTTCATCATCGCGCGGCGGAGGGTGCAGCGAGTGGTGCGTTTGTCCCATTTCCGGGACAGATTCGGGCTTTGTGAGAGCGCTGGAACCGACATAATCGCCAGACAGTCGGATTATGGTGGCTTGGCCGGAAGAACCCGCTCCGCCTATGAGCCAGGAGGGCGACGTCGCACCGCCGTGAACCCTCCGGCCATACACCCGCGCGTTTGCCGGTTGTAGGCATCGCCAAGCCTCTTGACTGTGGACCAAGGTCGCCGAATGGCCAAGCGCGGGGAGTGGATCATTCGGCGTAACGAGTCAGAGCTATGAGCGCGTCGCCGTAGCGGTGGCCTCGCAGGTTGTGGGCGACGGGCCGGGAGGATGAGACCCACAGATCCGGTCATTCAGATCGACAACTATTGTCTGATCGCCCGGTCTCACGGTCAACCTGAATTCGTTGAGGTTCGATGGAGAGGGCCCTGACAGGTACGAGCCATCGGCGGCGAAGATCGCCCCCGCGCAGAGATCGGCGAACACGCCCACATGCAAGGGCACCTGCGAACCTTCGCCCCCATACCGTCTCGTCGGCTGCCAGTCGATCGCACAGCCCATCCAAGGAGACACGGCTGAGAGCGCACGCACTTGTGGCGCGCCATCGGGTCCAGGGGCTAGGCGAACCACATATAACCGATACTGCGTGTACAGGACCGGTTCATCCACGCTTAACGCGTCAACCGAGCCAAGCCGAACGACGTGACTGTTGTTCGAACAACCTAACACCGTAATCGTCATGCAGAGACAGGCCAAGAACGCACCGGTCGCCACCGGCCGAGATCGACGGCGGGATCTCATCGCCTAATCGCCCTCCGGACGCCAGAGGGAGCGGCGGCAACGATGTATGCATAGCTTCTTCATCGGTCTTCCACTGCCGACTCGTCAAGCACCCGTCACTCATTACGTACTAGCGAGTCTGCGACCATTGTCTCGCACGCGCCTGCCCCTTGTCAATCCTTTTTCTTGCTCGCCGCTTGGCAGGAAGGTCAGTGATTCCGCTTCGCTCCATACTGACCTTCGGTCGTCCAGCTTCGGTACCAGAACCCGCCGGACAGGGGGGTCTCCATGGAATCGCTTCACGATGTACAGCCCGATACCGTTTCGGCGTTAGACGTTGCCCAGCGACGCTCCGAATCCAAGCTCGCACGCCTCGCCGGATCCCCGTTGCGGTTCTTCTCGCGGGCGATGCGCTTCAGCGCAGTTGTTCGGCTGACGTAGGCGAGCACCTTAGCCGCGCGGTCGCCGCATACAGAAGGTGATCGCGAGCATCAGACACCGCGCTACCGCCCGTACCTACCCCAGCAGATGGCCCATCTTCTTGCGCTTGGTTTCGAGGTAGCGGACGTTGTGCTCGTTGGGCTCGGCGATGACGGGGACGCGGTCCACGATCTGGAGGCCGAAGCCTTCAAGGCCGGCGCGCTTGGCGGGGTTGTTGGTGAGCAGGCGCAGGTTCTTGAGGCCAAGGTCGACGAGGATCTGCATGCCGATGCCGTAGTCGCGGCGGTCGGCGGGGAAGCCGAGGGCTTCGTTGGCCTCGACGGTGTCCATGCCCTGGTCCTGCAGCTTGTAGGCCTTGATCTTGTTGTGCAGGCCGATGCCGCGCCCTTCCTGCCGCATGTAGACGACGACGCCCTTGCCGGAGTCGGCGATCATCTTCATCGCGAGGTGCAACTGCTCGCCGCAGTCGCAGCGCTGCGAGCCGAAGACGTCGCCCGTGACGCACTGGCTGTGCACGCGCACCATCACCGGATCATCGCCGGCGACGTCGCCGTAGACGAGCGCGACGTGCTCGTCCGGGTCGGTGATCGCCTTGTAGGCGATGCAGCGCCACTCGCCGTACTCCGTCGGCAGCACGGTGTCGGCGACGCGGCGGACCAGCTTCTCCTTGTGGGTGCGGTACTCGATGAGCTGGGTGACGCTGATGATCTTGAGGTTGTGGCGCCTGGCGAAGCGCTTGAGCTGCGGCAGGCGGGACATGGTGCCGTCCTGGTTCATGATCTCGCAGAGGACGCCGGCCGGGTAGAGGCCGGCGAGCTTGCAGAGGTCGACCGTGGCCTCGGTCTGGCCGGCGCGCACGAGCACGCCGCCCTCGCGGGCGCGGAGTGGGAAGACGTGGCCGGGCATGACCAGGTCGTTCGGGCGGGTCTTGGGGTCGATCAGCACCTGGGTGGTGCGGGCGCGGTCGGCGGCCGAGATGCCGGTGGTGACGCCGGAGCGCGCCTCGACGGAGACGGAGAACGGCGTGCCGAAGTGCGAATCGTTGTGGTTGACCATCATCGGCACGTGGAGTTCTTCGAGCCGCTCGGCGGTCATGGGCACGCAGATCAGGCCGCGTCCATGGCGGGCCATGAAGTTGATCGCCTCGGGCGTGGCGAACTGGGCCGGGATGGTGAGGTCGCCCTCGTTCTCACGGTCCTCGTCATCGATGATGATGACGAAGCGCCCGTTGCGGAACTCCTCGATCGCCTCGTCGACGGTCGCGAGCGTCCTGGCGCGCTCCGCTTCTTTCTCGGTCACACGTGGCGTTTCTCGGTCCAAGACGTCCCTCACGATCGCGGGGTCACGCGGTTGCGGCGCGCGCTACGGCTGCGCGGTCCGCACCGCTCCAACTTCCTGACGGTCCTGCAGCATCGCTTCGACGTAGCGGGCGATGATATCGGTCTCGAGGTTCACGAGGTCGCCGGGCTTCTTCGTGTGCAGGTTGGTGTGCTCCTGCGTGTACTGGACGAGCGAGACGGCGAACGTCTTCGCATCTTTGTCGATGACGGTGAGGCTGATGCCGTCGATGGCGACCGGACCCTTGACGATCACGTAGCGGAGGATCTCGGACGGGGCATTGAAGCGGGCGATGATCGCCTCGCCCTCGGGCGTGAAGGAGTGGAGCGTGCCAGTGCCTTCGACGACGCCGCGCACCATGTGGCCGCTGAGGCGGCCGGCGAGAGTGAGCGAGCGTTCGAGGTTGACGAGATCGCCGGGCTTGAGATCGCCGAGGCTGCTGCGCCGGAGGGTCTCGGGCATGACGTTGAAGAGCACGCCGTCCTCGTCGAAGTACTTGGCGGTGAGATCGACGCCGTTCACGGAGATGCTGTCGCCGAGGTTGGTGCCCCAGAGCACCAGCTTGGCGTTGACGGCAAGCTCGCCGTCTTTGTTGTGGCGGACGGTGCCCAGCTCTTCGATGATGCCCGTGAACATGCGACCTCCGGAGTTAGTGTCATCGTAACGCTAAGTATATATCTCGTCAACGGGTGCCGGGATTGCTGCGTTTTTCGCAATTCTCAGGCCGGCAAGCGCACGATTGCACAATTCCGGGCCATATCGGGCGTGCCGCGCGACGTGCCGCGGCGAAGACATTGTAGCGAGACGGCGGTGCCGCCGGCTCAGGGGTTGTTGACGTACCCCACGATCACGACGTCGTCGCCGAGGCGCTGCGTCTCGACGTCGCGCAGCGTGACGGCGTCGGCCATGCGGGCGGCGCCGCGGCCGGCGACGGCGGGGTAGGCGGCGCCGCCGACGATCTTCGGCGCGATGATGGCGTGGACGCGGTCGACGAGCCGCGCGGCGAAGAAACTGCCGTGCAGGACGCCGCCGCCCTCGCAGAGCAGCGTGAGGACGCCGCGTTCGCCGAGCAGGCGCATCAGCGCACGCAGGTCGACGCGGCCGTCGGCGTCCGCGGGCAGCACGGCGGCCTCGGCACCGGCGGCCTGCACGGCGGCGCGCCACTGCGGCGGCGACGCGTCGGTCGTGGCGATCAGCGTCGGTCCGCCCGGGCCCAGCACCTTCGCGTCGAGCGGCGTGCGGCCGCGCGAGTCGGCGACGACGCGAAGCGGCTGTCGCGCGGCGGGGACGCCGCCGGGGCGCGCGGTGAGCTGCGGGTCGTCGAGCAGGACGTTGTTGACGCCGCACATGATGGCGTCGACCTTCGTCCGGTGCTGGTGCGCCCAGGCGCGCGCCTCCTCGCCGGCGACCCAGCGCGAGTCGCCGCTGGACGCGGCGATCTTTCCGTCGAGCGTTGCGGCGAACTTCGCGATGACGAAGGGCAGGCCGGTGGCGCGGTGCTTGATGTAGCCCTCGAGCAGCCTGGACGCCTCGGCCCCGCCGTCGCCGGTCTCGACGTCGATCCCGGCCTCGCGCAACTGCGCGACGCCGCGGCCGGCGACCTCCGGGCTGGGGTCGAGCATGGCGGCGCGCACGGAGGCGACGCCGGCGGCGATCAGCGCGTCGGTGCAGGGGGGCGTGCGGCCGTGGTGGGCGTGCGGCTCCAGCGTGACGTAGGCGGTGGCGCCGCGGGCGCGGTCGCCGGCGGCGCGCAGCGCCATGACCTCGGCGTGGGCGGCGCCGGGCGGCTGCGTGGCGCCCTCGCCGACGACGACGCCGTCGCGCACGAGCACGCAGCCCACGGCGGGGTTCGGGCTGGTCGAGCCGAGGACGGATGCGGCGAGCGCGAGGGCGCGGCGCATGTAGTCGGAGGTCATGGGGGAAGGATACGGGGGGAGCCGAACAACAGACAGCAGACGACAGACAACAGGGGGCGACGGCAAACAGCAAACAGCAAACAGCACTCTGGGGCGCCTGCACGATGAGCGGCCAGCCGCTACGCGATCATTCGATACCTTCCGGTGTCTCCATCTCCAAGCCCAATTCGTCTAGCACGTCGTCACTAACGGTCACTCCCTCTTGCCGCAGCCGTTGCACGACCTGTCTGATGCCGTATGGCGTCCAGCGCGTCAGGCCAAGACGGGGGTCGAGGTGAACCGGCGCGAATTCGACCTTCCCGCGGGGCCATTCGACCGTGATACGCGGGATGCCGAGCCAGCCGTGCAAGATGGCTATGCCGCTGATCTGAGACAGCGGAACGCTCGTTTGCGAGAGCGTGAAGAACCCAACGCGCCGAAAGTTCCCCTGGCCGATCTCGACGTACTCGAACTCGTTGCTCACGACGAACAGGACGACGAAGATCCATGCCACCCAAAACGCCTGCGCCTCCCATCGTGCGATCGGGACGCCGCGGTTTAGCCAGATCAGACCGGCAGCCGGCGCCACGAGAAGCAGAGCCGCCACGATCTTGCCGGCGACGCCACGATGACTGCCGGTCGGCCAATAGCGGGTCATCGGAGCGTTAGCTTCGGGAGCCGGCAACGCTAGATTCAGCTCCAAAAGTGCGTCGCGGGACACCGGCACTCCATGTTGTTGTAGGCACGACACGATCGCTCGTACGTCACTCCATCCCCATGAAGACCATGAACGTCCGTCGTTCGATATGGGAACCGGGATGAATACAGATCCGGCCGGCCACCCGACCCGAACTGCGCGTCCTCCCAGCCATCCGTGTTGAGCGGTGGTGACACCGCTCAATTCGGAGAGTCTCACCGCGGTCTGGTGCAGCCGGAGTCGATTGCGTCGGCGAAACACGCCATCGCCAATCTCGATGTAGTCGAAACAGGCGCTAAGAGCCCACCGACAGAGCGACGCTGCGGCCAGACCGTAGGCCATCCAGCCCAGCACCGTGATCCAACTATCCAGCGGCGGATACGCACTCCACACGTAGAACGCGAGCATGCCCGTCAACCCAAGCTCCAACGCGACAAGCTCAAGGATGAACCATCGTCGCTGCGGTTCGAATCGGCTCACGGGGCCTGCAACTTGCGCTACATCCACTACGGCCCTCGCATCGTGGAACGGCACCGCACGGGCGCGGCCCATCAGATGCTAGCCGACGCCTCGATCTCGCGCGACTTCTGGAAGGGTGTTACCGATCTACTTGCCTGAAACTGAAGCGGATGGCACGCCGACGAGCTGGCGGTACACCGCCTCCATCTTCGCCATCTGGTGCTCGTTGAGGCCGCGATCTTCGACGAGGGCGCGGTTGCGGGCGGCGGCGGCGCGGCGGAGATCGGCTTCGGCGAGCGCGCGCACGATGCGTTCGGCGAGCAGGTCGGGGCGATGCGGCGGTACGCGGAAGCCGGTGACGCCGTCCTCGACGAGCTCGCGCTGGGTCGGGAGGTCGGAGACGACCGGGAAGCAGCCGGCGGCCATCGCCTGGAGCAGTGCGACCGAGGTGCCGTCGGACGACGGCACGGAGACGAAGACCTCGGCTTGAGTCATCGCGTCGCGCAGCGCGACGGGCGTGACGAAGCCGATGAACTCGACGCGGCCACCGGCCTCGGCGGCGCGGCGCTGCAGGTCCTGCGTGAGCGAGCCGCCGTGCGCGACGACGAGCTTCGCGTCGGGCCGGGCGCGGGCGACGCGGGCGTAGGCGGCGATGACGTCGGCGACGTTGTAGAGCGGCTCGTGGGCGCGCGTGCTCAGCACGACGGGCGCGCGGCCCGGCTCGGCGGCACCGACGTTCACCGACGCGTCGTGGCGATCGAGGAACGAGCGGTCGGCGCCGAGCGTGATGACGCTGATGCGGTCGCGCGGCGCGCCGAGCGCGGCCATGCGTTCCGCCATGTAGCGGTTGTTCGACGTGGCGGCGTCGGCGCGGCGGAGCGTCCAGCGCGCGATGAGCTTCGTCAGCGGATCGCGGCCGGGCTCGACGAGGATGTCGCTGCCCCAGGCGGTGACGACGTACGGGTGGAAGCCGGTGAGCGCGCCGTAGAAGCCGTGCTCGACGACGTAGTGCGCGTGCAACACATCGGGCGCGATCGCCCGGACGGTGCGGGCGAGGCCGGCGCGTCGGTAGCGCAGCGCCTGCGCGACGCGCACGAGGCCGCGCGGCAGGCGGCCCGCAAGCGAGGCAGCGCCGGAGGCGCCGCCACCCGCCGATGCGCCGTGCGCGGAGGGGCGGAGCGCGTGGACGGTGACGCCGTCGATCGGCTCGCGGGGCGCGTAGTACGAGATCGCGTGGACGTCGTGGCCGCGCTCGACGAACCAGCGCAGCCAGGAGCGAGCGTGCGGGCCGTCGAAGTCGGCGAGCACGGCGATGCGCAGCCGCTGCTCCGGCGGCACGGGCGCGACGCCGCTCATCCGCCCGCCCGCGGCGCGCCGGCTTCGAGCGGGCGGCGGCCGAGCTTCGCCAGCACGCCGCGCGCGCCGTCGATCCAGAGGCGCGCATCGGAGGGGCGCGGGATGATCGCCTCGAGCGGCGTGTCGCCGGAGATGCGCCAGTAGGCGAAGAGCGCGGCGCAGAAGTGCGCGGTGTAGGCGAGCGACGACGCGGCGGCCGCGCCGTTCACGCCGAACGGCGGCACGAGCGAGAGCAGCGCGATCACCGTCACGACGAGCGAGACGATGGTGATGCCGGTGTTCACGAGCGGTCGGCCCTGGCTGAAGATGTAGCTCGTCAGCACCTTCGAGCCGGTGAGCGCGACCGTGCCGGGGAGCAGCCACCAGAGCGCCTGCACGGAGTCGTCGTAGGCGTGGCCGAAGAAGGCGGGCAGGAGCAGCGGCGCGGCGACCGCGAGCGCGGCGGACCCGAGCGCGGCGACGAGGATGGTGTTGCGCGCCGCGACGGGCGTCATCCAGCGCACGTCCTCGTCGCCGGCGGCGGTGAGGCGCGGCAGCAGCACGATGGCGACGGCGTTGGCGATCAGCCAGACGGCCTCGGTCATGGAGACGCCGACGGCGTAGATGCCGACGCCGGCGAGGCCGACGAAGGCGCGCAGGATGTACTGGTCGAGGCGGTAGTTGAGGAGTTGCAGCAGGTTCCCCGCTTCGCCCTGCACACCGAAGCCGAGCAGCGAGCGGATGGCGCGCCAGCGCGGGCGTACGATCTGCGCGACGTCGATCATGTGCGGGCCGAGGCGGGCGGCGGCGAACGCCGCGGCGGCGGCGTTCGAGATCACCCAGAAGCCGACGACGCGCGCGGGCGTCGGGTGGCCGGTGGCGTCGGCGGCGACGACCAGCGCGAGCATGACGAGCGGCTGCACGACGGTGGCGATGCCCATCTCGACGAAGCGGCTCATAGCCTGGAGGACGGTGCGCAGCGCGGCGGCGTAGACGAGCGCCGGCACGGCGGCGATCAGCAGCCAGGCCGGCACGTGGGCGCCGGCGACCTCGTCGCCGGCAAAGGGGACGATGACGGCGACGCAGGCGGCGGCGACGGCGACGGAGATGACGGCGACGACGTGGGCGGCGCTGACGACGTCGCGGGCGGGGAGCAGGCGCTTGTTGATGTAGTAGATGGCGGCGTTGCCGAAGCCGAGGCCGAGCAGCATCTGGCCGATGGCGGTGGAGATGACGAAGAGTCCGAACGCGCCGCGGCCGCCAGGGCCGAGGGCGCGGGCGACGAGGACGCCGGAGGCGAAGGCGAGGAGGCCGTCGGCGGCGTAAGTGAGCATGACCACGTTGACGTGGCCGACGAAGGAGCCCTGGGGCTGGTCGGCGGGCGGGCCCAGGTCTTGCATCGGAGAGATTGTATCGGGCGCGGGGACGGGCGGATGGAGTGGGCGCGGGAGGCGGCGCCCCTACGGGGCTGAGGCGGGGCGAGGGCGGGCGAGGGCGGTGACGGCTTCGATCTCGGCGGCCATGCGCTGGTCCCAGGTCCAGAAGTGCTCGCTCGCGTAGGCGGCGGCGCCGGCGGCGAGGCGTTCGCGCTGCGGGGCGTCGCCGGCGAGCGTGACGAGCAGGTCGGCGAGGCGCTCGCCGAGCGGCTTGACGAAGCCGGAGCGCTGGGAGTTATCGACCAGGCGGCCGGTGCGGCCGTCGGCGACGAGGTCGCGCGTGTCGCCGGCGTCCACCGCGACGACGCACACGCCGGCGGCCATCGCTTCGAGCAGGGGGTTGCCGACGTTGCTGAGGTCGGCGACGGCGAGGAAGACGTCGGCGGCGTGCATGTAGCGCAGCACGTCGGGCTGCGGCACCGCGCCGGCGAAGCGGACGGCGTCCTGCACGCCCAGCTCGCGCGCCAGCGACTCGAGCCGCGCGCGATCTTCGCCGTCGCCGGCGACGAGCAGGAGCGCGCCCGGCACCCAGGAGCGGACGCGGGGCATGGCGCGGATGGCGCGGTCGACGCGCTTCCACGACGCCAGGCGCGACGCGGTGAGCATGGTGAAGGCGCCGTCGGGCACGCCGAGGGCGGCGCGCGCTTCGGCGCGCTGCGCCGGCGACGCGGGGCGCAGGCGGTCGAGGTCGAGGCCGTTGCGCCAGAACTTCACGCGGCCCTTCGACCGCGGGTTGAGGCGCGCGAGGACCTCGTCACCTTGCGTGCCGTCGTCGGTCATGATGATCAGGTCGGCGGGCGTCTTCAGCGCGAGCGCCTCCTCGTAGCGGCGGTAGTAGAGCAGCGTGTCCTTGAGCGCGGGGTACATGACGGTGCCCTGGTAGCGCGCGACGAGCGGCAGGCGGAAGCCGCGGCGGCGGAGCAGCCGCGCCGCGAGCACGGCGTGCGCCTCGTACGCGTAGACGGCGTCGTAGGGTGCGCCGGCGTTGCGGAGCAGGTCCTCGGCGCGGCGGGCGGCGAGCCACGGGAAGACGGCGGCGAAGCGGAGCTTCTGGTCGATCTTCTCGAGCGCGGCGGGGAACGACGGCAGCGGCAGGTCGCGCAGGCCGGGCATGTGGAAGGTGTGGAAGCGCACGCCGGGGATCTCGGGGCGCGTCTCGGGCGCTTCGGAGCGCTGGCTGCCGCCGCGATAGAAGTGGTTGGCGCCGATGTCCGGCAGGACGGCGTCGATGGTGTGTCCGGCGTCGCCCCAGGCGCGCAGGGTGCGTTCGAGCGTGGGCGCTCCGCGGCCCTGGTCGAGCGACCAGACGTCGAGCGCGCAGATGAGGAGGATTCGCATGTGGAGTTGGTAGCCCGTCGTTGGTAGTTGGTAGCGGTCAGCGCTTCGTGCCAGATGCTAGCAGCTTAACGGCTCCTAACGACGAACGGCCACGTCCCATCCGCTCGACCATCGCGCTAACGCTGGGTGATGCTGATGAGATTCCCATCGGGGTCTCGATATCGGGCCGTGCGGCCCCACGGCTCCGCCCGTGGTCCGTGGACTACCAGCGCACCGGAAGCGACGGCTTTGGCGTGGGCGACTTCGATGTCAGCGACGCTGAATCCTAGTTGAGCGTCACGCGAGACAGGCCTGTCAGGGGGAGATGCCGGGAAGAGCGCGAAGTGAAGAAACGCTCCTTCCGTCCACGAGAACGCCGCATGGTCTCCGCCGATCCAGACATCCGTCTCAGGCTCGTTGCGATCTCTGTGTACATCGAGGCCAAACCCTTCACGATAGAACGTCACCGCCCGTTCGAGATCAGAGACGTTCAGCGCAACAAAGATCAACTTCGACATTGTCACTGGTCCGCTCCTCGGGAGCGCCCTACTGTCCTCACCCGCCACGTCCAGTCTGCGCCGGCGCTCCGGGCCAGCCGATTTCAACGCTCTGCTGACAGCCAACCGCTCATCGCGCGGTGGTCTTGCGGCGGAAGGCGGCGGGTGCCTCTTCGCCCTCCGGGAGATCGGGCGTGCGGCGGCGGCGGGACGCCCAGTCGAGCGCGAAGGCGCCGACGACGCCGGCGAGCAGGCCGATGGCGACGGCCGCGCCGAGCCGGCCGGCGGTGGAGCCGACGCCCGCGCCGCGCAGGTGCGGCGTCTCGACGGCGAAGGAGGCGGCCTTCATGGTCTTCGAGACGACGTCGTACGACTGCGAGAGCTTGGATGCGGTCTCGTAGTTCTCCTGCGCGGCCTTGAGCTGCTGCGCGGCGACGGCGTCGTCGGGGCTAACTTTGGCGGCGGCGTCGCGGGCCTGGAGCACGGCCTGCGCCTCGTCGAGCTGGCGGGCGTAGGACTGGACGAGCAGGCGCTCGATCACGGGCGTCTGCGCAGCCGCGGCGTCGGCGAAAGCCTGGCGCCAGGCACGGGCTGCGGCGAGAGCGTTCGGGCCGGTCACGGCGAACCAGATATCGGTGCTGTTGAAGCGGGCCTGCGCGGAGAGTCGCGGCTTGAGGGCGGCGGGGTCGACGCCGGCGGTCTGCGCGGCCGCGGCGACGACGCCGTCGCTGGTGGCAAGGCGGGCGTAGTCGAACGGCGAGGGCAGGACGGGCGGGCCGAAGAGCGGCGGCAGGGCGTCGACGACGACATTCTCGCGGAAGCGGGCTTCGCCGGAGCCGGACCGCATGGCGCCGATGACGAGGGCGGCGATGACGGCGAGCGCGAGGGAGGCGAGGGGGAGCCAGGCGTAGCGGCGGAGCGCCGCCAGGTCACGCCAGAGGCCCGCATCCTGCGTCCGCGCGCCGGTATTCCTCACGCCGCGAGTGTATGTGGGTAGGGGCGGGGCGGGCAAGTGACGAGGCGCGGACGCAGGATGCGGGGGCGGGCCGCCCCCGGACGGCCCTCGCTTCGCATGAGCGGCGGCGGGCGTGATACGGTAGCGGCGGCGGGGCGTTTGGAGTTGGTGCAGGCCGGGCGCGTGCGCGGCGTGCCCGGCACTGGTGACCCATGAACGCCTTCGACAGCGGCATCATCGACTTCCTGAATCGCTTCTCGCAGCGGTCGCACGTGTTCGATACGAGCGTGGCGTTCCTGGAGGGGCACGACCTGCTGAAGGGCGGCGTCTTCATGGCGCTGCTGTGGTGGGCGTGGTTCCGGATGGAGCGGGGCGACGCGGCGGACCGGCGGTCGTACCTGATCGCGGCGCTCGTCACGGGCGTGGTCGCCGTGTTGGCGGCGCGGCTGCTGGCGCATTCGTTGCCGTTCCGGGAGCGTCCGGTGTACGCCGACGGGTTTCACTTTGTGCCGCCATACGGGTCGGGGACGGTCGACCTGGAGGACTGGAGTGCCTTCCCGAGCGACCACGCGGTGCTGTTCTTCGCGCTGGCGACGGGGCTGTGGTTCTCGAGCCGGCGGCTGGGCGCCGTCGCGTTCCTCTACGCGACGTTCGGCATCTGCCTGCCGCGGCTGTACCTGGGCGAGCACTGGCCGACGGACATCCTGGCGGGCGCGGCGATCGGCGTAGGGCTGGGCTGGCTGGGCGCCCGCGAGCGCGTGCGGAGCCTGGTCAGCAGGCCGGCGACGCTGTGGCTGGAGCGGGAGCCGGGGTCGTTCTACGCCGCGTTCTTCCTGCTGACGTACCAGACCGCCACCCTGTTCGGCGACACGCGAAACGTCGTGCACTTCGTGCTGCACACGCTGAAGGACCTGCTGTAACGAGCCCGGTGCATCGCGCCGTGCGGATCGTTTGCGCTGCGGCAACTGGCGTAATCACCCGGTAGCACTTTTTCGGAACGCAGAGACGCAGCGGCCGCGTGGGACGGTCCGGCCACGCGACTGACGCGGCGAGCGTGCGCGGGGCGCCTACTGGCCCTGATCGTCGGGCGGCGCGAGGCGGCGTGACGGTTGCGCGGCGGTCCGACTCGTTTCGGACTCACTACGGAGCGCGGTGCGTCGCGGCACGTGGTCCGAATGCACCATGCGGGGACGGCCGCGTGGACCTACGATCCGCGCGTGATGAGGACGGTGTTGGCGCGGCGATGGCGGGCGGCGGTCTGCGCGGCGTTGGTCGCGGCGGGCTGCTACGAGTGGCTCGCGACGGGCTTCGCGTTCTTCGGCAGCGAGCGGCTGCTGTGGTTCCATCAAGACTTCCCGGCGCTCTACACGGCGGCGCACATGGTGGCGCACGGCGGCGGGCGGCTGTTGTACGACACGGCGGCGGTCGGGGCGGAGGAACTGCGGTTGGCAGGGCACCCGGTGGGCGGCACAGGCACGCTCGCGTACTTCAATCCGCCGTTCTTCGCGGCGGCGATGGCGCCGCTCTCGGCGATCGGCATGGAGCGCGCGTTCCAGGCGTGGACGCTGGTGGGGCTGGGACTGCTTGCGGCGGACGTCTGGTTGCTGTGGCGCATCGCTCCGCAACTGGCGGGGCGCGAGCGGACGCTGCTGACGCTGGCCTTCGTGACGCTGTACCCGGTGAGCTACGGATTGCAGCTCGGTCAGTTCTCGCTGGTGCTGGCGACGTCGTGGGCGGGCGCCTATCTGCTGTTGCGGTCGGGGCGCGACGCGCGGGCGGGGCTGGCGCTGGCGCCGCTCCTGATCAAGCCGGAGCTGCTGGTGCCGGTGGCGCTGTACCTCGCGTGGAAGCGGCGGTGGCGCGTCTTCGCGACGCTGCTGCCTGCGGCGGCGGCGGCCGTGGCGGTCTCGGTAGTGGTGACGGGCGTGCCGGCGGCGCTGGCGTATCCGGGGTACCTGCTGGATAGCACGCGCTGGAGCGACAGCGGCGTCACGACGAGCGGCATGTTCAACTGGAGCGGCATCGTGGCGATGAAATGGGATCCGGCGGAGTTCCCGCTGGCGCTCGCCGTGGTGGGAGCGCTGATGGCGGCGACGTTGGCGGCGGTGGCGTACGCGTCGCGCGGGGACGCGGCGCCGCGGTCGGAGCGGTACGCACTGCAGTGGCTGCTGCTGACGCTGGCGACCGTGCTGGTGGACCCGCACCTGTACCTGCAGGACACCGTGCTGGTCGCGCCAGCCGCGGCGGCGGTGCTGGGCGCAACGCGGCCGGAGCGGCGGGCGCGCGTGCTCGCCATCATGCTCGGCGGCTGGGCGCTGCTGGCGCTGGGGATCTATCCGAACGAGCATCTCCACGTCGACGCGTTCGCGCTGTACATGGCGGCGGCGGGCGTGGCGGTGCTGGCGTGGGAACGGCGGCGCCGCCAGGCGGACGCGCCAGCGTGGGATGCGCGGCGCGCGGCGTCGGCGGTGCGCGTCGAGGCGGGCTGACACAACAGACAGCAGCAACAGACAACAGATCGGGAAGCGGCGGAGAGCGGTAAGCGCTCCGGCTGAGGGTGCGCCTCACACAGCAGACAACATGTCCGGGTCGGGCACGAACCAGGGCTGCGGAGCCAGCCGTACTACTCGCGCTGATCGTCGGGCGGCGGGGGAGGCGTGACGGTGGTGCGGCCGCGGCGGCGTTCCATCTCGCGCTGGACCATGCGCTCCTCGACGTCGCGGCCCCAGAGCGACGGGGCGATGAAGGTGTTGAGGAGCTGCAGCGCCAGCAGCGCGCCCCAGATCGCCGCGACCCACTGCACCCACCAGCCGCCGCCCGTGGCCCAGTCGAGCAGCGCGAGGCCGCCGACGATCACGACGAACGTCGCGACGTGACGGTAGAACTCGAGCCGGCGGCGGATGCGCCGGCGGATGTGGCGGTATTCGGGATCGCCGCCGAACTCGCGGCGCAAGCGTCCGGAGCCGATGCGCACACCGCCCCAGGGGCCGTTGATGTCGATGCCCTCGAAGTCGTCGCGGTCGTCAGCCATAGCGGCACCTCCCGCTACAGGATAGCGCCGCGGGGGAAGGGCGCGGCGGCCGCGCGGAGCTGCGGTTTTCGCAGCGTCAGGGGACTACTGGGCAGGGGCCGTAGTGGAGGGCCGTGAGGCGCAGGTCGGCCGAGTTGATGCGCTGGTCGCCGTTGAGGTCGTACCCGGCGATCCAGCGCTGGCCGCCCGGCTGTGCGTTGAAGGCCTGGGCGATCAGCATCAGGTCGAGCGAGTTGACGCCGCCCGAGCCGTTGACGTCGCCGAGGCAGGTGAACGGCACGGCCGTCGGCGTAACGGTGAACGTGGGCGTCGGCGTGGGCGTGCCGGCGGGTGTGGGCGTGTCGGTGGCGGCCGGTGTCGGGGTGGGCGTGCCGGTCGCGGCGGCGGTGAAGGTGGGCGTGACCGTCGGCGTGCTCGTCGCCGTCGGCGTGCTGGTGGGCGTAGGGGTGGGATCGACGAGCGTCACGGTGTACGAGGCGTCGGCGGCGGCGATGACCGCGTGCTGCTGCGCGCCGGCGTCGGACCACGCGCCGAAGTACGAGGCGCCGGCGGCGAGGGTCTGCGGCGACGGCACGTAGAGCATGTGGGTGGACTTGCGCGGCACGCTGCGCGTGAACGGCGCGACGCCGCTCGTGCCGTCGACGGTGATCGTGGCGCCGGCGCGGCTGGCGCTGAAGGCGAGCGTGACGCGGTTGGGGTAGAGCTTGATCATCTTCGTCGTGACGAGCCCGCCCTTGTCGACGACGGTGAGGAAGATCTCGTAGTAGACGAAGTCGCCGTGATCCTCGGCGGTGAACGAGCCGCCGGCGACGCCGGAGAGGGTGATGCCGGGGTGGGTGTGGCAACTCGTGAAGGTGACGTCGCTGCAGTGGACGAGCGTGGTGCTCCACGCCATGCTCGAGAGCGGCAGCGCGCCGTCCTGCAGGTCGGCGCCGTTGCCGCTGAACGTGATGGTGTCGCCGATGTCGAACGTGCCGCCGTCAGCGGGCGAAGTAATGTTGGCGGCGGGCGGCGTGTTGCCGGCCTGGACGCTGAGCGTGGTGCTGGCGGTCAGGTACAGGCTGTCGGTGACCCACAGCCTGACGGTGTAGGTGCCGTTGGCCGCGTAGGTGTGCATCGGGTTGGCCGCGGCGGAGTGGGCGCTGCCGTCGCCGAAGTCCCAGTCGTACGTGATCGCCTGCCCGGGATCGGGATCGTTTGAGCCGGTGCTGTTGAAGTTGACGGTGAGCGGCGTCAGGCCCGCGAGCTTGTCGGCGCCGGCGACCGCGACGGGCGGCCGGTTCTCGCCCACATAGCGGACGTGCCGCAGTTCGCCGGCGTTGATCGCCAGGTAGTAGACGTCGCCGTCGTTCGGCCCGATCTCGATATCGACCGGGCCGGCCGCCGCGCCGGTGAAGACGCTGACGCTGCCGGGCACGATGTGGTTGCCCGAGTCCAGCTTGGCGGTGTAGAGCATGTCGACCGCGTAGTCGGCGAAGAAGTACGTGTTCCGGTAGGCGCCGCTGTAGCCGTTGTTGCCGGTGAGCGCGCCGCCGACCGCGGCGGCGGTGCCGGCGGCGTGGTCCCACTGGTAGATCGGTGGCGTCGCGGCGCCGGCGGCGTACAGCGCCTGGCACTGGCTGAACGCGGCGTAGCCGGGCTGCTGGTTGGCGCCCTCGTAGCAGGGCCAGCCGAGGTTCGCGCCACGGGTGGGGGCGTCCAGCTCCTCCCACGTGTCCCAGCCGACGTCGCCGCTGATGATCGCGCCGTTATCGGGGCGGAAGTTGAAGCGGAAGTCGTTGCGCACGCCGTAGGCCCACACCTTGGACCGCGTCGCCGCCAGGTTGCAGGCGGGGTTGCAGACGGTGAACGGGTTGTCCGGCAGGCCCTGGCCGCTGGCGGGGTTGACGCGCAGGATCTTGCCCGCGAGGCGGTCGGCGCTCTGCGCGCGCAGGGCGCGGCTGTCGACCGTGGCGTAGCTGGCGCCGTCGCCGGTGGCGACGTAGAGCATGCCGTCGGGGCCGAACTTGATGTTGCCGATGCTGTGGCTGTCGTAGTCGGACGGGATGCAGTCGGCCGCCAGGTCGAGCTGCTCGCACGACGGCGTGGCCGCGCTGCCGGTGACGCTCCCGAGCAGCACGACCTTCGACGCCGGGTCGGCGACATCGCCCGCGGCGGTGAGGCGGACCACCTGCGCCGTCTTGTTGCCGGGGACGTTGGCGGGATCGTTGTCGTAGGTGTAGGAGAGGTAGACGTAGCCGTTGACGGCGAAGTTCGGGTCGAGCGTGAGCCCGATCAGGCCGCGGTCATGGTAGTTGTTGACGGGCGCGACGGTGTAGAACGGCGTCGCGAGCAAAGCGCCGTTCTTCAGGACGCGGACGCGCCCGCTCTTCTCGCCGATGAAGACGCGGCCGTCGGGCGCCATGGCGAAGACGGTGGGCAGCGTCAGGCCGGTGGCGACGGCGTCGGTGACGAAGCCGCCGAGGTCGGGGCGGTAGGCGTAGTCGAACGCCATCATCGCCCCACCCGCGTTCTCGTAGAACTCGACGGTGACGGTGTGCGTGCCGGCGTACATCTGCTTGAAGGCGGTGGTGGTCACCACGTTCTGGTCGACCCAGGCGTTGAGCACGAGCTGGCCGTCGATGAAGACGCGCGAGCCGTCGTCGCTGGTGGTGGAGAACTGGTAGACGCCGTCGAGGAACGGGAGGTCGCGCGTCCAGCGGGCGCTGAAGTGGTCGACGGGCACGGCGGGCGTGGGCGATTCCGCGCCCCAGTCGAAGTTGATCGTCTGACCGTCGTTGCGGGCCAGGACGGGCGCGCCGGACAGCGTCTGGTTGGCGAAGTACTGCGCGTTCCAGCCGGGCGGCAGCGTGTTGACGTCCTGGATCGTCACCTGCGCGGTGGCGCCGCCGCCGGCGTCGTAGAACTCCACCGTCACCGTGTGCGATCCGGCGGCGAGGGCGTCGTCGACGAAGTAGGTCGTGGGCGGCTGGTCGATCCAGGCGTCGAGGATCTTCGCGCCGTCGACGTAGACGCGCATGCCGTCGTCCGTGGTGACGGTGAAGCGGTAGGTGCCGGCGGCGTAGGTGTCGGTGCGGGTCCAGCTGACGCTGAAGTTGTCCGGGTTGACGCCGGGCCCGGGCGAGAGGTCCCAGAAGAAGTCGAGCGCCGGGCTCGTGCTCGGCACCGCGTTGGCGCCGTCGTTACGCGTGAGGACGGCCGGCGGCGTCAGCGTCTTGTTGTTGTAGTAGGTGCCGCTCCAGGAGCCTGCCGCGGCGGCGGCGGGGCGCGGCGCGAAGGAGGGCGGCGCGCCGGCGGCGGCGAGCGCCACGAGGAGGGCTGCGGCGAGGAGCAGGCGGTATCGGCTCAGCACATTCACCCTGCCGCCGCCTCGCGATCACGCGGGGCGGCTAGAACGACACGATCGCGCGGCCTGCCGCGCCGCGCGCGAGGCACGGCGGCACGCTCGGCTCCGCCGGAGGACGGGGGAGCCGGCACCCTTACTCCGCGGATTCTACCGCAGGCGTCGGCGGGAATCGGTCAACGTGCGCGGAAGCGGCGCGAGGATTCGCAACTGTCAATGTCGGGCCGCCGCGAAGCACGTGAGTGCGGGCGGTGTAGCGCCAGCCGGAGCGCTGGGGTACAATCGCGCCCGAACGGAACCTGAGGGAGGATCGCTCGTGCCCGAATTCGTCCGCGTCGCCCGGCTCTCCGACATCCCGCCCGGCACCATGAAGGGCGTCAAGGCGAAGGGGAAGGAGATCCTCGTCGCCAACGTCGACGGCGAGGCCTACGCCATCGGCGACCGCTGCTCGCACCTGCGCTACCGGCTGCACAAGGGAGAGCTTGACGGCACGATCGTGACGTGCCAGGGCCACGGCGCGCGCTACGACGTGACGGACGGCGGCCTCTGCGGCTGGGTGACGAAGCCGCTCTGGTACCGGGCGCTGATGGACGCGACGTTCCCGGGCTTCCTGAAGCGCGGCGAGCCGTCGTACCGCACGCGCGTCGAAGGCGACGACGTGTACGTGGAGGTCTAGCTCGCCGGCCGCTTCGGCAGCGTTCGGAAGCGCAGCCTGATCAGCTGGCGCGCCATCTTGATGACGTCCTGGGGGAACTTGACGCGGGAGTCGGGGTCCTCCACCCAGCGCACCGGCACTTCCTTCAGCCGGTAGCCGCCCTTCTCGGCGATGATCAGCAGCTCCGTGTCCCAGAACCACTCGCCGTCCTCGACGTGCGGCAGCAGCTGCTGCGCCGCCTCGCGCGTCATCGCCTTGAAGCCGCACTGGGCGTCGGCGAACTTCGTCCAGAAGAGCAGCTTGATGAAGGCGATGTAGCCGCGGGAGTTGATCTCGCGCTTCCACGACCGCTCGATGTCGGAGCCGCGCGAGACGCGGGAGCCGTAGGCGACGTCGTAACCCTCGTCGAGGACGCCGGCGAGCAGCGGCACGATCATCTCGAGGTCGGTGGAGAGGTCGACGTCCATGTAGCACATGGCGTCGGACGGGCTCTCCAGCCAGGCCTTCTTGAGGGCGCGGCCGCGCCCTTTGCGGTCGAGGTGGATGCAGCCGACGTCGTCCGGGTGCGCGACGGCCAGGCGCTGCGCGACGGCGAGCGTGCCGTCGGTGGAGGCGTTGTCGGCGACGACGACGCGCCAGCGGTAGGGGAGGTTGGCGGCGGCCCAGGCGCGGAGCTTCTCGACGCTCTCGGCGAGGATGCGTTCCTCGTTATAGCAGGGGATGACGAGATCGACGGTCTTCATCGCGCACCAGCGTACCGGGGGGAGCGGAGAACGGGAAGCGCGCGGGCGGACGACGGCGGACGAAGAAAGCGCCCCCGCCGGTGGCGGGGGCGCTTCTCATGTGCGGCGTGGCCTGTGCCCTGTCGGACTAGTAGTCCATCGGGGGCGGCGCGGGGGCGGCGGACGGCGGCTCCGGGAGGTCCGTCACCAGCGCCTCGGTCGTCAGCACCATGGCGGCGATGCTGGCGGCGTTCTCGAGCGCCGAGCGGGTCACCTTGGCGGGGTCGATGATGCCGGCCTTGAGCAGGTCGACGTAGAGGTCGTTGCGGGCGTCGTAGCCGTACATCTTCGACTTGCCGGCGCGCACGTTCTCGACGACGACGGAGCCTTCCTGGCCGGCGTTCTCGGCGATGATGCGGATCGGCTCCTCAAGCGCGCGTTCGAGGATGGCGGCGCCGGTGCGCTCGTCGCCCTGCAGCTTCGCCTTGGCGGCGATGACGGCGGGGACGGCGCGCAGCAGCGCGACGCCGCCGCCGGGGACGATGCCCTCTTCGACCGCGGCGCGGGTGGCCGAGAGCGCGTCCTCGACGCGGAGCTTCTTCTCCTTGAGCTCGACCTCGGTGGCCGCGCCGACCTTGATCACCGCGACGCCGCCGGCGAGCTTCGCCAGCCGCTCCTGCAGCTTCTCGCGGTCGAACTCCGACGAGGCCTCTTCGGTCTGCGCCTTGATCTGGCGGATGCGGTCCTGGATGGCCTTGTCGGTGCCGTGGCCCTCGATGATCGTCGTCTCGTCCTTCGTGGACGTGACGCGGCGGGCGCGGCCGAGGTCGCCGACCTGGGCGCTGTCGAGCTTCAGGCCCATGTCCTCGGTGAGGAAGGTGCCGCCCGTGAGGATGGCGATGTCCTCGAGCATGGCCTTGCGGCGGTCGCCGAAGCCGGGGGCCTTGACGACGAGGGCGTTGATCGTGCCGCGCAGCTTGTTGACGACGAGCGTCGCAAGCGCCTCACCGTCCGCGTCGTCGCAGATGATGACGAGGTTCTTCGTGACCTGGAGGACCTTCTCGAGCACCGGCAGGATGTCGGCGACGGCGGAGATCTTCTTGTCGGTGATCAGGATGTAGGGCTCGTCGAGCGAGGCCTCCATGCGGTCGGGGTTGGTGACGAAGTAGGGCGAGACGTAGCCGCGGTCGATGGACATGCCCTCGACGAACTCCGTCTCGAACTTCAACCCCTTGGACTCTTCGACGGTGATCACGCCGTCCTTGCCGACCTTCTCCATGACCTCGGCGATCATCGTGCCGACCTCTTCGTCGCCGGCGGAGATGGTGGCGATCTGGGCGATCTGGGTGCGGCCGGAGACCGGCGACGCCAGGTCGCGCAGCGACTTCAGGACGGCCTGGACGCCGATCTCGAGGCCGCGCTTGAGGGCCATCGGGTTGGCGCCGGCGGCGACGTTCTTCATGCCTTCGCGGACCATCGCCTGGCCCAGCACCGTGGCGGTGGTGGTGCCGTCGCCGGCGACGTCGTTCGTCTTGGTGGCGATCTCCTTGGCGAGCTGGGCGCCCATGTTCTCGAAGGGGTCGCGGAGATCGATCTCCTTGGCGATCGACACGCCGTCGTTGACGACGGCCGGCGGGCCGAACTTCTTGTCGAGGATGACGTTGCGGCCGCGCGGGCCGAGCGTCACCTTGAGGGCGTCGGCCAGCGCATCGACGCCCGCCTTGAGCGAACGACGCGCCTCCTCATCGAATACCAGTTGCTTGGCCATGTCTCTAGTCTCCTGGTGATTGGTGGCTGGTGATTGGTGGTGCGTGTGGTTGGTGCCTGGCGGTGGATGATCAGCGAAGGCGACTCTCCGTGAGCCACCAGTCACCAATCACCAGGCGACCAGTTACACCAGCTTCGCCAGGAGGTCCTTCTCGGACAGGACGATCAGCTCTTCCTGGTCGATCTTCACTTCCTGACCGGTGTACTTGGCGTAGAGGACGCGGTCGCCGACTTCGACGTCCATGGCGATGCGCTTGCCGTCGTCGTCCAGGCGGCCGGGGCCGACGGCGATGACGACGCCCTGCTGCGGCTTCTCGCGGGCGGTGTCCGGGATGACGATGCCGCTGGCGAGGACTTCCTCCTGCACGACGGGGCGGATGACGATCCGGTCGTGCAGCGGGACGAGCTTGGTGGAAGCGGACTTCGCCGCCTTGGGGGCGCTGCCATTGCGGGCGGCGGGCTTGGCGGGAGCGTGCTTCTTCTTCTTCGACGCGACTGCGGCCTTGGCCACTGTGGTACCTCCTGTGTGGTCTTGAGTCTGAACTTGCATGCCAGATTGGGTTTCGACGCCATCTTAGCACTCAACACGAGAGAGTGCTAGGGGTGGCGACGGGAAATTGGAAGTTGGATGCTGGTGGCGCGTGAGTCGGGGCTTGCGCTCGCGGACGGATACACATAAGGCGCAGACGGCACCGAATTGTTGTCCAATCCCCGATTTCCAGTCCCCTGCCACCCCGACATCCCACTTCCGCCTTCCAACTCCCAGCCTCGTTGCTTGTAGCCCGTTGCGAAACTCCACCAAACAATGACGTGAACGTCAGGGTTGTCAACCCACAGGTTCAGGCTGTGACCGCTTCTTACAGAAGATCCCCTATACATTGTGTTGTCAAGTGGTACAATCGCTTACACACCCTGGATGGCCTCAGGGAAGGAGCCCATTGCCATCTGACCAATCCCCGCCGATTATCTCTGTGAGGTGCTCCGCTGGCACCCACGTTTCGTGATGTTCGCCAAGACGAAGCCGTGCGTGCCTTCGTCAACGCTGGTGGCACAGAACGCAAGGGCAAAGGGAGCCACCGAGTCGTGAAGATGCCGAATGGCAAGCTTATCTCGTTGCCATCCGGCGTGCTGAAGGTCGGCTTGCTGCGCCACCAAATTAAGCTGGCTGGATTGACGGAGGAGGAGTTCCATGCGCTTGTTTAACAGGAACTTCGGCGCTCCCACGACGGGCGCGAACGGCCCCGTTGTAGAGATGGTCTTCACCGTCCGCGTGCATGACGCCGAGGAAGGTGGCTATTGGGGCGAAGTTCTTGACCTCGAAGGTTGCGTTTCTCAGGGCGAAACACTGGACGAGCTGACAGCAAACGTGAGAGAAGCCATCCTTGCTTGGATTGGTGCGCACGTTGAGGAGGAGGGCCCTCACGCACCGAAGCCGGGCATCACCATGAGTGTCCCAGTGCTCGTTCCCTGTTGAAGCTCAAGCCACGCACCGTCTAACGCTAAACCCTTCGCGGCTGCCGACAACGGCAGCCGTGTTCATTGTCAGAACACTCAGCGCCACGTGGAGCCACACCTTCGGCAACCGGCGGGTGCGGATCGCGTTGAGCTTCCTATAGCCTTTCAATCCCAAGATTCAAGCCGGTACGTCCGTTCGAATCTTGAAACCTAATGACTGGGCATGAAATGCGGAGGAAGATATCTAATCGGCGCATTGACTCATGGAGTCGAGGGGGCTACTCTCGAGTTTCGCAACGGGCTACAAGCAGCCCGTTGCGAAACTCCGGGGCGCAGTCGTGGTAGAATCGCGCCGATGACTCCGATGATGTTTCTCCGCTTCGTAGTCTTGTTGGCGGCAGTCTTCATCGCGCCATTCTTCATCTTAGGCTTCGCTGCCGGAGTAGTAGGACAGGCATACCCAGGTGTGCCGCCATATCTCCCGCTGATCTGGCTAATAGCGGCCATTGGGTTGACTGCCTGGCTCCACTCACGCATCCCGTTCCTGCGCGACAAGAACTAAGCGAAAGCCCCCTATTCGGGGGCTTCGTCGTCTGTGCCGTCTTGGACGAGAGCGGGCTTCATGGCCGCTAGCACCGCGAGCATTTGCCGCCACTTCGCCTCAGTCAGCGGGAACGGGGCCTGGAGTGTGGCCCACTCAGCGGGCGAGATCGGAATCTGGACCGTGTGGGCCGAAGGCGGCGTCTTGAGCAAAGTCCCTGCGCCTCCCATGCCACCTCGCCTCTCTTCGTTGGTCTTGTCTCCAGAGTCCTCCGATAGGCTATCACCTTCTGAGAGGTTTGCAAAGGCGATTGTTCGTCGGAACTGGGGAATGAACTCAGCGGCCCCCGACTCTGTGAACGAGCGTTCGCGGAGAAGCTTGAATCTGAGATTGGCATCCGACGGAAGCTCGCCCTTGTATTCAGACCACAGTTGACTGTGGATCGTCGGTAGCAGTGCCGCCTTGCGAATCGCGTTATCGCGCTCTGGCGACTCTTCGCGTTCGTCCTGAATGATCTGGAGTGCCAGCGGGGTGAGCTTTACGTGCCGTCCCGGTCCAGCCCCTTCGTCATCCAACAGGCCGAATTTCTTCAAGGCGGCCAGAACCACAGCCCCGGGGCCGCTGGCTGACTTGTAACTCCAGTGCGCGAGCGCTGTCATGACCGGGATCGGGTTGCGCCGCTCGATGCTGTACAGCGTCCGCGCCCGCCCAAGCGCCTCCTGGAGATCGATGCCGGGATAGCTTGGGCTGCGGCCCTTTTTTCGCTTGGGTTGGTTGGGGGTATTCACAAGCGCACCTCCTTTACTGCGTGATCTTATCGCGCTCGCGCCGATAAGTCAATGTGTAAAAGCGGCGACAGGCTATTGACTCTTATCTCCGACGTGCTAGAATAAAGAGGCGGAGGGGCCACGTGGCTGTGTTTCCCCTCCGCCCAGATTCCGAGAGCCGGTAGCCAAGTGGCCGAAGGCACGTCCCCTGCAAGGGCGCATTCGCGGGTTCGAATCCCGTCCGGCTCTCCAAGCATTAGCGGTACCCGGTAGAGCGGCAACTCCGCCGGGCACCTTCCGAACACAGGAGGTTCAGCTCCCGTGCCAGCATCCAATCCTACCACGCCTCGGCAAGGGCGTGGAACGAGTCCATTCGCCGATTTGACGGCCCTGTTCGAGGCGCTTCCAGATGCCGCCTTGCTGGCGGAACTTGAAGCCACGCGGCATACCGGCCGCCCCGGCTACGCCATCCCGGTTGTCTGGCGCTCGCTGGTGGCCTCGTTCTACCTCGGCATCGTCCACGATACCGACCTTGTACGCGCTCTCGAATCCAACCCACTGCTGGCGGCTGCCTGCGGCATCCACTCGCCTGACGACGTGCCGAGCAAGTTCGCCATCTGCCGGTTCCGGCGCAAGCTCTCGGGCTTCCGCGGGGCCGTCTCGGACGTGCTCATGGCCTCTGTCGGCCAACTACGGGACAAACTGCCGGGCTTCGGCCACACGGTCGCTGTAGACGCTACCGACGTGAAGGCGTGGGCGAATGGCTTCCACCAGGACACGGACCCCGACGCCGGCACGGGCGCGAAGAAGAAGGGCCAGCAGAGCACCTATTTCTGGTATGGCTACAAGATCCACCTCGCCGTGGACGCGGACTCGGAACTGCCGATCTGGTTCGACGTGACAGCGGCGAACACCTACGACGGCAACATGCTCGCCCCTGTACTCAGGTGACGCTCGGAGCCGGTTCAACTGGTTCCAGCCGTCCTACGTGACCGCTGACAAGGGCTACGACGCCAAGCGCCTGTTCGCCTTCGTGGGCGACGACCTGGGGGCCGTGCCGGTTATCGACGTGCGAAGGCCAGCGAGTACCCGAGCGCGCGAGGCGCGCCCATGCGAGGCCGAGCCGGTCATCACGTCCACTGGCCTGCACTACCGCTGCAACCGGCTGCCCTACGACGCGGTGTGCCCGGAGTTCGGCACCTGCCCGATCCTGCCGGTGTTCGCGGATGGCCCCTTGAGCGACGTGGGTGCCCGGTACTTCGAGAAGCACAGCCCGTTCCCGTACGGTTCGAAGGAATGGAAGGCGGTCTATAACAAGCGAGTCTCGGTAGAGCGGGTGTTCAGCAGGCTCAAGGGCTACCGGAAGCTGAACAGCATCCGAACGCGGCGATTGCCGAAGGTGTGGCTCCACGTGGCCCTCAGTGTGTTAACGATGAACGTTGCCGCTCTGATGCGGGACTCGGCGAGTCTGCGAAGATGCCTAGCCTAGCCCGGTTGTCAACTTTGTGACGAAATTAGCAATTGACAGCCCGCTTCTGATAGCACTATTCTTGAACCTGGTGGTAAGGGGCGCGTAGCGCGGGTTCGACATGACGAAGGGAGAACGCGATCTCCTATCCCAGTCGCCCATCGTCCCTAGGTGCCCACCCACGGTGGGCCGCATGAACCGTCAAGTCTGGGACGTAGTTACCGACCCTCTCAATGAGAGGGTCTAACGTGCCCCCCAGGAGGAACCGTTGCCAGTGACAGCCGATCCGATCCTTCAAGCGGAGATCGAGTATTTCGAGTCTCAGCGTGAACTGCTGCTCCAGCACCACGAAGGGCAGTTCGCGTTGGTGTCAGGCCGCGAAATCGTCGGAACCTTCACGACGGAGGCGGAGGCATACGAAACTGGGCTGCGTAAGATCGGTAATAAGCCGTTCCTCATCAGGGAGATCCGCGCGCAAGAGCCCCCGTTGCAGGCGCCGGTTCTATTCGTAGGGATCGGCCTTGGCTCCGTCTCGAAGTAGGTCGTTCAAGGATCACGACGGGAACGCGCACCCGGCGTTTCTCCAAGAATGCGGTCCCATCTTCAACGTGCTCATCCATGTGCCGACCGCGCTAGCGGAGCAGATTGCTAGCGCCGGTGGCACACTCCCCGCTCCACAAGCGGGGATGGCACTGATCGACACAGGTGCCACGAATACCTGCGTGCATGAAGCGATCCTCCAAACTCTTGGGCTCAATCCGATCGGCTCGATCACCTCGGGCACGGCGGCAGGCCCCGTCCAGCACAATCGGTATCCAGCGCGTCTGGAATTTCCCGGCGATGGTATCGACAGGGAGTTTACTTCTGTTGTGGGAGTGAATTTGACCGGCCAATTCGTCCGGCTGAGTACGGGAGTGCATCCGATCATCGCCCTGATCGGCCGCGACGTGCTGGCGGATTGGGTCTTTACCTACAACGGGGTTGCCGGCGAGGTCACCATCTCGTTCTGAGTCGTTGAGTTTCGCAACGGGCTGCTTGACATCGTACACGGTTCCGTGTAGCGTCGCGGGCATGGCGAAGCGGCGGGCGAGCTGGGATTCGGGCTCCGTGCGGGGGCTGCGGCGGCACATGGCGCTGACGCAGGACCAGCTGGCGGAGCTGCTGGGCGTGCGCCAGCAGACCGTCAGCGAGTGGGAGACCGGCGTCTACCAGCCGCGCGGCGCCAGCGGCCGGCTGCTCCAGATGGTGGCGGAGCAGGCGGGCTTCGCCTACGACAGCGGCGGCGCGGACGGCGACGAGCCGTGAGCGCCGGCAAGGCGGGAGTGTCGCGCGCGGCGGCCGTCGTCATGGCAGAGCGGCCGGACGCAGATGTGCCGCACGCGGCGGCCGTGGCCGCCCCCGCAGAGCAGCCCGGCGCGAGGTTGCTCAGCGAGGAGCACCTCGCGCGGCTGTGGCGCGGGCGGCGCTTCCCGGACGGGGCGCTGGTGACGCGGCACGGCGTGCCGGTGCGGCTGATCTTCCAGGGGCGGCAGGGGCGCGGTCCGGGGCCGGACTTCCGCGGCGCGGTGATCGCCGGGCCGTCGGGCGTGCCGCTGCGCGGCGACGTGGAGCTGCACGTGCGGTCGTCGTCGTTCCGCGCGCACGGGCACGCAGTTGACCCGGCGTACCGCAACGTGATCCTGCACGTGGTCTTCGAGGACGACACCGGCGAGGACACGCCGCTGCCCGGCGGGCGCACCGCGCCGGTGGTGGCGCTGGCGCCGTGGGTGGCGCGCCGCGCCGACGATCTGCGGCGCTGGCTGGCGCAGCCGCTGCTCTGGCGCGAGCCGTGCCACGACGCCGTGATGCGGATGGGCGTCGACGGCGCGGGCGCGGCGCTGGACGCGGAGGGCGACCGGCGCTTCGACGCGAAGGCGGAGCGGCTGCGCGCGGCTGCCCGCGCCGCCGGCATCGACCAGGCGCTGTACGAGGGGCTGCTGGAGGCGCTGGGCTACGGCGGCAACGCGCCGCCGATGCTGGCGCTGGCGCGGCTGCTGCCCTGGCGGACGCTGCTGCGTCACGCGGCGGGGGCGGCCGGCGCGGCGGAGCGCGGGCCCGTCTTCGAGGCGCTGCTGCTGGGCGGCGCGGGGCTGCTGCCGTCGCAGCGCGGGCACAGCGGGCCGCTGGAGGACCACGTCGTCGAGTGCGAGGGCGTCTTCGCGCGGGCGCGGCTCCCCGCGCTGCCGCAAGGGCTGTGGAAGCTGTGGGGCGTGCGGCCGGAGAACGCCCCGGCGCGTCGCGTCGCCGCTGCGGCGGCGCTGCTGGACCGGGCGGGCGCGCCGTCGGCGCTGCTGTCGGTGGCGGACGCGGGCTCGACGGCGGAGGCCGTGGCGCCGCTGCTGGTCACGGCGGGCGGCTACTGGCGCACGCACCACGACGTCTGCGCCGGGCCGTGCCGGCTGCCGCCGGCGCTGATCGGACGCTCGCGGGCGCTGGAGATCGTAGTGAACGTGCTGCTGCCGGCGGCGTGCGCGGCGGGCGACGCCGCGGCCGCGGCGCGGGCGCGCGCGTTGTTTGCGCGGCTGCCGCGGCCGGCGGTCTACGGCGCGACGCGCTTCATCGAAAACGCGCTGGCGTCGGAGGGGCTGCGGGTGCCGGTGGGCGCGCGGCGTGCTCAGGGGCTGCTGGCGCTGCAGCGCGACTGGTGCACGCAGGGCGGCTGCGGGCGCTGCGGGTTATCGGGCGACAGTCCAGGGTAGACAGATCTGTTGTCTGTTGTCTGTTGTCTGTTGTCTGCTAACTCCCAACTACAAACTCCCCGCTCCCAACTCCCCTACCCCGCCCAGCGCCAGCCGCCGGGCTTCGGGTCGAGGTCCGGACCGGCGCGGAGGGCGTCGAAGCGGTAGTGGGCGCAGGCGGCGATCATGGCGCCGTTGTCGGTGCAGAGGACGGGCGGCGGCGCGAACACGGGCAGGGGCGAGCGGTCGATCAGCAGCTGCCGCAGGGCGGCGTTCGCGGCGACGCCGCCGGAGAGCAGGATGCTGCGCGCGCCCTCGCGCAGGGCGGCGGCGACCGCTTTCTTCGTCAGCACGTCGACGACGGACGACTGGAACGCGGCGGCGATGGCCGGCGCCGGCGGCGGCGCGCCGCGTTCGCCGCGGACGGTGTGCAGCACGGCGGTCTTGAGGCCGCTGAAGGAGAAGTCGTCGCTGCCCTTGAGCCAGGCGCGCGGCAGGCGGAACGGCAGCTTCGCGGGTGCGCCCCGGGCTACCCGCTCGATCGCCGGGCCGCCGGGGAAGCCGAGGCCGAGCAGGCGGCCGACCTTGTCGAAGGCCTCGCCGGCGGCGTCGTCGCGCGTGCGGCCGAGGCGGACGTAGTCGCCGTGGCCGCGCATGAGGATCAGGTCGGTGTGACCGCCGGAGACGATCAGCCCGACGGCGGGCAGCTCCGGCTCGGCGTACGGGCGGCCTTCGACCTCGAGCCAGTTGGCGTAGAGGTGCGCCTCCAGGTGGTGGACGCCGAGCAGCGGCACGTCGTGGGCCCAGGCGAGCGTCTTCGCGGTGTTGACGCCGACGAGCAGCGCGCCGGCGAGCCCCGGCCCGGCGGTGACGGCGACGCCGGACAGGTCGCGCCACGCCGCGCCGGCGTCGGAGAGCGCGGCGTCGATGACCTGCAGGATCACTTCGAGGTGGTGGCGGGCGGCGACCTCGGGGACGACGCCGCCGTGCTGGGCGTGGAGGTGGAACTGCGAGGCGATGACGTTGGAGCGCAGCGCGCGTCCGTCGGCAACCACGGCGGCGGCCGTCTCGTCGCAGGAGGTCTCGATGCCGAGGATGAGGGACATGGGAGCCCTTTAGCGGGTCAGCATTTTCAGCTTGTCACACCGGCGCGCTCGCTCACACCGGGAGCGGCAGGTCGATCTTGTGGCGGCGGACCTCGGCGACGATGCGGGCGGCGGAGGCGTCGTCGGGCTCGCAGAGGGGCAGGCGGTAGCCGCCGACGGCGAAGCCGATCTGGTTGAGCGCGTGCTTGACGGGGATCGGGCTGGTGACGCAGAAGAGCGCGTCGATCAGCGGCAGCAGGCGGCGATGGATCGCGGCGGCGTCGGCGGTGCGGCTGGCGGCGAGGCCGGCGACCATCGCCGCGATCTGGCGGCCGACGAGGTGGGTGGCGACGCTGATGACGCCGTAGCCGCCGAGCGCGACGACGTTGAAGGTGTCCTCGTCGTTGCCGGACCAGATGCGGAAGCGCGGCCCCGTCTCCTCGACGATGCGGGCGATCTGCGCCATGTTGCCGCTGGACTCCTTGACGCCGGCGACGTTGCCGATGCCGGAGAGACGCACCTGCGTCTCGACGGTCATGTTGACGCCGGTGCGGCCGGGGATGTTGTAGGGGATGCACGGCACGTCGACCGCCGCGGCGATGGCGGCGAAGTGGCGATACATGCCCTCCTGCGTGGGCTTGTTGTAGTAGGGCACGGTGAGCAGCAGCGCGTCGGCGCCGGCGCGCACGGCCTCGCGGCTGAACTCGACGCTGTCGGCGGTGCAGTTGTCGCCCGCGCCGGCGATCATCGCGCCGCGGCCGCGGATGGCGTCCTTGATCTCGCCCCAGAGGCGGATTTTCTCGGGCATGGAGAGCGTGGGCGCCTCACCGGTGGTGCCGGTGACGACGAGGGCGTCGGAGCCGGAGTCGAGCAGGGCGAGCGCGAGGCGGCGCGCCTGGGCGTAGTCGACGGCGCCGTCCGGGCCGAAGGGCGTGACCATAGCGGTGATGACGCGTCCCAGTTCCATGCGGTCCTCGCTTCGCTCGGAAGAACTTAGAACCTAGAACTTAGAACCTCGGGCCTAGGGCCGTCGACCCGTGACGGTCGCGATTAGGTACCGAGGTTGCGAGTTCCTGGTTGTGGCGGTTTCGATTCCACGTATCCAAGTGCCTGGTCCGATTCTACGATCTCTCGCGACGAGAACCCAGGCTCCGGGAGCCAAGAACCCGGACGTTAGAACCAAGAACCTAGAACCGCCGCCCAATAGGTTCTCGGTTCCAACGTCTTGGTTCTGCCCGCCGGCTCAGACGAGGCGGCGCTTGATCATCTCCTCGGCGATCTGGATCGCGTTGAGGGCGGCGCCCTTGCGGATGTTGTCGTTCGAGATCCACATGGCGATGCCGTTGGGCTTCGACGAGTCCTGGCGGATGCGGCCGACGTAGACCGGATCGTGCCCGGCGGCGGCGCGCGGCGTCGGGTAGAGGTTGACGTCCGGCTCGTCCTGGACGACGACGCCGGGCGCGTCGTGCAGGATCTCGCGCACGCGGTCGGCGGTCATCGGGCGCTCGAACTCGGCGTGCACGGCGAGGCTGTGGCTCAGGAAGACGGGCACGCGCACGCAGGTCGCGGAGAGCGGCAGGTGCGGCTCATGCATGATCTTGCGCGTCTCCGCCATCATCTTCCACTCCTCCCTGGTGTAGCCGCTGTCCATGAACGAGTCGATGTGCGGCAGGAGGTTGAAGGCGATCTGGTGCGGGTAGACGTGGGGGATGCTCTCGCGCCCCTCGGCCCAGTTGCGGGACTGCTCCTCCAGCTCGAGGACGGCGGCGGTGCCGGTGCCGGAGACGGACTGGTAGGTGTCGGCGACGACGCGGACGACGGGGTTGAGCTTGTGCAGCGGCCAGAGGCAGAGCACGAGCGGCGTCGTGGAGCAGTTGGGGATCGCGAGGATGCCCTTGTGCCACTCGACGTCGTCGGCGTTGACCTCGGTCGCGACGAGCGGCACGTCCGGATCCTGGCGCCAGACGCTGGAGTCGTCGATGACGATCGCGCCGGCGTCGCGGGCGATCGGCGCGTACTCACGCGACGCCGCGCCGGAGGCCGAGATGAAGACGAAGTCCGCGCCCTTGAACGAGTGGTGCGTCGTGGCCTCGACGGTCACGTGCCGGTCCGCGAAGGGGATCTGCTTGCCGGCGGAGCGTTCGGTCGCGAGGAGCTTCAGCTCCTTGATGGGGAATCGGCGCTCCGTGGCGATCTTGAGGAATTCGAGCCCCACGACCCCGGTGGCGCCGACGACGGCGACGTTGAACTGCTTGCCGGCCTGATGCGGTGACATGACCCCGAAACGCTCCTCCCGAAACATGGACAAACCCCGCGCCTGCGGGGTCGCCGCGCCCCAGTGTACGGGATCGAGCGTGGATAGAAGAAACGCGGCGGGCGTCGTCAGGCGCGCGGCGCGGCCTCGGCGGACGGCGCTTCCCGCGGCGCGTCGCCGCGGTCTTCCACGGTCTCGGCGACCCATTTGCGCTGGTTGACCGCGGCGCTGCGGCGGGTGATCTCGTTGGCGAGGCGCCGCGCGACGATCTGCGCCGTGCCGCGATCGGTGTTCGCCAGCACGACGATGAAGGCGCCGTCGGCGCGAAGGTCGAAGCCGTCTTCCTGCCGGAGGCGCGAGGCGATGGTGCTGCCGGCGAGGTCGATCTCGTCGCGCGAGAGCCGGCCGAGCATGACCTGCGGACGCAGGCAGAACGCCACGAGCCCCTCATCCGGAAGTGGGCCGCGCCGCTCGGCTGCGAACGCGTCTGATGTTTCGCGCGCGATCGTCTCGGCGCGCGCCTGCGCCGGTGGATCGGGAGCTGCCCGGCGGTTGGTCCGAAAGAGCGGCATGGCACTGGAGTATCGGCTGCCGTGCCCCGGAGAACGAGGGGCGGAGTGGACGGCGGGTAAGGGTTTCCCCACGAACCAGCGTGGGTGGCACCCGAGTTCCTACGACGTGCTGACGCCGATCAGCTTGCCGATGCTGAACGTCACGGCCGCTGCCGCGCCGCCGATGGCGAGCTGGCGCCCGCCGGCGAAGAGCGGGTTGCGGCCCGTGAAGAGCGAGACGGCCGCGCCGACGCCGAACATCGCGACGCAACCGAGCAGGACGGACGCGACGAAGTTGGCGGTGCCGGAGCCGAAGAACCAGGGGATCACGGGGATGATCGCGCCGGAGGCGAACGCGAGGAACGACGAGATCGCGACGCCCCACGGGGAGCCGAGGCCCTCCGGGTTGAGGCCCAGTTCCTCGCGCGCGAGCGTCTCGAGCGCGACGCCGCGGTCGGCGAGGATGCGCGTCGAGAGCGACTCGGCCTCCTCGGGGGGGAGGCCCTTGGCGCGGTAGATCAGCGCCAGCTCGCGGCGCTCCTGCTCCGGGTCGGACTCCAGCTCCTCGCGTTCGAGTTCGATCTGTCGCTCGAACAGCTCGCGCTGGGAGGTGACGGAGATGTACTCGCCCGCGCCCATGGAGAAGGCGCCGGCGAGGAGGCCGGCGACGCCGGCGAGGATGATGAAGCGGCCTTCGGGGTTTGCGCCGGCGATGCCAATGACGAGGCTGAGGTTGGAGAGCAGGCCGTCGCTGACGCCGAAGATGGCGGCGCGGAGCTGGCCGCCGGTGTCGACGCGGTGCCAGGACTCGCCGCGGGCGATGCCGGCGACGTCGGTGTCGCCGCCGGGCGAGTACATCGTTGAGAGCGTGCGGGAGTGCGATCGCTCGTCGCGGGCCATGTCGGGGCCGGCCTCGGGCTGGGCCATGTAGTTGTCGAAGCCGGTGGACTCCATGGCGCTGACCATGGGCAGGACGGCGCGCGGGCCGAGGCGGTCGGCGAGGAAGCCGAGCGCACGGATGCGAAACGATGGGCCCACGTTCGGCGGCTCGACGCCGGCGGCGCGCAGGCGGTCGACCCAGTTCTGGAGGTGCGTCTTCTCGGTTTCGGCGAGCTCGAGGAAGATGGCGGCGCGCGCGGGATCCTTCTCGGCGCGGGCGAGGCGGCGGTAGATCTCGACACCGTCGATCTCGCCCTGGTAGTTCTTGCGGAAACGGGCGACGTCGGCAGCGGTTGGGGGCTGTTGCGCGGGCGGCGGCGTGTCGCTGCTCATGGGTACAGGATAGCGGGTTGGGGCGTGGGAGTTGGGAGCCGGGAGTCGGTAGTTGGCAGTCGGTGGTTGGTACGATGCGGGCATGCACCGCCGGGCGGGGTCGGCAGCGAGGATGGAGATGTCATGCGTCATCACCCAGTCCTGGCGCTGCTGCGGTTGTTGGCCGGCGTTGTGCCGGTGGCGCTCGCAGGGGCGGCGGCGTGCGGCGATTCGTCCCCGCGCGTGTACACCGGCAGGTACATCTCGCTCGGCGACTCGATCGCGCAGGGACAGGGGGCGAGCGATCCCGCGCTGGGCTTCGTGGAGCTGCTGGCGCGGGATGAGGGCAACCTCGCGGTGGACAACCTCGCCGTCGGAGGCGCGACGACGCGCGACGTGATCGACAGGCAGTTGCCGCCGGTGCTGCCGCCAGCCTACGGCGGACAGCCCGCGTTCATCACGATCTCCGCCGGCTTCAACGACGTCGGCGAACTCCTGGCGGTTCCCGCCTGCGGGCAGGACCCGGCGCCGCCGGCGTGCGCGCTCGACGATGCGCTGGGGCGGGTGGAGGAGAACATCGGCGAGATCATGCGGAAGCTGCGCCTCGCGTACCCGAAGACGCCGGTCGTCGTGCTGCTGTATCCGAACTTCTTCTCCGGCACGGGCGGCTCGTGGGAGGCGTCAGCCCACGTCGTGCTCGCGCGTCTCGACGCGGCGCTTCGGCGCGTGGCCGCGCGCTATCCGCACACCGGCGTCGCCGTCACGGCCGCCGCGTTCGAGGGCAAGGGAAGGACGTTGACGCACTGGAGCGACGCCATCCCGGACTTTCACCCGAACGACGCCGGCCACCGCGTCATCGCGAACGCCTTCGTCGCGGCGCTCAGGCGCGTGAAGTAGATCGGGCGCCCTGAGCGACAACCGCGAGACCCGGACGAACGTCCCGCCACGTCCATCGCCAGTTCGCAGTCGGTAGTCAATATCCTCGCCGGAATTGACCCGTTCACGGCGCGCTCATACACTCGGATCGCTATCCCCTGCCCTTCTGTTGCTTTGCTAGGAGACGCCATGCTTGCCGCCATGCTGAACCTGAACCCGGAGCGGATCGCGGTCGCGGAGCTGTTCGGCGCGATCGGGCAGCCGTCGCGGACGGCGGAGTACGTGCGGATGCTGCGTGCGATCGAGGAGAACAAACGGATCCGGGCGCTGGTGATCGACATCGACTCGCCCGGCGGCGGCGCGGGCGCGTCGGAGACGATCTTCCGGGCGATCGCGAAAGTGGCGAAGCAGAAGCCGGTGGTGGCGTTCGTCAGCGGGACGGGCGCGTCCGGCGCCTACATGGCGGCGTGCGGCGCGACGAAGATCGTGGCGGTGCCGATGGCGGTGATCGGGTCGATCGGCGTGATCTCGATGCGGCCGATGCTGTACGAACTGCTGGAAAAGATCGGCGTGCGCATGGAGGTGACGAAGGCCGGCCGGCTGAAGGACATGTTCAGCAACTTCCGCGAGCCGACGGCCGAGGAGCGGCAGAAGGAGCAGGCGCTGCTGGACGCGTTCTACGACCGCTTCGTGGAACTGGTGGCCGAGGCGCGGTCGATGCCGCGCGAGGCGGTGCGCGAGCTGGCGACGGGCGAGATCTACACGGCGACGCAGGCGAAGGAGCGGGGGCTGATCGACGAGCTGGGGGACCTGGACGGGGCGATCGACCTGGCGCAGGGGATGGCGAAGCTGGCGGAGCGGAAGATCACATACGTGCGGCCGCATCGCGGGCTGCGGGACCGGCTGTTGGCGAACACGGCGACGAGCATGGTGGAGATGGCGGCGTTTGCCCTGGAAGGACGTGTCCGGTCTCCCGGTCGCTGGTAGGCGGTCGCTAGTGACCGGTGACTATCCGGCGGCCTGAACGACTGCCAGGCTGACTCGCTGACCGGCTCATAGACATTATGTCGCGTCGGGCCGAGCACGAATTAATCATCTGCATAGGCCGTATACGTGGTCACAGATTCGGGCGCTGACGGGCTGACATCCGGGGGTTGCATCTTGGGCGGGTGATTCGGTAGCATTCGCTGGTTGACACCCCGAGAACCTTATCTGTATACTCACCCAAGGCTAGACAGAACCCCCTTGCCTTTGGAACCCCATTGCATGTCCCTGACCGGGACTATTTCCGTCACCAAGGAATCACGGTCCGTACCGCTATTGATAGGAGCGCGCCCGGCATGACTGTCTCCACAGACATCGTCAGCACCCGCACGTCGGTTCCGGCCAGCAAGAAGTCGTACGCGAAGATCGCGCACGTGCTGGACATCCCCCACCTGATCAGCATGCAGACCCAGTCGTTCGCCTGGTTCCAGAACGAGGGACTGAAGGAGCTGTTCGACGAGATCTCGCCGATCGAGGACTTCACCGGGACGCGGATGAAGCTGCGCTTCGGCGACTACTCGTTCGGGGAGCCCAAGTACCCGGAGCTGGAGTGCCGCGAGCGCGACATGACGTACTCCGCCCCGCTGCGCGTGAACGTGCAGCTGGAGGTGAAGGAGACGGGCGAGGTGAAGGAGCAGGAGCTGTTCATGGGCGACTTCCCGCTCATGACGCCGAACGGCACCTTCGTGATCAACGGCGCCGAGCGCGTGGTGGTGTCGCAGCTGGTGCGGTCGCCGGGCGTGTACTTCACGCTGGAGACGGACCCGACGACGGGGCGGCATCTCTGCTACGGCAAGCTGATCCCGAACCGCGGCGCGTGGCTGGAGTTCGAGACCAGCAACAAGAACATCATGCACGTGAAGGTGGACCGGAAGCGGAAGATCCCCATCACGACGCTGATGCGCGCGATCGACGAAGAGGACGGGGTGCCGGAGTCGCAGCTGGGCACGAACGAGCGCCTGTTGAAGAAGTTCGCCGACGTCGACACGCACCCGGAGATCCGCTACATCGCGACGACGCTGGAGAAGGAGACCTCGACCAACAAGACGGAGGCGCTCCTGGACTTCTACCGGCGGTTGCGCCCGGGCGACCCGCCGACGCTGGAGAACGCGCGCGGGCTGCTGAACTCGCTGTTCTTCAACGGCCGCCGCTACGACCTGGGTCGCGTGGGCCGCTACAAGCTGAGCCGTCGGCTCGGGCTGACGACGGACCAGAAGATCCGCATCCTGGAGCCGCGCGACCTCGAGACGATCGTCAAGACGCAGATCCAGCTGAACAACGGCCTCGGCCACGCGGACGACATCGACCACCTGGGCAACCGGCGCGTGCGCGCGGTGGGCGAGCTGATCCAGAACCAGTTCCGGATCGGCCTGCTGCGCATGGAGCGCGTGGTGCGGGAGCGGATGACGATCATCGACCCGGACCAGGCGACGCCGAGCGCGCTGATCAACATCCGGCCGGTGGTGGCGTCGATGAAGGAGTTCTTCGGCGGCTCCCAGCTGTCGCAGTTCATGGACCAGACGAACCCGCTGGCGGAGCTGACGCACAAGCGGCGGCTCTCGGCGCTCGGCCCGGGCGGCCTCTCGCGCGACCGCGCCGGCTTCGACGTGCGCGACGTGCACCACAGCCACTACGGACGCATCTGCCCGATCGAGACGCCGGAAGGGCCGAACATCGGCCTGATCGGATCGCTGGCGACGTACGGCGTGATCAACCCGTACGGCTTCATCGAGACGCCGTACCGCCGGGTGATCAAGGAGTTGGCGGCGAACTCGCCGGAGTTCGTCGGGCGCTACCTGGCGGAGGACGTAGACGGCGTGGGCGACGCGGGGACGCAGGTGGACGAGGCGCTGGCGAAGAAGCTGGCACGCAAGGGCGAGCGGATGATCCGCGTGCGCCCGTTCGTCAGCTCGCAGATCGAGTACCTGGCGGCGGACGCCGAAGACCGCTACGTCATCGCGCAGGCGAACGCGGTGCTGACGCCGGACAACCACTTCGTGGAAGAGCGCATCGAGGCGCGCGAGGGCGAGCGGTTCATGATGGAGCCGCCGGACAAGGTCGACTGGATGGACGTGTCGCCGAAGCAGATCTTGAGCGTGGCGACGTCGCTGATCCCGTTCCTGGAGCACAACGACGCGCCGCGCGCGCTGATGGGGTCGAACATGCAGCGGCAGGCGGTGCCGCTGATCCGGCCGGAGACGCCGATCGTGATGACGGGCGTCGAGGGGCAAGCGGCGCAGGACTCCGGGCAGGTGATCCTGGCGGAGGACGACGGTGCGATCATCAGCGCGGACTCGCGGCTGATCCGGGTGAAGTACGACAACGGCGACGAGCGGGACTACCCGCTGCTGAAGTTCGTGCGGTCGAACCAGGGCACGTGCATCAACCAGCGGCCGACGGTGCACACGGGCGACCGGGTGCGCAAGGGCGACGCGCTGGCGGACAGCTCATCGACGAGCAAGGGCGAACTGGCGCTGGGGCAGAGCGTGCTGTGCGCGTTCATGTCGTGGCAGGGCTACAACTTCGAGGACGCGATCATCCTGTCGGAGGCGCTGGTGCGCGACGACAAGTTCACCTCGATCCACATCGAGAAGCACGAGGTGGAGTCGCGGGACACGAAGCTGGGGCCGGAAGAGATCACACGCGACATCCCGAACGTGGGCGAGGAGTCGCTGCGCGACCTGGACGAGAACGGGATCATCCGCATCGGCGCGGAGGTGAACTCGGGCGACATCCTGGTCGGCAAGATCACGCCGAAGGGCGAGACGGAGCTGACGGCGGAAGAGAAACTGCTGCGCGCGATCTTCGGCGAGAAGGCGCGCGAGGTGAAGGACACGTCGCTGCGGGTGCCGCACGGCGAGCGCGGCAAGGTGATCGACGTGAAGGTGTTCAAGCGGGACACGCACGACGAGCTGCCGGCGGGCGTGAACGAGCTGGTGCGCGTATCGATCGCGCAGCGGCGCAAGGTGTCCGAGGGCGACAAGATGGCGGGGCGCCACGGCAACAAAGGCGTCGTCGCGCGCATCCTGCCGGTGGAGGATATGCCGTACCTGGCGGACGGGACGCCGGTGGACATCGTACTGAACCCGATCGGCGTGCCGAGCCGCATGAACGTCGGCCAGGTGCTGGAGACGCACCTTGGCTGGGCCGCGAACTCGCTGGGCTTCCGCGCGGTGACGCCGGTGTTCGACGGTGCGAGCGACCGGATGATCGAAGACGAACTGGGGCGCGCGTACCTGGCGAAGGAGGCCGGCGCCATCTTGCGCCGCGGCCACGCCGACGCCGCGAACCCGACGCCCTACGAGCGGCTGGACCTGCCGAAATACGAAGCGTGGCTGCACGAGCAGGGCCTGGACGCGCGGGAGATCCTGGACGAGACGCGGATCGGCGCGGCGAAGCGCGCGTGCATCGAGTACTGGCTGGAGCACGAGGTCGGCAAGAAGCGCGTGCGCGGCATGACGCCGGAGAAGCTGGAGGAGGCGGTCACGGAGGCCGCGCTGAACGGCTTCGCGCCGCCGACGTACGGCAAGCAGACGGTGCTGGACGGGCGGACGGGCGATGCGTTCGACCAGCCGGTGACGGTGGGCTACATCTACATGCTGAAGCTGGTCCACCTGGTGGAGGACAAGATCCACGCCCGCAGCACGGGCCCGTACTCGCTGATCACGCAGCAGCCGCTGGGCGGCAAGGCGCAGTTCGGCGGCCAGCGGTTCGGCGAGATGGAGGTGTGGGCGCTGGAAGCGTACGGCGCGGCGCACATCCTGCAGGAACTGCTGACCGTGAAGTCGGACGACATCGTCGGACGCGTCAAGGCGTACGAGTCGATCGTCAAGGGCGAGGACGTGATGGAGCCGGGCGTGCCGGAGTCGTTCAAGGTGCTCGTGAAGGAGCTGCAGAGCCTTGGCCTCTCTGTGGAAGTGTTGAACGAAGACGAAGAGTCGGTGGAGTTCGTGGAGGAAGGCGAGGCCGTGCCCGAGCTGGGCATCAACCTCTCCGGATTCGAGAGCGAGGAAAAGATCAGTGCTTGAGGTAAACGACTTCAACGCCGTCCGCATTTCGCTGGCCTCGCCGGAGCAGATCCGGTCGTGGTCGTATGGGGAGGTGACGAAGCCCGAGACGATCAACTACCGGACGCTCAAGCCGGAGAAGGACGGCCTCTTCTGCGAGAAGATCTTCGGCCCGACGAAGGACTTCGAGTGCTACTGCGGCAAGTACAAGCGCGTGCGCTACAAGGGCATCGTGTGCGACAAGTGCGGCGTCGAGGTCGCGCGGTCGAAGGTGCGGCGCGAGCGCATGGGCCACATCGAGCTGGCGTCGCCGGTGAGCCACATCTGGTTCGTGAAGGGGACGCCGAGCCGGCTGGGGCTGCTGCTGGACATCTCGCCGCGCTCGCTTGAGCGGGTGCTGTACTTCGCGCAGTTCATCGTCACGAGCGTGGACGAGCACGCCAAGAAGCGCGCGCTCGAGCACCTGCAGGAAGAGGCCGAGCGCGAGGCCGCGCGCCGTGAGAAGCAGGATGCGGACGCGATCGTGGATCTGCAATCGCAGCTGGAGACGGCGGAGCAGGATCTGGCGGCCGGGCGCGCAAGCAAGCTCGCGCAGCTGGAGGAAGACCGGCAGACGCAGGCCGACGCGATCATGCAGCAGGCCGTCGAGTACCAGGCGGAGCTGAAGGAGCTGGTCGGCAAGTCGGCGCGCAAGGGCTACCGCCTGGGCGACGCGCTGATCGTCGAGCGCGGCACGGTGATCGAGGACAGCGTCGTCAAGGGGCTGAAGAAGGTCGCGCAGGAGCGCATCGCCGCGCTCGAGGCCGAGCTGAAGAAGAAGAAGGACGACATCGCCCTGATGGCGGACGCGGCGCTGGACCAGAAGCGCAACGAGATCCTGAAGGAGCTGAAGCCCCTGCAGGAGCGCGCGGCCACCACGCGGGAGACGGTGCACGCGGAGTACCGGGACCGCATCCAGGAGCTGGAGGAGCTTGTCGATCCGGCAGAGAACGACAAGATGATCCTGCTGACCGAGCCGCACTACAAGGAGATGCAGGACCGCTACGGTTCGGTCTTCGAGGCGGGGATGGGCGCCGAGGCGGTGCTGAAGATCCTGGACCGGGTGAACGTGGACCGGCTGCGCGAGAAGATGCAGCAGGAGATCCACTCGACCTCCGGGCAGCGCCGCAAGAAGGCGACGAAGCGCCTGAAGGTAGTGGAGTCGCTGCGGAAGTCGGGCAACCACCCGTCGTGGATGGTGTTCACGGTGCTGCCGGTGATGCCGCCGGAGCTGCGCCCGATGGTGCAGCTGGACGGCGGGCGCTTCGCGACGAGCGACCTGAACGACCTGTACCGGCGCGTGATCAACCGGAACAACCGGCTGAAGCGGCTGCTGGAGCTGGGCGCGCCGGAGATCATCATCCGGAACGAGAAGCGCATGCTGCAGGAAGCGGTGGACTCGCTGATCGACAACGGCCGGCGCGGCCGCGCGGTGGCGGGCTCGGGCAACCACAAGCTGAAGAGCCTGAGCGACATGCTCAAGGGCAAGCAGGGGCGCTTCCGCCAGAACCTGCTGGGCAAGCGCGTGGACTACTCGGGCCGTTCGGTGATCGTGGTGGGCCCGGAGTTGAAGCTGCACCAGTGCGGACTGCCGAAGCGGATGGCGCTGGAGCTGTTCAAGCCGTTCGTGATGCACGCGCTGGTCTCGCGGGGGCTGGCGCACAACATCAAGAGCGCCAAGCGCATCGTGGAGCGGGCGCGGCCGGAAGTGTGGGACGTGCTGGACGAGGTGATCCACACCCGCCCGGTGCTGCTGAACCGCGCGCCGACGCTGCACCGCCTCGGCATCCAGGCGTTCGAGCCGGTGCTGATCGAGGGCAGCGCGATCCAGCTCCACCCTCTGGTCTGCACGGCGTTCAACGCGGACTTCGACGGCGACCAGATGGCCGTGCACGTGCCGCTGTCGCGCGAGGCGGTGGCCGAGGCGCGGCAGATCCTGCTGTCGACGCACAACCTGCTGTCGCCGGGCTCGGGTGAGCCGATCATCGCCCCGACGCTGGACATGGTGCTGGGCTGCTACTACCTGACGGACATCGACCCGCGCGCGCGGGGCGGCCACAAGAAGGAGAAGCACGGTTCGCCGGCGGAGGGCATCTACGGGAGCGAGCAGGAGGCGCGGCTGGCGCACGACCTGGGCATCCTGGACCTGCGCGCGGCGATCAAGGTGCGCATCCCGTACGACAAGCCGATCAAGCCGCGTCCGGTGACGGCGGAGATCGCCGGCGAACTGCCAGCGGGCAGGGCGGACGGCGCGGTCACCGAGATCGTCGAGAGTTTCTCCTCGGAGCAGCCGACCAACGGACGCGCACGGTCGGTGATCATCGATACGACGGTCGGGCGGCTGATCTTCAACGAGATCCTGCCGGGCGGCGTGGCGCGGTCGATCACGGGCGGCATCGACTTCCTGAACGAGAAGATGGACCGCAAGATGCTCAAGACGGTCGTGGCGAAGTGCTGCGAGGTGCTGGGCAACGAGGACACGGCCGAGGTCGTGGACAACATCAAGCACATTGGCTTCGAGTACGCGACGTACTCCGGCATCACGATCGCGGTCAACGACCTGCGCGTGCCGAAGGAGAAGGCGGGGCTGATCGCGAAGGCGGAGCAGAACATCCGCGAGATTGACGACGAGTACGAGACGGGGCTGATCACCGAGCAGGAGCGGTACGACGCGACGGTCGAGGTGTGGAGCCGCACGACGGAGGACGTCAAGCGGACGATCCAGGAGCAGTTGAGCTCGTACGGCTCGGTGTACACGATGGCCATTTCCGGGGCCAAGGGTAACATCAGCCAGATCACGCAGATGGCGGGCATGCGCGGACTGATGACGGACCCGTCGGGGCGGATCATCGACCTGCCGATCCGGTCGAGCTTCCGCGAGGGCCTGACGGTGCTGGAGTACTTCATCTCCACGCACGGCGCGCGCAAGGGACTCGCGGACACGGCGCTCCGCACGGCGGACTCGGGCTACCTGACGCGGCGTCTCATCGACGTGGCGCAGGACGTGATCATCCTGGAAGAGGAATGCGGCACGCGCATGGGCGTCTGGCTGGACCAGCCGGAGTCGGGCATGCTCGAGTCGTTCAGCGAACGCATCTCCGGGCGCTATTCGGCGATGGACCTGGAGGACGCGGAGACGGGCGAGATGCTCGCGGCGTTCAACGAGGAGATCGACGACAAGAAGGCGGCGCGCATCGAGCAGTTGAAGCTCTCGCGGGTGTACGTGCGCTCGGCGCTGACGTGCCAGGCGAAGCGCGGCATCTGCCGCTACTGCTACGGGCGCAGCCCGGCGCGGGGCGCGCTGGTGAAGAGCGGCGAGGCGGTCGGCATCGTCGCGGCGCAGTCGATCGGTGAGCCGGGCACGCAGCTGACGATGCGGACGTTCCACACCGGCGGTGTGGCCAGCGGCGCCGACATCACGAGCGGTCTGCCGCGCGTGGAGGAGCTGTTCGAGGCGCGGGTGCCGAAGGGGCAGGCGCTGATCTCGGAGATCGACGGCATGGCGGAGATCGTCCGCGACGGCGACCAGCGGCGCGTGCGGGTGAAGAACACGGAGCTGTACAGCGACGAGTACGAGATCCCGAAAGGCGCGAAGATCCTCGTCAAGAAGGACGACGTGATCGAGCAGGGGACGATCCTGGCGCGGCTGCCGGAGCTGGCGGCGGGCAAGGCGGCCACCGCCGCGGCGGCGAAGGTGAAGGCGGACGAGGCGGCGAAGAAGCCGAAGTCCCGCAGCAAGAAGAAGGTCGAGGAGGCGCCGGAGATCCACGACGGCGACGTCGTCGCGCGCATCGGCGGCCGGGTGATCGTGAACAAGGACCGGCTCTCGATCGTGTACGAAGAGAGGGAAGAGCGCGAATACCAGGTGCCGGCGGCGGCGCGGCTGCGCGTCGAGAACGGCGACCCGGTGCAGGCGGGGCAGCAGCTCACGGAGGGCTCGCTGAACCCGCAGGACATCCTTCGCATCCAGGGCCCGGAGGCGGTGCAGCTCTACCTGGTGGCAGAGGTGCAGAAGGTCTACCGGTCGCAGGGTGTGACGATCAACGACAAGCACATCGAGGTGATCGTGCGGCAGATGTTGCGCAAGGTGCGCGTGGACGCGCCGGGCGACACGGGGCTGCTGCCGAACGACATCGTGGACCGCTTCGAGTACGAAGAGATCAACTCACGCGTGCTGGCGGAGGGCGGCGAGCCGGCGACGGCGGTGCCGGTGCTGCTGGGCGTGACGAAGGCGTCGCTCAGCACGAGCAGCTTCCTTGCGGCGGCATCGTTCCAGGAGACGACGCGCGTGCTGACGGAGGCGGCGATCAGCGGCCAGAAGGACCACCTCATGGGGCTGAAGGAGAACGTGATCATCGGCAAGCTGATCCCGGCGCGCGCCACGATCAACCTGCCGCCGCCACCAGTGAAGGAGATCCCGCTGCCGGAGACGCTGGAGCTCGACGAGGGCGACGACCTGTTCGACGCCGACGAAGAGATCGCCGGGCTGCTGGGCTCGCTGCCGCTGGACGAGCCGGAGGACACGGTCGAGCTGGTGGACGACGAGGAGATCATCGACGACATCGACGAGCCGTCGCCGGCGGATCTGCTGGCGGACGCCGATGTGCTGGAGATCGACGACACGCCGGTGGTGCCGCCGGTGGCCAAGGGCTTCGTGGCGGAGCCGGACGAAGAGTAGGCGGCACGACGAGCGGAAGATAGTGAAGGGGAGCCTCGTTGGGGCTCCCCTTCTTCGTGTGCGCGTGTGTGGGCAACCTAACCCCCTGCCCTTCCCGACACGGGAAGGGCGATCAAGTGTGCAGGGGCGGGGGATCTTGCGTGCGCACGCTGGGCGCCTACGGGTAGGGGCGCGGTGCGCCGCGCTCGGTGCGCGCACGGCGGGGCGCAGCAGGCTGCGCCCCTACGGTTTCGCGGCGCGATCATCGGCGGCGTGGCGCGTTAGCTGCCGGCGGCGGGTGTGGCGGCGATGTGGGCGCGCGCGCCGAAATGGTCGGTGATGTAGTGGTCGGCGCGGATGGCGGCGGTCGCGCCGTCGCCGGCGGCGCTGACGACCTGGCGCGCGGAGTTGGCGCGGATGTCGCCGGCGGCGAAGATGCCCGGGACGTCGGTCTCCATCCACTCGTTGACGTAGATGTGGCCGCCGGCGTCGAGCTTGAGCTTGCCGGCCAGGTACTGCGTGTTGGGCGTCATGCCGATGAACACGAAGACGGCGGTGAGGTCGAGCGTGCTCACCTCGCCGGTGACGACGTTGCGGACGCGCACGCCGCTGACGCTGCCATCGCCCAGGACCTCTTCGACGACGGTGTTCCAGATAAATTCCATCTTCGGCTCGGCGAAGGCGCGCTCCTGCAGGATGGCGCTGGCGCGGAGCTGGTCGCGGCGGTGGATGACGCGGACGCGGCGGGCGTAGCGGGCGACGAAGAGCCCCTCGTCCATCGCGGCGTCGCCGCCGCCGACGACGGCGACGTCGTGGTCCTTGAAAAAGGCGGCGTCGCAGGTGCCGCAGTAGGAGACGCCGTGGCCGGTGAGGATCTCCTCGCCCGGCACGCCCATGCGGACGTAGTCCGCGCCGCCGGTGAGGATGACGGCGCCGGCGGCGTAGTCGCCCTCGCTGGTGCGGACGAGGTGGCGGCCGTCGGGCAGCGGGTCGATGGCCGTGACCTCGGCGTAGGCGGTCTCGGCGCCGTACTTCTCAGCCTGCTGGTGCATGGCCTGGGCGAGGTCGAAGCCGTTGATGCTGTCGATGCCGGGGTAGTTCTCGACTTCGGAGGTGAGCGCGATCTGGCCGCCCGTGCCCTTGCGCTCGAGGATGAGCGTGCTGCGGCGCGCGCGCGCGGCGTAGAGCGCCGCGGCGAGGCCGGCGGGGCCGCCGCCGACGATCACGATCTCGTACGCGGCTGGTGAGGTGTCGGGCGTGGTCATGGGATCTGCTCCGTGTGCTGCGCTGCCGGGCCGGTGAGGGTGTGCGGGCCGCGCCGCCGACGCGTGACGCGAGCGGGCGACGCGGCCGCGGGGTCGCTGGCTAGAGCGCGGCGTCGAGGCGCTTCTTGAGGTCGCTCTTCGGCCGGAAGCCGATGATCTGGCCGACGGGCTCGCCGCCCTTGAAGACGAGCAGCGTCGGGATGCTGCGGATCTGGTACTGGGAGGCGACGCGGATGTTGTCGTCGGTGTTGAGCTTGACGAACTTCACCTTGCCGTCGTACTCGTCGGAGAGCTCATCGACGATAGGGGCGACCATGCGGCAGGGGCCGCACCAGGGCGCCCAGAAGTCGACCAGCACGGGCTTGTCTGACTTCAGCACCTCGGTGTCGAAATTTGCGTCTGTGACTTCGGTGGGCTTCGCCATCTCGGGCTCCTTCTTCTCTACTCGCACCCTGCCGGTGGCCGGCGGGCGTTGACAGGCGGTTCAACAGGAGGATAATATACCCCCAAGGGGTATGTCAAGGCCTTACGCAGGATATTTTACAGCGCCCCTGGAATTGAGCCGAACCATGACCGAACGCACACTGCCGGACGACATCACGACCCGCCTGCGCCGCATCGAGGGGCAGGTGCGCGGCATCCAGAAGATGATGGAAGAGGGCCGCGACTGCGAGGACATGCTGACGCAGACGATGGCGATCCGCAGCGCGCTGGATCTGGTGGGGGCGCGGCTGATGGAGTATCACCTGGACCGCTGCCTGCTGGAGGGGTTCGACTGCTCGCCGGAGCGGATGGAGAGCCTGCGCGGGGCGCTGAAGCTGTGGACGCGGTTCGGGCAGCCGGCGCCGGCGATGGCGATCCCGTACGAGAACGAGCGGTAGGCTGGGAGCTGGGGGACTGGGAGTTGTGTAGGTACGGCCCCGCTTCGATTGCGCGGCCTACCGCTTCCTCGAAGGACATGCGGTAGCGCGCGAGCGGCTTTGCGCGGGGTTTCTTTGCATCTGCCATCGCTTCCAGTCTGTCCCTTCGCTGGCCAACATCAGAACGGCACCGCCAATTCAAATTCGTAAAGAAATGGCTCTTGGTTCCAGATCACCCCAACCTTCATGCGATATGTATTCGGTGGGAGTCGATGCTTGAACCAACGGCGGTTCACCATGAATCCAGCGCCCGCCATGTAGTAACCCTGCTCCGCTGCGGGCCCGGGCGGGGTCTGTGATCCACTGGTAGGCGCTATCCAATAGACAGGTATCCACACCGGCTTATCGACGTACAGCGTCGCGATCACGTCGCTGGTCGCCCCCAAGGTGAAGATCGCGTCATCGCGGAGCGTCGCACCTGGCCCCGATGATGGTGCGGCCTCGATCGTCGCGCGACATCCCATCGCATCGTTCGTGCGGGAAAACCTTCGCCGCCAACCGCTGAGTGGGCGATTTACGCATTCGACGTGATACAGGGTGTTATAAGGCGTCCATCCATTCTCAAGGTCTGGACGGATAGAACCGAACTCGATGTTTGGATCGTCGTGAATGTTGAAGATCACGCGAGCGCCGGCCTTGACTGCGCCGCTGACCAATTGGGGGAGAAACCCCCAAGCGATAAGTAGCACGACGATAGTGGCGATCGCCGCGCCCAATGGAGAGAGGGCAGCGTCCATAGGTCGGCTCCTGATACCCGGACACCTAGCCACGGCCCATGTAGGCCGTTTCTGGTAGGCGTTAGCATGACAGGTCCTCCGAGGTGTGCAAAAGGTACCATTCCCTCTGAAGACCTGTCCCTACGGAAACGGGCGCGCGGCGCGCATCGCACGATTACGGGTCGAAAAAGAAAACGCCCGCGGGGTTCGCGGGCGTTCTGGCTTGCTGATGCGCGCGGGTGTTAGCGGCGGACGGCGCCGATGCGGCGGCGGCGGTTCTCGACGACACGGAGGCGGATGAGGGCGCGCTGGAGGGCGGCCTGCGCCATCGCGATGTCCTCGGTGCTCTCGCGGCGCTCGATCGCCAGGCGAGCGCGCTCGCGCGCCTGCTCGGCGCGGACGACGTCGATCTCGTCGGCGCGCTCGGCGGCGTCAGCCAGCACGACGACCTTGTTGCGCAGCACCTCGAAGAAGCCGCCGGTGACGGCGAAGGGGATCTCGTTGCCGCCCTTCTTCAGCACCAGCTCGCCGGGCGCGAGCATGGTCATGAAGGCGGCGTGCTGCGGCAGCACGGCGAGCTGGCCCTCGACGCCGGGCGCGATCACCTCATCGACACCCTCTTCGGTGAGGAGCACGCGTTCGACGGTGACGATTTCGACTGTTAGTGGCACGGTAGAACCTAGAACCTAGAACTAGAACCTATCACTTATTATTCGGCCATCTTCTGGGCCTTTTCGATGGCCTGGTCAATGGTACCGACGTTGACGAAGGCCTGCTCGGGCAGGTTGTCGTGCTTGCCCTCGAGGATCTCCTTGAAGCCGCGGACGGTCTCGCGGACCGGCACGTACTGGCCGGGGATGCCGGTGAACATCTCGCCCATGAACATCGCCTGGCCCAGGAAGCGCTCGATGCGCCGGGCGCGGCCGACGGTCTGCTTGTCCTCGTCGGAGAGCTCCTCGACACCGAGGATGGCGATGATGTCCTGCAGGTCCTTGTACCGCTGCAGCACGCGCTGCACGCCGCGGGCGACATCGAAGTGCTCCTGCCCGACGATGTTCGGGTCGAGGATGCGCGAGGAAGAGGCGAGCGGGTCCATGGCCGGGAAGATCGCCTTCTCGAAGATACTGCGGTCAAGCGCAACGACGGCGTCGAGGTGGCCGAACGTGGTCGCGACGCCTGGGTCGGTGTAGTCGTCGGCGGGCACGTAGATCGCCTGGAAGGACGTGATGGAGCCCTTCTTGGTGGTGGTGATGCGCTCCTCGAGCTCACCCATCTCGGTGGCCAGCGTGGGCTGGTAGCCGACGGCGGAGGGCATGCGGCCGAGCAGCGCCGACACCTCCATGCCCGCCAGGGTGTAGCGGTAGATGTTGTCGATGAAGAGCAGCACGTCCTGGCCGGACTCGTCGCGGAAGTACTCGGCCATGGTGAGGCCGGTGAGGGCGACGCGGAGGCGCACGCCGGGCGGCTCGTTCATCTGGCCGAAGACCAGCACGGTCTTGTCGAGCACGCCCGACTCTTCCATCTCGACCCAGAGGTCGTTGCCCTCGCGGGAGCGCTCGCCGACGCCGGTGAAGACGGAGATGCCCGAGTGCTCGGCGGCGATGTTGCGGATCAGCTCCTTGATGAGCACGGTCTTGCCGACGCCGGCGCCGCCGAAAAGTCCGACCTTGCCACCGCGCACCAGCGGCGCGATGAGGTCGACGACCTTGATGCCTGTCTCGAGCACCTGGACCTGCGTCTCCTGCTCCTCGAAGCTGGGCGCCTTGCGGTGGATCGAGGCGGAGTGTTCGTTGGAGACGTCGCCGCGCCTGTCGATCGCGTGGCCGAGCACGTCGAACAGGCGGCCGAGCGTGGCCGGGCCGACGGGCACGGTGATCGGCGCGCCGGTGTCGCGGACGGCGGCGCCGCGGCGGAGGCCGTCGGTGGAGTTCATCGCGAGCGCGCGCACCCAGTTGTTGCCGAGGTGCGCGTTGACCTCCGCCACGATCATGCCGGCGTCGGACTGGATCTCGAGCGCGTTGTAGAGCTCCGGCAGGGCGCCGGTCGGGAACTCGACGTCCACGACGGTGCCGATCACCTGCGATACTTTGCCCTGCGCTGCTGACTTGGTTACCATCGTGTTCCGTCTCCTCGCCGCTGATGCTCTTTAGCCGGTCAGCGGTTGTTTCCGCGGGCGGACAGGTCTGAAGACCTGTCCCTACGGCTATCCCGCTCGCTTACGCGTTCATGGCTTCGACACCACCCACGATGTCGAGCAGTTCCTTCGTGATCTGTTCCTGGCGCGCCTTGTTGTAGACCAGGGTCAGCGTCTCGATCATCTCTTTCGCCGCGTCCGTCGCGTTGCGCATGGCGACCATGCGGGCGGAGAGCTCGCTGGCTTCCGTCTCGAGGATGGCGGCGTAGACCGTCATCTCGATGTAGCGCGGCAACAGCTGCTCGAAGACGCCCGCGATGCTCGGCTCGTAGATGTAGTCCACGTCCTCGGGCGTGACGTCCGCCATCGACGGCGGCTCGATCGGCAGGATCTGGCGCACGGTCGGTACCTGGACGGCGGTGTTCACGAACCGCGGATAGAGCAGGAAGACGCGGTCCACGCGCTCCGACATGTACTCGTCGACGACCAGGCGCGTGACCTGGAGCGTATCGGAGAGGTCCGGGTAGTCGGGCATGGTGAAGTCGGCGACGAGCGGCTGGCCGGCGCGCACGACGAAGTCGCGGCCCTTGCGGCCGACGGTGACGAAGCTGACGGGCGTCTCCTGCTCGAGCGCGAAGGAGGCGGCGCGGCGCGCCATGTTCGACGGGAGGCCGCCGGCGAGGCCGCGGTTGGGGCCGAGGAAGAGCACGAGCGAGTTCTTCACGGGGCGCGCGACCAGGTAGGGGTGGCTCTCTTCGGACTCGCCGCGCTGCTTCGCGAGGTCGCCCAGGATCTCCATCATCTTCTCGGCGTAGGGCCGCGCCTGCAGCGCGCGGCTCTGCGAGCGGCGCATCTTCGAGCCGGCGACCAGCTCCATCGCCTTGGTCACCTTGGCGATGGAGGTCACGGAGCGGACGCGCCGCCGGATCTGCCTGATTGATGCCATCTCTTAGTTCTAAGTCCTTAGTTCGTAGTCCGTCGTTGTTCTCGGCCTAGTACGGGACGGTGTTCTTGAAGTCGGTCAGCGCCGACTTGAGCAGGCCTTCGATCTCAGGGTCGAGCGCCTTCTTGTCCATGATCTTCGCGGCGAGTTCCGGCTTGTTGCTCTCCATGAACTTGTGGAAGGCGGACTCGAATGACTGCACCTTCTCGACGGGGACGTCGTCCAGGAAGCCGTTGTTGAGCGCCCAGAAGATCTCGACCTGCTGCGCCATGGACAGCGGCTCGTACTGCGGCTGCTTGAGTATCTCCTGCGCGCGCTGTCCGCGCTCGAGCTGGCGGCGAGTGGACGCGTCGAGGTCGCTCGTGCCGAACTGGGCGAACGCCTGCAGCTCGCGGTACTGCGCCATGTCGATGCGGAGCTGGCCGGCGACCTGCTTCATCGCCTTGCGCTGCGCCGCGGTGCCGACGCGCGACACGGAGTTGCCGGCGTTGATGGCGGGGCGGATACCGGCGTTGAACAGGTCGTTTTCGAGGAAGATCTGGCCGTCGGTGATGGAGATGACGTTGGTCGGGATGTAGGCCGAGATGTCGTTGGCCTGCGTCTCGATGATCGGCAGGGCGGTGATGGAGCCGCCGCCGTTCTCCTCGTTCACCTTGGCGGAGCGCTCGAGCAGGCGGCTGTGCAGGTAGAAGACGTCGCCGGGGTAGGCCTCGCGGCCGGGCGGGCGGCGGAGCAGCAGCGACACCTGGCGGTACGCCCAGGCGTGCTTCGACAGGTCGTCGTACACGATCAGGACGTCCTTGCCCTGCTCCATCCACTCCTCGGCGATGGCGCAGCCGGCGAAGGGGGCCAGGTACTGGAGCGCGGCGGAGTCGGACGCGGAGGCGGACACGATGACCGTGTGGGCGAGCGCGCCGTTCTTCTCGAGCACACCCATAAGCTGGGCCATCTTGGCGGCTTTCTGGCCGATGCCGACGTAGATGCAGAGGAGGTCGCCGCCCTTCTGGTTGATGATGGCGTCGATGGCGATGGCCGTCTTGCCGGTGCCGCGGTCGCCGATGATCAGCTCGCGCTGGCCGCGGCCGACGGGGATCATGCCGTCGATCGCCTTGATGCCGGTCTGCACCGGCGTGTCGACGGACTTGCGGGTGGTGACGTCCGGGGCGATGCGCTCGACCGGGCGGGCCTTCGTCGTGGCGATCATGCCCTTGCCGTCGATCGGCTCGCCGAGCGCGTTGACGACGCGGCCCAGCATGGCATCGCCGACGGGCACCTCGACGATGCGGCCGGTGGCGCGCACCTCGTCGCCCTCCTTGATGGCGTCGTAGGCGCCCAGCACGACGACGCCGACGCTGTCCTCTTCGAGGTTCAGGGCGAGGCCCATGACGCCGTTGGCGAACTCGACGAGCTCGCTGTAGGCGACGTTCGAGAGTCCGTGCACGCGCGCGATGCCGTCGCCGGCTTCGACCACGGTGCCGACGTTGACGGACTGCACCTCCGTGCCGAACTGCTGGATCTGCTGCTTGATGATGCTGGCGATCTCTTCCGACCGAATTGCCATATCTACCTCCGGGCCTGGCCCGTTATCGTGCCGCTCCTTGAAGGCGGCGCTTGAGCGCCACCAGCCGCGTGCGTGTGCTGCCATCGATCAACTGGTCGCCGATGCGTGCGATGACGCCGCCGATGATCGACTCATCGACGACGGATGTCACGTCGACCTGCTTGCCGGTCATCGACGAGAGCTTCGCCGCGATCGCGGCCCGCTCGTCATCGGCCAGGGCCACCGCCGTCGTCACCGTCGCGTGGGCGATGCCGCGGCGTTCGTCCGCCATCTCCTGAAAGGCGCGCTGGATCCCGCCGGCGAGGCCGGCGCGGTCGCGCTCGTTCAGCAGCCGCACCAGGTTGAGCGCCAGCGGGCTCACCTGGCCGCTCAGCCCGGCCTCGAGCAGCCGCATCCGCTCCGCGCGCGGCACGCGCACGCTGGCGATGATGCCCGCGACGTCCGGCTCGCCGGTGAAGCCGGCGATGGTGCGGAGGTCGCGGCTCCACGCGTCGAGCGCGTTGTCGTCGACCGCGAGGTCGAGCACCGCTTCGGCGTAGCGCCGCACCGAGATCGAGCTTGTCGCCACCTAGTTCTTCTCCCTGAAGTTCGACTCGGCGAGCGCTTCATCGATGAGCCGGCGGTGGGCGGTGCGGTCGAGCGACGAGTTGACGACCTTCTCGGCCGCGGCGATCGTCACGTCGGCGAACTCCTTGCGGAGGTCGGCGATGGCGGTGTCGCGTTCGAGCTGGATCTCGGAACGGGCGCGGGAGATGAGCGCTTCGGCGTCGGCCTGCGCCTGGGTCCGGGCATCGGCCTGGATGCGGGCGGAGATCTCCTGCGCCTGGGCGATCAGGTTCTGCGCGTCGCGGCGGCCGGCTTCGACCTGCTCCTGGACCTGGCGCTCGGAGTTGGCGACCTGCGCCTTTGCCTGCTCGGCCGCGGCGAGGCTCTCGCGGATTCGCTCGCGGCGCTCGTCGAGCATCTTCGTCAGCGGGCCCCAGGCAAACATCCGCAGCACGATGAGGAGCACCGTGAAGTTGACGATGTTCGCGATGAGGACCGGAACGTTGATGCCCAGATCCGCGATTCCGAGGATGATCATGGCCTACCTCCAGCCGCTCCACAGGCGTCGCGTCGGGCGGCGCCTGAGGCCTAGAACACGCGGCGCTAGAAAATGAAGCCGATCATGATCGCCACGACCAGAGCATAGATGGCGATGGCCTCGGCGAACACAATCGCGAGGATCATCGAGCTTTGCACCTGCGGCTGCGCCTCGGGGTTACGACCGATAGCTTCCATGGCCTTGGCGGCCATCATGCCGATCGCCAAGCCGGGGGCAATACTTCCCAAACCGATAGCGATACCAGCGCCGATGTACTTCAGTCCGGCGTCCGTGAATGCGAGCAGCGGCAACAACATTGACAGTTCCAAGGCAGGACTCCTCCTTCACACGCGGCACGCCAGCGTCGTGCCTTCCGTTCTTCTTGCCCCATCCGGGCGTCGGTAGTTCAACCCTCCGTGCACCGCACGGTGTATGACCTGCTATTTCGCCGCCACGAGTTCTGCATGAGCGCCGTCCTCGGCGTGGCCTTCTTCGTGCGCGTCGTGAGACGCCACGGCGAGCGCGCCGAAGGCGACCGTGAGGGCGAAGAAGACGAAGCCCTGGATCATGCCGACGAAGACTTCCAGACCGTAGAACGGCAGCGCCACGAGAAACGGAGTGAGAAACGTCATCACCAGTAACAGGATCTCGCCGGCCAGCATGTTGCCAAATAGACGGAATGTGAAGCTGATAAGACGCGCGACTTCAGCGATACCCTCGAGGAACCCCACGAACGCGCCAATCGGATCCGTGAGGGGGTTGCGGATGAACTTACCGCCGTACTTGAACAACCCGAGGGCGGTGATGCCCCAGAACTCGATGAAGCAAACGGAGACGATCGCGAGCGAGAGCGGCGAGTTCAGGTCAGTATTGAAGCTGCGGAAGTACGGCGCGATGATGCCGAGCTCCTTGCCGTCAGCCTTCATCTTCGCAGCGGCCTCGTCGGCGTGCTCCAGGTTGATCGCGCGCTTGCAGCTATCGATCGAGGCTTCGGAGGGCGCGGCGCCGCTGGTCGCGGCGGTACACGAGCTGTAGTCGAGGTGCAGGCCAGCCGCCTTCGGGAGCGCGGCAGCGACGGCTTCCTCGCGGGCCTTCAGCAGGGCTTCAGCGCGCTGCGCGTTGAGTTCGGCCACGGCTGCCGGCGCGGCACCGGCAGCCGTGGCCGCGGTGATCTCGCTGTCGATCTTTGTCACTTCGGCTTCATCAACCGTGAACTTCACGGACGGGCTGTCAGCGCCCAGGGTGAACGGAAAAATGAAGCCGACGCCGCTTTTCTGCGTGATGACGTGTGCTTCCTTGTGAAACTCCTCGGCGTTGACGTGTTCGATCGCCCCGAACGAATTGAAGAACGGCGTCAACGACAGCCAGTTCGCCGTCCAAATGAAGACGAAGAGCGTGAAGGCGACGGGAAAGAAGCGGCGGGCGTTTTTCTCACCGGCCATTTGGACGCAGAGGTTGTAGAGTGCCTCGAACACGGCCTCCAGGGCGTTCTGTAATCCGCCAGGCATGAGGCTGAGGTTACGCGTCGCAACGAGCGCGACGATGATGATGACGACGGAGGCGACGACGCCGCTCAAGGTGGTGTTGAGAAGCTTCGGCGTCAGGAAGTCACCGTAGTCGCCCCACGTGATGAGGGCTTCGCCCTTGATCTCGATAATGGGTTTGGGTCCACGGACGAACCAGAAGCCCGCGAACACGACGATAAGCACGCCTACGGCGATGAGAATGCCCTTGGGTTTCAAGCTACTTCTTCTTCGTCGCCTTCTGCCGAGCGGCAGCTTCGCGCTCCATGCCGCGGAGCGTCTCCGTGATCATCCTGTATGAGCCTACGAACGCCGTGATTAGTCCGAGAGCTAAGCCAATTAACGTGAACGCGGGCGCGGTATCAAGCCATCGGTCGACGAAATACCCTACGATCGGGCCGCCGGCAATGCAGGTGGCGAGATAGGAACCGAGCCCCAACAACTGAGAAACCGGGCCAAGGCGCTGCACAATCGACGCCCTCCCGAGACTTTGCGAATCCTATCACGAGCAGGCGGGGCGATCAATAGTGAATTTCTGCACGAACGGATCGCCCTGCTGCGGGCCGGTCAAGTATGCGCATTGGCAGGGGCTCATACAAGGGGGTGTTGGTAGGCGGTGGTCGGTAGTTCGTAGTTGGCAGTTGAGGGAACCTCACCCTCTTATCCCTTCCCGGCGCGCGAAGGGACGATCGAGTCTGCGTAGGGCGGCGGGAACTTCCCCACTGAGCTTGGTTAGGCCGGGGGCAGGATGTTACTAACGGCTAACCGCTACTAGCTCTTGCGCTTGTCGAAGTCGTCGAGGTCGAGGCTCTCGATGAAGTCCTTGAACGCGGACATCTTCTCGAGCTCCTCGGGGTCGACCTTGGCGCGGTCGCCGGAGCCGACGCCCTTGCCTTCCTCATCGAGCTGGACGCCGGCCTTGTCGAGCACCTGCTCGTCGGCGAAGATCGGCACCTTGGCGCGGACGGCGAGGGCGATGGCATCGCTCGGACGCGAGTCGATCTCCATCGAGCCGCCGTTCACGTCCAGCACGATGCGGGCGTAAAAGGTGTCGTTGGAGAGGTCGTTGACCAGCACGTGGTTGACAACGGCGCCAAGGGTGTCGATGACGGAGCGAAGGAGGTCGTGGGTAAGGGGGCGGGCGACGGAGACGTCCTGGAGCTGGACGGCGATGGCGTCGGCTTCGGCGGGGCCGATCCAGATGGGGAGATAGCGATCGGACGTTTTCTCCTTGAGGATGACCACCCGCTGGTAGTTCATCAGGCTTACCCTGATGCTTTCGATCGTCATCTCAATCAAGCCGCCACAACCTCCATCCGAACGATCAAGTCTAGACACGGCCCGCTCGGGAAGTCAACGAACACATGTGCGCTGTGGATCACAGCTCCGTCCCATTGAGGGCGTTTGCGGGCGGCGGCCGGCCGGATACGGACCACCTGGCCTCCAGATAGATGCTGAACCCCGCGATCGCGCCCATGGCGACGGCGATCGCGAAGAGCACCGGGCTCACACCAAAGATATCGGCCACGGAGCCCGCGACGATAAGCGGGAGTACACCTACGGCGTTCGCCAGCACGATCTGGGCGGCGAAGACGCGGCCGCGCAGTTCGGCGGGCGCGCGCTCGTGGAGCACGGTCTGCGCGGGGGCGTTGACCAGCGCGTAGGTGAATCCAAGCGGGCCGGCGAACGCCATCGTCAGCAAGACGAGCACGGAGAGGCCGCCCGCGCGCTGCTGGGCGAACGGGTCGAGCGATGTGCCTTGGAGCGAGCGCGAGATGGGCTCGATCAGGCCGAGCGCGAGCACGCAGAGGGCGAGTCCGCACATGCCGATGATGACGGTGCGGCTCTTGCCGAACTTCGCGGCGATGTACGGCAGCGCGCGCAGGCCGACGATCGCGCCGACGCCGACGGGCGCGAAGATGGTGACGGCCTTGTCGGGTGATATTTGCAGGACGGACTGCATGTAGAACGGGACGAGCACGGCGAAGAGCAGCACGAGGGAGCTGCCAGTGGCGTAGTGGATGAGCGCGAGGACGGACACCGGGTCCTTGCGGAGCGTGCGGATAGTGTGCGCGTAGTCGCCGGCCGCGTCGCGCAACTCGCGGAACGTCGGCCACGATCGATCGGGCGCGTCGTCTTCGTGATGGATGGGCGGCATCAGGTAGGCGCACAGCACGGCCACGCCGAACATGACCGACGCGATGACGAAGAGCCAGACGGCGCCGAGCGTGGGCAGGAGGATCGGCGCCAGGAAGATCATGCCGGCGAGCTGCGATCCGGTGACGGCCATGCTGAACATGCTGTTGGCCGCCATGAGCTGGTCCTTCGGCACGACGGATGGGACGGTGACGGCGTCCGTGGTACCGAAGAACTGGCTGGAGGTGGCGAAGAAGATGCTGATCAGGATCAGCAGCGTGACGCTATCGCGCGAGAAGAGGAAGGCGATGGCGAGCAGCATGCGGACGACGTTGGTGTAGATGAGCAGCAGCCGCTTGCTCCAGAGATCGACGATGACGCCGGAGAAGATGCCGAAGACGACGGACGGCACGACGAACGACAGGACGAGGATGGAGGTGAACGTCGAGCCCCTGGTGAGCTTGGTGACGAGCACGAGCAGCGTGAAGAGGATGGCGTTCTGCGCGGACTGCGAGATGAACTGCGCGAGCCAGAGCAGGAGGAAGCTGCGGTTGGAGAAGACCGAGCGCGGCCTGGGCGGCGGCACGTGATGGACGGGGCGCGTCTCGACCACCATCAGTAGGCCGTCCTTGCGGGCATGGCAAGGTTGCGGGCGGCGTAGAACGCGGCAAGCCAGGCGCAGACGATCGCGATGCAGAAGAAGACGGGCGCCACGCCGAACACGTCGGCCAGCAGACCTGTCAGCAGGATCGGCGGGATCGACGCGAGGTTGGTGAGCACGGTCTGCCCGGCAAACACACGCCCCTGCATCTCCCTCGGCATGCGTGCGTTGACGATGGACCTCCCCACGATGTTCACGAACGTGAAGGCGAACGCCAGCCCCGCGCCCAGCACCGACGAGAGCATAATACGCGCCGCACCCTCGCCGAAGGGGCCCGGATCGAAGATTCCGGCGGGATTCATGGCCGCCAGGCCATCGCCGGCCGGGCCGACGAACGCCAGCAGCAACAGGAATACCAGCATCGCGGCGAACGGCGCGCCGATGCCCCACCAGGGGGAGACGCGCCCGGAGACGCGGCCGACGAAGCGGAGCGCGAGCCAGACGCCGCCGACCGCGGGCGTAGCGACGAAGATCACGTTCTCGGCGCTGACGCCGAGGACGCCGTTGGCGAAGCGCGGCAGCAGCGTCATCACGACGAGGCCGGTGGTGTTGGTCAGCACGACGATGACGATCGCGACGTAGGAGACGGAGTCCATGCTGAGCCGGTGCCAGGCCTCGGCGAAGCGCTCGCGCGTCTCCTCGACCGACGACGGCAGCTCGCTGACCGCGCCGCCGAGGCCTTCGATCAGCAGGAAGTTGAACGCGGCGAAGGCGAACATGGCGGCGCAGGCGAGCGCCAGCGCCTCGGGGCCGACGGTCTTGAGAAAGACGGCCGGCAGGATCATAAGGCCGGCGACCTGCGAGAGCAGCCCCTGGAGGTTGTTGAGCGAGTTCGCCGCGGTGAGCTCGCCGGGCGGCACGATCGCCGGGAGCGCCGCGCCCTCGGCGGGGCCGGCAAGCTGCGAGCCGACGGCGAAGGCGACCGCGATCAGGTAGACCATGACGATGTTGCCGGTGGACATCGCCAGCAGCACGCAGAGGCCGGCGCGGACGGCGTTCGTGCCGGCAAGCACGAGTCCCTTCGGCATGCGGTCGACGACAACGCCGGAGAGCGTGCCGAGGAGCGCGGTAGGCGCGATGTAGGCGACGACGAAGAGGCTGCTGAAGAAGCTGCGGCCGGTCGCGTTCACGACGAGGATCAGCATGGTGTAGACCATGGCGTTGACGGGGACGTGCGAGAGCAGCTTGGCGAGCCAGAGCTTACGGAACGCGTCGTTCTCGAAGAGGGCGCGCTCGCCGACCAGCGACGAGAGCCGCAGCATGGCGGTGCGCGCGTGGGCCATCAGTCCCGCTCCAGGGCGATCCGCATGCGCTCGGCGTCGGGCTCTGGGCCGCGGCTGACGAATGCCTTGAGCCGCTTCTCCAGCGTGCGCCGGCCCAGCAGCACGCGATGGCCGCACTGCAGGCACTTGATGCCGATGTCTGCGCCGAGGCGCACGACGGTCCAGTCGTAGCTGCCGCACGGATGCGGCTTGCGCAGGCGGAGTACATCCTCCATGCGGAAGTCGACGATCTCGGCCACGGTCAGCCTCCCGCGGCGGCGGTAGCGGCGTCGCGTTCGCGGATGATCTCGCCGTGCAGGCGCTGCGCTTCGCGGCGGGCGGCCTGCGCGAAGTCGGCGCCCTGCGACGCGTAGGTGACGCCGCGCGACGCGCTGATCAGCAGGCCGAGGCCGCGGGCGTCGAGGCCGGCGCGGAGGACATCGGCCAGCGAGCCGCCCTGCGCGCCGATGCCGGGCACGAGGAAGGGCATCTCGGGGCAGATCTCTCGGAGGCGGCGCATCTCGCCGGGGTAGGTGGCGCCGACGACCAGGCCGACGTTGCCGTGTGTATCCCACGCCTTCGCGCGCTCGGCGACCACCTCGTACAGCGGGCGCGCGCCGTCGGCCGTCTGCACCTGCAGGTCCTGCAGGTCGGGCGCGCCGGGGTTCGACGTGCGGCAGACGATGAACGCACCGTGGCCGTCCCGCTCGATCCAGGGCGTGACGGAGTCTTCGCCCAGGTACGCGTTCACGGTGGCGGCGTCGAAGCCCATGTTGTCGAAGAAGGCGTGGGCATAGGCGCGCGCGGTGTGCTCGACGTCGCCGCGCTTCGCATCGACCAGCGTGATGACGTGCGGCGGGATGGCCGCCAGCGTCTTGCGGAGCGCCTCGTAGCCGCGCTCGGGGCCGAGCGCCTCGTAGAAGGCGACGTTGGGCTTGTAGGCGCAGACGAGGTCGGACGTGGCCTCGATGATGGCGATGTTGAAGGCGGCCACGTCGTCGATGGCCATGCGCGCGGGGTCCGGGTCCAGGCCGATACAGAGCAGGCTGCCGCTCCGCTCCCACGCCGCGTCAAGCTTCTGCCGGAATGTCACGCCGATGCCGTCAGCCCTTTCCGCTCGCGACTTCGCTGCGCCCCTCCGGGATGGCCGCGCCCGCGTCGCGCAGGCGCTGCCGTTGGTCCGCGAAGG
>JBGQBE010000010.1:0-77700 GCA_041494685.1 Dehalococcoidia bacterium | reverse complement strand
GCGGACGATCTGGAGTCTGCCGTAGGTGGTCAGCCGCGCGTTACCATGTGCCAAGAGAGTGCTCCTTTCGACTGCAGGCTTTCAACACCCACAGCCGACTCGAGCACTCTCTTTGTGTCAATAACCTTGGTGGGAACTACATCTAGACCGCGGGTTGTCAGTAGGGGCGTCTGCAGATCGGGTGGCTCTTGCAATCAGACTCGGCACGCAACTGCACCGATTCCCGATCGTGCTCGCCACACATTCCGCAGACTCTCACTGAGACAATCCGACTTCGACCAAGCTCCGGCGCGACGTCGGGGAGAGCGTCGAGGACGTGAGCCGGTTCCTCGACCACTCCTCGCGGGCGGTGGCGACGGTGTACCTGCGCCGGCTGGAGGGGCAGGAGGACACGGGCTGGGGCGCGGTGGCGGAGGCGATTGGGGTCGCTTGACGCACAGCCGGCAGCATTGGACACTGACGATCCCGCGTGTACGGCGCGCAGAGACGCCGCCGTGAGTCGGCGAAACACAGCCAAGCGGCCTCCTCGTGTCAACGGGCGTCGAGAATATTGCACGGACGCCACATTACTACGATGCGCAACCTGGAAGACACCTCCACCTTCGCCGTATTCCCCTTCCTCAAGACGACGCACCCCGTGACGATCGGCCCTCATACCTTTCAGTCCACCAACGACTTGACCGGGCTCTCTGCGTCGGACGCGGAGAGACTGAGCGAAATCGCAGACATGCTCTTCCTGAAGGACGACTTCAGAATCCGTTCCGCGTCATTCACAGCGATGCGCCATATCAAGATTGATCGCGGCTCAGCGGAGTTGGACGTGCTCCAGAATGTTCAGGCGATCGTGGCCTACGCTTACGCATCACCCCACGCGATCTTTGGCGACCCCTTCCTGCCTTACGAGAACGCTAGCATGGTCGTCTTCTCCCCACAGGCCGTGTCAATTCATCTGCTTCAACCGGATTACAATGTCGTGCCGCTTAGTCCACGAACTCTTATCCCGGACGAAAGAGGGGAAGTGGATGGATATGCGGGCCTTTACAACTTCAGGCACTACTTCTGGATTGCAAAGGGCTCGCGCCTCTATGGCCCCAGCCCGGATCCGGGCCTGAACATCTCCCAAGATCTCAGTACCGACCTAGGCACACGTGGACGCAGTGATGCGCCATACCAGCGCCTCGGCGGTCTCCTGCTGAGGCCTCTGAAGCCCAACGCGACAAGGCTGTTTACGGCTCTGCGCTGGTATAACGCGGCAAACGAAGACAACCTGAACGACGACTCGGCCCTTGTGAATCTCGCCATCGCCTTTGAAGCGGTCCTAGGTCTACCGGCAAGCGAAAAGAGCGATCGATTCGTCGATGCGATCTCCTTGATTCTGGGCCGAACTCCACGGCTAGACCGATGGGCGCAACAGTTCTACGCCGCGAGATCGCAGATTGCGCATGAGGGCGGCACAACGTTGCGTCGCTTCTCTGTCGCGACGTCAAAGCCGGACGAAGCCCATCTGTATCAGTCACTCTCGTCCTACGGGCGGCAGGTCTTCCGCCTCTGCCTAAGCACTCTACTGCTTGGCATGGAACTCGCCGAAGAAATTGGACTCGAGGCCAAACTCGTCACGAACCAAGAGCGATTTGAACACGTCTGCGAAGTCCTAGGCGATGAATCCATCGATCCCCGGGTCCGCCTGAGTTCCGCACTGCCTCTGATCGTCGAGATCGAGAAGTACCAATTCCTGGCGGAGAGCGGGCTGAGACTGGCCACCATCCTCGGCGCAGTCAAGGCGTTGTCAAGGACGCGCCTAGCGTGGGAAGATGTGCCCGATGAACGCTACAGGGGGCGCTTAGAAGCTGCGGCGGCTGCGATACGCAGCTCGGATCACTTTCAAGAATTGGAGGCCTTACGTGATTTGGAGGACGCCCTTCCGACGACCCCTCCCCCGGACAGCGACGAGGACCGAGCGCTCCATCTACTCGTAACAACTGCATGGCGTTATCTTTACAGGCACTACTTTTGGCTCAAGCAGTCGCACGAGGAACAAGGTGATGCCGGTTCGCCCGGCGCGTAACCTTCGGTGCCGAGATGAAAACGTCGTACTTCGCAGAACTCCTCGTGACAGCAACGCTGACAGCAACCCGCACGGACGAGTGCGGACGACCTCGCATCGATACGGAAAACACACTCCGATTTCCGATCGTGTGCGACCGCCTACGGACGGCGATGTACGAAACGGTCCGGTCTGTAAAACCGTGTATCGGTGGTTCGAATCCACCCCCTGGGACCACACTCGCAGAGGCGAGGCCCAAAGACCCGGGGCCTCGCCTCCCCCTCGATCGCGACATTGGTCTTTCGCAGTTGTGCAAAGCCTGCCACCCGGCGCTGACCCGAACGCGAGCGCACTCTGCTACAGGTCTGCTCCCGTTCGGTATCGGATTCGCCAGAATGACAGACGATCACGCGCCTGGACGCGGTGGCTCCTCTAAGCTGGGCCGCACGCCCGATTAGCCGTTGGGCTCTTCGTCGGGAGGATTCGCGCCCAAGTAGTCGAGAATGGCGGGGTCGGTTGTGCCATAGCGCCAGACGTTCATCGCCGGCATCTGGCGCTTCCAAAACTCGTGCGCGAAGCCTGGCCACGTGTCGACGTTACTTCCCGGCCTTGAGCGATGGGCACGACCCAGCGGTCGAATGGCGCGAGCAACTGCTGCGTCGTGTCGACCAGGAACTCCGGAGTGATGCCGTCCGGGCCCGGCGGAAAGCCCATGCAGGCGTATCTACTCACGTTCTCCGAAGTGTTGAAGATGTCCCAGTAAAGCTGCGGCCGGATGCCATCGCAGAAGGTGGCGAACTCGCCGAGAGGCGCTGCGAGCATCTTCCACGGGCGGGGGTCGATCGCAACGTCGACCCGAGCGGACTCGCTCCGCTGCCGCAGTCTCTCGCCGAGACGAAGGGCGTCATCGCCGCTCCCCACCCAGAAGCCGTCGTCGCTTTCAAGGTCCAGCGTCAGGCTGCGCGCGCCGGCGTTCAGCACAGCGGCTGCCATCTCCGCTTCACGAAGAGGGGTCGACACCCTTCACGACCGCCCACGCATGAAAGGCCAGGCGCCGCGCTGACAGTGCTCGGTCGTTCGCTAAGGGCGCTACGATGGGCGATCGGCGAGCTCGAGCACCACGACGGGGATTTGCCGATCGGTCTTGGTCTGGTACTCCGCATAGGGTGGCCAAGCCGTGACCGCGCGCGCCCACCAGCGCCCTTTCTCGTCTCCATGTACTTCGCGAGCACGCATCTCATAGACCTTCGGTCCGTCCTGCAGGGTGACGGACGGCCAGGCGGTGAGGTTCAAGTACCAGACCGGGTGCTTCGGCGCGCCACCCATCGACGCTACGACGGCATAGGTACCATCGTGCTCGACACGCATCAGCGGTGTCTTTCGGACCTTGCCGCTGCGGCGGCCGCGCGTCGTCAAGATGATGACAGGCTTGTCCTGGAGCGTCGCGCCCTCAGCGCCGCCTGTGGCCTCGTACAGCGCAACTTGATCGGCAGCGAACTTCCACGGGCTCGGTTCGTAGTCTCCTTCGATCGACATGCCGCGATCGTACCGCCCGGACTGCGTCTGTCCAAGCCAGCTTGGGCCAGTCGTGGTGACGGGACACGATGAACCGATCGTGTGGGAACCTCAATCGCTACTCGTAGCGAAGTGCCTGAGCGGGGTACACGCGCGACGCTTGCCGCGCCGGCAGGAGAGTCGCCAGCAAGGACCCCGCGTACACCACGGCGAAGACGATGCCGAGCGTGAGCCAGGGGACTGTGAACGTCATCGTCTCCCAGCCAGGGGTGTTGCGATAGTCGAGGACGACGTTGAAGGAGACGACAAGCCCGAGGGCAATCCCGAGGAAGATGCCCAGCAGCGAGATAAACGAGGACTCAAGCAGGAAAGCGATCTGCACCATGCCCTGTTGGAAGCCCAGAGATCGAAGGACGCCGATCTCCTGCCGGCGCTCGACGACTGAACGGGCGCTGATGACGCCGAGCGCGCAGACGCCGACGATGAGGCCGAGGCCCATGAAACCTTCGAGGATGTAGGTGAATGCGTGCTGTGTGGCCATCAAGTCGTTGAGCTCGGACTGGATCGGGGTGGCCTGCATGCCGTTTGCGAGGAACGCGGACTCAAGCGACTTCGCGGCGCCCTTCGCGTCGACGCCGGGCGCGAGCTTCACGAAATGCGTCGTCGGCTGGGCGCGGACGCCGTAGGCGGAGAGGACTGAACGTTCGGACGTCGAGACGCCCAGCATGGCCTCTTGTGACACGGTGTCGCGGAGGACGCCGATGACGGTGAGGGTGCGCGTGGCGCCGGTCTGCGGGTCGTTGACTTCGATCTGGAGCGGCGGGAGCTTCTTGTCTTCAAGGTAGAAGCCGCTGAGGTGGAACTCGATGGTGGTAGGACCGCCGCTGTAATTGGTGCGTCGCGGGACGGCGTATGCGTCGATGACCGCAAGGTCGGGGTGGCCGGCGAGCGCCTGCCAGATCTGGCGGGGGGAGTCGTAGCCCGAGGCCATGAGCGAGAAGCCGAACTGGTTGTTGGCCATGAAGGCGTCGTCGAAGCCGCGGGCGAGGTAGTCGTGGTACTTGGTATCGCTGACGCCGACCTGGCGGACCTTGAGGGCGAGCGTCGAGCCGGCGGCCGTGTTCTGGAAGTCGGCTGCGTTGAGATCGGGCTGCTGCCTGATCATGGCTTCGAGATTCGTGATCGGGCTGATGGGAGCGGTCGTGGCGCGAATGTCGTAGCCGCCGCCGAAAGTTTGCTTGTCATCGAGCACGCCGTTGACGGACGTGATCACCGTGGCCATCACGACGAGGGTGAAGACAACGAGCGTGAACATGGCGAGTGCGGCGCCGGTGCGGAAGCGGCTGCTGAGCGGATAGGCGACGGCGGCCTTGAGCATCGGCGCGAGCCACTTGATGCGACCGAAGATGGTCATGGCACCGTGGAGAATAAGGTCGGAGTTGTACATGATCACCCAGATGGCGCCCGTGACAACCATGAGGCCGCTGAGAACGAAGATCGTGAAGTCCTTCGAGAGCGCGGGGAGGAAGGATTCAGTGACGAAGAAGGGCATGAGCCACCACACGGTGAGCGCGGCGGCGGGCGTGGACCAGGCGAGACGCTCGTTCACGCGGAGAGCGCGCAGCACCGGGATGGCGCCGATGATGATCAGCGACACGCCGAGGTGGAAGCTGGCGGCCTGGGTTGCCGCAATGCCCAAGTAGATCAGGAGCGCGCCGAAGATCGAGGCGATGGCGCCGATGAGCAGGCTGCCACGACCACTGCCGCGCAGCGCGGGGTCCGGCAGGTTGCGGATGGCGCGGACGATGTTCAGAACGCTGACCTGCCAGGCGGACACCGTGACAACGATGAGCGTGATCAGCACGCCGAGCGTGTACGCGATGATCATGCTGGAGGCGCGCAGGTCGTGCTCGAGGTGGAAGCCGAAGCTCGCGAGCGCAGCCGCCATGACGAGCACCATGACGTAGGCGACGGCGACGCCGAGCAGCGCACCGATGGTCGCGGCCGCAAGATCGTAGGCGACGCCCTCGAAGAGGAACATCTGGACGAGGTTGGTGCGCTGTGTGCCGACGGCGCGGGAGACGCCCATCTCCGCCTTCCGCTCGGCGGCGAGCATGACGAAAATGAGGAAGATCAGCAGGACGCCGGCGACGACCGAGAAGGTGCCGAACGTGGTGAAGGTGATCATCATGCTGTTGCCGATCTGGTCGGCGATGTTGAGCGCGTCCTGCTTGGTGGGCTTGATCTCGAGGCCGGCGGCCGTGAGACCGGGCTCCATGGCCTTGACGACGCGGTCGGTGTCGCCGACTCCGCCGGTGTTGGAGATGAGGACGTAGTTGATCCGGCCTTCCTTGTGGACGAGCTTCTGGGCAGCGGCAAGCGGGATGAGAATGGCGGCGCCATCGGTACCGGTGCCGTCGTAGTTGACGATGTCCTTGACGCGCATGGTCTGGAGCGCGCCGCCAGCAAAGACCGTCATCTCGTTGCCGGCACGGGCATCGAGCTTCTCCGCGCCCGTTGCGTTGAGGTAGAGCTCGCCGTCTCCAAGATCGGCGAGCGAGATGTCGCCGCCACCCGATTTCGAGATCGCGCCGAACCCCCTCATCTGCGCGGGGTCGGTGGCGAACAATCCGATCTGTGACTCGGTCTGCCGGGTGGTGACGTCCTGTACCGCGATGGTCTCGATGACCGCGGGCGCGACGCCATCGACGCGGCCCGAGGCGTCGGCAGCGGCCTTGACGTCGGGCAGCGTGCCCTGGTCGAAGTAGTCGACGACCGCGTAGACCCCAAACTGGCCGGCAGAGACGCCCTTGAGGCCGACCAACTCATCGGTATCGCCCAGCGATCGGATGGCGGCGGTGCGGACGCTATGGGCAAGCGTGTCGCCCGTGTTCAGAGCCGCAGAGATCAGCGCCGTGCCGAGCATCAGGCCGAGGAGGATCAGCACCGTTCTCGAGCGGCGGCGCCCAACGTTGCGGACGCCGAGCCTGAGGAATACGCGGTTGCGGACGGCGGCGATCGCCACGATGCTGCCTGCAACGGCGAAGGCGGCGAGCATCACCGCTGCCAGTGTGTTGGCGGGGATGCCGAACAGCGTCTGCATCGCGGCCTCCGGTGTGCCACTTCGACATCGAAGCTTAAGAGTTGGCCACTGACGGTGATTCGGCGAGTGCGACCTCGTATTGCTCGCGACCGGGCGGAGAGCGGAACACTGTGACGAATTTCGCGAGTTGCGCCTCGTAGTAGCCGCTCGCAATATTCGACTGCGCCGCCTCCTGTGTGGCCCACAGGCTGATCAACAGCCCTTTGCCCTCCGGCGTGTCCAACACGTACACACCTTCGTACCCCTGCTGCCTGCGGAGCTCCGGCAGCACCAGTTCCTTGAACCGCGCCACGGCTGCAGCCGGACTCATCCTCACCGGGTCGACCTCGACGATCGTCACGCGCGCGAACATCGTGTGCCTCCTAGGCGACGCCAACCGCTGCTGGCGGGGCGGATGCTGCGGGCGACGCGAGCCGAAGTTCCTCGACGATCTGCCCGTCCATCATGCGGATGATGCGATCCGTCTGCCGCCCCACCGCGATGTCATGCGTGACGATCACGAACGTGTAGCCTTGCTCGCGGTTCAGCCGCCGCATCAACTCCGTAATCTGCTGCGCGTTGTCGCTGTCCAGGTCGCCGGTCGGTTCGTCTGCCCAGACGATCGCCGGATCGTTCACGAGCGATCGCGCGATCGTCACGCGCTGACGTTCGCCGCCTGACAGTTCAGCCGGCACGTGGGCTGCTCGATCCGCCAGTCCGACCGTCGCTAGCGCCGCCATCGCCTTCGCGCGGGCCTGCTTGCCGGGTACGCGCGACACCAGCAGCGGCATTTCCACGTTCTCCACCGCGTTGAGGACGGGTAGCAGGTTGTAGAACTGGAACACAAATCCCATGCGTCGCCCACGATAGGCCGTTCGATCATGGTCCGACATTGACGCGAGCGAGACGCCGTCGATGATCACATCACCCGAGTCGATCTCGTCGAGCCCGGAGAGGCAGTTGAGGAGCGTGGTCTTGCCACAGCCGCTCGGCCCCATTACAGCGACCATCTCGCCGCGCCCGACGGTCAGATCGATACCTCGCAGAACGGGTACCTGCACCTTGCCGGTATCGTAGGTTTTGCAGACGCCACGGGCTTGGATGATCGTGTCATCTGACATCGGGCTGCGCTCCTGCTCGCCAGGGATCTAGTATGGAGCCGGGCTCCCCTCCGTCTTACGATACGCAGGAGCGAGGCCGGGATTCAGGTGCATTGCGCCTCTGTCTGGCCAGCCAAATGGCTCTCCCATAGCGGGAAGGGCACGTCAGTCGAGACCTGGGAGCAGTGCGGTCCGCGGAGATGGGCTGCATTTCATGCCTGCGCCCGCAGCCGGGGCTCGCGATCGGCACTACGCGAATATCGTGTGCGGCACACGCGCGGAGCCATGAAGCTGATGTCACCATCGCAGCCGTGCTCAAGCGCGCGAGCGAATGATCGCGGGAAGCCCGCGGCGGAGCGTGATGACGCCGGCGGCTGCAATGCTCAGGATTAGCATCCACATGCCGATGCGGCGGGCAGTGCCAACGACGCCGTATTGCTTGTCGCCGCCCACGACCACGACGAAGATGCCAAACGCCAGCGGCAGCCGGAGCACCCACCAGCAGGAACGACGCTCGGGTAGCCGTCGCACCGTCGAGGGCCGCAGCCGCATGCTGCAGCCCTTCTTCGCCAGCGTCGGCGCCCGGCTCGCCTGTCTCCGCGCACTCGCTCTCTGCACGTCGCTGGCGGCAACCCTGACGGAAACCCGCATGGATAGATGCGATGTGCGTGGACGTTCTCCTGTCTAATCTTGTCGGGGCGTCGCCGGCGTAGCGCGGCGGGGATGGATCTCCAAACGGCTCACGTCGCTCGAGATCACGTAAGCTTCTCTCGACGGCACAATCCAGCGTTCATCCGGCGGTGACACTCTGGCCCCGACGCGACCAGCTGCACGAGCGCCAGACGAGGCGCCACCAGCACGACGCGTGCCGCGCAACGTCGTGCTGCTCGGCGTCGTCAGCCTCTTCGCAGACATCAGCAGCGAGATGGTCTACCCGCTCATCCCGCTCTTCCTCACGACAACCCTTGGCGCGCCGGTCGTCGCCGTGGGGTTAATCGAGGGTGTCGCCGAGAGCACAGCCAGCCTCCTCAAGTGGGTCTTCGGCTGGTTCTCTGACCGCATCAGCCGCCGCGTTCCCTTCACGTTCGCCGGCTACGCTCTCGCGGCCGTTTCGAAACCCGCGCTCGCCGCGGCGTTCGTCTGGCCTGCCGCGCTCTTTGTGCGCTTCCTCGACCGCACCGGGAAGGGTGTCCGCACGGCTCCGCGTGACGCCCTGATCGCCGACTCGACCGACGAGGCGCAACGCGGCCGCTCGTTCGGCCTTCATCGCGCGATGGACACCTCCGGCGCGATCGCGGGTCCGCTCATCGCGCTCGGGCTGCTTGCGTGGTTCGGGCATCACAACTACCGCCTCGTGTTTCTGATCGCCGGCATTCCTGGCGCCATCTCGGTGCTGCTGGTGCTCGCCGTCCGCGAAGTGCGCCACGCGACGCGCACCGGCCCGCTGCCGCCGCTGCTCTCACTGCGCGGCTACGATCGCCGTTTCCTGCAATTCATCGCGGTCACGCTGGTCTTCGCGGTCGGCAACTCCAGCGACGCGTTCCTCTTGCTGCGGTCGAAGGACATCGGCCTCGGCGCTACCGCGGTGGTCCTGGCCTACGTGCTCTACAACGTCGCCTACGCGGCGCTCGCGCTGCCCGCGGGCATCCGCTCCGATCGCATCGGACGGCGGCCCGTGCTCATCGCCGGGTTCGCGATCTTCGCGCTCGTGTACGCCGGCTTCACCCTCGCATCCGACGCCTGGATGATCTGGCCGCTGTTCGTGGTGTACGGCGCCTACATCGCGTTCACCGAGGGTGTCGGCAAGGCGTATGTGGCGGACCTGGTGCCCTCGGAGCGGCGCGGCTCAGCGCTGGGCCTCTACAACGCCGCTACTGGAATCATGCTCTTGCTGTCGAGCGTCATTGGCGGCGCCCTTTGGGATCTCTTCGGCGCACCGGCGACGTTCGCGTTCGGCGCGTCAACAGCCGCGTTGGCGGCCCTGTTCCTCCTCGTGCTCAACCCCGCCGGCCGGCAAGAACTCGGCTGACGCGGCATCTCCGCCTGGAGCGCAGGTTCAGTGCCAGGACATCGCGCCGATCGAGCGCAATTCGCGCACTCAGCATGAATCGCGTGCTAGGCTCCATCCTTGGTGGGTGACCCAGGGCCGTGGCGCCGCCAGTTCGCGTGCAGGTCGAGGAGGAGCATGATCCCGGTGAGACCCGCCGCATCCGGTGCTCGGATTGCCGCCGGATGAGAGGAATCGGCCTAGGCGCTGATGTCGTCCGGCGGCACGGACCCGGCATTGCCATGGCGGCGCTGCTGGCGGCGCTGCTCGTCGCGCCACGCTGGTGGCTGCTTGCGACAGACCCGCCCGCGGGGATCCGCGTCGCGACCAGCCCCTGGGGCGCCGACCATCAAGGTGCGGATGAAGCCCAATACTACATCGTCACCCGACGCGCCTACGACGGCGACCTGCCGGTCCGCGACCCCGTCCTCAGCGATCACGTCCAGCCACCGCAGGGCGACGCGCTGCCGCAAGAAGTGATCGGCACGCTTTCGCGCCCGTTTAGGGATATCTTCCCCGGTATCGCGATCGCTGTCACGCTCGCCGCGTTCATGGGATTTCTGCTGCTCTACGTCCTCGCCGTCGATGTGGCTCCGCCGCTGCTTGCCGCCGCCTCGTTGCCGATCGTCGCGCTGATCGCGCAGGTGTACACGCAAGCTGACGGCTTCGTCGCGCTGCGCCACGTCGCGGTCTTGCGCGCGGTGATGCTGCTCGACCCGCCGCGCCAGTTCCATGTCTGGGGCCGTTTCGCCGCACCGGTGATGCTGCTCCTGCCGTTCTTCGGTGCCGTGATCACGATCCCGAGGGCCGTCGACACCGGCAAGAGGGGCTGGATCGCGGCCGCCGCGCTATCCCTGGCCATACTGGTGTACTCGTACTTCTTCTACTGGACGGCGTTCGCGCTTGCACTGGCGGGCTGGCTCGCGTACCTCGTCCTCCGTCGAGATCTTGCGGCCGCCCGCCGCCTCGCGGCTGTGGGTGTCGTCGCGGCTCTCCTCGCGTCGCCCGAACTGGTCTCACTGGTGCGGCAAAGCCTCACGATGAACGCGGACCCCAGAATCCGCCTCGGCGTCGACCCGAGCGTCGGGATCGACTTCTCCGCGCTGATCCGTGTCATTGAGCGGCTCGTTCTCGGCGTCCCGCTGGTCTGGGGCCTGCGAAGCGGCCGGCGCCGTGACGCCTTCTATGCGGCGCTGTTCGCCTCGCCGCTGATGATCGTGTGCGTGGAGGGAGTGTTCCCGCAGCCGTGGCATGACCTGACGGTCGTTTGGAGCGTGTTCGCGGTGCCGGCAGCCGTGACGGGTGCGGCTGGCATTGCCGGGCGCCTGTGGCCGCGCACACCGCGAGCGATCGCGCGCTTTGGCATGCCGCTCGTCGCCGCCGCCGCCCTGGTGGGCGTGCTGCACCTCGCGGTGCTCCAGGTGCGGGCGACACGGGATGTCAACGCTGCGTTCGCGCTCAGTGAGGACGAACACGCCGCGTTCTCCTGGATGGCCGAGCACGTGCGGAGCGGCGAGACCGTCGTCAGCACGAGCGTCACCACCAATCAACTGCTCGCGCCGCTGACGCCCGCTTCGCTCTACGTTCCGGACGGGTTCCTGTCGCGCGTCGATGACCAGGAGCTGTTCGACCGGTACCTCCGCGCGTCGGCGGCCTTCGGCTACGACGAGCAAATCACGTTCAGCCGCATCGACCCTGCCCTTGGCGGCGCCGACCATCTGCCGCCGTACGAGCTGCGCTACGAGTCGTTCATGGCGTACTACCTGACTAACTGGGAGGTCGTCATCGACCCCCAGCGCATCGCCGCACGGATGCCCGCGTTGCGAGAACGGTTCCGCGCGCTCAAGCTGTCATCGTCGCCACTCGCCGCCTATCCGGCCGACTACATCTACTGCGGGCACCGGGAACGGTTCTGGCCCGGATCGCACGCCGCCCCGGGCACCCGCGTGCGTGTTGTCTTCCACAGGGGTGAAGCCACGATCTACCGGATCAGCGACGCGTCGGACTCGGCCTCGGAGCCGTTCGCTGGCTGCGGCTGACGGCGCGGGCGGACGGTCAGCCGCATCCCCCAACCGCATGGATCGCGGTGGTGTTTACGCTCGTCGCGACCGCAGTCGGCACGACCTGGGGACTGGCGCTTCGCCGCCGCCGCATGCGTCCGCAACGCTAGCGCTAGGGTTCGGCCGCCTGCGCGGCGCCGGCCGAGCGTTCGCCGCGAACGGTAAGGACCGCGACGACCGATAGCGCAAGACAGCACAGGCCCGCACAGAACACCGGGAACGCGAGTTTCTTGCACATGGCGGGTCTCCTCAGGAAGGCGAGGTCGGCTCGTGCGATGTACGCCGCCGACTGCGAGTCGGATTCACGAGGCTGCCCACGGACACACGCCAGGCGTGAGTGGAACGATCGCGCGCGGTGTTCAGGCAATCCGCCGCGTGCTGTACGATCAGCCGCAGGCCTGAGCGCGGCCGGTCGGCGCCAGGTCGAGGTCGGCCTGCGGAAGGTCCGGGCGCTTGGGTTCAAGCCGCCGGACACGGAACTTCAAGCTGCGGCGCGGTGCCTTATCTGGAAGGTTCTCGGACAGGATGGGGGCGTGGCATGACGCAGGTGATCACCGCGGCGACTGGCTTCCTGGTCGCTGTTTTGTGGTTCGACCTCATATTCGACGTGCAGGTGCTACCGCATGGACGTTCGTTGGAAGTGCCGGAGCAGGTGCTGGACTCGATATCGGCGTACTACCGGCGAGTGACCACGACGGCGTCTCCGATGGGACGGCTCGTCGCGCTGACGATGCTCGTGCTGCTCGCCGCATTGGTCACACAGGCAGCACGTGCCGATGCGGCCGTCTGGGTGAGCGCCGTCTCGCTCTCCGCCGCCGTGCTCGCGATCGGACTAGCAGTGGGCCGGGTGTTCGGCGCGGCTCGGCGCCTCGGCGCCGGGCTCGATTCGCCGGAGGTGCGGAGCCGGCTCGCGAGGAGCATTCTTCGCGACCATCTCATCTGCGTCACGGCGATGGCGGCGTTGCTTGCGGTCCAACTCGCCGCCGTCTGAGCCATGCCGCACCACCGCTCTCCGAGCCCTTCTTGTTGCGCCCAGTCTTCGCAGCACGTTGAATGGACGCAGAAAGGCGGCGCGACATGAAGCTCGCTTCGACGGACCTCGACCGTATCCGACAAACGGCGGCCTCGCTCGTCGAGGAACGGCATCTGCCAGGGCTGGCTGTCGGGGTCGTACAGGGCGATGATCTGGTCTTCGCCGAGGGCTTCGGCTTCGCCGACATCGAGAGCGGCCGAAGGCAGGATCCAGCACTCCGCCAACGCATCGGTTCGATTACGAAAACGATGACGGCGCTCTGCATCATGGCGCTCATCGACGAAGGGCGCCTCTCGCTCGACGACCGCATCGTCGGGCTACTGCCCGATGTGCCATTGCACGGTCACGCGGACGCTCTCACGGTGCGGCATCTGCTCACGCACACAGGCGGCATCGGCGAAGCGCCCACGATGGAGCACGTCACGCGCATTGAGGAAGTGCTGTGGTCCGACGCGCCGGAGGTGCCGTCCACCGTCGAGGCGTACCCGAACGGCATCCTCATCGAGGTGCCGCCGGGCACGAAGTGGGCCTATGCTAACCACGGCTACGGCCTGCTCGGCGAGATCCTCGCCCGCAAAGAAGGCATGCCGGTGGACGACGTCCTGCGGCGACGCATTTTCGAGCCGCTCGGCATGGAGAGTAGCGACAGCTTCGACCGGCCGCATCCTGATCTCACCACCGGCTACCACCGCGCCCCGGACGAAGAGCAGCGCGTCCTCATCGAACGCTCCGGCGGCCACGTGCCAGACGAAGAGGCCGTCGACGGCCATAACATCCGCATGGCGAACTACCAGTACATTCGCGGCGAGTCTCTGCGAGCGGCCGGCGCCGTGCAGTCGACGATCTACGATATGGGCCGCTACGCGTCGGCGCTGTTGCGGCGTGGCGGCGGTATCGTCCGGCCGGAGACGTTCGACGCGATGGTGGCGCCGCAGTGGTGCCTGCACGATCGGCTGCCCAGCCAAGGATTCGCGTTCGCCCGCCTGCGCCGCTTCGGGCGCCGTGTGTTCGGCCACGGAGGCGGCGTCGCAGGCGGCTGGAACACGATGCTCAGCGTACTGCCCGACGATGACGTCGCGCTGCTCGTCCACCTCAACCTCACGTCGATGGACATGATGCACGTCGGCTCAGCACTGATACGCGCGTTGGTCGACGCGCCTCCCGCTGCCCACGAGGCGGTATGTCGGCTCGATCCCGCGGTGCTCGCCGCGGCTCCGGGGCTGTACCAGGGTTCGCCGGGCACGCTTACGAACCTGCGTATCATCGCCGGCGTCGGCCGCGTGCGTATCGAAGATCATGACGGCGATCTGTACGTGCATTCGCAGCGCGGCCCCTGGAAGGACGGCGTGCGCATGTTGCCTGCCGACGCCTCAGACCCAACGTTCTTCATGCTCCAGACAGAAGACGTCGAGCCCGCTTACCTCGCGCTGGTGCGCAACGACGCGGGCGAGATCACAGGTCTCCGCGGAGACATGATGGAGCTCATCCGCGCCCCAGATTCAGACGCCTGACATCGGCAAAGCAGCGGAGGTCGCGGAGGAGGCCGATCGACCGCGTCGCGCGTGATCGGTCACGCACTTCCAGAGGTCACCGCGAATTAACCGCGGCGCACTATGAGGATCGTGGGTGAACGCCGAGACCTCCTTAGCGGGCACTGGCGTCCGATCGGCCTTCAGCTCACGTGGACTTCGGCGTGATGGCGGCCAGGATCTTCTCGATCACGGCGTCTTGGGCCTCCAGGTGGGCCTGGATCTGCTTGGCCTCTTCGAGCACAGCGGCCGCGTCGTCGTAGGTGGCCTGGGACCGCGCATCCGCAGCGGCGGCCTGAACGTTCTGGCCGACGATGATGATCGGCAGGAGCACCAGCTGCAAGAACGTCTGAGCGATCCAAGCTACGACGATGATCGAATCGCCGGTCTTGAGCGCCGACGGAGCGCTGACCAACGCGAGGAGCGTGAAGAGATAGGCGCACCACATCGTGCCGACGACTAGGGTGATCTTCAGTCCAACCTTGGCGTTGACACGCCCGATCAGGCCCGGTCCATGGATCTGAGCGACGGCTGACGCCACCTTCGGTGGGCCAGTCTCCTTGCGGCTCTCCGTGTGCGGGTGTGGGATGTAATTGAAGAGGTTAGACATCGGCCCAAGGATAGCAGAGGCACCAAGGCTGGTGGTGCCGCCACGATGAGCGGATCGTGCCGAGACGATCGCCAGGCTGGCCCGTTAGAATGAACCTGTGACGATTCGTGCGCTGCTCCGGAAACGCCGCGCCGGCGTGGCGATGACCGTTGTCGGAACCCGCCGCACTCACGGCCGCGCTCGCGCCTTTGCATGGCCCGATCGGCCTCCTCAACGCTGGCCTGGTCTACCTTCTCGTGTCGCTGCTGGTTGCTGCGACCTGGAGTTGGCAGGTCGGGCTGTTCGCGGCGCTGCTGAATCTGACGTTCGACTTCTTCTTCGTGCCGCCGCGGTACACGTTTACGGCAGAAGACCCGAAGAACGCGTTCGTGCTCGTCGTGTTCCTGATCGTCGCGCTGATCGACCAGGGAACGCTGCTAACTACTCGACGCCTGGAGGCAGCATTACCTTGAGTGCTGTCCGCAGAAGCGCGTCGGCGGAATTGACCGTCGCCGACGAAGGGCCGGGCATTCCGCCGGACGACATCCCGCACTTGTTCGAGCGCTTCTATCGTGGCAACGGGATCGGCAGGCGGACAAAGGGCGGCGGGCTGGGTCTTGCTATCGTCAAAGGGTTCGTTGGCTTGAGCGGCGGGACGGTGCGGGTTGAGAACCCGCCAGGCGGTGCGCGGTTCGTGACCACGCTATCGCTGGACTCGCCCGCGCCGCAGACGGCGGCCCGGACATGAGCGAACCGCGCATCCTCGTGGTTGACGATGAACCCCAATTGCGGCGCGCCGTCAGGGTATCGCTGGAGGGGCACGGCTACGTCGTGCGCGAGGCGGATGACGGCGCGTCGGCGCTGAGAGAGTTCGAAGCCTTCCGGCCTGATGTGGTGCTCCTCGATCTGATGCTGCCCGATACGAGTGGCGTGGACGTGTGCCGAGCATTGCGGAAGACGTATGACACGCCCATCGTCGTGCTGTCCGTGGTCGGTGATGAGCGCACCAAGGTGGCTGCACTGGACGCTGGCGCCGACGATTACCTGACGAAGCCGTTTGGGATCGAGGAGTTGCTCGCGCGGATCCGCGTTGCGCTCAGGCGTGGAAGCGCAACGCGAGCGCAGCGCCCGATCATCAGGGTGGAGAACCTGTCTGTCGACCTGGAGCGCCGGTCAGTAACCCTGGACGGCGAGGCACTGCGCCTGACGCCGACCGAGTACAGCCTGCTCAAGTATCTGGCGACGAACGCGGGCAAAGTGCTGACGCACCCGATGATCCTGCGTGCCGTGTGGGGCATGGAGTACGCCGAAGACACGCACGTGCTGCGGACGTACGTGAACCAGCTACGCGCCAAGTTGCACGATGACCCGGCCCATCCCCGCTTTATCCGGACGGAGTCCGGCATTGGCTACCGATTCCTCGAGCCGGACGCCACTTCCTGACAATTCCCGTATGTCGTAGCGCCGGACGCTGACACGCCCCGGATGCCGCTGATCCTAGGCTGATCGCGGAGGTCCGAGATGGTCATCGCAACGCAGCCTCAGGAGATACAGGTCGCCGAACCGGCGCGCGACGGGGACGGCCAGCCCCCCGATCGCCATGAGTCGCTGACCGAGCCGCCGTCTCTCGCGTGGCAGTCGCGCGCCGGGCGTGGGCTGGCGATCCTCCATCCGCTGAGCTACGGCATTACCAACGCCGGGCTCGTCGCTGCGCCGGGGCAGACCGCATTCCTGGATGCGCTGGCGTCGGGGTTCAACCTGATCACGTTCGACCAGCGCGGCAGTGGCAGCTCCGCCGGGGCGGGAGCGTCGACGGACTGGGAGGAGATGGGCGCGGACCTCTGGCGGGTCGCCGATGCCGCCGGCGTGGAGCGCGCCGTACTCTACGGCGTCGCCGACACCGGATACACGATCGCGCACGCCGCCGCTCTGCGGCCGGAGCGGGTGCTCGGCCTCGTCTTCAACTTCGTGCCCCCTAAGTTCGTCGCCGACGAACCGTCCGCCGCCGGTCTGCCGCGCGAACTCATGTCGCGCTGGTTCGAGCCGGCAGGTACTGACGAGGGTGCCGCCGACGACCCGTGGCAACTGCTCGACGCCTTCGGCGTTGACGAGGGCGACGCCCGCGCGCTGGCGGAACGGTGGTCGGCCACGTCCTCGCCTCCGGCCGTGTCGCGCCGCCGCGACCTCATCTCCCGCGCCGACGTGCGGGCGCTGCTGCCCACGCTCGATCATCCGGCGCTCGTGATGCAGCCGAAGCACCGCGCCATCTTCCGCGGCTGGGGCGACGCGATGGCGGCGCTGCTCCCGCAAGCACGGGTCGTGTATCCGTCGCGCGGGATCGAGGCCATCGGAGCGATCCACGCCTTCCTCGCGGTGCTGACCTCAGACATCGGACGGCAGGCCAGCCGGCTTTCGCCGGAACTCTCCGCGACCGTCGAGTCGAGCGAGCAGTCGGTTGGCGCGCTTCAGCGCATCGTCGTCGCCGTGGATGATGACGTCGCGTCGGGGCGTGCAGTCGAGCTGGCATGCCGGCTCGGCGAGGCGCAGAAGGCCGCCATCATCCTCGTCCACGTCGTCGAAGTACCGTACAGGCTGCCGCTTGACCAGCCGCCCGAGGAGGCGGTGCGGCGCGCCGAGCGCGCGCTCGAGCTTGGTCGCGCCATCGTCGAGCGCCACCGGTCCGCGTCATGCACGTCGCGGCTCGTCACGGGCCGCGTCATTGCGACCAGCATCGTGCGCGCCGCGGCGGAGGAGTCCGCCGATCTGATCGTCGTCTCGGACTCAGAGAGCGGCGAGCGCCGGAACGGCAGCAGCCCGGTCGTGGCGGAAGTGCTGCGCCGCGCGCCAGGCAAGGTGCTCGTGAATTCCGGGAGGCGAGCGTGAGCATCGGCAACCTCGGGATGCTTCGGCGCCCGTTCGGAAAGCCGCTCAAGCGGACGGATCTGCCGCACCAGGTGCTCGCGAAGAAGTACGCGCTACCGGTCTTTGCGAGCGACGCGCTCTCCTCCGTGGCATACGCGACGGAGGAGATCCTCAAGGTGCTGGCGCTGGCCGGCACGGCGTACTTCTTCCACTCGATGTGGATCTCCCTGCTGATCACAGGCATGCTCGTGATCTTGCTGTTCAGCTACCGCCAGACGATCTTCGCGTACCCAAACGGCGGCGGCGCGTATATCGTCGCGCGCGACAACATCGGCGAGGGCGTGGCGCAGATCGCCGGCGCGGCACTGCTCGTGGACTACGTGCTGACGGTGTCCGTCAGCATCGCGGCCGGCGTCGCGAACTTTTCGAGCGGCGTGCACCAGTTTTTCCCGTCGGTACCGCAGTCGAGCGCCAATGAGCGCGTGGCCGGCAGCCTCGTCGTCCTGTTCTTCATGTGGTACGTGAACAAACGCGGCGTCCGTGAGTCGGGCCGGGCCTTCGCCGCGCCGACGTACTTCTTTCTCTCGGCGACCGCCCTCATGCTGCTCGTCGGCCTGGTCAAGTACCTGACCGGCACGCTGCACGATGTCCAGGGTGTGAACGACGTGATCAGCGCGAACAAGGGACTCACACTCTTCCTGTTGCTCCGTGCGTTCGCAAGCGGCAGCACGGCGGCGACGGGGGTCGAGGCGATCAGCAACGGCATCACGGCGTTCGAGGAGCCGAAGTCCAGGAACGCCGCGACAGTGCTGTTCTGGCTGATCGCGGCCCTGGGTGTGATGTTCGTCGGGATCACCGCGCTGGCACTCGGCACGCACGCGCAGCCGAGCACGTCGGAGACCGTCATCTCGCAGCTCGGGCGAACCGTGTTCAGCGCCCACTCTCCGTTTTACGTCGCGATCATCTTCGGGACGGCGGCCGTCCTGGTGATGGCGGCCAACACGTCGTTCGCTGATTTCCCGCGTCTCGCCGCGCTGCATGCGGGCGATGGCTTTCTCCCGCGATGGATGACGGACCGCGACAACCGGCTCGTGTACGGCATCGGCGTCACAGTGCTATCGCTGGCCTCCGGCTTGCTGATCGTCGTATTCCACGCGGACGTGTCGCAGCTGATCCCGCTGTACGCGATCGGCGTGTTCCTCTCGTTCTCGATCAGCCAAAGCGGCATGGTGATCCGCTGGCTGAAGACGGCGAAGCTGCGGCCGGGCGAGAAGATCCCCAGCTACTCGCCCGAAGGCGCGCTGGTCACGACGCTGGAGCACGACGCGCACTGGCGGCTGAAGATCGCGGTCAATGCGCTGGGCGCGGTGGTGACCGGCGTGGTCGCGGTGATCTTCGCCTTCGCCAAGTTCACGGAGGGTGCCTGGGTCACGGTGATCCTCGTACCGACGCTGGTCTTCATCTTCTTCCGCATTCACCACCACTACAGAGCGGTGAAGGAGGAGTTGGCGTTGGCGGACGCGGAGATCGAGGGCTACATGGAAACGCCGGTGAAGCGCATTCGCCTCATGGCCGTCGCCGGCCTCGACCGGCACAGTCTACCGGCGCTCAAGGAGATGCTGCAGACCGGCAGCCGCAACGTCGTGCAGGAGGCCGTCCACATCGACACTGGCGAGCACTCGTCGCAGATCCTGAAGCAGCGCTGGGCGGAGCACGGTTTCGACGAAATGGGGCTGCCGCTGGTCAGCCTGCACAGCGAGTTCGGCGGTGGCAACGTCGTCGGCGACCTGGTCGATTACGTGCGCGGCATGTTGCTTGTCGACCCGGACATCCAGATCGAGATGGTGATCCCTGAGTGGACGGCGCCGACGGACTGGTGGCAGTGGCCAATCGTGCGCGGCCTGCACCACATGACCGGCACGCGCTTGAAGTTCGCGTTCCTGAACGAAGACCGGGTGACGGTGACGAACTACCGCTACGTGCTTGGGCGGCGAACTCCCACTAACAAGACCTGACACGCGCCGTCGCACGATGTACGGAGCCTGCAGGGCCCGCGCGTTCCTGTACAGACAAGGCTCCCCCGCCTCACGAGGGTTGCGGTCCGCGTATGTCGCCCTGGAGGTGCCGGCGGATCTCCTGGAACTGATCCGTCGTGATTTCGCCACGGGCCAACCGCCGCTTGGCGATCTCGATGGCGTCCCCATCGTCACTACGACCGCCCCGGCGGCCGCGTGCGACGGCGGTAACGAACAGGTAGATGAGCGACGCCCAGAAGAGAATCCAGAAGACGCCCATGAAGATCATCCACCACCCCATGCCGTCGTTCGTGTGCCACATGCTGATTGCTCCTTTCCCCGGAAACGCCAGATGCTACCCCGGATGATGCGATGAGTGATCCGCCGGCTGGTCGCCTGAGCTGCCGCCGCTGTCTCCCCTCATCGCCGGCCCGATCCACAGTGTCGATATCGTGAACATCACTACGAACAACGCGAGAGCCACACCCGGCGCAATCCACGTGCCGAACCGGCGCTTGAGGCGGAGCAGCATCGGGATCATCAGCACGAAGCCGATCGCCCCGAAAAGCACCGTCCCGCCGGCACCCGCGAGCAGCGCCGCACCTGCGATCGGCCCGACGTGGTGCAAGACGTGCGGCGCGATGCCGGCAAGCGCTCCGACCGCCGCCGAGAACGCGGCGCCGATTCGGGCAAGCCAACCGCGTCGCTCATCCGTGATGGCACCTGTCAGTACGAAGCTCTCGTCCGCGCGGGCGTCTTGCATCTCTTGACTCCCCCTACCGGACGGTCAACCGGGCGACCATGTTCGGATGCACCTTGCAGTAGTACTCGTACTCGCCCGCTTTGTCGAACGTGAGGGTCTTGCTGTCGCCCTTGTTGAGGATGCCGGTGTCCCAGCTGCCGTCCTTCGCGCTGGCCGTGTGCGGAACGTCGTCGTAGTTCGTCCACGTGACGGTAGCCCCCACCGGGATCTGCAGGTTGCCGGGGGCGAAGGCGAAGTCACGGATCGCGATGCTCTCGGACGTGGTGCCGACAGATAGGGGCGCGCTCGACGAGTTGGTGCCACCGCCCATCATACGGCTCATATGTCCGCTACCCATCCCCCAGCCACCCATCCCCCAATCGCCGCGCGACATGGCGAAAGCGGTCATCGCGGTGGCGAACACGAGAGCGGCCACCGCGATACCGGCGATCAACGCCAACGCAATCATTCTGGGTGTACCTGTCTGACGCATGATCAGACTCCTTTCTGTGTGCGAGGTCCGCGCGAAGCGTCAGCTGCGGCTGTAGCGCCTGACCGCCTCAACGACCTCGTCGATCTTCTCCGCTCCGCCCCCGTCCCGCACCGCCTCGCGGACGCAGCCGTCGAGGTGGTCGCGCAGCAGGACCAGTGCCACCGCGTCGGCGGCAGCGCGCAGCGACGCGATCTGCTGCATGATGTCGATGCAGTACCGGTCTTCTTCGACCATCTTCGCCAGGCCGCGGGCTTGCCCCTCGATGCGCCTGAGCCGCGTCAGGATCCTGCTCTTGTCCGCGGCGTACGAATGGCTGGCCTTGATCAGGCTCACCGTCATCGTCCCTCCTATACTCCCCCTCACCTTATGGGATAGCTGGGACGCGGATAAGGGCCGACCGGCCTAAACACGCGAGTCTGAAGGTGAGTGAGGTTTGAACAGTCATGCCGATCGGCACCCTCACCACGTCGTCGTTCGGCTCTGCTCGATACTCCCCGGCACTATTAGTGTGACGTCATCACCAGATGAGGAGCAACGACCAAGAACGGCAAACACTCCGGCTAAAGTGAGAGCAGGGCGACGACCCTGGCACAATCGCGCGAGGCGCCTGCCTAGAGTCGCTCCGTCGCGCTCCGTTCCCGAACGAGCGGCGCGGCGGGTATCGGGGCCGAGCCTGACTCTGCCGGTGCTGATCCGGTGCGGCGGGCCGTCTCCAGTGCGCGGCCCTCTTCCATGCCGCGATTCAGCGTTCGCAGCGACGGCACCGCGGCGAAGATGCCGAGCGTCGAGACGGTGAACAGCAGCGCTCCCGCCGCAACGACGGGCGGAGCGCCGATGCTCTGCGCCGCGATCCCCGCCGGGACGGCACCCAGAGGCATGAACCCGAACGTCATCATCATCACGCTCATCACCCGCCCGCGGACCTCGTCGGGGATCACCATCTGGATTGCGGTGTTGTTCACCGTCATGAAGGTCATGGACACGAAGCCGATCGCCGCCATCAACCCGAGTGCGAGCACGAACCACGGCGACAGGGCAAACACAAGCAGGAGGGCGCCAAAGCCGAGGGCGGCGCCCAGCATCAGTGTCCCCTTTCGGCGATAGGCGTCGAGATTGGCGACGACGAACGCGCCGACGAGTCCGCCGACACCCGCGGACGCCTGCATCACGCCGAATCCAACGGATCCGACCTTCCAGACCTCGTCCGCGAACACCGGGAGGAGTGTCTGGTACGGCATCGCGAAGATCATCGGGACCGTGGCGAAGAGCAGCAGGCCCATCAGCAGCGCTGAGCTCCGGATGTAGCGGAAGCCGCCGGCGAAGTCTTCGAGGAACGTGAATTCGCGGCTCCGCCGCGGCCGTGAGGGCGGTAAGAACACGGTCGCGGCGGCGGAGGAGGCGTAGAAGGCGACGGCGACAATGTACGCACCTCCGATGCCGATCGGGGCGACGAGGACTCCGGCCATCGCCGGGGCGACGATCCTGCTGACGTTCATCGCGGCCGTACTGAGGGAGATCGCGTTCATCAGCCGATCGCGAGGCACCAGGATGGCGACGAGCGCCTGTCGGCCCGGAATGTTGAAGGAGAACGCCGCGCCCGACACCGGCGTGATGACCAGCAAGTGCCAGAACTCGATCGTATCGGTCAGGATCAGGGCAGTCACCACGCTGCTGGTCAGGACGAGCAGGCATTGCGTGGCCAGGAGCAGCTTGCGCTTGTCGACGCGATCGCTGACCACGCCGCCGATGGGCGCCAGCACGAGCATGGGGATCGCGGCCGTCGCCATGACGTAGCCGAGAAACGCGGGGTTATCCCATCGTTCGATGACGAGCCAGCCACTCAGGATCATCATCATCTGCATTCCGAAGAAGAAGCCGATGTTGCCGGCGAACAGGAACGTGAAGTCGCGGTTGCTGGAGAGCGAGGAGAAGCTGCGGCGCCATCCCGTCAGAAGCAGCGCCCCCTCGAGCAGCGCGGCATCCGGGTGCATGGCTGACTCGCCGGCCTGCTCGCCGCTCATCGACTGGGCCGGGCGCCGGGCGGAACGTCGTGCAACTTGTCCTCCCGAGAGACGCGCCTGCGGACGGTGCGGGCCGCCGCGAATGCAGGCAGTGATGCCGTGTGTTCGATGCTCCCTCGCGCGGCCGCCCGCGCCAAGTGCCGAATGTCACCCGCCGCCTGGAGCAGAACGGCGCGTCCCGTGTTGGCGGGCCGGTTACGTCAAGGCGCGGCGCGGAATGCAGGCCATTTGGCGCTAGTGCGCGGCTTTGCCCGTGGCCTAGCGTTGCGGAATGGCGCCACACCGACCGCGGGCCGCCCCCCGGGCAGCCGCATACACGTCCAGCGTCTGTGACGGCTGATGGCACGCAAGGACGAAGCTTCCGTGTCCATCGCGGGCGAACAGCGCCGCGGTTGGCGGTGGATGGCTGTTGCGCTGGCCATCGCCGCGCTCATCTTCGCTGCATACCGCCTGTGGTTCAGCGCCGGCGCCACTGAGCAACCGGCCGAAACCGTTGCGGTCACCCGCACCACCATACGCTCCACCATCGAAGCCTCGGGCAGCGTCGAATCGCAAGAGTCGGCCGCCCTCAGTTTCGCCATGCCGGGGCGCGTGAAAGAAGTGCCCGTACAGCTAGGTGACAGTGTGGAAGCCGGGCAACCGCTCGCCGTCATGGAGAGCGACGATCTGGATGGCGCGGTCCTGGCCGCAGCGGCGAACCTGGAGCTGGCGCGGCTGAAGCTCAAGCAACTGCTGCACGGCGCCTCCCCGTCCGAGGTCGCTGCCGCCCAGCAGGCCGTCGCCGGCGCTCAGGCTGGGCGTGACAAGGCTGCCGACGACGTGCGCAAGACGGAGGAAGGCGCTTCTACCGCTGGCCTCGAGGCAGGGCGAGCTGCCGTGACGAAGGCAGAGGCGGCGCTCGCCCAGAGCGAAGACACACTTCAGCAGCTGCGCGACGGCGCCTCCGCGGCCGACGCCGCCGCCGCCGAGGCTGGCGTCGAGTCAGCCCGCGCCGCGCTGTCGTCGGCGGAGCTGGCGTCGGAGGACGCGCAGGCGCGCGTAGCGGCCGGTCAGTCCGGGCTGCTGAGCGCGCGCGCCGCCTACTGTCTGCAGGCCTCGGCCAGGGCCGAGGTCTGCTCCTCCCCGACCGTACCGCTGGCGCAAGCGACGCTCACTCTGCTGATCGCCGATATCTCCGGCACAAGCGACTCGGCCCTCGCCCGCGATATCTCGACGCTGCTTGCGGCCAATGCCACGTACCTGACAGCCATCGAGTCGGCAGCGGCGGCTTCGGACGCGGTCGACGTGGCCCGGTCGAACCTGGCTGCGGGTCAAGAGAGGCGGGACAAGCTGCTGGCGGGGGCCGATCCCACTCAGATCCAGGCAGCGGAGTCCGCCGTTGCCGCCGCCCGCGATGCTCTCACCGCCGCCCGCTCGCAGTTGACCGAGGTGCAGGACGGCGCCAAGCCGGAAGAGCGCGCAGTCGCCCGCAGCGCACTGGCGAGCGCCGATGCTGCTTTGGCGGCGGCGGATGCGAAGCTCGCGGATCTGCTGGACGGGGCCAACGCCGACGATGTCGCGATCATGAGTGCGCAGGTCAAAGTGGCGGAGATTGCCATGCTGCGCGCGCATGTGGACCAAACCCACGCACAGCTGCTGGCGCCGTTCCGCGGCGTGGTAGCCGCCGTCAACATACACCCCGGCGAGTACACGTCTCCCGCGTCGCCGGCCTTTGTCCTGCTCGCGCCCGGATCGCTCCGCCTGTCCCTCGTGGTCGGCGAGAACGACCGGCCGTACGTCAGTGGCGGCCAGCACGGGACCATCACGTTTGACGCCATGCCGAACCAACCCTACTCGTTTGTGATCCGGAACATGGGCGATGCTCCCAAGATCGAACAGGGAGTGGCGACCTACGTCGCCGAGGCCAGCCTGACCGTGCCGGAGGGCGCGGTCCGTCCCGTCACGGGCATGGGTGGCGTCGCGGAGGTGCTGATCACGGAGAAGGCCGACGTATTGGCCATACCGACGCGCGCACTCCGCCGCATTGGCCGCGAGCAGATCGTCGACGTCATCGCCACCGGCGTGATTGAGGAGCGGACGGTGGAGGCCGGCATCAGTGACGGCCAGTACGTCGAGGTGATATCGGGGCTGAGCGAAGGAGAGCAGGTGGTGTTGAGGACAGTAACGAACGCCGCGCCGAGAGCGCTGCCCACGCGCGAACGCACCCTGCCGGGTGGCGTTCGCTGAGAGAGGCCGGGCGATGACATTCGGCGACACGCTGAGAACCGCCATCACGGCACTGACGGTGAACAAGCTCCGCTCTGGTCTCACCCTACTCGGGATGGTGATCGGAGTGGCGTCGGTGATCGCTCTCATGGCCATCGGCGAGGGGGCGACGCGCAGCGTCACCAACCGCATTGGCGACCTTGGCAGCAACCTGCTCTTCATCCAGGAGCGGCCGGTGGACGCCGGTCGCCCGCCGGGCTCGCACCAGGCGGCCGTGAGCGGCCTGACGCTGCAGGATGCCAACGCCATGGAGGATCGTCGCCGCTTCCCGTACGTGGACGGCGTCGCGCCGCAGAGCTACTACCGCGCCCGCGTCACCGAGGCATCGACGTCGGTCGACACCATGGTCTACGGCGTCACGCCGAGCTACCAGTGGGTGCGCAACTTCTACGCGGACCGCGGCAAGTTCATCGACGAGTCCGACTTGAGCCGGCGGACGCTCAGCGCCGTGCTCGGCAGGAAGGTGGCGCGTGATCTCTTCGGTGAGGCCGATCCTATCGGTCAATCCGTGCGGGTCGCCGTCACCGGCGTCGACGCGTCCCTGGCATTCAGGGTGATAGGAGTGATGGAGGAGAAGGGCTCGTTTGGCGGAAGCGACCGCGGCGATGCCGTGTTCATTCCCCTTTCGACCATGCAGGCCAAGATCGCGGCCGACCGCAGCGCCCTCGGACTGGCCAACGTCATGCAAGTCAGCGTCTCCGTCAGCGACCGGACCCAGCTCGCCCGCGCGAGGGAGGACGTCGGCCAGCTGCTGCGGGAACGCCACCGCGGCAGCGAGGATGACTTCACCATCCTCAGTCAGGAGGAGCTGCTGAAGACCATGGACGATATCAAGCGCGGACTGATGGTCTTCATGGGCACGATCGCGAGCATCGCCCTCCTGGTCGGCGGCATCGGCATCATGAACATCATGCTCGTGTCCGTCACCGAGCGCACGCGCGAAGTGGGCATCCGCAAAGCCTTGGGCGCGCGCCGCCGCGACATCCTGCTGCAATTCCTGACGGAGGCGGTGGCGGTGACGATGGCAGGCGGCTTCATCGGCGTCGGCCTGGGGGTGCTCGCCGCCGCCTTCGCCGACGGGAAGCCGCTTATGGGCGGGCGCCTGCAGACGGTGGTCACACCGACGTCCATCATGATCACCGTGGGTGTGTCCGCGCTGGTCGGCATCTTCTTCGGGATCTATCCGGCGTATCACGCCGCTGGCCTCGACCCCGTCGATGCGCTCCGGCATGAGTGACGCGCTCGGTCCTCGTGATGCTGACCCGTCGCCGGGCCGTACAGGCCTTTCGTGCGAATGCACTGTCGGCCGGTGGGGCCAACTATCGCTCGGCGATCCGTGGCGCCAGGCGGCGCTCTACCAGTCCGGCACGTTCTCCCGCGCGTCCGGCGTGCTCGTCAGTCGCCGTTGGTGAGAGCCGTCGCGGTCCATCAGATAGAGCTCCGCGTTGCCGTCCCGATCGGAGACGAACACCATCTGCGTGCCGTCCGGCGACGCGTTGCCGTAGTCGTCGCGCGCCGGATCGTCCGTGAGCGCGACGTCGTGCGCGCCCGTCGTGTCGTCGGACGATAGGTCGTGGGCGAACAGGTCAAGGTTGTTGCCGGAAGCGTACTCGCCGCCGGCGCGCCCGGCAGCGTACGTCAGCCACTTCCCGTCGCGCGAGAAGTGCGGGCACACGTCCGTCCCGCCGGTGTCAATGCGCGTCCGCACGCTGCCGGTCGTGATATCGACGGAGTAGATGTGCAAACTCGCGGTCGGTGTGCCGGCCGGTGTCGGCATGATCGCGGCAAAGTACAGGTCGCGTCCGCCCGGCGCCCACGACGGGAACTCCGCGAGCGGATACACCCCCGCAAGGCGTCGCCTCTCCGACCCGTCTGCGCGCATCAGCCAGACGGACCACCCGTCGCTCGCCTCCCGGACGTACGCGATCTGCGAGCCGTCCTGCGAGAACTTCGCGCTCCACTCGCCCGCGTCTGGCGTGTCGGTGAGACGCGACACATTGCTGCCATCGGCGTCCATCGTATACAGGTCGTTCCTCGACTGGCCGTCCCGGCGCGAGCTGAAGAGGATCCGCTTCCGGTCCGGCGACCACGCCGGGTTGCCATCGAAGCTCGTCCCGGCCGTGATTTGGCGCGAAGCGCCGCTCTGCGGGTCGATCGTGTACACGTTGGTGGCCTCGCCCACCTGCGCCTCGTACACGATGAGCGCGCGCGGCTTCGGGCTGGAGCCACAGCCTGGCAGCAATACGACCGCCAGTGTCACGCAGAGGAAGGCCAGCAAGGCCCGCATTAGGCCACCCTGTCCGGGCGGTGAACCCACGACATACGACGGCACGCCGCCGCGTTACGCGGCGGCGTGCCGTGCAGACTCACTGTGCACCCGCGGACCGTTACTTGCGGCGTCGCGCGCCCACCGCCAGCGAACCGGAGCCGGCCAGTATGAGCATCGCTGCGCCGCCGAGGGCCAGCCAGTTCACTGCTGAACCCGCCGGGCCGTTACCCGTGTTCGGCGGCTTCAAGCCGCTGCCGGCCGCGCCGCCGCCGGGCGTCGTCGCCGACGGTGCCGGCGGGACAGGGGTGTTCGTGGCAGCGATGACGGGCTGCGGCGTGTGCGTGGCCGTCATCGTGGCGCTGGCTGTCGGCGTTGCCGATCGCACGATCTCCTGGGGCGCAGGCGTAGGCGTAGGCGTAGCGGTAGATACGAACCCGGCTGCCGCTTCTTTTGGCGCCAGCGTCATGCCCGCCAGCGTTGCGCCGGCTATCACGGCCAGCAACCCTATCATGAGATAAATGGTGTGTTTCACAGCGTCTCCTTCCGTTGCGTTACGGAACGTCTTCTCCGTGCCTTCGCAAGGTACGGGCGTTTCGAACAGCATTAGACACGAACCGACACGATCCCGCAATCGAGCCGGCACATCCGCCGGGCGCGTGGCTCTTGTTCTCGAGGCGGAGGTGAATCCGGCACGCCGCTGGTGACGCGCGCGCGTGACGGCAGGGGCGGTCGCTACGCGGCGTCCCGGTCGTCGCGCCGGCGCTCGATGTCGGCGACCACGCGGCTGGCGCGGCGCACCAACGTCCGGCGACGCGCGCCGATGGCTCGCGGCTCGGCGCGTCCAGCATCCCGCCGCGCCGTGAACGGCGCTTCGACGAGCGGCGCGACCGCAAACGCCAGCGCGACGGCGGCGGCGACGCCCGCCACGGCAAGCCAGCCGGCCCGCGGCATGGCGCCGTGACCGTGCATCCAGAGCGCCCCCATGAGCAACAGCACGGGCATGTGTATGAGGTAGAGCGTGTACGAGCACGCGCCCAGCGCCCTCACCCGCACGAGTTGCGTCGCCGGCCAGCGCCCCCACGGGTGCAGCAGCAGCACGCCCAGGAAGGTGATCACGCCCAGCGAGAACAGGATGTCCGAGGTTGGTTGCCCCACGCGCTCACCGGCCAGCAGGACCGACCCCGAGAGCGCGGCTCCGGCCGACAGCATCGGCGCCGGCCAGGCGATCCGCGTCGAGCGGGCGTACGCCTCGGCGAGCAAGGCGCCCAGCGCCCAGATCGCGAAATAGGGAGCGATCGTGATCACCGGCGCCGGCTCCGCGAGGGCGGCGAGCCAGCCGGCGCCGCCGGCGGCGAACGCCAGCGCGAACGCCGCGCGCCCGCCGGCGCGTATGCGGCAGACGAGGAACAGCGGGTACAGCAAGTAGAACGCGCCCTCGTACGACAGCGACCAGAGCGCACCGTCCGATCCGAACGTTGGCGCGGCAAACCCCTGCAGAAACAGGACGTTCATCACGAACGTCCGCGCGTCGTGGTGAAACCCGGCGTACAGCGCCGGAGCCAGCTGCGTGCCAAGCGTGTCGAGGCCGGCGACCAGCACCAGCGCGAAGAGCAGCGGAGGCAGCAGCCGCCAGGCGCGGCGCTGGAGAAAGCGCATTGGCCGCGCCCGCACCTCTTCGCCGCGGGCGAGTGACTTCGCGTTGCGCAGGTGGATGACAAACCCGCTCAGCAGGAAGAACACGATCACCGCCTGGTGACCGAATCGCAGCGCGGATGCGGCGTACGCCAGCACCTCGCCGGCGCCGAACCGACTGGTCGCGGCGTACGAGTAGAACCTCACCCACAGGTAGATACGCGCGTGATGGGCGACGACGTACAGCGCCGCCAGCCCACGGAGGCCGTCCAGTGCGGTCAGCTGAAATGCATGCGGCTGTCCCGCGGCCGTGGTCGTGCTCACGACGGGACCCGTTCCGGCGGCCTGACGTCCCTGGCGCGCGCTTCGCCGGCGCTGTCGAGCGGCGCGGCCTCGGACAGTCGCGCGATGCCGAGCAGCATGCCTGCGAACAACCAGAAATATACGTTTAGAGGATCCACGTCGATGACCGGCCCCTTGAACAACGTCGCGACGGTGCAGAGCAGAAGGACAGCCACCGGGGCTGCGAGCCGCCGCACCTGCGGCTCCATGCGCCTCACCGACGTGAGCAGACGCGTGCTGAGCGACGCCATCACGATGACGATCGATGCCAGCCCGGCGAACCCCAACTCCAGCGCCGCCTTCGCGTACCAGTTCTCGATGTACTGCTTCTCTGAACTGCCCCCGTACCGCAGCGCTGACTGCGTGTCCCACCCCGTGCCGCGCCCGATCAGGTGTGATATCCCGCTGGCGCGCAGCTCCCGGGACGCTGTCGTCGCCTCGACCATGAAGTGGCCCGGCATAAGCGTGAGCACGTCGATCGGCGCCCTCACAAACAGCACGCTTACTGCGAGCAGGGTGCCGCCGGCCAGGGCGAAGAGCGTCACCTGGTGCCGGCTCGGGCCCGCGAGCATCACGGCCGCGGCGGTCACGAGCGGCACGCTGACGTACGCCAGCCGCGCCCCGGAAGCGATAGTGCCCAGCCCCAGCGCGACGGCGCAGAGCGTCCAGCCGCGGCCGCCGTGGCGCAGGGCCTGCGACAGCCCCGCCGCGAACGCGACAAGCGCGAAGCCGTAGTACTGTGTCACGCTCGTGAACGTGCTGGGGATGCGGGGGATGATGAACGTGTGGAACGCCGTGGGGAACGACAACGAGGATCCCCGTGCCTCGTCGTACGACGCGCCGTACAGGAAGCGAAACGGCCCGAAGTCGTTCTTCCACTGGCCGAGGACGATCACGGGGTGTTGAGCTGCCAGGTACCATTCGCCGATCGCGATCGCGGCCGGAATGAGTCCGACGAGCGCCGTCACGCGCATCACACGGTCAAAGTCGTCGATCCGGCGCACGTAGCAGTACCCCAGCGCCAGCATCGGGATGTACGCGAGCCACACCTTCGTCGCGATCGTGCTTACCATGGCCGGTTGGGACACGGGCATGTGCAGCAGCACCAGCGCCGCGAAGATCGCGAGCGCGGGCGTCGCGGCGCCCAGCCGCGGCATGGTCAGCGCCGTGTCGCGCGTGACGGCGAGGGCGAACGCCACGTACAGCGGCAGTATGATCGCCGCGTCGCGCAGCTCCAGCCCGGCCGCCCCGCCCATGAAGACCGGCACGCCCGAGAAGGGCAGCAGGATGAGCAGCAGCGTCACGCCGTGCCGCCAGTTGAGCGAGAGCATGGCCAGCACCGCGCCGGATGCCATCAACGGCCCGGCGGACGGCCGCACCGCCACGCACATCCCCGCCGCCAGCGATACCGCCGCGACGAGGGCGATGGGCATGACGGGCGTACGGCTCGTGCCGAACGCGCGCGTCATTGCGTCGTGGGTCCCGCGCTGGTCCGGCGCATCAGGCGCGTGCCCCGGCGCGCTGCCTGCGCGTCGCCGGAACGCGGAACCCGAAGAATCCGCCGCCCGGCACGTTGGCGTCACCGTTCAACACAACGCCCAGCACGCGCTTGGTCGCCGGCCGCAGCAGCTCCACTGTGGCTGCCAGTTCGCTGCGCCGCGTGTGGTCGCCACGCGCCACCAGGATCGTCGCGTCGCACTTCGCCGCCAGCACTGTCGCGTCCGTCACCTGCAGCACCGGCGGACAGTCGACGACGATCGCGTCGAAGCGCTCGCGCAGCGCGCGCATGATCGCGTCGAACCGCGGTGAGACCAGCAGATCCGCCGCCTGCGCCGCGGCGGCGCCCGCCGGTATGAGCATCACGCCGTCGATCCGCGTGGGGCGGATGATGCCGTCGAGCGTCACGTTGTCATTCGTCAGTGCCTCCGACAGGCCATCGCCCGCAGCGATGCCGAAGATCCGATGCAGTGAGGGCATCCGCATGTTGGCGTCGAGGATTGCCACGCGGCGGCCCGACTGGGCCAGCGCGGCGGCCATGTTCGCCGCGGTCGTCGATGTGCCAGTGCCGCGCGCGCCGCCGGCGACCAGGATCGCCTGCGCCGGCGCCTCCCGCGTCGCGAGGCCGATCGCCGTGCGTAGCATGCGGTAGCGCTCCGCGACAGGCGATGTGCTCCCATCCGCCACCGCCAGCGCGCGCTTCGCGCTGCCGCCGATGTTCCAGACAGGGATGCTCCCCAGTGACGGCACGCCTGAGACCCGCTCCGCTTCCGCGCGGTCACGCACGGCGTCGGTCATGTACTCGAATGCGACGACGATCGCCGCCGCACCGATCATCCCCAGGACGGCGACAAGCATGGCAGTCGGCAGTTTGTTCTGCGCGGGAACGCTCGCCAACTGCTGCGCGCGGTTGACTTCGACCATGGTCACCGTTCCGGGAAGGTTCCCTTCCTGGCGCAGCGCGAGGAATGCTTGCGCCACACCGTCGATCAGCCGCTGGGCGTCGGTGGGCGTGGCGCCGCTGGTCGTGACCTTGATCAGCTGCGATCCGGGCGGCGTCACTACTTCGATGCGGCTCTGCACCGCCTCCGGCGCGATCTGCAGCCCCAGGTTGTTTACCATCCGCTCCGCGACGCCGCGGCCCGAGATGATCGCCCCGTACGATTGCGTCAGCCGGTCGATGTTCGACGTCAGCGCGGGCGCGTCGACAAAGAAGGTCGCCGACGCCCTGTACGGGGGCGGAGCAGGCGCCGCCTGGCGGCCGTCGCGGATCTGTACGGCGACGCCGTACGTCCCTACAGCCATCAGCGTCCCAACGATTAGCAGCCACCACCAGCGGCGTGCCATAGCGATGTATTGAGTCGCGTCCATGCGAACCGTCCGATCTGCAAACCGGGGCTGGCCCCGCTTCGCGCTGTTCCCCCGCGGATGTTCGATTCTCCCTGCCCGCGCCGTGCCGCAGCCATAGGGGATCGCCCCCATACCGTCGGGCCAATGGCCTATCGTGGTTCGTCGCCGGCGGCGACGGTACTATCCAGTCACCGTCCTGCTCTCGAGATCCTCTGGAAGGTGCCACATGCCCGATTCGACCGCTCGTCCCGATCCGGAGAAGCTGCAACAGAAGCAGGCGCTGCTGGGCGGCATCGCTATGGGTGCGGTCGTCGCCGCCATGATCTCGCTTGGCATGCGGCTCGGGCTGTACCGCGTGCTGGCCGAGGCCGGCCCCGCCACCAGCGAGGAACTCGCGAACGCCAGCGGTCTCCACGAGCGCTGGGTGCGCGAGTGGCTGCGCGGGCAGGCGGCTGCCCGGATCGTCGAATACGACGGCCACGGCCGGTTCGAGCTGGCGCCCGAAACCGGCCCGCTCCTCGTCGATGCCGATAGCCTGTTGTATATGGGTGCCAGCTTCCTCCCGCTGCCCCAGCGCATCGGCATCGTCGAGCGGCTCCCGGACGCCTTCCGGACCGGGCGCGGACTGAGCTGGGACGACCGCGGCCCCGATGCGCCGGCTGCCACGGAGCTGATGTTCGGGAACTGGTACCGGCAGGTGCTCGTTCCGGTCGCGCTACCGATGCTCGAAGGCGTCGTCCCGCGGCTTGAGGCAGGCGGGAAGGTCGCCGATGTGGGCTGTGGCGCCGGCATCGCGCTCATCGAGATGGCGAAGGCCTACCCCCGTGCGGAGTTCCACGGCTACGAAGTCTCCACCCACGCCCTGGAACGCGCCGGCGCGAACCGTGCCGCGGCCGGCGTCGCCAACGTCACCTTCCACCAGGCACGGACCGATCCTCTCCCCACAGACCACAGCTTCGACCTGATCACCACATTCGACTGCCTGCACGACATGACGGATCCGGACTCGGCCGCCCACGCCGTCTACGCCGCGCTGAAGCCCGATGGCGCCTGGTTCATCGTCGACATCAACGGGCAGGCGACCTTCGAGGAGAACCTCGCGAGGAATCCGTTGTCGCCCACCCTGTACGCGCTCTCGGTCCTGTCCTGCATGTCGTCCGCGCTGTCCGAGCCGGGCGGCGCCGGCCTGGGCACGCTCGGCCTGCCGGAGCCCGCCATGCGCGAGCTCGTGGCGCGTGCCGGCTGCACCCGGTTCCGCCGCCTGGATCTGAAGCACCCCATCAACGCCTACTACGAGGCGCGCCCGTAGCGTCCGCTTCCGGCCGCATAACGCGGCCATCGCGGGCTCGCCGCTTGCGATACCCATCCGGGGTATAGTAGGATGTGGCACACTCGGAGGAATCGCATGTCCAGAGCCCGTACCGCCGCACCCCGGCCAGACGTGACGGATCAGCGCCGCCAGATCGTCGAGCGCCTCAACAAGATCGAGGGTCAGGTGCGCGGCATCGCCCGCATGGTCGGCGACGAGCGTGATTGCGAAGCCGTGCTCACCCAGGTCCTCGCCGTGAAAGCCGCGCTCGACCGCGCCGCCGCGCAGATCGCCTCCGGGTTCGTCGGCGAGTGCCTGCACGACGACGGTGCCCGCGCCGAAGCGCGCATCACGCGCGTCATGAGCCTGCTGGCACGCACCGGCTGAGTATCCGCCATTCCTTACCGAACCGGAAGTACGTACATGAAGCTGTTTGGCACCCGCACATCGCCCGATCTGAACATCAGCCCGCCCGACGCCCACGCCGCGCTCACCGCCGGTACCGCCATCCTGATCGATGTGCGCGAGCCGTCCGAATGGGTCGAGGGGCACACGCCGGATACGCGCCACATTCCGCTGGCGACGCTTCCGCAGCGCACCGCGGACCTCCCGCGCGACCGGGTGCTGCTGCTGATCTGCCGGAGCGGCAACCGCAGCCGCTCCGCTGCGCGGTACTTGCGGGGGCAGGGCTTCGATGCGCGGTCGGTCGCGGGTGGTATCGGCGTCTGGGCGGCGCACGGCCTGCCTGTGGTGCGCTGAGACGGAGGCACGCGACGATGAAGATCATCCAGTTCGTAGCCGATAGCCTCGGCGACGCATCCTACGTCGTGATCTCCGGCGCGGTCGCGGCGGTGATTGACCCGCAGCGCGATGTGCGCCCGTTCGTCGCCGCCGCGCGCCAGCACGGCGCGGAGATCCGCTACGTCTTCGAGACCCACGTCCACAACGATTACGTCTCCGGCGGCCGTGAACTCGCCGCGCTGGGCGCCGCCATCGTCGCGCCGGCGGGCAGCGATCTCCGCGTGCCGCATACCGCCGCCGCGGATGGCGACGAGTTCGCGGTCGGCACGGCCCGGCTCAAGGCGGTCGCCGCGCCCGGGCACACCTACGAGCACACCGCCTACCTGGCGATCGACGAAGAAGGCGCCACGCAAGGTGCGTTCACCGGTGGCTCGCTGCTGGTCGGTTCGGCAGGGCGCAGCGATCTGCTCGGTCCCGGCGATGCCGAGGAGCTCACGCGCCTGCAGTGGCAGTCCGCCCGGAGGATCGCGGCGCTGCTGGCGCCCACGTCACAGATCATGCCGACGCACGGCGCCGGATCGTTCTGCAGTTCGACCGCTGTCGGCGGCCGGCGCATGTCCACGCTGGCGGAGGAATTGGCCGTCAACCCCGCTCTTGCCAGCGCCGGCCTCGACGCGTTTCGCGCGGTCCATCTGTCGCAGGCCGCGCCGATCCCCGGCTACTACCGCTACATGGCGCCGATCAACCGCGAAGGTCCGCGCGTCTACGGCGAACCGCCGCGCCCGGCGCATCTCACGACCGAGGCCGTCGCCGCGCTCGACCCGCAACAGATCCCGCTCGTCGACGTGCGGCGCCGGGAGGCGTACGTGCGTGGTCACGTGCCCCGCTCTGTGCTCATCGAAGAGGGCGGGTCGATGCTGGCCTACGTCGGTTGGCTGCTGCCGTTCAACGCCCCGCTGGCGCTCGTGGTGGACGACGCCGCCCAGGCGGACCGCGTCACCGTCGACCTCTTCCGCATCGGATACGAGGGCGTGAGGGGATATCTGCCATTCACGGACTGGCTGGCTGCCGGCCGCCCGGCGGCGTCCCTCGTGGCCGTCACCGCTTCCACTGTGCGCGATGCGCTGCGCCATGGCGCCCCCCGCGTGATCGACGTGCGCTTCGTGTACGAGCACATTGCCCGGCCGCTGCCGGGCGCCGAACAACTCCCGGTCGACCGCCTGCCGGAGTGGGAGCCGTCCCTGCCGCCGGGGCCCGTCATTGCCGTCTGTGCCAGCGGCGAGCGCGCGGCCATGGCGGCGAGCTTCCTGAGAGCCCGCGGCCACGAGGTCGAGCCGTTCGTGGACGGCGGCACGGAGGCGGTGTTGGCGCCCGGGCCGCAGGCACCCGCGTAGGACAGGCGTATCCCTGAGGAGCGCATGAGCAACTTCCAAGATTCGTAGTCAATCGATGCGCTTCGTTTCCGGCGACGCTGACTTGTTCTGAGACGAAGTTCTTCTAACGAACGTCCCAAACCCTCTCAATCCGCTCTCGCCCGTGCCGATCCTGTTTCCGAGGGTCCGGCGGACTGCGCTCGCCGCCGAACGACACGACGATGCTCGACGCCCTGCAATCGCTGGCCCGGATCTGCACGCGCCCGAATCCCGCTGTCGGCGATGTCGCGGAAGCCTGCGCGCTCGTCCGCGATGCACTCGGTGCCGCTGACGCCTACGTGATCCGTGCGGGCGACCCCGACTTCATCCGCATGGGCTGCGACTGCGAGCCGTCCGCCTACGAGATCAAGCAGAAGGGCTACTGGATCGTCTGGCGCCAACTCGCCGCGAACCCCCAGGCCACCGCCGGCGCGTTCGACGTGCAGGATCGCCTGGTTTCGGGCGGCAGCCCCATCGATAGCGGGAGCGCCGCCACGCACGTCGTGGCCATCTTGCCCGGTGATGAAAGCAACTCCGACCTGCTCGTGCTGCACGGGCCCTGGCCACAGGGACTGGCGCCGTCACACGTGCAGTTCATCGAGGCTGCGCTCCCGGCCATCGGGCATCTGATCAGCAACGTGCTCGATGCCGAGCGGCGCGCGCGCCAGCGCACACAGCTTGAGTCGCTGGCGAACGTCTCCGACGTCTTCAACAAGGCGCAGGAGGCGGAAGACGTCCTGACCGCCCTCGCCACCGCGCTGGCGAAGGCTTCCGGGTTCGAGTGGGTGACCATCGTCCAGTACAACGATGCCTGCGACGACGTGGCGGACCGGGTGATGAACCTGGCGCGCCACTCCGACACGCAGATCGCCGCGCAGTTCCAGGGCCGAGGCAGCGCGTCGGACGTGGATGTGCAGTTCGGGCTGCAGATGGCCAGGACGGGCAGCCCCATCCTGCTCCCGGACGTGTTCGAGCAGGGCTTGGCGGATCGCGGCGACGTAGCGCTACTCCGGAGCGGGCTACCCTCGCTGCAGCGCTACTGGCAGCGTGCCCACATCCTCTCCGTGGCGATGTTCCCGATCGTCTTCCAGCAGAAACCGCTCGGGTACGTGACCTTCAATTCGTCCACCTCGCATGTCCTCGACACTGCCGAGGTGGACTTCCTCAGCGCTGCGGTGTCGCAGGCCGCGACGGTCATGCACGGGTTGCGTCTCTATTGCGATCTGCAGGATTCGCGCGAGGAAGTGCGACGGAGCGAAGAGCGGTTTCGCTCACTTGTCCAGAATGCCACGGATCTCGTCACGATCGTCGACGAGGGCGGCACGCTGCTGTACGCCAGCCCGTCCGTCCAGCGGCTGCTTGGTTACGACCCGGAGCACTGGCTCGGGCACGACATCCTGCTCTTCGTGCATCCCGAGGACGTAACGGAGACGGCGGCCATCGCCGCGGAAGTGCGGAGCGCGCCCGGCGTGCGCGCCACGTGGATCGTCCGCGTCCGGCACGCCGACGCCTCGTACCGCTACTTCGAAACGACAGCGACGAACCTGCTGCACGTCCCCTCCGTGCAAGGCGTCGTACACAACGCCCACGACATCACCGAGCGCTGGCAGGCGGAAGCCGCCGTCCGGCAGAGCGAAGAGCGCTTCCGCTCACTCGTGCAGAACGCCTCCGATCTGATCACCGTGATCGAGGCCGATACGACCATCAAGTACCAGAGTCCGTCCGTGGCGCAGGTCCTTGGCTACCGACCGGAAGACATCCTCGGCACGAGGCTTTCCGATCTGATCCATGCGGACGACGTGGCGCGGACGCTTGCCGTCCTGCACGACGCCGTGGGCAACCCGGCCGCGCGCGCGACGGCCGAGATGCGCGTCCGCCACCGCGACGGGTCCTGGCGCAACGTCGAGTTCATCGGCACCGACCAGCGCGACAACCTCGCCATCGGCGGCTTCGTGCTGAACATCCGCGATGTGAGCGAGCGCAACGCACTGGAGCAGCAGCTCCGCTACCAGGCGCTGCACGACCCGCTGACTCGCCTGGGCAATCGGACGCGCTTCGCGGACCGGCTGGAGCACGCGCTGCTGCGCTCCGCTCGCACCGGCCATCAGATCAGCGTGCTCTTCCTCGACCTCGACAACTTCAAGGCCGTGAACGACAGCTTGGGCCACTCCGCAGGCGACTGCTTGCTGACGCAAGTGGCCGAACGGGTGCAAGGCTGTCTGCGCCCCGGCGACACGCTCGCCCGTCTCGGCGGCGACGAGTTCGCGGTCCTGCTGGAAGACGTGGCGTCCAGGGAGGACGCCACCATGGTCACGGACCGTATCTTCGCGGCGATGGATGCGCCGTTCGAACTGGAGGGCAAGGAGATCGTGGTGCGCTGCAGCGTCGGCATCGCGCTCAGCGGCGACGGCATGGGCGCCGACGCCGACTCGCTGCTGCGTAACGCCGACGTCGCCATGTACGTCGCGAAGTCGCGCGGCAAGGCGTGCTACGAGGTCTTCGACGAGACCATGCAGCACTCGATGATGGAGCGTCTCGAGCTGCTGGCCGACCTGCAGCGCGCCGTTGAGCGCGACGAATTCATCCTGCACTACCAACCGATGGTCGAGTTGCAGACGGGTCGCCTCTACGGCGTCGAGGCACTCGTGCGCTGGCAGCACCCCCGTCGCGGCCTTATCCAGCCCAACGACTTCATCGGGCTCGCCGAGGAGTCCGGCGCCATCATGGGGCTCGGCCGCTGCGTCATGGAGCGCGCCTGCCGCCAGGCCGTCGTCTGGGAGAACGCGTTCCCGGCGGCTTCCGACTGGACGCTGAGCGTGAACGTCTCGGCACGACAACTCCAGCATCCGGGCTTCGTCGCCGAAGTGGCGCAGATCCTGCGCGACACCGGCCTCAGCCCGCGCCGCCTGATCCTGGAGATCACCGAGAGCGTGATGATGCACGACGTGAAGCTGATGATGGGCCGCCTGCAAGACCTCAAGGCACTGGGCGTGCGTCTTGCCATCGACGACTTCGGCACCGGCTACTCATCGCTCAGCTACCTGCGGCAGTTCCCGTTTGACCTGCTGAAGATCGACAAGTCGTTCATCGACGACGTCGGCTCCGTCACGCGCCAGAAGGAGATGACGCGCGCCATCATCGAGCTCGGCAAGACGCTCGATCTCGAGCTCGTCGCCGAGGGCATCGAGCGCAACGAGCAGCTGTCGCGGCTCAAGACCATGGACTGCGAAGTGGGGCAGGGCTTCTACTTCGCCCGGCCGCTCGACAGCGAGGACGTGGAGGCGCTGCTCTCGCAGCTCGTCGCGGGACGCGAGACTGACCGAGACGCCGCGTAGCGCTCCCGCTGGCTGGCGCCGTTGCGGACGCGCCGGGCGGGGCCGTATCGTACCGCCATGACGGCCACCCACGATCTCGTCCCCGTTGACCGCGTCGAGGTCACGGTCCTCATGGACAACTACCTCGACGTCCTTATGGCGGGCGCCGAAGACGTGCGACGCTTCGCCCTTGCTCGTGACTGGACCAGCCGCGCCAAGCCGCTCGCGGAGCACGGCTACTCGGCGCTGGTGACCGTCTATCGCGACGGCGCGCCCAGCTCGATCCTCTACGACGCAGGACTGACGCCCGAAGGCATCGCCCGCAACCTCGACGTGCTGGACGTGCGGCCGGCCGACCTGCGCGCCATCGTCATCTCGCATGGACACTTCGATCACCACGGCGGCCTCGAGGGCCTCGTGCGGCGCTTCGGACGACAGCGTCTGCCGCTGATCATCCACCCCGACGCCTGGGCGCAGCGCCGCGTCCTGCTGCCGACCGGCGCCGAGATCCTGCTGCCGCCGCCCAGCATGAGCGATCTCGAGCGCGAGGGGCTGCAGGTCATCGAGGACCGCGGCCCGACACTGCTCATCGACGGCGCCGTCCTGGTGTCCGGCCAGGTCGAGCGCGTGACGGAGTTCGAGACGGGGATGGCGGTCCACCAGCGGCACACCGACGCCGGCTGGGTGCCGGACCCGCTGATTCCGGACGATCAGAACGTCATCGTGAACGTGCGCGATCGTGGCCTTGTCATCGTCTCCGGCTGCTCGCACGCCGGCGCCGTGAACGTCGTCTACGGCGCGAAGCGGCTGACCGGGCAGGACCTCGTCGCCGGCTTCATCGGCGGCCTCCACCTCACCGGCGGCCTCTTCGAGCCGATCATCGGGCCGACCGTGCACGCGCTGGCGGAGGCGGGCGTCCAGCGCATCGTGCCGGGCCACTGCAGCGGCTGGAAGGCCCAGTACGCCATCGCCCGCGACATGCCCGACGCCTTCGTCCAGTCCGCCGTAGGCACAACGATCAGCTTCTGAGGGCAACCGCCGCCACGGCGCCCTGTCGCCGCTGCGGGCGGTTTGGATGGGCGCGCAGTCGAAGCTATAACGACATAACGACAATGAATCGACGGTTGCGGACCTCCCGATTGGCGAAGTGAAGGAACAGCAACGCCGCCCGGAGGAGGGGCGGCGTTGCGAGGGGAGGCTGCTGTCGGGGCCGACGCGGCTACTGGCCGGCGCCCGGCGTCGTGGACGCGGCCGGCGGTGCGCCGTTGCTGTCGAAGATGCTGTCGATGTTCGACTGGATCTGCGCCAGCGCCTGGTCGGCCTGGTCCTGGGTCAGCGCGCCGCTCTGCACCTGCGCGTCCAGCGCCTGCTTCGTCGCGGCGATGAACTGCTGACCGAGCTGCGTGCGGATTACGCCGTGCGCCGCCGCCACCTTCGCGATCGTCGCGCCCGGCGCCGCCAGCTCCGTGCGGAGTTGGTCTTCGGGGATGTTCAAGATGCCGGCGATCGTCGTCAGCGTGCGCCCGCGACCGGGCCCGCCGAAGCCGCCGCGCGGGAACGGCGTCCCTTCCGCGACCGCGGTCTGCTCGTCGGCGCTGGGCGTGCGGCCGGCGAACGGCGTGCCTTCCGCGATGGATGTCTGGATCGCGGCGCGCCGCGTCGGGTCGGCCAAGCCGCCGCCGGTAAAGGGCGTGCCCTGCGCGATGGAGGTCTGGATCGCGGGGGGCGGCGTGCGGTTGCCGAAGCCGCGGCCGGGCGTGCGGCCGGACTGCGCGGTACCGGCCGCGCCGGGCGTCGCCGTCGGATTCGTGCTCGCCTTCGACGAGGAGCCGCACGCCGCGAGAATCGCGGCGGCGCCGGCGAGGCACAGCGCCGCCGCAAGCGGGGCGCGGCGGCGGGAGAAGAGGTCAGGGCGCTTCAAGGCGATGCTCGCTTTCCGTGCTGGCTGCCGCTCCGGTTGCACCCGCGGCGGCTCCGTAGTTGATGTTCATCCGCCAGCATACGGCCGGATGGCGGCCGGAAGCATTGCCTAACCGTTACAGACCGCCGCGCTGGCGCGCACGTCGGAAGAATCTCATCGACGCTTGCCGGCCCGCATCGCGGCCGCGCTGACGCCGGCCGTCGATCCGATGATGCGCACCGCCGCCCGCGTGAGGGGCACGAGGCTGGGGCGGTGGATCTTGTCCAGGGTGTCCATCGCGTCAAAGAGGTAGAAGGGCGCGGTGAGGTAGTTCACGATCGGCACGCCGACGACGTAGAACTCGCTGCCGTCGGTGGTCGGCCGCGGACCGAAGACCTCCGGCGGCAGCATGAAGGACCGCCGCATATCTTCGGCTTCGATCGCCGCGCGGACGGCGTCCTGCAGGCGCCCGATCTTCGACGTGAACCACCAGCGCGCCTCCGGCTGTCCCGTCGGGCGCGGCTCGGCGCCGCCGTCGGCGGCGAACTCGTTGGCGGCGTGCTCCAGGTGCACGTTCAGCACCATGCGCTCCAGGTCGGTTCCGTGCGCGCGGCAGAACGCCCGCGCGCCAGCGCCGTCCGTCATGTGCCCGGCGTTGAGCAGGAAGACAAGGCGGTGCGGCCGCTCGCCCTGCGGCAGGCGCGACCAGTACGCCGCCTGCGCGAGCACCAGCGCGATGCCGCTTGCGTCCTCGACCGCGGAGGACCACGGCCCGTCGTGATGCGACCCGATCACCACCATCTCTTCGTCCGCGCCCGGCAATTCGCCGACGATGTTGTACGACGTGATCGTCTCGCGTCGCGCGCGTACCGTGACGCGTGCGCGCACCGGTCCGGCGGCGAGCAGCGCACGCACACGTGCGCCGTCGCTGCCACTGATCCACACGCCGGGGATCGCGCGCTCGACGGCGTCGTAAGGAACGTAGTAGTCGCGCGAGTCGCCGGGGTAGTCGGTAAGCGTGCCGACGAAGGCGGTCGCGCCCGCGGCGATCGACGGCTCCATTACGGCCTGGAACTCGCGGCCGAACGGCAGGAGCTGGCTCGCGCCCTCGAACGTGCCATCGGGGTCGTACGGCCACGTCGCGACGTGGTTGTAGAAGCCGAACGGCGTGCGCAGCAGGGGCACGTCGTATAGCGACACCGCGCCGCCGACGCCCTCCGGCGTTGCGTCGTCGTACGCCACGATCTGCGCCTCTACGGTGCCGCGCGCGCAGTGCGGCAGCGCGAAGCACGGGATCTCGATGCGCTGTGCTCCCGCGGCCAGGACGAGCGACGCCTCCTCCGGCTCCCACGACGGCAGTTCGACGGGCTCCGCACGGACGTCTCGCAGCCCGAGCGCACGGAACTGCTCCTGCGCCCACTGCTCCGCCCAGCGGTCGGCCGGGTAACCGGGGCGGCGCACGCCGTGCGAGAAGACCTCCTCGATCCACGCGTAGATCCGCGGTTCGTCGGGGATGCCGTCGTCCCTGTTCATGTTCACCTCACAGTGGTACGAGGCAGCGTATCGGGCGGCGCGGCGCGCGCGAAAGCGGCCGGGCGGCCGAACCTGCGACGGTCCCTGTCGCGCCGCTGCGATAGCGTGGGGCGGATGCGGCATGGTCGGCGCGCGCGCGAGACGGTAGGATACGCGCATCCGGCGCGCCCCGGCGCGTCCGCTCCGGCCGGTGCAGCGAACGAAAGGGAGACTGTGCGGCTGCTCAAGCTCGACCCGCGACCGCCCACGTACGACTCCGTCGCCGAAGCGTCGCTGGGCGACCAGGTGAAGGCCAGCGTCGTCGACGACGTCGAGGCCGCCGACTGGCAGCCGATCGCGCCGGCCGCGCCCGCCTCGCCGCCGCGGCTGGCGTTCGTCGACGGCGTGCAGCGCCTGGAGCGGCGCATCTCCGCCGTAGGCGAGGGCTGGCCGATCCCCGGCGCGCTCGTCTCCTACGCCGCCGGCGCGGTCCTCTGCGATGCGGAGCCGCCGCTGCGGCACATCAAGGTCGAACGTCGCATCATCCTCACGCGCGGCGCGGCGCCGGCTGCCGTGCGGCTGGAGGCGCAGAACGGCCCGGTCGTGTACCTGCCGGCGTCCAGCTCGGGCGAGGACGCGGAAGGCATTAGCCAAGCGTTGGCCGACCTGCGCGCCAACCTGGAGGCCGACGTCGTGCGCGCGCTGCTCGACGACGGGTGCGAGCTGATCGTCGTCGACGGCCGCCTGCCGGGCGTGCGGCAAGGCCCCGTCGTCGGGCTGATCAAGACGCTGCAAGGGCTCTACATCGAAGGGCCGGAGCAAGTGAGCTGCCTGGAGGCGCTGCGCACGGGCGAGCGGTCGCCCGTGTTCCTCATCGAGAAGCAGCGAGCGAGGTACTACTCATGGTTCGTCTGCCTGCGCACGCCCGGCCGCTTCGAGATCCCGCTCTCGGGGTTGGCGCGGCTGGAGATGGACCACAACACGCCGAAGGCGGAGGCGTTCCGCACGGCCGACGTCACCGCCGCCGTGCTGCCGGCCTACGCCTCGACGCCGTCGCGCGACGACCGCGCGCCGCAGAACCTGCTGCCCGTCGGCCAGCTCGAGCGCGAGCTGCGCCGCCGCCAGGGCGATACCGAGTACCTGACCCGCCTGATGATGACGGCCTTCGCCAAGGAGGAACTGACGTGGAATCCGTAGAACCGATCGGTCTCGTCATCGGCACGGAAGACGCCTACGCGCTCGACTTCTGGGTGTGGGTGTACCCGCACCGCTACCTGCAGCTCGACGACGTTGTCACGGTACCCGTCATCCTGCCCGATAAGCGCGAGGTGCGCCTGCACGGCATCGTCGACAAGGTGCGCTCGCGCTACGAGGGCGCGCGCTTCGACTCCGACGCCGAAGCGGCGATGGAGAACCGCCTGCCGGTCGGCATCGCGAACGCGGCGCACGTCACCGTCACGCGCGTGGAGCCGGAGATCTTCATCGCGCCGTTCCCCGGCGAGCGCGTCTTCCTCAGCGACGACGTGCAGCGGGACGAGGCCCTGTACTTCGACAAGATGCGCGAGGACGGCACGGCGTTCAACGCGGGCTACTCGCGCGACGGCCGCCCGGTTTACGGCAACATCGAGTTCCTGGACGGCACGCGCGGCGCGCACATGAACATCAGCGGCATCAGCGGCGTCGCCACCAAGACCAGCTACGCGCTCTTCCTCCTCTACTCGCTGCTGCACTCCGACGTGCTGGGACCCCATGCCGCCAACACCAAGGCGATCATCTTCAACGTGAAGGGCGAAGATCTGCTCTGGCTCGACAAGCCCAACAGCAAGCTCGATGACGACGCCCGCGCGAAGTACCAGCGGATGGGGCTGCCGGTCGGCCCGTTCCAGAGCGTCGGCATTTGGGCGCCGGCGAAGAAGGGCTCCGACGAGCTGGTCCCCGCCTCGGAGACGCGGCAGGAGGGCGTGACGGCGTACACCTGGTCGATCTCGGAGTTCTGCCGCCAGCGCATGCTCAAGTTCCTCTTCGCTGACGCGGACAACGAGACCAGCCAGCTCTCATTCGTCGTCCGCCTGGTCGAAGACTGGCTCGCCGACAACACGATCGTGCTCGACCCGGACGAACACGGCTTCGTCAGCGTGATCGGCAGCGAGGTGGACACGGTGCGCAGCTTCATGGACCTGGCGCGCGTGATCGAGAAGAACATCGACGCGATCGCCGGACGCGCCGCCGGCGGCACGCAGAACGCCTTCGTGCGCCGACTCTTCGACGCGGCGGGCACCGCCGGCCACCTGGTGCGCGCCATCCCGCCGAAGCGTGCCGAGGACCACACGATCCGCATCCTCGACGGCAAGGGCGGAGCGGGCGGCAACAACCAGGTCACCGTGATCGACATCCACAGCCTGCCGGACCGCGCCAAGCGCTTCGTCGTGGGCGTCGTCGTGCGGCGCATCCTGGAGTTGAAGGAGGAGATGGGCACGGCGCGGCCGCAGGTGTACCTCGTGCTCGACGAGCTGAACAAGTATGCCCCGCGCGAGGGCTGGAGCCCGATCAAGGAAGTGATCCTGGACATCGCCGAGCGCGGCCGCAGCCTCGGCATCATCCTCATCGGCGCGCAGCAGACCGCCAGCGAGATCGAGCGCCGCGTCACAGCGAACGCGTCCTTCCGCGTAGCCGGCCGCCTCGATAGCGCGGAAGCTTCGCGCGGCGAGTATGGCTTCCTCACCGACGCGGCGAAGTCGCGCGCGTCAATCCTCAAGCCCGGCACGATGTTCGTGCACCAGCCGGAGATCCCGGTGCCGCTGCTGGTGCAGTTCCCCTTCCCCGCGTGGGCTACGCGCAAGGACGAGGTCGCATCGGCTACACGCGGCGGCTCCGGGCTGCGCGGGGGGCGCTGATGCGGCTGCTCCACACGAGCGACTGGCACCTGGGCCGCACGATACGCGGCCAGTCGCGCCAGGCGGAGTTCGAGCGCGCCGTCCTGTGCGTCGTCGACATCGCCCGGCGCGAGCAGGTGGACGCCGTGCTGATCGCCGGCGACACGTTTGAGACGTTCTCGCCGCCAGCCGAGGCCGAGCACCTGCTGTACGAGGCGCTGACCGCGCTGCTCCGCGACAACATCAAGGTCGCGATGATCGCCGGCAACCACGACAACGCCACGCGCATGGACGCGCTCGCCGGCATCCTGCGCATCGCCGGCGCGGACTGCGTGGGCAGCGTGCCCCGCGACGACGCCTACGCGCCGCTGCGGATCACATCGCGCGATGGCAGCGAAGCCGCGACGGTCGTCGCGCTGCCGTGGGTGGCCGAGCGCATCGCCGTGGAGTACGAGCATCTCTTCGGCGAGGTGAGCGAGGCGCTGGGGCGCTACGCCGGCCAGATGGAGCGCGCCATCTCGTATTTCTGCCGGTCGTTCGACCCGACGACGGCCAACATCTTCATGGGCCACATGCTGATCGACGGCGCGTCGATCGGCGAGGGCAGCGGCGAACGGAAGATGCAGATCGGCCAGAACTTCGCGGTGCCGGCGTCGTGCCTGCCCGGCACCGCGCAGTACGTCGCGCTGGGCCACGTCCACCGCTCGCAGGAGATCGCCAGCGCGGCGCCCGCGTTCTACGCCGGGTCGCTGCTGCAGCTCGATTTCGGCGAGAGCGGGCAGGAGAAGAGCGTCAACCTCATCGACGTGCAGCCGCGCCAGACTGCCCGCGTCCAGCGGATACCCGTCGAAGGCGGCCGCGAGCTGAAGACGCTACGCCTGCGCCTTGAGGACCTGCCCGCGCACGCCGGCCAGTACGCTGACGCCCACCTGCGCGTCTACGTCGACCTCGACGCGCCGGTACTCTCGCTCTATGAGCGCGTGCGCGAGGTGCTGCCCAACGCGCTGCACGTCGAGGGCGTGGTCGCCGCGGGCATGACGGCGGGCGATACGCCCGCGGCCGGCAGCGGCGCGCTGGCGCCGCACGAACTGCTAGCGCGCTACTACGCCGAGCGCCACGAAGGGCACGCCATCCCGGAGGGACTGATCAAGCTGTTCAACGATCTCTACCAGGCCGAGGTCGAACGTGCGTCCGCGTAATCTCCACATCGAAGGCTTCACCTGCTTCGCCGATCCGGTCGACGTCGACTTCGACGGCATGGACGTCTTCGTGATCACCGGCCCTACCGGCGCCGGCAAGAGCACGATCGTCGACGCGATGTGCTACGCGCTCTACGGCCGCATCCCCCGCCATGGCGAGACGCAGCACCTGATGTCGTACAACCGCGACACCCTGCGCGTGTCTCTGGAATTCAGCGCCGCCGGCCACGAGTATCGCGTGCTGCGGAGCATCAACGTGACGCGCAAGACCGGCCGCGACGGCAAGGAGCGCGTCACGCGCGCCATTTCGCCGGTCCAGCTTGAGCAGCTCACCGGCGGCGAGTGGGCGCCCATGGAGGGCCGCGTCCGCACCATCGACGACGAGATCGTCCGCATCGTGGGTCTGGACTTCGACGCCTTCCAGCGCTGCGTCGTGCTGCCGCAGGGCCGCTTTCAGGAGTTCCTCGCCGGCGACCGCAAGCAGCGGCAGGATGTTCTCAAGGATCTGCTCGACATTGGCATCTACGAGCGGGTGATGAGCGCCGCGAACCAGACGGCGCGCGACCTGACGCGCGACGCCGCCAACATCGAGCAGCGGCTGCGCGAGGACTACGCCGGCGCGACGCGGGAGGCGCTCGACGCCTGCCGCGCCGAACTCGCCGGGACGGCGCCGGTGCTGGAGCAGGCGAAGTCGCAGCGCGACGCGCTGATCCGCGCCGCGGCGCTTGCCGAGACCGTGGTAGGCGCTCGCCAACGCGCGAAGCAGGCGTCCGAGCAGCACGTCGTCACCGAAAAGGAGATCGCGCAGGCGCAGGAGCTGGGCAAGAGCGGACAGCAAGGCGTGCAGGCGCTGCGCAAGGAGGTGGCCGCGGCGGAGGCGCAGCTCAAGAACGGACAGTACGACGCCGCGTTGCACCAGGCGCTGGGCGTCGCCCGCGAACGCGCCCGCGCGCTCGACGCGGCGCGCGCGGTACTGCAGCGCGCGCAACAGGCGGCCGCGGATGCGGCGGGCGTGCAGCCCGCGGAGGCCGCGCTGGAGCGCGCCGCCGAGACACGCGCGAAGGCGGAGCGGCAGCGCGCGGACGCCGTGGCCGCGCTGGAAGCGGTGCAGCGCGCGGATGCGGCGGCGCACGTGCGCGGCGGCCTCAAGCCCGGCGACCCGTGCCCGGTCTGCGGCGGCGTCGTGGGCAAGCTCCCGAAGGCCGCCGTCAGCGGCCTTGCCGCGGCCGACAAGGCCGTGACGGCCGCGGAGGACGCCGAGCGAAAGGCATCGCGCGCGCACCAGGCGGCCGAAGTCGCGCTGGGCGCCGCGCGCCAGAAGGCGCAGGCCGCCGCGGAGCAGCTCGGCCGGGTGCAGGCGGACGCCGCGGCGGCGGAGGCAGCGCTCGCGCAGGCGCTGCCGAAGGGCGTGCAGCCCGGCGCCGAGGCGATCGATGCCGCATTCGAAGCGCAGCAGCAGGCGGCGGAGCAGGCCGATGCGCTGAACCGGAAGCTCGCGAAGGCGCGTGCCGATCTTGCGGAGCTGGAGCCACGCGTCGCGGAGAGCGACCGTAACATCGCAGCGCTGCAGGAGCGTTTAGCGCAGCTCGGCGAAGCGGTCGCCGCCGCCACGCGCGACGGCGACGCCGCGATCGCCGAGCTGCGCGGCCTCACCGAGGCGGGCGACTGGCGCGACGTGGTGGCCACGATCGACCAGAAGAAGGACCCGCGGCCGACGCTGAAGAAGCTGCTCGACGCCGCGGCGCGCGATGCGGACGCGCTCACCGCGAAGCAGTCGCAGTTCGAGGCGCGCGAGCGCGACATCGAGCAGAAGATGGAGAAGGCGGCCGAGCTAGCGGAGCAGTTGGAGGCGCTCCGCGAGAGCGGCGCCAGCTACCGCGAGCTGGGACTGCTGCTGCGCTCCGACAACTTCCAGGAGTACGTCATCAGCTCCGCCATGCGCGTCCTCGCGGAGAGCGCGACGGAGCACTTGACGTCGCTCTACCCGCGCTTCGCGATGCAGGTCGATGGCGGCGAGTTCCAGGTGACCGACCACTGGCAGGCGGACCAGTCGCGCTCCGCCCGCACCCTCAGCGGCGGCGAGACGTTCGTCGCGTCGCTGGCGCTGGCGCTGGCACTCTCCGAGCGCCTGCCGGAACTGCGCAGCGCCGCCGCTGCGCGGCTCGAGAGCCTGTTCCTCGACGAGGGCTTCGGCACGCTCGACCCGGAGACGCTGGAGACCGTCATCAACGCGCTCGAAGGTCTGCGCTCGGAGGAGCGGATGGTCGGCGTCATCACGCACGTCCCGGAGCTGGCCCAGCGCATCGAGCGCCGCATCACGGTGGTGAAGTCGCCGGCGGGCAGCACGGTCGAGGTGGCGTAAGCCGCTACGGCTTCGCCTCCTCGCGCGGCTTCAGGCGCAGGACGCGGCGCAGCAGCGACCGCCGCACCGACGCGTAGGCCACGTCGAGGCGCTCCGCCTCGTCTTCTGAGGCCGCCTTGCCGCCGAAGCGCGCGCGCTCGTACGCCGCTGCGATGTACGCGGCCGCGCCGGCGTCCGGTACCGTGCGTGCGAGCCGCGCCGCGAACTCGCGCGGCGTCTCGCTCGGCTGCGCGTTCGCGCGCGCCAGCGTCGCCAGCCGCAGCGTCTTCTCCCAAAGCCGCGCCGGCTTGCTCAGCCCGCCCATGCCGTGCTCCCAGGCGAGCCGCCCGCCTGCCCCGCCCAGCGCGATCGCCACGCCCGCGATCGAGAGTGCCAGCAGCAGCGGCCACGCGCTGGGCCCCCCGCCTTGCGCCGCGGTCGGCGCCGGCGTGTCGTCGGGCGGCGGCGGCTTGAGCAGGCCGAGGTCGATCGCGCCCGCGCCGGGCTCGCCCGGGACTTTCTTGCTGCCCTGGCCCGTCCCGTCAATCGACGCCGTGCCCGGCCTGTTGATCAGCGGCTGCGACGGCGTCGGGCTGAACTCGACCCAGCCGATGCCCGGGAAGTACACCTCCGGCCACGCGAACGCGTTGAACTCCGTCAGGGTGAAGGTGTTGCCGTCGCCTTGGCGCGTCGCCGGGTCGACCGCGTAGCCGCTGGCCACGCGCGCGGGGATGCCGAGCGAGCGCAGCATCACCGCCATCGCGGAGGCGTGGTAGTCGAAGTAGCCACGCTGCGCGTCGAATAGGAAGTAGTCGACGGCGTCGCGGCCGGGCGGTGCCGTCGGCACGTTGTAGTCCACCGGGAACGAGCGGACGTACCGCTCGATCGCCGCCGCCTGCTCGTACGGCGTTGTAGTGCCGCGCACGACCTCGCGCGCCTTGCGGCTGACGCGCCTCGGTAACGAGTCCGGGAGCTGCAGGTAGTTGTCGCGTACCCACTGCGGGTAATCTGTGCCGGCGGCGTTCAGTTCGTCGATCGACGGTACCGCCACGCTGCCCGTGACGGCGTAGGTGTCGCCGTTGCGGAGGTGTGTGTCCGGGCGCAGGCCCGTGACGTCGTCGGGGGCGGCGCCGGTGCGCGCGTCCGCCGGCTTGTCGGACGCCACCGGCTGCCCGAGGCTGAACAGGACGCCGTTGTTTCCGCCCTGCACCTTCACGTTGACCTTCAACTCCTTGCGCGCGTCCGGCAGAGTCGCTTGGTCCGATGCGCCGGTGCGCTGCCCGGGCGAAAGCGGCACGTTGCTGTGCACCGTTACCTTCCAGCCGTCCGCCGTGTACTGGTCGAACGACTGCGCACGCAAGAACGCCGCCATCTCCGGCGTGATGTCCACGTTGATCTCGACGGCCTGCTTGCCGGTGAGCGTGATCTTGCCCTGGAACGCCAGCGCGTCGGGCAGGTTGTGGATCGTGATCGGCTTCTTCGCGTTGACCGAGATGAAGACGCGCGCCAGCGGCTCGAAGCGCCGCGTGATGGGCGACGTGAAGTCGTTCCATCGCTGGTTCGCCGTGTCAGAGCGGTCGGCAAGCGGCAGCCACCAGGCCAGCAGCAGGATCGCGAGCGTCACCCAGAACGTGAAATTCAACGCCGACAGGGTGATGAACTCCGGGTATGCGACGCCGCGCTCGTCCCAGTCGCGCTCGCGCTGCGCCAGGTGGAGGCGCATCATCAGCAGCACCGCGCTGAAGACGAACACCACGAACGCGTAGCTGAACTGACCCGGGATGAAGCTGATGTTCCACATCAGCGCGACGCCGCCCGGCGTCAGCGCGAGCCACGCGTTGCGCCAGCGGAAGACCGCCCACGACGACAGGTACGTGCCCAGCCACACCAGCACCAGCACCAGGATGATGAACGGCAGCGAATCGCTGCTGATGCCGTCCCGCGTGACCGCGTACCACCAGGCGTGCATGCGGTCGAGCATGTTGTCCGTGCGGGCGACGGGCGTGCCACCGGGCAGGATCGCCAGCAGCTGAAGGTAGACGAACGTCGCTCCGGCGAAGAGCGACAGCGGGTGCAGCAGCAGCGCGTTCCGCCGCACGCGGGAGAGCACGAACGCGGACAAAAGCGCGGAGAGACAGACCGGGTACAGCGCCGGCATGTCGGTGACCCAGCGCGCGCCGTCGATCGACGCGACCACGCTCAGCGACACGAGCGCCGTCAGCACGAAGGTCAGCCAGTCTTCCCACGGCAGCGTGTCGGACAGCCGCTCGTCGCGGGGCGTCAGGTCTTCCTGTCGCTTCTGGAAGATGTCGTCCCAGTTGGCGTCACGCATCGATCGCCGCCCCCATGCCCGCGCCCAGCGCCGCCGGCAGGTCGTCGTTGCGCTTCACCATGTACGTGCACACGTCGGACACCGCCAGCGACGCGAACACGCCCAGCGACGATTCGTCGCCGCCGAACGTGCTGCGCTCCAGCACGATCGCCGCGACCTTCACGCCGCGCGCCTGCAGCGCCCCCAGGCCCGCGACCCATGCCTCGTCGGTCGATGGCGTGATGACGATCACCGTCGTGTGTCGGCCGAAGCGCCGCGCCTGGTTCGTCAACAGGTCGCCGAGTGGCGCGTCGCCCCACGCGCGCGCCATCGCCAGCGACTCCAGCACGCGCGTGTATTGCTGCAGGCCGCGCTCCGGCTCGACCACGTCGAAGCCGCGGCCGTACGACATGAAGCCCACCGTCCGGTTCGCCGCCAGGAAGTAGCGCGCGACCGACGCGGCGATGCTCACGCCGTATTCTTCCGTGGACTCGTCGCCCGATCCGGCGTGCGCGTCGCGGTGCAGGTCCAGGATGATCCAGACGTCGCTGGCCGGGTCCAGCTCGAAGATCTTCACCATCAGCTCGCCGGTGCGCGCGGTGCTGGACCAGTGGATGCGGTTGAAGCTGTCGCCGAACTCGTACGGCCGCACGCCCGACGCGTTCGGCGTGACGTAGTGCGTGCGCTGGCGGAAGCGTCCCTCGCCCGGCAGGTTGGCCGCGGGTACGGAGAAGTTCGGCAGGTCCACCGCGCGCGGGTACACCAGCACGTTCTGCCCCCGGCCGAAGGTACGGGTGTGGCGGAAGAATCCGAACGGGTCGCCCGTCGTCACCGCGACGGGGCCCACCCTGTACAGCCCGCGCCGCTGGATCGTCGAGCGCACGCGCCACGACTTGCGGCTCCTGGCGCCGATGGTGACGACGCGGCGTGCGTTGTGCCCCGGCATCTCGCTCGGGTCGTCGATCTCCAGCCACATCTTGGGCAGCCAGGAGCGGTTGCGGATCGTGATCCGTTCCTCGTACTGCGCGCCCGTCTGCAGGCGGTCGGTCGAGCGGTCCGGCGTGATCTCCAGCCCCCAGAGGTTGACCCGCGACCACACGTAGGCGATCGGCACGCCGACGAACGCGACGTACACCAGCCGCCACGTCAGCCAGAAGCCCGTCGAGAGCGCGATGCACACGCTGGCGGCCGTCATCATGCCGACGGCGGTCAGCGACCGGTTATGGACGAAGAAGGAGCGGTAGAGACGGCGCAGGCGGCGCATCTTGGCCGCCCTATCGCGGCGCCGGCTGGCTTGCGCCGCGGGCGCGCGCACCCGGCACCGGGATGCGATCGAGCGTCTGCTCCACGATGTCCTTCGCCGAGACGTTCTTCACGCGCGCGGCGGGGCTGACGATGATCCGATGACCGAGCGTCGCGTATGCCAGCGCCTTCACGTCGTCCGGCGAGACGAAGTCGCGCCCGTCCAACAACGCCCGCGCCTGGCAGGTGCGGTACAGCGCCAGCGACCCGCGCGGCGACGCCCCCAGGTACACCGAGCCGTGCTTCCGCGTCGCGTCCACTACGGAGACGATGTACTGCTTGATCAGCGGGTCGACGAAGATGTCCTTCACCGCACGCTGCATGCCCATGATCTCGGCGGCGTCCGTCACGCGCTCCAGCGCGTCGATCGGGTGCTGGCGCTGCTGGCCCTCCATGATCAGCACTTCGTCCTTTAGCGACGGGTAGCCCAGGTGGATGCGGATCAGGAAGCGGTCCAGCTGCGCCTCCGGCAGCGGGAACGTGCCTTCGTACTCGATCGGGTTCTGCGTGGCCATCACGATGAACGGCTCGGGCATCTTGTGCGTGACGCCGTCCACGGTCACCTGCCGCTCCTCCATCGCCTCCAGCAGCGACGACTGCGTCTTGGGGGTGGCGCGGTTGATCTCGTCCGCGAGCACCACCTGCGCTACGATCGGCCCCGGCCGGAACTCGAAGTCGCCGGTCTTCTGGTTGAAGATCGAGACGCCGGTGACGTCGCTGGGCAGCAGGTCCGGCGTGAACTGGATGCGCCGGAAGGTGCAGCCGGTCGAGGTGGCGATGCTGCGCGCGAGGATGGTCTTGCCCACGCCGGGCACGTCCTCGATCAGGACGTGGCCCTGGCAGAGCAGGGCGGTCAGGGCGAGGTGCACCTCTTCCGCCTTGCCGATGATGACCTTCTCGACGTTGGCGATGACGCGCTCGGCGATGATCTTGGGGTCTTCCATGAGTCCTCCGGCGAACGACGGGGCGGGGCAGGTCCTCTGCTTGATACGCGCGTTGATGCAGGAAGGTTCCTCGATTATAGCGCGTCGAACCTGACGCAAAGCCTACGGAATCATGACGAGTGGCCGACTGTGCCCGCCGCACCGGCGTGACGGGTCTGCCGCGAGTGCCGCCGACCCGTTACGCTTTCCGGATGGCACGCATCTGGCTCCGACCGCTGCTGATCGCCGGCGTGCTGATCGCCGCGCTTGCGGCCGCGCCGCGACAGGCGCTGGCGCAGCGGCCGCAACCCGTCGTCACGATCAACGGGCTGGACGACACGCGCTACCCGCTGCTCACCGCCATCGTCACGGCGCTGGACGCGCACGGCGTCCCCGCGCCGGGGCTGACGGCGGCGCAGTTCCAGGCGTTCGAGGGCGAGGCGCCGCTGCGGGTGAAGAGCGTGCAGTCGGCGCAGGACGCCAGCGCGAAGCTGGACGTGGTCGTCGCGATCGATGTCTCCGGCAGCATGCTGGGGCAGCCGCTGGACCGCGCGAAGCAGGCGGCGACGCAGTTCGTGCAGAGCCTGGGGCCGAACGACGAGGCGGCGATCATCACCTTCAGCGACAAGGTGGCCGGCGTCATCACCTTCACGAACGACCGCGTGGCGCTCACCAACGCGATCGCGGGGCTGCAGGCGACGGGCGGCACGGCGCTCTACCAGGCGGTGCAGACCAGCGCCTTCGCCGCGAGCACGGCGCCGGCGCCGCGCCGCGCCGTGGTGCTGCTGACCGACGGCCAGAACGACACGCAGGACACGGAGGCGACGGCGGCCGGCTCCACCGACGCGGCGCGCGGCGCGGGCGTGCCGTTCTTCACCATCGGCTTCGGCGACGCGCCGGACACGGTGTACCTGCAGGGCCTTTCCGGGGCGACGCAGGGCCAGTTCCGAGCCGCCAACGCCGCCGACGTATCGGCGGTCTACGGCGACATCGCGGCGCTGCTGCGCAACCAGTACCTGCTGACGGTGGCCGCGGCCGGGACGGCGGACGGCAAGGCGGCGCAGCTGCGGCTGATCGTCACCATCGGCGGCGCGCCGGCGGCGGCGCTGGCGGCGTTCACGCGCGGCGCGGCGCCGACGCCCGCGCCCACGATCAGCCTGGGCCCGACGGCCGTCGTGACGCCCGCGCAGGCGGCGGGCGGCGGCGGCAGCAACACGGCGGCGTTCGCCTTCCTGGGGGCGGTGGCGGGGCTGGCGGCGGGCATCGGCGGCCTGGTGCTGGTGCGGCTGCGGCGCCAGCGGGCGATCGAGCGCCACCAGTTGCAGGTCGTCGCGCCGAACGCGTCGCTGGCGGAGGCGCAGCCGCTGCCGCGCGCGGCGGGCGTGGCCGCTGCGCCGCAGCAGGCGCAGGCCGGCACCGGCCGGCTGGTGGAGCTGGGCGGGGCGGGGCGGACGTTCGAGCTGCGGGCGGGGCCGGCGTTGATCGGATCGTCGCGAAACGCGACGGTGGCGCTGCCGGCGGCGGCGGAGGTGGCGCCGGAGCACGCGCGCATCTGGCTGCGGGACGGGCGGTACGTGCTGCACCACGCGGGCGGGCTGGGGCGGCGCACGCTGGTGGGGGGGAAGGACGCGGAGTGGGTGACGCTGGAGCCGGGGGACGAGATCTCGGTGGGCGGGCACCGGTTCCGGTTCGAGGACGAGGGGGGCTAGCGGCGGGATCACGGCTGTCGCTGTGGCGGATGGTTGATGTATTGATTTTCCGGCATTTCGCACGTTTCTGATTGATGGCGAGTCTGACGGCGGGCGCGTAGCTGATTGATGGGCGCCGGCGGTTGTGCTGGCGGCTGCTTCGCGGGGCGCAACGTCCGCGGAGGTTGCCGGGCGCTCTTCGGTGTGTTCGGGGGCGTGGCAGCCGCCGCATCCTGGCGGGTTCGGAACCAACATTCGCGTTATGTCGTGCAATTCGAATCTGTGGGTGTACCTGTTTCGTAATTTTGCCTTTCCGGGGAGCCCTCTCCTCGTCGACGGGATAACGGAAGCCAGAACCTAGAACCTCGAACCCAGAACCCAGGACGCGGTGGTGCGGGGCCGAGGGTAGCACCGGGCGGGGGCGAACTCCTAACGGGACGTGTCAGTTGCCAGTTCACAGTTCGCAGCGGGGGAGGGCGGAGCGGCGGGCGGACAGGGCGGCGACCTGGGCGGCGGATCCGGCCGGGTGCGCGGCGGGCGGACAGGGCTGAAGCCCTGTCCCTACGGGGACTGGGAGGACGAGGGTTGGGGGACGGAGGACGGACGGGCGGTACCGCGGATCGCACGTCACAAGGCCGGGGCGGGCGAGTTATACATATGCGATGACGGCGATATCCCGCACACTGACGCTCCCGCGAACTCGCGAACGCCTCCGCGCGATCTGGCCGCGCTGGGGCGCGTTGATCGTCGCCGCCCCGGCGTTCCTCGCCCTCGAGGGGCTGTACGTCTCCCTCAGAGGCATTGCGGACGACACCGGTGAGCCGTTCGCGACGCGCTACTTCCTTGGATTCGACCGCCTGCTTGGCGCGGGTTCGACGCCGACCGAACGGCTGCAGGATGCGTTCTATCGCGGCCACACAGGCCCGCTGGAGCTGCTGGCGTTCGCGCTGTATCTGGCGTGGTTCATCTTCCCGACGGCGCTCACGGTGTTCGTCCTGCTCGTGAGGCGCGGCACGACGTACGCCGCGCTGCTGTTCTTTTTCGTGTTTCCCACGCAGCCGCCCTGGATGGCGCTGCACGTCACGGGGATCGTGCAGACGGTCACCCACGCGACCCGCGTGGATACGAACCCGTTAGCGGCGTTTCCGAGCTTGCACGTGGCCCGGCCGGCCGTCGCGGCGCTGTGGCTTCGGCGGAAGGGCATGCACCGTGCCGCGGCGTTTTTCGGGATCCTGGCGGCGCTGATAGCCGCGTCGGCCGTGTACACCGGGCAGCACTACGTCGTGGATTGCCTTGCGAGCGTGGTGCTGGTCTTGTGCGTGGACCGGGCCGCGAGCAGATTCGAAGAGACGGTTCCGCTGAGCGCACAGGGTGCGGAGGAGTCCGCCGATCTCCGTGGCGCAGGTTTGTAGCCCGCGTATCCGGGTTCAGCGCAGCGTCCGAAACCCGCCAGTGAACGCCGCCGCCCCGTAACCCGCGCACCCCCGGCCTTCTATCCCCGGGTACTTGTCACCGGTGACGCAAACGTCAACACTGATCCTTGACGGCTTTATGTCGGAGTGATAGCTTCGATGTTGAGATTCCCCGCCGAATCGGCGGGTCCCGGGCGGGTGGCGCCGGGGCCCGCGTGTAACACGTTCAGATACGCAGATATGGGGTGCGCAGGCGCGGCACGAGCGGCCGCGCGTGCCGGGGTACGTCGCCGCTGATTCCGGGCCGCCCGAGCGTCGAACCAGGCATCTCGGGTCAGGCCGGCCGCAACATCGCGGCCGGCCTTGCGTTCTACAGGACGGACAGCCAGAGACGGCGACAGCACAGCAGAATCTACGGCCCCGGCCCCGCCGCCCCGGCGGCAGCCACCGGGACCGGGCAACGGAGCATCCGCCCCGCGGCCGCAAACGCGCGGCGCGGATACGCGGGCTCCAGGGCGGGCCGGCCCTGCGCGACCCTCACGACGGGTGAGGGCGGCAGCAGCCAGGGGCACGCGCCCGCAGTTGCCGGAAAGCGAGGTGCCGCAGGAAGACTCTGCCGCCACCCACACACAGGAAGTCCCCCGTCCGTGACGGGGTGCACGTCACGAGCAATCACAGGTTCAGGAGGTTCATCAAGTGGTCAACAACGTCATTCTGAAGGGGATCGCGTTCGTGTCGAACGCCCGGGCGTCGTTCAAGGAAGAGCGCGGACAGGATCTGCTCGAGTACGCGGTGCTCGCGGGGGCCATCGCCGTCGTAGCGTTTGGCTCGTTTGCCTTTTTCAACTGGACCACGTACTTCGACGCTTTCGCGAGCAAGGTTTGCAACTCCGTCGACGTCACAAAGATCGGCTGCCCGACCCCGTAGTGGCTGGCGCGGCGGGGCGGGTCGTACAGGACCTGCCCCGCCCGCCCCTGCAGGAGTTCGCAATTCCAACATGAAACGACGAGTCCACGGTCAACGAGCGCAAGGCATCATTGAGTTCGCGGTAATCTTCCCGATCTTCATGTTCTTGGTCTTTGCGGTCATTGACGGTGGTCTTGTCATGGGGCGGTACGGCAGCGTGAACCACGCCGCCGCCGAGGGCGCCCGCGTCGGCGCGGTACAGACGGGAGCTGCCGGAGACGTGGCAACGCTGATTCTCGGTCGGGTCAACGCGCAGGCGGCGGGCGGCGACTACACGGAAGTTAGCTGCGGTAAGCCGTTCAAGGATGCCACTACGGACGTCGTCTGCATCACTTGGCAATCGGCCTATAATGCCGCGGGCGACTCGGTCGGCGTCGGTGACGCGGGTTCGTCGCTCGTCGTCATGGTCAAGTACCACTACAAGCTCTTGACGCCGCTGGTGAGCCAGATCGGGACGTGGGACATCATCGCCTGCGCCACGGAGCCCCAGGAGCGGGCGATCACAGTGCCGAGCGGCAGCCGGTATGATGGCTTGGGCACGACCTGCGGAGACGAGGGACAGGCGCAGGCGACGGCGACGACGCAGGCAAACGCGACCGCAACGGCGCACGCAGACGCCACCGCGACATCGATAGCGAGCACTGCTACCGCGCAGGCAAACGCGACCGCCACGTCGGTAGCGCAGACTGCCACGGCGCAGGCGAACCAGACCGCAACGTCGGTGGCGAAGACGGCGACGGCCACGTCGTGGACGGCGACGCCTACGCCGTCGCCGACGCCTTGCCCGTTCGGTGGCTCGGGCAACAACTGCAGGGCGACGCAAACCGCGGTCGCCAAGACCGCAACGGCGTCAGCGCCTACCAATACGCCCACGCCGACTAGTACGCCCACGCCGACTAACCCGCAAAAGACGGCGACGGCACAGGCGAACCGGACGGCGACAGCGCAGGCGAATCAGACCGCCACGTCGGTTGCCGCGACGGCCACCGCGCAAGCGCCGTGCCCGTGGTGGAACCCAAACTGCCACAATTGAGGGAGCAGAGTGCGTTGATATCATTCGGCCGACGCGCGCCAACTCCTATTCGCCGCTCTGAGCGGGGCCAGGTGCTGCTGCTCTTCATGGCGCTGTTCACTGTCGTGCTGTTTCTGGGCGCGATGGCGGTGGACCAGGGGCTGGCGCTGGGGACGCGCCGGGTCGTGCAGAAGGACGCGGACGCGGCAAGCCGCGCGGGCGCGATCGCGTGCATCAGCGCGCTCTCCGGCGGCGATCCCTGCACGGACGGGGCGATCTGGCCCGCCGCCAATGGCGTCGCCACCGCGAATCTCGCAAAGAGCGAGGACGTGACGGCGCAGGCTGCTTCTACATGTCCCTTGCCGCCGCCAACGGACGCGATGAACGATGCGCCGTCCGCGCAGGTGACGGTGGGCCGCCCGTCCGCCAGCCTGTTCTCGAAAGCGTTCGGTATCGACGGCTTCTGGGCGAAGGCGACATCGACCACGTGCGTGGGTACCGCCTCGCGGATCAAGCCCGGCACCATCGCACCGATCCCGCTCTGGCTCTCGCCAGCCCAGGCGGGCTGCAACGGCAACAACGGCGACAGCGGCTGCGGCAACTGCGGCAACGAGGGCGACAACGGCAACGGCGAGAACAACGGCTGCGGCCCCTGCGGCAACAGCAACAATAACGGCCCCGCCGAACCGAACTGCAACAATTGCGGCGCAGGGTCCAACTCGGAGACGTTCGCCGGCCGTGAATGCGTGATCTTCTCGACGGAGCACTTGTCGTCCAGCGGCACCTTCTATGAGTCGTCGGGTACCTGCGGCCCGAAGAGCTCATCCTTGATAGCCAACGCGATCCAGATCAGCCTGACCACCTTCGACTGTAAGACGGCCGACTCGAATTCGACCGCCGGAGAGGACCAGGTTCAGGATTACTTCGGGAACTCAAGCTGGAAAGACGGCATCCTTGATGCGTTCCGGAGCCGCATGCCGGGGAACGAGCCCTGCGGTCCCACCACGAACGTCAGGAGCGGGTTACGGTCGGTGGTGGCGGCTCTTGGCGGCGCGCAGGCGGACCCGGCCGGAGCCGGGGGCAACGATCCATCTTCCACTGTGTACCAGCAACGCGCGTGCACCTCGCCGCGTTTAGCGTTGGTGATGCTAGTCAGTGGCAGCGGCGGCACGAAGACAATCCAGGGATTCGCCGCTGTCTACATCGAGGGATGCACGCCCAGTGACGACAACAATGGCCCAGGCAGCCTCAATGAGTGCGGAACGAGCGACCGCGGCTCGAACGACGGCGGGCCCTCGTGTGGCCACAATTGTAGTACCGATACCCGCGTTTGGGGCATCGTCCTTCGGGTGTATCTCGCGGGCAGCGGCGTGCAGGACATCGGGGGCATAGGCCACGACGCGATCGGCGGGGCTGCGGCGCTGGCGATCCAGACGGTGAACGACCCGAAATCGAACTAAGGGGATAACAAGAGCTATGGCACGAACACTGACGGCCGGGCCGGAACGCACGAACCGCCTGCTCCTCGTCGGGGCGGTGGCGCTGGCCGCGCTGGCGGCGGTGCTGGTGTTCCTCTCGCTGAGCAACTTCGGCGGCGGCAGCAAGGACAAGGCGGCGTTCAGCGGCAGCACCGCGGACGTGGTGGTCGCCACGCGCGACATCAAGGCCGGCACGAAGATCACGTCCGACATGCTGGACCTGGCGACGCTGCCGGTCGCCAGCGTGCTGGAGGGCGCGGTGACGGAGAAGGCGGGGCTGGTGGGCCTGACGGCGCGCTACCCCGTGTTGAAGAACGAGCAGTTCTCGCCGGCGAAGCTGGGCCAGACCGAGGCCGACAAGGTGTTCGCGAACGTGATCCCGCCGGGCAAGCGCGCGGTCGCCATCCCGGTGACGGAGAACACGAACGTGGCGGGCCTGATCGTGGCCGGCGACCGCGTGGACATCACGGCGGTGACGCGCGGCTCGAACAACGGCGCCACGGCGTCGACGGTGCTGCAGAACGTGCTGGTGCTGGCGGTGGGGCAGACGGCGGCGAAGGCGACGACGCGGCTGGACGCGAACGGCACGCCGATCCCCGGCGACAACGCGGGCGACCTGGCGTCGCGGCCGGACAACACCGACCCGAACGCGAAGGCGCGCACGCTCACGGTGGCGGTGGACCCGAACCAGGTGCCGGTCATCGCGCTGGCGCAGGAGCAGGGGACGGTGTACCTGTCGCTGCGGCCGCCCGGAGATGAGTCGACGCAGCCGAGCGCGGCGAACCCGCAGACGCTGCCGGGCCAGTAGAGACGACACGAGAACGAGAGACGCAGGTACCCGGGAGGCAGCGTGGCGAAGACCCCGTCGGCACTGATCGTAGATACGGATATCCAGGCCCGCTTCGAGGCGAAGCAAGTGGTGCGCGCCAGCGGGCTGACGGTGGCCGGCGAATGCGGCTTCGGCATGGAGGCGGTCTCGGCCGCGAACGAGCTGAAGCCGGACGTCATCCTGGTGGGCGTGGGCGAGCCGATGGAGCGCCCGCTGCAGACCGTCGAGTCGTTGCAGAGCCTGCTGCCGGACACGCCGATCCTCGTCTACTCCGGCTCGAAGGAGATCGAGACGATCCGCAAGGTGATGATGTCGGGCGCGCGGGACTACCTGGCGCGGCCGGTGAAGCCGGAGACGCTGCGCGACTCGGTGATGCTGGCGCTGGAGGCGGAGGAGAAGAAGAAGCTTCGCCAGATGGGGCAGCTGCCGTCGGCGGCGACGGCCGGCACGATCGTGACGGTGTTCGGCGCGAAGGGCGGCATCGGCAAGTCGACGATCAGCACGAACGTGGCGGTGGCGCTGGCGCGGATGGAGCGCTCGTCGGTGGTGCTGGTGGACCTGGATAACGGCTTCGGCGACGTGGCGGGGATGCTGGACGTGACGCCGGAGCGCACGCTCGCCGACATGGTGCGGGACATCGACCTGATCGAACGCGAGGACATCTCTCGCTACGTGGTGAAGCACGACCTGAGCGACCTGGACGTGCTGGCGGGGCCGACGGTGCTGGAGTGGCGCAAGATCTCGGAAGACGACGTGCGCAAGGTGATCGACTTCCTGGCGCGGCACTACGACACGGTGGTGCTGGACACGTCGGGCATGCTGAACGAGCTGGCCGAGATGGCGGTGGACATCGCGACGATCGTGCTGTGGGTGACCACGACGGAGTTCGCGAGCGTGAAGGACTCGCTGGAGGCGATGCGGGCGCTGAAGCTGCTCTCGTACTCGCAGGAGCGGGTGCGGATCGTGATGAACGCGATCTCGCCGGACGACGGCGTGCGGCCGAGCGTGGTGCAGGACGCGCTGCAGCGCGACGTGTTCTGGAATATCCCGTACGACCGGCAGGTCCGCAAGGGCACGCACCTGGGGCAGCCGATCGTGATCACGGCGCCGCAGTCGGTGGCGGCGAAGAGCCTGACGGACCTGGCGACGGTGATCGCGGGGGGGCGGCTGGAGAAGCCGGGCGGGAAGATCCTGGGCGGCTTCAAGTGGCGGCCCGGCTCGGCGTCGGCGATGGCCGAGAGCGGCTGAGAGACGAGACACGGACGCCCCGCGGAGGGCGCCGGGGAGTAACCGATGGCCATCGATACGGCACTGCGTGACCGCCGCTACGTCCTCGACACGTCGCAGGGCGATGGAGAGTGGTTCGACGCGGTACACGCGATCCACCAGCGGATGCTGCAGGAGATGGACCTCTCGTCCATCGAGCGGCTGGACGTGGCGCGTGCGCGCGAAGCGGTGACGGTAGGGGCGCGGCAGCTGGTGACGCAGATCTACCCGTCGCTGCTGGGCGACGACCGCGAGCGGGTGATCCGGCGCGTCATCGACGAGGCGATCGGCTACGGGCCGATCGAGCCGCTGCTGGACGACGACAGCGTGTCGGAAGTGATGATCAACGCGCCGGAGGAGATCTTCTTCGAGCGCGACGGGGTGATCTACCTGTCGCCGCTGCGGTTCCGCGACAACGCGCACATCATGCGCATCGTGGAGCGGATCATCGCGCCGCTGGGGCGGCGGATCGACGAGTCGTCGCCGTACGTGGACGCGCGGCTGCCGGACGGTTCGCGCGTGAACATCGTGATCCCGCCGCTCGTGCCGCGGAGCCCGACGATGACGATCCGGAAGTTCCGGCGGGAGAAGTACCGGATGGCCGACCTCGTCGGCAACGGCACGATGACGCAGCACATCGCCGACTTCCTGCAGGCGTGCGTGAAGCAGCGGCTGAACATCCTGATCAGCGGCGGTACGGGCACGGGTAAGACGACGCTGCTGAACGCGCTGTCGGCGGCGATCCCGAACAGCGAGCGCATCATCTCGATCGAGGACCCGATCGAAATGAAGCTGCAGCAGGCGCACGTCATCGCCATGGAGGCGCGGCCGCCGAACATCGAGGGGCGGAACGAGGTGACGCAGCGCGACCTGGTGCGGAACGCGCTGCGGATGCGGCCGGACCGCATCATCATCGGCGAGGTGCGCGGGCCGGAGGCGTTCGACATGCTCCAGGCCATGAACACCGGCCACGAGGGCTCGCTGACGACGGTCCACGCGAACTCTCCGCGCGACGCGCTGAGCCGCGTAGAGAACATGGTGCTGATGGCGGGGTTCGACCTGCCGATGCGGGCGATCCGGGAGCAGATCGCGTCGGCGCTGCACATCGTGGTGCAGATCGCGCGGCACAGCGACGGCAAGCGGCGGATCACGCAGATCACGGAGATCACGGGGCGCGAGCAGGACACGGTCAGCATGCAGGACCTGTTCACGTATCACCAGCAGGGGCTCGATGACCAAGGGCGGATGATCGGCAACCTGGACCCGACGGGGATCGTGCCGTCGTTCGCGGAGCGCTTCGAGCGGGTAGGGGTGAAGCTGGATATGGGCTTCGCGGCGGCGGGAGGGAGGCGGTAGCGATGCTGATTGCACTCCTGGCGGCGGTGGCGGTGGGCCTGGCGATCGGCATGTTCGCCATGTACCTGATGCGGAGCAGCGGGCCGCGCCCGGCGGACCGTCGCCTGCAGCGCCTCGCCGAGCGGCCGAAGACCGAGCGCCGCCTGCTGTCGTGGGAGGAGATCCGGCGGCGCGGGCCGTCGAGCCTGCCGTTCCTGAGCACGCTCCTGCAGGACAGCGAATGGTCGAAGCGCACGGCGAAGGAGATCGAGCAGTCGGGCATCCGGCTACGGGTCAGCGAATACGCGATGATGCGTCTGGGCGGCGCCGCGGCCGGGTTCTTCGGCGTGTGGATCCTGTTCCGGACGCCGGTAGCGATCGTGCCGGCGATCATCGCCGCGATCGCGGGCTATATGCTGCCGAAGATCTGGATCTCGGTGCTGCGAACCCGGCGCATCGGCAAGATCAACAAGCAGATGCCGGAGGCGGTGGGCATGCTGGCGAACGCGCTGCGCGCGGGCTTCGCCTTCCAGCACGGCATCGACCTGGTCGCGAACCAGATGCAGGAGCCGATCTCAGACGAATTTGCGCGCGTGATCGCCGATCTGAACGTCGGTGCGACCGTGGAAGAGGCGCTGACGGGGATGCTGGAGCGTGCCGACTCGGAAGACGTGAACCTGATGGTGACGGCGGTGCTGATCCAGCGCACGAGCGGCGGCAACCTCGCCGAGATCCTGGAGACCGTGGGCGAATCGATGCGTGAGCGCGAGCGCCTGGTCGGCGAGGTGCGGACGATGACGTCGCAGCAACGCTTCTCGGGGACGGTGCTGACGTTCTGGCCGCTGCTGCTGCTGGCGATCTTCGCGGCGGTGAACTGGAAACAGACGTCGCTGCTGTTCACGACGAACATCGGCCTCGTGCTGATCAGCATTGGCGCGGTGATGCAGTTGCTGGGCTACTTCACGATCCGCCGCATCCTCGACGTGGATATCTAGGAGAAACGCGATGCCAATCGTCACATCATTCGTGGTGTTCGCGTCGGTGGTGCTCTTCGGGGCCTGGTACCTGCGCAACAAGAACGCGATGGAAGATCGCGTGCGCGCGCTCTCGCACCAGCGGCGCGCCATGCTGGAGGCGGAGGACCCGTTCAGCCAGCGCGTGATGTTTCCGGCGGTGCACGGGTTCACGACGCGCGTGATGAACGTGATGCCGACGGCGCTGATCTCCCGCGCGCGCAAGTGGCTGATGATCGCGGACAGCCCGATGACGCTTGCCGGCTTCATGAGCATCGTGCTGGTGACGAGCACGCTGCTGCCAGGCGCCTGCTTCGTGTTGCTCTGGGCGTCCACAGGTGGCTCGCTCAGCGCCATCCAGGTGATGCTGGTGCTTGCCATCCTGGTATTCGGATTCCTGGCGCCGATGATGCTGCTGCGGCGGCGCGCCAAGAATCGCCAGAACCGGTTCTGGAAGGCGCTGCCTGATAGTCTGGACTTGTTGACGACCTGCGTGGAGGCGGGCCTGAGCCTGGACTTCGCCTTCCAGCGCGTGGCGGAGCGCCAGCGCGGCCCGGTCGGCGAAGAGATCAACCGCATGCTGCGCGAGAAGGCGCTGGGTCAGACGCGCAAAGAGGCGCTGACGACGATGGCCGAGCGGATCGACCTGCAGGACGTGCACGTGTTCGTGAACTCGGTCATCCAGGCGGAGACGCTGGGCACCAGCATCGGCCAGGTGCTGCGCACGCAATCGCGGCAACTGCGCATCCGCCGCCGCCAGAAGGCGGAGCAGACGGCGCGCCAGGCGGCGCCGAAGATGGTGTTCCCGCTGGTGTTCTTCATTATGCCCAACCTCTTCATCGTCGTCCTCGGACCAATCGCGATCAATGCGTACACGTCGCTGACAAGCTGAGCCGGGAGCAGGCGGCCACGAGATGTTGCAGACGCAGGGATTGCAGCTGCTGGATCCGTATAAGACGTTACGACTGCATCCTCACGCCCCACGGGAGCTGGTGGTCGAAGCGTACTGGGTACTTGTCTCGCGCGATCGCCAGGATCCGGTGCATCGCGCCATCGACGCGCTCAATGCCTCCTACGCTCTGCTGATGAGCGACGCGGACCGCGCCGCATACGACCTGGAGCACGGCCTGCACGACCTGCCGCGCCCGGCGGCCCGTCTTGTCCGTACGGGACTCGGCCGGCTCGGACTCGGACGGCAGTTCAAGATGGTGTCGGAGCACGCCGACTTCTACCAGGTGCTGCGCGTCGACACAGAAGCGGACGGCGAGATCATCGACGCGGCGCGTCGTGTGATGATGTCGCACGCGTCCCGGAACACCCGCGAACACGCCTTCTGGCTTGACCTGATCGAAGAAGCGCACCGCACACTACGCAACCCGCAATTGCGCGCCCAGTACGATGCTTCGAAGGGTTTCGCACCGCCGCCAACAGCCGAGTTGCCGCTCACACCAGTCGCGACTGTGGCCGCGTCCTCGGGAGAGACGGCCGTAGAGGCGACATTGCGCGAGGACGCGCCGCCGCCCCACGGTCAGGGCGAATACACCGATGTCGCGGAGCAAGAGCTCCGTCATGGTCTGTTACCGAGAATGTATCGACGCAAGCCCACGACGGACCGGCGCCGTCACCCCGCATCCGATTCAATCGACGCGGAGGATGTCCGCCTGCTCACCCTTCGCGAGACGCCCGGACGCGACGCGCGCGCCGAAACGCCCAGAGCGCGCGAGTTTCTCCGCCCCGCGGAACGGCCACTTGGCGCGCTCGTGTTCGTCGATGGCCCCCGCGCTGGCGAGCGCGTGTTGCTTGGCGTCCACGCGGTCACGCTCGGCGCAAGCGATGGTGCCGATGTCGTACTTCCGGGCGACGCCGTTGCGCTGGAGCACGCACGCATCTGGCTGCACGGCGAGCACTTCATGCTGCGGCAGGTGGGCGATGCGACCACGCGCGTGGGCGGCCAGCCGCTGCGCATGCCGTTGGTGCTCCTCGATGACGAAGACGAGATCGAGATCGGCCCCTATCGCTTGCGGTTCTCGTCTTCCGTCAAGTAGGCGCCAGGTCAGCGTTCCCCCTATCCAGAATCCACCCCGGCGATCCGACACTAGATCACAGGCATATCGAACCAGATGGTTCGTTGAGCAGACTGTGGGGGTGGCCGGTTGCAGCCAAGGCACGAACAGCCGTACCATCGGGCCATGAGCCAGTGGATCACCACGGCCCGTAGCAACTGGGACGCACTGCTCGCGTTCACGCTCTGCTTCATCGCCATCGCCGTCACGCTGGGGCCCGGCTACTACTTCGCGATCTGGTACTTGCTGGGTTGCGGCTATGTGGTGCGCACGGCGCTGAAGCGCTGAGGCGCCGTTCGTCGGGAGGCGCCGTGTCCACGCGTCCCAGAGTCTTCTCCGTCCGGAACGCCGACCGGGGCACGGTGCTTGCCACGCGCGCGAAGCTCGCCTCGTCGTACGTGGACCGCCTCTTCGGACTGATGGGCCGGAAGGGCGTGGAGGACGGCGGCGGCATCCTGCTGACGAAGAGTTCGTCCATCCACTCGTTCTTCATGCGCTTCCGCTTCGACGCGATCTTCCTGGACCGGGACGGCCGCGTCGTGAAGATCGTGCCGGCGATGCGGCAGTGGTGGATCGCGTTCGGCGGACGCGGCGCGAAGGACACGCTGGAGCTGCCGGCCGGTGTGGCCGCTGCGACGAACACGCAGCCGGGCGACCGCCTGCAGTTCGAGGCCCCGATGTAGTCCCGGGCGCTGGGCCCAAGCGGATCGAAACGAAGGCGGCGCCAGATCGGCGCCGCCTTCTCGTTCTCGAGGGAGTCGCTCGGAGTGTTGGTTAGCCCTGCTGGGCCGGGCCGCTGTGGCCCGTGCCCGCCTTGCCTGCACCCTTCTTCTTGTTGAGGATGTCGTCCAGCCTGTCGCTGAACTTCTTTAGCAGTTCGTCGGCCTTCGCCTGGTCGATCTTCCCGCCCACGACGGCCTGATCCAGCTTCGTCTTCGCGTCGGACGTGATCCGCGATTTCACCGTGTCGAGCGAGACGCCGTGCTCGTCCGCCACGTCGGCGATGGACTTGCCGCCCTTCAGCTCCTTCACCAGGTCTTTCGGGTCGATGCCGATCGCGCCGGCAGCCGACTTCACGATGCCGGCACGGATCGCCGCCAGGCGGGCGCCAGCCTTCGCGCGCCGCTGGCCCAGGATCTTGCCGATGGCGATGCCCTGGCCGCTGTTGATCTTGTCCTTGGCCGCCTGGCCCTGCTCCGGCGTCAGCGTGCCCTCTTGCACCAGGTCGTCGATGACCTGCAATTCGGCGTTCTTGATGGCGGCCTTCAACTGCTCCAGCGTGACGCCCAGGTTCTGGGCGATGTGGTTCAAGAAGTTCTCGCGCCGCTGCTGCTTCTGGCCCGGCTGGTGCGCCTGCGGCGTCGGCGTCGGCTCCTGCGCGGCTGCCGAGCCGGCCGTTGTGAACGCGCCTGCCGCAAGGATGGTGACCGCGGCGAAGCCGGCGGCCAGTTTCGTCGGGAATCTCATGGTGAGTACTCCTATCTTCATCATCGACACCTCCACCGGTAACAACGGCATCGTAGCCCGCCAGCGACGCATGTTGGGGTAACGGAGCGTAAGCTCTCGGTAAACTGTCGGGGGCGCTTGACCGATACGTACGCTGACGCAACCCGGGCGGGGGGAACCCGGCCTGCGGTACAATGACGCGTACCACACGGGAGACCCCGGCAGATGCCCCAGCACGAATCCGACAAGGTCAAGCGCGAGATCGAGGAGCTGCTCGACAAGCTCGATAGCTTCGTGCCCGAAGAGCGGCTTGCCTCGAAGCGGCAGAGCCGCCGTAAGGCCGCCTCCGGGCCGACCCTGATCGACCGGATCTGGAGCCGCGCGCGGCGGCTGAGCCTCGGGCACGTGATGCTGGCAGGCGTCCTGCTGCTGCTGCTGGGATACATCGCGCCGCACTCGCTCGGGAGCTTCCGGACACCGGTGCTGCTGCTGGGCCTGGTGCTGACCATCGGCGCGTTCGCGCTGGCCGTGATCAACGGCGACAGCCGCCGCACGATCGCCGGCGGTCCGACGCAGAAGCGCTGGCGTGGCCAGGTGATTGACTACTCCGAGCCAGGACCGGCCAGCCGCCTGCGCGATTGGTGGCGCCGCCGCCGCCGCTAATCCGCCCGCGTATACTGGACCGCACCCGCGCCCCGTCACCGGGAGAATGTCACTGCGCACGCACCGCCGCATCGCCCTCGCACTGATAGCCGCGTTTGCGGTGTTGCTCGCCGCATGCGGCGGCAGCAGCAAGGCGTCGGTGCCCCTCGCCGCCACCACGATCGCCACTGCCGCGCCCGCGGCGCAACCCACGCCCACCGCCTCGCCCGACACGCTCGGCGCACCGTCGCCCGACGGGCAACGCGCGTACGACGTCGTGCGGAAGCTCGCGGTCGAGATCGGGCCGCGGCCCGCGGGCACGCCCGCGGAGATCGCGGCGCGCGACGAGATCAAGGCCCTGCTGGCCGGGTACGGCTACGATGTCACGGTGCAGGACTTCGCCTTCGACGCGAGCGCGTTCCTGCCGGCGCGGGTGGATGTGGGGACCGACGCGCTGCAGGCGATCGCGCTGGCGGGATCGCCTTCCGGATCGGCGGCGGGGCGCATCATCGGCGCCGGACTGGGCCGGCCGAGCGACTATCCGCCGGGGGGCGTCGCCGGGGGCATCGCGCTGGTGCAGCGCGGGGAGATCGAATTCGCGGAGAAGGCGCAGAATGCGCTGGCGGCCGGTGCGGCCGGCGTGATCATCTACAACAACGTCGCGGGCCGCGTGCTGGGCGACCTCAGAGGCCCATCGACAATCCCGGTGGTCAGCATCAGCCAGGCCGACGGCGAGGCGCTGGCCGCGCGCGCGGCGGCGAGCCCGGTCGACGCGAAGATCACGGTCTCGCCGCCGAAGGGTACGGCGTACAACGTCGTCGCGAAGCCGAAGGGCGTCACCACCTGCACGACGATCACGGGCGGCCACTACGACAGCGTGGCGGTGACCGGCGGCGCCGACGACAACGCCGCCGGGTCGGCGAGCGTGATCGAGACGGCGCGGGTGGCGGCGGCGTTGCGACTGCCCGGCGCGAACTGCTTCGTGTTGTTCAGCGCCGAGGAGTTCGGCCTCTTCGGCAGCAAGGCGTTCGTGCAGGCGATGGCGCCGGCCGACGTCACGGCGCTGCGCGTGATGATCAACCTCGATGTCGTGGGCGTGGCGCAGCCGCTGGAGCTGATCGGCAGCCCCGACATGGTGGACACCGCGCGCGTGGTGGCGCAGAAGCTCGGCGTGACAGCGACGGTGGCGGAGCTGCCGAAGGGCGCGGGCAGCGACCACCTGAGCTTCCAGGACGCGGGCGTGCCGGTGGTGATGCTCTACCGCAACGACCCGCTGATCCACACGCCGGCCGACGCCATCGACCGCATCGATGCCGCCTCGCTGCGCGAGACGGTGGCCGTGGCCATCGGCACGCTGCAGGCGCTGGACGCGGGCGGCTGAGGCGGCAGGGATTCGGGGCCGGCGCGCGTTTGCCCGCCCCCGCAGGCTCCGATACGATCCCGGCGGTTCCATCACCATTCCGGAGGCACACAGTGCGACTCAGCCGAGTCCTTCCCGCCGCTGCCTGCTGCATGACCGTCCTGGCCGTGGCGGCCGCCGCGTGCGGTGGCGGGTCGTCGGGCACCAAGGCGCCGGACAGCAGCAAGATCGCCACGGCGACGCTGCCCGCGACGCTGCCGCAGCCGCGCATCATCGGCAGCGGCGCGGTGCAGTCGGGGGGCGGTGGCAGCTACACCGTCAAGGACGGCGACACGCTGGCGGGCATCGCCGCGAAGTTCGGCGTGAGCCTGGAAGAGCTGCTCGCGGCGAACCCGGACGTGAGCGCGTCGAGGCTCTCCATCGGGCAGTCGCTCAAACTGCCGGTGTCCACCGAGGCGCCGACCGCGATACCCGCGACCGCCGCGCCGGCGACGGCCGCCGCGAAGACGCCGACCGCCGCAGCCGCGACATTCGCGCCGGCGACCTTCGCGCCGGCGACCTTCGCGCCGGCGACGGAGGCGGCGCCGACGGACACGCCCGCGCCGGCCGCGACGAACACGCCGTCGTCGCTGGGGCAGACGTACACGGTGCAGTCGGGCGACTACCCGGCGACGATCGCGACGAAGTTCGGCATCACGGTGGAAGCGCTGCTCGGCGCGAACCCCGGCATCGACCCGACGAACCTGCAGATCGGCCAGGTGCTGATCATCCCGCCGAAGCCCGCCGGCTAGTTCACCAGCCGGTCCCGCAGCAGCGCTTCGGCGATGATCATGTCGTCGGGCGTGGTGATCTTCACGTTCGACGCCGCGCCCTCGTACACGTGCACGTCGCGCCCCAGCGCCTCCACCAGCGCCGCGTCGTCGGTGGCATCGTCGGTCGCGCGCTCGTGCGCCTCCAGCAGCAGCGCCCGGTCGAACACCTGCGGCGTCTGCGCGAGCCACATGCGCGCGCGATCAGGCGTGGCGCGCACGATGCGGTCCTCGACGTCCTTCACGGTGTCGCGTGACGGGATGGCGCAGAGCGCCGCGCCGGTCGCGCGCGCCAGCTGCACGCCGCGGGCGATCAGCTCCGGCGTGACGAGCGGGCGCGCGGCGTCGTGCACCGCGACGATCGCCGCGCCCGGGGCCGCGTCGATGCCGGCGCGCACGGACGCCTGGCGCGTCGCGCCGCCGGGCACGATGTCCGTCACCTTCGTGAAGCGCCACTCGCGCACCAGCGCATCGACGCGGTCGAGCGAGGCCTCGGAGGCGACGACGACGACGCGCTCGATGGCGTCGCACTGCTTGAATGCGGCCAGCGTCCACGCCAGCAACGGCCGCCCGACGAGCGGCGCCAGCACCTTGTCGACGCCGCCCATCCGCTCGCTGCGGCCCGCCGCGACGACGATGGCGTACGCGGGGCCCTGGATCTCTGCCATGCGGGGCATGGTACGCGAATACGGGTGTACACTCACGCCATGGACGGACCGCTCCGCGCCGAGGAGTTGCTGACGCTGTCGGCCGCCGCCCGCCGCCTGGCGGACCTGGTGGCCGCCGCCGAGGCGCCGCTGCGCTACGAGGTGGTGCGCCACCTGCTGCGCGTGAGCGAGGAGACGATGATCGAGACGCTGGAGGAGACCGTGGCGGCGCGCCTGGTATGCCGCGGGCCGGACCCCTTCACGTACGTGCCGTCCGACGATGAGACGGGCGCGGCGATCAGAGACGGTATGGACGCCGAGCGGCTGGCGCGGCTGCGCAGCCAGATCGACGGCGCGTCGCAGCGGGTGTTCGGGGAGTGAGGGCTGGAGGGGCCGACTATGGCGGGGCGCTCGAGGCGGGCGGTGTAGGAACAGGCGAAAAGGTGGGTCAAGCTGCGTTGGGGATAGGAGATAAGGCGCGGGCAATGCGTCCCCCACCCGGCGGCCTGTTGCTGTGTGCTCGATGTCACTTCGTCAGGCAATAGAGGAGCTGCACCACCCGGCGTCGAAGGATGAATCTCCAGCGGTGAGCGGACAACCGGGAACTGGGAATTCTCAATAGCCGAATAGCAACACACCTTCGAACGGAAGCGCGAGGCTTCCGCTGGCGAAGATAGCGTCGATCTGGTCACGCGTGTCGGCATAGCTATTTACGACAATTTTCCGACCAGAACTCAAATGATGATACTCACGCATGACTCCTAGAACGAGGTATCGCGCATCGACGATAAGCGATGTACGGATAAGGTCGCGATAGACGGCGTTGCCGCGTGCTCCACGTCCTGCTTCCACCTCCACCAGGATTCCCAAGCCATCATGCACTGCGTCTACTTCATAGGTAACGCGTGCTTCCCCACCAGGGCCGAAGAGCACGGGGCGACGGATGCGATCTTCCATCTTCTTCCCCGTCTCCACCTGATACCCGAGTTGCTCAAGTCCAGGACGCAGATGTGACAACACGCGGTCGCTGACGAGAGAGGCCACTTTGACGGAATCGATGTCTGTGCGTGAGTTGCGGACCACGGCAATGAAGTCGTGGACCCATTCCGGCGGGCGGGTTCGATTCGGGTAGTAGATCCAATCAGGGTAGTCAAGCGCCATGCTGGAATTCTACCGCGAGGCTGAGCAGCAGGAACCCCGAGCGCGAACGCGGTGGGGGGCAAAGTAGCCGCCCCAAATCTCACGACGCGGGTCGCGGAAGCTTCATCGCTCTCTCGATGAGCGGGAAACGTCCCCCTGCAGTGGGTTTTCGGGGTAAACTCACGTCCCGAGGGGGTGTTTCTTGCCGAACGACGCTCCGGCGCGACTTCGTACGAGCTCCCGTGTCGTCCGCGAAGCGCGCAGGAGGGCGAATCTGTCGCTCGAGGATGCGACGGCGCAGCTCAACAAGCGACTCAAGAAGGAGCACGCGGCCGCAGTCTCAGTCGAGGCTCTGCGCGCTTGGGAAGCGGGCCTGGAGGAGCCGACCCTTCTGCAGGGCGAGCTTCTTGCGCAGCTGTACCTGATACCGTTCGTCGCACTATTCCAAGACGCCCTCCCGCCAGCGCATGTAACAGACTTTCGTCGCGGACCGTCCGGATCGACCGCGTCAATGTCCTACGGAACCCTTGAGCGGTTAAGCCGCTTCACGAGCTATTACCAAGTGGCGAAGCGTGTTGGCGCGGCGTTGAGCATCGCTGAAGACGTGAAGCTCCCGACCCGATCATTGTCTTCCGTTCAGACTGATAGCGATGTGGAAGACCTCGCCATCGCGCTACGCGATGCGGCTGGCATAACAGACCACGTGCAGCGCAAATGGGCAAGCGACGAGCAAGCCCTCTCTGCTTGGCGCGATGGCATCGAAATGGTCGGGGTCTTCGTGTTTTCGCAGCCGATGGCGGTGGATGAATGTCGTGGAGCCTCACGCTGGGATCCGGGAGCGCCTCCAGCGCTGCTGTTGAATAGCGCCGACACGACATCGGCTCAACTGTTCTCCCTGGTGCATGAGCTCGGACATCTCGCCTTCTCAACGCACAAGAGCAACACTAACATCTGCGACCCATCGGCGCCGACGAACCTCCGCGAAGAGAGGTTGTGCAACCGGTTAGCCGGGGCTGCTCTTGTTCCGAAGTCCATTTTGCTCCCAGAACTGCCAGACGTAATACCAAGTCCTCGATATCAAGACTGGCCGGCCGCTGACCGCCGGTGGCTCCGAAGACTGCTTAACGTCAGCCACGGCGTAATAGGGATAAGACTTGAGCAGCTAGGAGTGGTGCAGGATGCCGGGGTGAGTTCGCTCTGGCGGCCCCGCTCTAAGTTCGTGCGGGCTAAGAACCGCCCGGTCTGGCAGAGGTACAGGCGGTACTTGGGGAGCCGTACGATCGCGCTGAGCAAACAAGCGGTCGATTCTGAGGCCGTATCGGTTTCAGAGCTGTCTCGCCTTTTGGATCTAAAGGTCAGTGATGTAGAAACGTTGATCGGCTGAGGGCATGAGTGAGTTTGTTTATATCGCAGACAGCTCAGCACTCATCACGCTTATTTCGCCGAAGCGGGCGCTAGCCAAGCCTCGGGATCTAACCAAGCTGGCGAAAGGTGGACGCATCAAGATCGCCGATCCGGTCGCCCGCGAGATCCGGCGGCGTGATGACAAGCTCAAAGGCTGGATCGATCGACACCTCAAGGAGTGCGAGTTGAAGGCCACCAACGAGAATACCGTCGATCTCGGCCGAATCAGCCGCGATCATGTCTACTACCTCGGTGACAAGCCGGGCGCTGCCGATCCAGTTGTTGTGTGTTTGGCCAAGTACTACGAGGACAAGGAGTGGGTTGTTCTTTCAGATGATGCCGGAGTCCAGGCGGCTTGCCTGATTGAGAACATCCGCTACGTCACGAGCGCCGCGTTCTGCCGGCTTGAGAGTCTATAGAGATTCGCCATCGTGACCTGCCCCGCCGATCTTTGGCCCACTCGCAATGAGAGTCCCACCGGGTCTTTCGGCTCTGTGATGCTGCGGCGGCGAAGGGCGGCGACGCGCCTGCGCTGGCGCGAGAGGGCGAAGATGTCGCCCTGGTGGACGTTTGCCGGCGCCGCCACGAGCTAGGTGGCGCGGGCGAGGTGGCGGCGCAGGGCGGCGTTGAAGAGGTCGGGGCGCTCGTACTGGGGCGAGTGGCCGGCTTCCGGGATCATCTCGAGCACGGCGCCGGGGATCGTCTCCGCGAAGAAGCGCGCGGCGGCGATCAGCATCTCGTCGAGCTCGCCGCAGATCACGGTCGTGGGGAGATCGATGGCGGCGAGGCGGTCCGTGGAGCCGGCCCAGCTTGTGAGCGCGCCCCAGGCGCCGATGTAGGCGTCGAGGGACATCCGCGACAGCCGCTCCTCCGACTCCTTCTTCCGCTCCGCCGTCGTGTGCGGCGGCGAAGGGAGGTTCGTCATGAGCTTGGCCAACGCGGCCATGCCCTGCTCCCGGGCGATCTTGTGGGCCAACTCCATGTATTTCATGTACTGCGCCCCGGCGTCCGACGGCGCGAAGGTGTGTCCGGTGTCGTGCAGCACGAGCGACCGGACGCGGCCGGGGCTGCGCAGCGCGATCTCCTGCGCGACGACGCCACCCATCGAGTGTCCGACGAGGTGATAGCGGCCGAATCCGGCGTGCAACGCCAGGGCCTCGACGTCGTCCGCCATGTTGAGGATGGTGTAGAGCGAGCGATCGACGGGCGCCTCGGAGCGGCCGTGGCCGCGGTGCTCGATGACGAGCACGCGGTGCGTGCGGGAGAACTCCGCGACCTGGAAGCGCCAGTCGGTGGCGTCGCCGGTGTAGCCGTGCACGAGCACCAGCGGCTCGCCCGCGTCGCCGTGGCGCTCGTAGAACAGCTCGACCCCGTTTACCTGTCGCTTCGGCATCTGGACCCTCGTTTCCGGGCGCGGCGGACTGCGCCTCCACGGTGCGGACCGCTGGTTCGATCATACGCGGCGCGCGCGCTACTGTCTCTGCAACTTTCAGCCTACACAAGAAGGAGCGGTGCATGGAGATCGGCGTACACATCCCGCAAGTAGGCCCGCTGGCGGCGCGCGAGACGATGGCCACGTTCGCGCGGGCGGCGGACGACGCGGGGTTCGACGGCCTGTGGGTGTTCGACCACGTCGTGCTGCAGAAGGAGCAGCAGTCGAAGTACCCGTACTCGCCGGACGGCACGCTGGGCTTCCCGCCGACGATGGACTTCCTGGAGCCGCTGACGCAGCTCGCGTTCGTGGCGGCGATCACGAAGCGCGCGCGGATCGGGACGTCGGTGCTGGTGCTGCCGATGCGGCAGCCGGTGCTGCACGCGAAGATCATGGCCACGATCGACTTCCTCTCCGGCGGGCGGTTCGTGCTCGGCGCGGGCGTCGGCTGGTGGAAGCAGGAGTACGAGGCGCTGTCGGTGCCGTTCGAGCGGCGCGGCAAGCGCATGGACGAGTGCCTACAGCTGATCCGCGCGCTCTGGACGGAGGAGTTCGTGCAGTTCCGCGGCGAGTTCTACGAGTGCGTGGACTGGGCCTGCAACCCGAAGCCGGTGCAGGCGGGCGGCATCCCGATCTGGCTGGGCGGGGAGAGCCGGCAACAGCTGGAGCGCGTCGGCAAGTACGGCGACGGCTGGCTCGCGACGGCGGGGTCGCTCGGGACGCTGACGGACGGCTTCGAGCACGCGAAGGAGGCGGCGTCGCGGGCCGGACGCGACCCGGCGAAGCTGATGCTGGCGATCGAGGGTGCCGGCACGCTGAAGCCGGACAACCTGGACAGGACGGCGGAGCGGCTCGGCGCCCTCCGCGAGATGGGCGTCGCGCACGCGATCCTGGCGGTGCACCCGAAGCACATGGCGAACGCGGCGCCGATCTTCGAGGCGTTCGCGGCGAAGCACCTGCCCGCGCTCCAGAAGTAGCTTCGGCGGTGCTCCGCCCGGCTCCGGCCGTCAAATCGAGCTGTAACCGCGGCTGCTGCTTCGCGTTGTGATCTACGGAGCAGTGTCCGTAGTCGAGCGGGCGGAGGCGGTGCGATGGGCAAGCTGGTCAACGGGCTAGAAGGCAGCGGGGGCGAAGGCGCGCAGGCGGTGCGCTGCCCGATCTGCGGCGAGCACAACCTGCCGATGCAGTACTGCCGCCACGTGCGCTGGACGTTCGACCAGGGTGGGCCGCTGGACTTCGCGCACTTCGCGCTCGAGATGAGCCCGTACGTCCGGGCTCGCGGCGCCAGCGTCCGCGACATACCGCGCGTCTGGTGGGATGAGCGCGTCGACTGGATCGTCGAGCAGGTGCTGCTGCACTTCGACGCGAGCGACGGCTACGTCTTCGGCGAGATCGTGGACATGGATCTGCTGGCACGCGCCGTGTGGAAGGAGTTCCGCCCGGAACGCGCCCGCCCCTCGATCGTGCGACACTGATCGACTCGTCGCCTGGTGATTGGTGACTGGGGCGGCTGATTCCCGAACCGACGCGCCATCCCCCGCTCACCGCTCATCACCAAACACGAGGCGACTGATCCGCTACCCTATTCGGCATGTGCGGGCGATTTACGCTCACGCGGCGCGACTTCCGGCAGCTGGCGGCGACGCTGGAGGCGGAGGTGCGCGACGAGGACGCCGCGCTCTACCGGCCGCGCTACAACGTCGCCCCGACGGACCCGCACTGGATCCTGCGCCAGAAGCAGGAGCAGCGGCAGTTGCTGCCCGCGAAGTGGGGTCTGGTCAACAGCTGGGCGCACGACACGAAGGGCGCCTTCAAGCAGATCAACGCACGGTCGGAGACGGCGCTGACGCGGCCGGCGTTCCGCGAGGCGTTCCTGGAGCGCCGCTGCGCCGTGCCCGCCGACGGCTTCTTCGAGTGGATCGGCACGAAGGAGGCGCGTCGCCCGGTCTGGTTCCACCCGCCGCACGGCGAGGACCTGCTGCTCTTTGCGGGGCTCTACGAATCATGGCGCGACCCTGCGAGCGCCGCATGGGTGCGCTCGTTCACGATCCTTACGACCGCGGCGAACGGCACGGTGGCGCCCGTACACGACCGCATGCCGGTGATCCTGCCGCCGGAGCATGTCGACGAGTGG
>JBGQBE010000009.1:0-79853 GCA_041494685.1 Dehalococcoidia bacterium | reverse complement strand
TGTTTGACCTCGTTGTCGACGATCCGCTGCGCCATCGAGCGGAGTTCGTCGTCGGGCTCGGGCAGCTCGAACGGCCCCGTGTACTTCTGGACCTGCCCGTGCAGCTCGACGAGCTCCGCCTTGGCCTCGTCGAGGTGGCCGCGCATCCGCGGGTGCAGCACGTCTTCGCCGTCGAAATCCTCCGTGATCGACTCGACCTGCTCCTCGATCGCCCGCAACTCCCGCCAGTTCTCCTGCACGCCCGTCCGGAGCGCCGCGGCGAGGATACGCGCCATCTCCAGTCCGAAGCGCTTCGTCGGGGGCTCCATCGCCAGCGGCGACTCCATGTCCAGCGGCAGGTCGAACTGGCAGGCGCCGCGGTCGAGCAGCCCCCGGATGAACTCGTGGTCGCGGCGCTCCCGCTCGACCTCGCGCTCGCGATCGTCGGGCCGCACGTCGAACTCGAACCCGAGGTCGGGCACCACCGGCACAGGTTCCCCGAGCCAGTCGTAGAACGACCCGCACTCGATCTGCAGCCGCTTGCCCTTCCCCTTGCCCGTGAGCGTGCCGGCGGCCACGAGCCCGCGCAACTCTTCGATCTTCTGGTCGCGCACGCGGTACCAGGCGTCGTCCGTCGGGCTTCGATCCCCGTCCTCGTCGGTCTCGTAGTCCGACTCCTCCCAGTCCTGATGCTTCTCGGTGAGGACCATCGCGCACTCGTCCAACGGCATCACCTCGCTGCGGGCCCCCTCTTCGCGCTTGCGGTACGCGCGCTCCGTGATGGGTTCTCTGGCGCTGACGTTGAAGCGCGCGCCGACCGCCCACATCTCCAAGGCGCAGATGCGCGCCCACTCCAGCCAGTTGAAGCGCAGGTCCTCCTGACGGACCCGCTCGCGGATGACGACGATCACGTGGGCGAGGTCGCCATTGGCGGCGTTCATCATGCCGACCAGGCGGTTCAGTTCCGAGGTCTGCCGGTCGGGCGCGGTGCGGAGGAGCGACCGGTCCTGGGGTTTGTCCGCCTTGAAGTCGCGGAGCATCAGGATCGCCCGCTCCTCCGCGCTGAGGGCGGGCAGCAGGCGATCGAGCCGCGCCTCGCCGCCGCTCACCGCCGCCCCCCGGTCTTGATCAGCCGGGGCTTGAGCGTTGCCTCGACGGCCTCCAGCCGCTGCTCCAGCTCGCCGACCTCCAGCAGCTTGGCGCCGGCGAGGGCGCAGGCGACCAGCAAGCGGCCGCGTGCCACGCTGTTCTCCAGGCTGAGCGCGTCGAGTACCGCGATCTCCACGATCCGCCGGATCTCCGCGACCGAGCCCAAGCCCTCGATGTCGTAGGCGCCCGCGAGGGTCGTCTCGCGCTTCCGGCGGACACCGCCCAGGCGCCGGGCTTCGGCGACGACGTCGGCTTGGTCGGGGTCATGCCAGAGGCAGAAGGCGCTGTCGCGCAGCGGCGCCGCACGGCAGGACTCGCCGTTCGAGCGGATCGCCTTGCAGGTGCGGGAGATTACCATCGACTACCTCTGCTAGTCACGCCCGTTGGTAGTGACCATCGCTATCTACCCAATCGTGTGCGCCTGCTACGCTGGTATCCGGAGGACGCGTCGTGTACGAAGAGCCCGACCCGAACGATTCCCGCCTGGCGTACTGGCACGCGCGGCGCCGGCGCCGGCTCGTCTTCATGATCGCGCGGTACGTCCTCGTGATAGCGATCGTGCTGGTCGTCGCGTCGGCCACCGGCGGCCTGTGGTTGCGAGGGCTGGCAGTCGTCGCCAGCGTGTTCTTCGTGCTGCGTCTGGCGTTCTTCTTCTACAACGGGCGGCACCTTGAAGAGCGCCTCGCTCAAGGCAAGCAGGGCCGCCGACGATTCCTTCGCCCCTGAACCGCAACCCCGGTGCGTTGGTGCATGAGAGCACAACGACAGCAGGCCGCCGAAGCGACCCGCTGTCGTTGCGACCGGCTGAGGTGTTAGGCCGTGTGCGTCATCGCGTGTGCGGTCGCTGCCTTCATCGTCGGGAACGTCTCGCCGCAGGCGCCGCAGCCGTAGGAGTCGCCCTTCGCCGCCGCCCGCTTCGCCTTCGGCTTCTTGGTGGCCTTGGCCTTCGTGGCCTTCTTCGGAGCGCCCTTCTTCGTCGCCGGCTTTTCCGCCGCGGGCTCCGTCTTGGCCTTTGCCGACTTGTCGGCCTTCGCCTTGCGGGCGGGCTCCGTCCCCGCGACCGACCAGAAGCGCCAGCCGTTGCAGGCGACGCCGCCCATCGCCGCCTTGCCCGCACTCGACGGGCTCTTGTGCTCCGTCCCGTCGTCCAAGCGGTAGCGCAGGCCGTCGTCGGTCTGCACGACCTCGCACGTCCGCTCCGCCTTCCTGTAGCGAGCCACCAGGCGCGTCCCCACCGCTAGCTCCCTGTTCTCGATCGGCATCTCGCCGCTCCTTTCGCTGGCCCTCTCGCGAGGGCGTCTCGTTGGTAGCGGCATACATCACTCTGCGGCCGATCGAAGTCAACGACTCACCGTCCATCGTGGTTCCCCTTCTAACGGCAACGGCTTCATAACCTTCGCCCCCCTCACCGCGGCGTACACTCGGATCGACAGCGGTGGTCGCGCTGATCCTCCCCGTTGGGCGCGGCCGCCGCTGGTTCTTCCAGCACCAGCGAGCGCACGATCTCGAAGAGCCCGACCTCGATGCAGCCGACGCACTCGCCGTCCGACCGGCGGCGCACGTGGACCAGCGAGCCACGGGCGTCCCTGACGATCACGAAGACCCCAGGCACGTCGCCTCCTTGCCGCTGAACGACTCCCAGCGCGCCAACACGACGCTGCCATAGTGGGCGTCCAGTTCCATGCCGTAGCAGACGCGCCCGGTGCGCTCCGCGGCGATCAGCGTCGTGCCTGAGCCGAGGAAGAGGTCGAGCACCACGTCGCCCGCTGACGAGGAGTTGCTGATCGCCTTCTCGACCAGCGCGAGCGGCTTCATGGTTGGGTGCGCGTCGCTGTCGGACGGTCGTTCGATGCGCCAGACGTCGTCTTGCGTCCTGCCGCCGTGCCACTGGTGCTTGGCGCCTTCGCGCCAGCCGTAGAAGACGGGCTCGAACGATCGCTGATAGTCCGCCCGGCCAGGAACGAAGCGATCTTTCGCCCAGATGATCGAGTCCGACCAGTGCGCTCCGAGGTCCGTAAGGATCGCGCACATCGTCGGCCACTCGCGGGTGCTCATGCAGACGTAGAGCGCGCCATCGACCGAGGCGAGGAGGTTTGCGCCCCAGCCTCGCACGAAGCGATCCCACGCCTCGGGGCTCAGGCAGTCGTTCTGGATGGTGCGCTTGCTGCGCCGTACGGCGAACGAGCCGCCGCCCTTGCCGTAGTCGACGTTGTAGGGCGGGTCGGTGAAGCACATCGCTGGCCGCGTCTCTCCCAGCAGCTGCTGTACGGCCCCTGCGTCCGTCGCGTCGCCGATCAGGAGCCTGTGGTCGCCCAGGGCCCACAACTCGCCAGGTTTCGCGCGCGTGGCCGCACGGGCGGCCTCCAGGGCGGCGTCCACGTCGAACGACTCCGCCCGTTCGCGCCTCTCGCGCACATCCAGGCTCTTCAGCAGCTTGTCCAGCTCGTCCTCGGTGAAGCCGCTGAGGCTGAGGTCGATGCCGTCCACCGGCTGCAGGTCCGCGAGCATCCGCGCCAGGAGTTCCTCGTCCCACTCGCCCGCTATTCGGTTCAGGGCGACGTTCAACAGACGCGCTTGTTCGATGCTCAGGTCGACGAAGATGGCCGGCACCGTCTTCAGGCCGAGGCGCCGCGCCGCGAGCAGCCGCTGATGGCCGCCGATCACCGTGTTGTCCTCACGTCTCACGAGCACGGGCTGAACGAAGCCCCACTCGCGCACGCTCCGCGTCAGCGCCTCCAGCACCGCCTCCGAGATGCGGCGCGGGTTCGCCGGGTCGGGCCGGAGCGTCTCGATGTCGACGTGTTCGATCTGCATGGTCGTGCTGTTCATCGGTTCATCCCTCCAGCATCTTTCGGTACTCCACCATCGCCCTCGCGCCCGCGGACTCCTCCTCCGGGTCCGCCGGGCGCTCGTGGACGACGCCGGCACGCAGACGCGCCGCCGGCGTCAGGCCGAGCTGGCGAGCAAGCTCGGCGATCGCCTGCTCGGCGTCCCGCTTCATCAGCCAGAGCGGGTTGCGGACCAGGTTGCCCTTCTGCCCCTTGATCAACTTCCCGGAGCGTTCCAGCAGGCGAGCCAGCTCACACCAGTCGGCCCAGGCCGTGCAGTAGCGGATGAGCACGCCCCGGTCGATCGTCGCGACGATGCCGATGCTCTCCAGTTCCGGTACAACGCGACGCCACTCGGCCTTCGCCTCCTCCGGCAATGTGCGCGGCATCGGCGGCCGCGCGATCGTCACGCACGACCCGCTCGTGTGCCGCTTGTTGCGGCGCCGGGCATACCCGGTCGGCAGCGGCCCTCGCTCACCCATGAGCGGTCAACTCCACGGATACGATTGGGGTAAAACCCGTACACGGTCGGAGGTTGGGACGCCAGCGCTCGCGTCCTCGGGTATCACTGAAAAATCGCGACCCCCGGCCCATTCCCATTCGGTCATCGTGCCTGTTCATTGCTGGCCCTCCATCACGTTCCGGAGCGCGTCCCGCCGGCACCCGTTACAGAGGTTGCTTGTTGCCGTGGCCTCCACTTCGACCCGGCAGCGCTTGCATTGCGGGTGTGCGGTCGCAGGCTGCGAGGTCACCCGCGTGTCACCCGCATCCTCGCGGGCCTCATCCGAATCTGTTTGCGGGGTTGGCGGGTATTGCGGGTATGGATCGCCACGCTCTCCGCACGCATCGGTGACGCCGGTCCGACCGTCCATGTGCGGGAGCAAGTCGGAATTGATACCCGCGATACCCGCATCACCCGCAGCCAAATCTGAAAAGGGGGTGTAATCCTGCGGGTATGGTGCGGGGGTGGTCTCAGTTTCGGCAGCGTCACCCGCAGACGGCGCGGCCCGCTCAACACACCAGAGCGCCGTCTTGCTGTGACCGTCCGCGCCGGCGCGCCGGACGAAGAGGTTCTCGAACCGGGTGTCCTGGCGTTCCGCGATAGCCTTCCCGAGCTTTGTGCGGATGGTCTTGTTGTCCGCGCCGGCCTTCAACTGGTCGAAGAACGATGTGAGCGTCTCCTCGGCGATCGGTTGGAGGTCGGCGACCTTCACGGCCGCGTCCCGGTGGGTTCCCCACCAAGCCGACGTGAAGGCGCGCCACTCCTCGCTGTCCGTGTCGCCGCGCCGGTAGAGGTCAGGACGGTTCTCTAGGAACCCATCGATGCCCGCCGCCTGCAAGATCCCGCCCAACACGCAGCACCACGACTCATAGGACCCCATCGGCGATCCGCTCCACTGCGGACGTCCCTGCGCGATCCAGTTCTGCGCGAGGACGAGGCACGCCCAGACCACTTCGTGCCGGTGGCGCCGGAGCCAGCCGGTCAGGTCAGAGTGCCGAAACGCCCGCCCCTCCCACGGCCGATCGATCTTGGCGTCGATGCGCACCGACACCACCCGGCGCGTGATTTCGTCACTGAACTGCAGATTGTTTCCCGTCACGAGGAACAGCGAACGAATCGGTAGCGTCACCGCTTGGGAGCGGCCGAGGACGCGATCAGTCCAGACGTTTGCCGTGAGGAGCGCCGCGAATGCGCCGGAGTCCAATCGCCGGCGCACGTTGTCGAACAAGAGGACGCCGTCCCCCTCCATGAGTTTGGTCGTGACGCGCTTGCGGAACTCCTCCTCACTCTTCGTGTCGGCCATGACAGCGATCTCATGTCCCGTGGCGACGAGGCTGATGCAAGAGGCCAGCAAGCCTTTGCCGTTGCCGGCTTTCGGCGCGTCCAGCGCAAAGAGCGGTACTGGGCCCGTGACCAGCTCTCGCACCATCGGTGTAATCAGCGCCGCTACGAGGTTGGCGAGAGACGCGTGTTCGTCTGCCCAGGGGAAGTCGCCGAGCAGGTCGTCCCCGAGTCGCAAACGGGCAGCGCGCAGGTCCGTAGTATCCGGTCGGAGCGGTACGGCTTGCACTGGCTCGCCGATGGGCGCGTAGTACAGCCCCGTCCGGGGCTGGTAGCCCATCGCTGTCTCTAACGTGCCGTCAGCCGCGAAGACGGGCGCGCCAACGATGCCGCGCAGCCGCGGGAGCGGGTTCTCCAGCGCTTCCATGTCCTCGACAACGTCCCGCGGCGGTCGCGCTGGGTGACGGCCGGTCTGCGTGATCTTGATGAAGTCCGCGCACCTGTCGATGCGGCCCGCAAGTCCGGTCGTGCCAAGATGCCGGATGCTGGCGGACCCGTCGTCATGCAGGTCGATCTCTGCGACGCTGTTCCCGTGGCGAAAGAAGCGGACGGGGTCGTTGGCGGCCAGCAGGGCACGCCAGGCGTCGTCAGCAATGTCGCGTCGATACCTGTTCGTCACCAAGATGGACGGGCGGTTGGCATCGCCCACCATCACTGGATCGTGGATGACCCGCGGCGCGCGATGTTCGATGAAGTGCTGCGCGATCTGCCGTACTTCCTCCGGCGGCAGCGGCGGCCGGCACTGTGCCTCATTCACGGCCTGGAGCACACTGGCGAGCGTCTCGGGCGCCATGCCCTCGACCCAGACCTTGCCGCTATACGACACGAGTGCGTTGTGCCGCCCCTCACCCTCGTAGACGGCGCCGCTGAGCGCCTCGTAGGCCCGCGCGGGCCGTTCGCTCTCGCCAGCGAGGTTGTAGCCGAAGGCGGGCAGCACGTTACGCAGCCATGCAACCGGATCGTCGACCTCGATGGGATCGTTGCCATCCGGGCTGAGCAGTTGGTATTCACCCGTGCCAATCGCGCTCGGCGGTACCAGCACGTAGCCGCGCGCCGCTTTCAGTTCCCCGAGCTTGCGGCCGTCACTGAGGAACAGGTCGCGCCCGGCCACCGGCCGAAGGACCTTCAGGGCGATGTGCAGGCCTCCACGTCGAGGCGTTCGCACCAGTTCCGTCTCAGCCTGGAGCGGCACGTCAGCCGAGAGCGCCTCCGCGACGTCAGGGAGGTCAATGTCGATCCGAACCACGGCATCGGTCCGGACGCCGACGTTGGCGTCGGGCCACTGGCCCCACCAGCGCTTGATCGTGTCGGGATCGCATGAGGCGTCGTCGAGGCCGTTCATCGTCCGCGGGTGCTTGCCGGGGCTGGCACAGTCGGCCTTCTTCGGGCATTTGCAGACGCCAGCCGCGTCGGTCGACCAGAGCGGAATGATGTACGCGCCGTCGCGGGCGCGCGCCAACGCCGCTTCCAGCAGCGGGTTCAAAGCTGCACCATTACAGACGGGACAACCTGCAACTTCGCCTGCTCCCTCGAGAAGCAAGCTGATCAGGTGCTACGCGCTACGCGCTTCGCAGCGCGTACCACACCTCATTTGCGCCAGGGAACCCCGATCCCCTTCGGGGTCGCCACTTATACCCCCACGAGGACGAAGCTCACGCCACGTCAGCGCTTGACGACGACGAAGTGCGTCGCCTTTGCCGTCGCGGCGTGCTCAGTTCGCTCGTAGCCCAGCGTCGGAAGGTCGATGCCCGCCAGCAGGTGCTCGCCCGACCCGAGCAACTGCGGCGCGACGGCGATGTGCAGCTCATCGATCAGGCGCGCCTGGAGGTACTGCCTGATCGTCGATACGCCACCGCCGAGCCGGATGTCCTTTTCGCCCGCGGAGGCGCGTGCCTGCTGCAGGGCCGCCTCGATGCCTTCTGTGACAAAGTGGAACGTCGTTCCGCCCGCCATCGTCAGCGGCACACGCGTGTGGTGTGTCAGCACGAACACCGGCACGTGATAGGGCGGATCGTCTCCCCACCAACCGCGCCAGCTCTCGTCCTCCCACGGTCCGCGAACCGGCCCAAACATGTTTCGACCCATGATCCAGGCACCGATGTCGGCGAACCCACGCTCAGCGAAGTCGTTGTCGATGCCTGTCGTCCCGCCTTCGCCGCCGAAGAGCTCCGTGAATTGCCGCGTTTCAACTAACCACTCGTGCAGTGCTTCGCCGCCCACGCCGAGTGGATCCTCGACCCCTTGGCGAGGCCCTGCGCCGTAACCATCAAGCGAAATTGTGAATGAACATACTCGAAGCCTTGCCATGTCTGGTTCCTCGCAGCGCTCTATTGGATTGTCAGGCCAGCATATTATCGCTCACATTGTTGCCACGAGCGCGCGGGCGTCGCAACCATACTCGTCTCGTACGCGAGGTCGCTCGCGTTGTCGAGTAGTACGCCGTCGATTTCCCATCGTTTCGCTTCACGCCATTCCAAACGAGAAGGCCGGACGACCACGCGCCCCCATCAGCGAAACGACGGTCGAGGAATGGATTGGCCGCGTCCCGTTGTTGACGGTCGATGGCGAGCGACCCACGCCGGCACAACTCAAGCGCAGAATCGCTCGATATGGCTACCGGACGAGGCAATCGTATACATCGGCAAAGCGACCTCACTGCGGGAGCGCGTGGGCGCGTTCTACTCGACCGGCTTTGGTAGACCGGGGCCGCAGGGCGGGGGCCGGTGGCTCCAGACGCTCACGAACCTGCAATCGCTGACCGTCCACTACGCTGCCTTGAATAGCGCCACCGCTGCGCAGGCCGCGGAGCCCCGCATGTTGCACGTGTTCTTGCAGGCAGTATCAGCACAAACGAGAGCCGTGCACCCTCATAAGGAACTGACGATTCCGGTCGCTAATCTCTCAAGGTAGATGGCTTTGTGCGGTGCAGCCACGGAATACGAAACCCTGCTATGGCGAAGTAGGAAGTCTTGAGAGATGTTCGAGGCATTCGACTACAATCCCCACTTGTTGGCATCGATAGGCACCACCGTGATGCCCCACCGCTTCAGCCTCGGTCAACCTTCGGCATTCTGTGCTTTCGACGGCCTCGAATCCCTTCGGGGTCGCCACCAGCACGCGTCGAGTCGCCCCGCTCGCCTTGAGAGGGGCTTCATTGTCTCTGACTACCATGTCGCCGGGTTTCTGCCGCCGCGGCGCGCGGCATCGCGTGCGCCCGGCAGCGGCCACGTCTCGCGGAGCCCTGACGCCGTCTCACCCGAGGCCCATCGTGACCGTGGGCCTCTTCGTCGAGCCTTGCTCTTACCGGAGGGTAGCCGCGAGCACGCTCGGTGCTGGACGCGAACAGGAGGCCGCCGTTTAAGAGTCCATCCGCTGCGCGCGTCGCGGATCTGGTCAGCGCCTCTTCTGGAAATGCAGGATCGAGCCCCAGAAGTGGACGCCGTCCGGGCGCTCCTCGACGATGGCGCGGCCGCCGTTCATCATCGGGTGCGCGGCGCGGTAATGGCCGGGTGCGCCGTCGGGGTACAGGAGCGCCGGCTCGTAGCCCGTGCCATCGAGAGCCAACACGCCGTCGCTCACGTGCGACAGGCGCGGACGCGCCATGATGCCCATCAGCGCCGCCATCGGCCCGGGCGGCGCGAAGTCAACCATGCGGTACGCACCCACCACGCGACGCGTGTGTGCGCGCCACGCGTCGGCGAGCGTCTCTGGGATGCCGGCGGGCGAGCCCGGCACGAACTCCGGCTCAAGGCCGAGCATCGTCTCCAGTACCCGCTCGCTGACCCGGCTCACGTACATGGCGTCGCCGCCGTTGGTCAGCACCACGACGCCGACGCCGTTGTCGGGCAGCATCGTGATGCGCGTCGACACGCCGGCGAGACCGCCGTCGTGGCCGGCGCGGCGGCGGCCGCGAAACTCGGCCACGGTAAAGCCCAGGCCCCAGCCATCGTCCAGCTCGGGGTGATTGCGTGCGTGGAAGCGCATCGCGTCGTCCAGCAGCTGCGACGGCAGCACTCGGTGGCCGTCCAGCTCACCGCCGTTGAGCGCCATGCGGCCGAAGCGCGCGAGTTCGGAGCCGGTCGTCAGCAACGCGCCGGCCGGACCGGTCACATTCTTCACCGTCGCTGCCGGCTTGCGCCCGCCGCCTGTGCCGAGCGTCTTTCCGTACGGCACGGCGAGGCGCGGCATGCGCGGCTCGGCGGCGAACGTTGATTCGTGCATCGCGAGCGGCGTGAGTACGCGCTCCCGCACCAGGTCCTCGAACGGCCGACGATTGAGCCGTGCAACGAGATAGCCGAGCAGCGCGAAGCCGCCGTTGGCGTAGACGATGCGCACGCCCGGCTCGCGGATCGTCCGCTGGCCTGCGACGACGTCTTCCAGGGTCTCCGGCAGCCGGACGCCGTTCGTGAGATGCTTCATGACGACGTTTCCGTACTCGAGCCCCTTCCACGAGACCGGAAGACCCGATGTGTGGGTGAGCAGGTGGCGGACCGTGACATCGCTCGCCGGCAGCCCCCTGGCATCGCGGATCTGCGCCCGCGCATCCAGGTAGCGGTTCACCGGCTCGTCGAGCGCGATCGTGCCGGCATCCACCTCCCGCAGCACGAGCGACGTCGTGAACAACTTGGAGATCGAGGCGGCGCGGAACATCGTCCCAGCGGTGACGCGCTCGCTTGTCGCGAGGTTGGCGTAGCCGAAGTAACCCTCGAAGCGGACGCCTTCGCGATCGAATGCGACAACCGCCGCGCCGGCAACGTCGGCGCGACGGCGCTCAGCCTCGATGAAGCTGGCCAGGGCGGTCGGCATCGTGGCCGGCGCTTGGGTGTCATCGTGGACGGTCATGATCCTGCTCCTGCGACGCGAGCCCGCTGGCATCGCCCGTCCGCGACGCCATTATCCCGCCGTGCATCTGCGTCCGTCTGCAGGTAAGGATTGCAGTTTTCGCAGGCCGTAAGGCCGCTTCAGGCGTCGTTGTACGACGAAAGACCGAAGCGGAACTGACACATGATGACCAAAGCGCGTGGCGTGACCGCCCAGGTTTTTCGCCGCAAAACAGCTTGTCAACCACGTCAATGATGGTGCAGAATATGCGCCTCTCCGATCGGAAGGACAGTCCTGCGGATTAGGAGGTGCCACATGGCTTACAACTCGGGCAAGAACGGCCATTACGCGCCGATCAGCTGGTCGGGCAATTGAACGCCGTGCCTTCCACGACGTACCCGCTCGGGCGGGAACGCAACGCGATACTCGCGGCACTCCTGATCCTGTCCGCAGCATGCTGGGCGGCCGTCGTGTGGCGATGGTCCGCGTCCGACGGCAGCGACATGGGCCTGACGATGGGTATGGCGACGCCGCTCTTCCTGGCGCTGTGGGTGGCGATGATGGTCGCCATGATGTTCCCGACCGCCGCGCCGATGATCCTGATGTTCGCGCGCATCCAGAAGGGCAAGGGCGCGCGCGGGCAGGCGGCGGTGCCGGTGTGGATCTTCGTCGGCGCGTATCTCGTCATCTGGACCGCGTTCGGTGTGCTGGCGTATGGCGGCGCCGTCGGCGCGGAGCGCCTGGCGGACCGCTCGTCGTGGCTGATGCACGCAGCGCCGCGCATCGGCGGCGGCGTGCTGATCGCGGCAGGTCTCTACCAGCTCTCGCCGCTCAAGGATGTGTGCCTGTCCAGGTGCCGCACCCCGATGCAGTTCATCCTGACGTCATGGCGCGACGGTTCCGGCGGCGCGTGGGGCGCATGGGGGTCGAGCACGGCGTCTACTGCCTGGGCTGCTGCTGGATGCTGTTCGTGATCCTGTTCCCGCTCGGCATCATGAACGTCGCGGCGATGGCGCTGATCACGCTGCTCATCTTCGTTGAGAAGTCTTCGCCGCTCAGCCGCGCCGCCGTCATGTTCGCTGCGATTGGCCTGGTCGCGTACGGCGCGTTCATCCTGTTCGTCCCCGACGCGCTCCCGACGGCGATGGGTACGACGAACATGAGCATGGCTGGGCAATAGGGCGCTGGTGCACGAGACGGTTCTCCGGGCGTGCGCCAGTACGTCGAGTCTGGGCCGCCCGCGGATCGGGAGCGCCGCTGCCGTTGGCGACGCGATGGCGCAAGTGGCGGTGCGGCGTGGCCAACGTGACTCGTGGAGCCTACGCGGGCGGGTCGTGCCCGCTCTTCATCTCCGCGTAGTAGTGGCGCCAGATCAGCTTGTGGATGGGGATCCACCGCGGGATGTCGCGTAGTCCGGGGATGAACGGGACTGCCACAAGCGCCGCGCTCAACACGACCATCACGAAGATGATCGCCAGATCCGCGTTCGCGGCGTTCACCCCGAGGAAGCCGTGGACACGATTGAACGGCGCCACCTGGTACCACACGGTGAACAGCCACAGCCATGTCTGACCGGGGTAGCGCCCGGTCTCGTTCATCATCCCCCACTGGCTGCCCGTCAGCTTCTCGTTTTCCGCCAGCGATGCCAGGTATCCGCCGTCGCCCATGTACAGCAGCGGCTTCGTGTAGTCCGTTTCGTAGAAGTTCCCGGTGACCAGCAGCAACCCGTCTAGCGCTCCGCTCTGCGCCAGGCTCAGCAGCCGGTTCATCATCACGGGGAGGGGCCCGTAGTCGCCCGTGGTGACGCTGACCCGGCCGTTCTCGGTGGTCGCATCGGCTAGCGCCGTGGCGTAGGCGTCGGACCACGCCGCCTGCTGCGTGCTGTCCGCCCCGTTGTAGGTGGACAGTGCGCTCGCCATCGTCGGATCGCCGGTTGCTGCCTGCTGCAGCGGGTTCAGCACAAACTGCTGCGCGGTGTCCACGCCATAGTGCACGCCCGCCCACTCCTGCGGGTGCAGGAACCACAGGTGCTGAACCGCACCGTCGCCGTTGTTGTACGGTGGACCATACTGCGCGCTGTCGCTCGAGCCAGCGAGCTCGGCCGTCGCCGTCGTCACGAAGTCGACCGGATCCTCCTGCGACCAGCGCGCGATCGTCAGCGACGGTACGTCCGGCGACGACAGTGCCGCAGCAAGGACGACGATCACGATGAGCACCGCCGCGCTGGCGAACACCAGCTCCTTGACCAGGTCGTACGGCACCATCCGAACGCCGCGGTAGTACGTTGCCTTGTCCAAAGGTCGCCTCACTGTGACGCCTCAGCGTCAGTGGACAGCGGAGGGGCGCCAAGCGGCCGGACGACGCCCTTCACTCGCACCATGACGATGTGCATCGCCACCAAGAGGACCAGCGCGATCGGTAGCAGGGCCACGTGGATCCCGTACGCCTGTCCGAAGTTCAACGGATTGAAGATCCGCCCCACGCCAGACGCGTTCAGCGCGTCCTTCGCGTTCACGGCGATCCACTGCCCGTCAAAGTTCTGCTGGGAGATGTAGCCCGTGAACGCCGCGGGGATGCTGACGAAGAAGATGATCGACCCGATGACCCATGTGAGCCCCCGCCCATGCCGCCACGCCGCGCCCCAGAACATCGCCCACAGGTGCAGCACCATGAATACGAAGAAGATCTGCACGCCCCAGTAATGCAGGCTGTTCACGAACTTGCCGCTCGTCGAATGGTGCCACCACTGAGGGCCGCGGAGCGCCAGGATCGTGCCGCTCACCAGCAGCCAGATCAGCGCCGCGATCGTGATCACGCCGAAAAGGTACGTCCAGGATCGCACGTAGGACGGCTGATGGGTCGGGAGCAACTCGTCCGGCGGGAGCCGGCGCACGACGGCGCGCCGGACCGCGCCGGTCCATCCCCCGTTCTCGTCGTCCCGAGGCAGCGAGCTCTGTGCGGCGCTCATCTCTTCCGCTTCGCGCCCGAATCCCCGTGACCGGGGAACGGTGCGACCAGTGCAAGCGCGAAGACCGCCAGCATCACCACGATCAATACGAGGTTTGGGACAGAGATGAGGATGAAGTACCAGTGCAGGTACGGAGCGGGCGTATCCATACGCACCTCCTCGCAACGTGGGGCGCTGATCTCCCGCCTCACCGCTCAAGAGCGTAACACCCATGTTCGACTTGTCAAGTACGATGCGCTCGCAGAAGCTTCATTGCCGATCGGCGAGCAGCCAGCGACCACTACGCGGGTGTCTGTCGCCCGCGCGCCAACCGTCCCTGCCGAACTTCATTGAGCAGTGACCGAGGTATCGACGGTCTGGTCGTTGCGAGGATCGGAGTTCGCATCCAGCAGCAGCGTCCCTGCCTCACCAGCTTCTTGATACGTGACGAGGTGCAGCCTGGTGACGCCATGTCCGACCGTCTTGAAGTGGAACACTCCGGCGACACCAATCGTCGTCACCGTATCCGGGCCAAGGCGAACACACCCCCAGAGCACCGTGCCCTTCGTACCTGTCGTCGACGGATCGACGACCGCGTTCGGGCAGAAGGCCCAGTTCGCCGCATCAGCGACCAGGTTTCCGATGGTGGTGTTCGGCTCTGCCTCCACGACTGTCGCATCGTACTGCAGGAGAATGCTCCAACCCTTATAGGCCGGCGCAGCTCCCGTGAGTCCGACGGTTACCGTGAATTCGCCGGACGCTGTGGCGGGTGCAGCCACATAGAAGGCGGCGCCATCGGTGGCACGGGCTTGGGCGAGGTGTCGGGCGCGATCGTCGGCAGGGGTGGCGCGACGACTGTCGCTGCAGCCCCAGGCGTCGCGCCACCCACGGGCGTACTCGGCTCGAGATCCGGCGGCATCGTCGGGACTGCGATCGGAGTGCCACTCTGCAGCACGATCGTCGGTGCGTCCGCCGGCAGGCTGGAAAACGCGTCCGTCCCTGCCGGCGTGCTCGCGGCTGCCGATGGACTTCCGTGGATCGCGGTGCTTGGTGTGCTACCCGTGGTTTCGCCTGCGAGCGACGAGCGCGGAGTGCTGCCTGCGGTAGGGGAACTCGGCGAGGGACTAGCCACGTCGCCGTGTGACGAGCTACCGCAACCTGTCAGCGCAAGGCAGGCCACAGCCAAGAGCGCGGTCAGCGTCCGGACCATGAGATTACTCCTCCGTGTCGCTCCCCCGTCAGCGGCCCCGATCCTACCACCTGCGTTCTCCACCAAGATGAGAAGGGCCGAAGAAAGCGTCCCGCACTGCGTCAAGATTCGTATTCCCTCACGCTGCGGTGTGGAGATGAGCCTCATGCATGCCCCCGGGCTTCTCCACGATGCACGTGCCCGCGAGCATGTCGAGACGATACGGTCTGCAGCGTCGCGGCCACGACGGCATGCGGCCCACTCTCGCTCGTCGCGGCGTACACTGCCGTCATGGCGCAGCGGTCGGACCCCAAGCCGGACTCGGATCGGCTGCTCCAGCGCGCGGCCGAAGCCGTCGCCGAGCGGGCGCCCTCGTCGCTGGATCGCGCGGTGCTGCGAGCCTCGGGCTGGCTCGCCGAACACACCGTCGTCCGCCTCCTGGCGGTCGGGTCGATCCTGCTCGGCGCGCTTCTACCCGGCTCTTTGCTGCTCATCTTCCCCAGCGTCACCGATCATCTGGAAGGCTTCGGCTACTTCGGCGTGTTTGTCACGAACCTGCTCAGCACGTCGACCGTGGTGATCCCGGTGCCGGGACTCACCGCTACGGGACAGGCGCTGATCATCCGCGAAGGAGAGCACAGCGCCTATCCGTGGCTGATCGGCCTGTTGGGTGGAACGGCGATGGGTCTCGGCGAGGTGACGCTGTACTACGCGGGCTACCTGGGCGCCGAACTCGCGCGCGGGCGGGAGATTCCCGGTCCTCGATGGTTCCGCAGCGGCGTGAGGCGTATGACGTCCGGCACGCGGTGGCTGATGGCGCACTGGGGAATGGTGACACTCTTCGTCCTCTCGGCCGTGCCGAACCCGTTCTTCGAAGTGGCTGGTCTCACCGCCGGCTCAGTCCGGATGTCCTTCCGCCGCTTCTTCATCGCCGCAGTGGCCGGAAAGATCCTGCGCGGCATCTTGCTCGCGTATCTCGGCTACGAGCTCCCGTTCGTCTGAGCGCGCACTCTTCTGCGGAGGCCGCGAGATCCCTCGCAGCGCCGTGAGCCAGGCCGCTCGCACTCATCGCGGCGTTCGCTCCTCCTCCCCAGTCAGCGCGCCCGACGGCGAGCAGGCTGCTGATCGTCGGCTGCACCTCGCCGGTGCCTGGCTTGAGTTCTGATCGACTACATGCGCTTCCTTGTCATATTGGTGACTTCCAACCGGTATCGCCCGGCCGTTTCATGATCCGTTCACTGATCGTTAACGCATGGCGCTGATAATCGGCCTGCGACTCGACAGTGGCGGTGCCCTTCCACCGAATCCTGCCGGGCGCATGTCAAGCAAAGATGGCGCCGCCGGACCGTTACCCCCGTCGTCCGCGGCAGATATCAACATTGACAACGTTCACCGAATGGCGCCCCGCAGGCAGAGAGTTCTGGCAATCCGCGGCCGCGGCGCCGCGTAGTCTCCGCGACACAGGATCGTACGCATGACCTACTTCGCAGTCCTCGTGAGCATCGTGCTGATGCTGCTCGTCGCGGAGCGCGCCCTGCACAGTCGCGCGCGACGCTCCATCCGCCACCGTATCCACGTCAACGGCATCCGGGGCAAGTCCAGCGTGACGCGCCTCATCGCGGCCGGCCTTCGCGGCGGCGGCGTGCACACCTGGGCCAAGGTGACCGGCACCCTGCCCAACGTCATCGACGCCAGCGGCCGGGAGATCCCCATCGCGCGGATGAACGGCGCGAGCCTCAGCGAGCAGCGGACGATCATCTCGCTCGCCGCGCGCGAAGGCGTGGACGCGCTCGTCATCGAGTGCATGGCCGTCCAGCGGCAATACCAGGAAGTCGCCGAGGATGCGTTCGTGCAGTCGACGATCGGTGTCATTACGAACGTGCGCGCTGACCACCTGGAGGTGTACGGCGACCGCTTCGAGGGCGTCGCCGAGGCCCTCGCGAGCACCGTGCCCCACGGGGGTCTGCTCGTGACCACGCCCGGCCCCGGCGTCGAGTACTTCGAGCGGGTGGCGCGCGCGCGCAAGTCGCGCGTGGTGATCGCGTCCGCTGACGAAGTCGACGAGGCGGAACTGGAAACGTTCGAGTACTACGAGCACCGCGAGAACGTCGCCGTGGCGCTGCGCGTCTGCGCGGAGCTCGGCGTCCCGCGCGACGTGGCGCTCGCTGCCATGGCGGTCACGCGCCCGGACCCGGGCGTGCTGCGCGTGTTCGAGGCCCGCATCGACGCAGGCGCGCGGCATCGCGTGCTGCACGTGATCAACGCGCTGGCCGCCAACGATCCGGACTCGACGCTGTTCCTGCATCACCGCCTCATCGAAGGGCGCTGGGAGTGCCCGGTATTCCTGTTGGTGAATGCGCGCCGCGACCGCCCGCTGCGCTCTATCCAGCTCGGCCAGCTCATGGCGAAGATCCCCGCTGCGCGCTACTTCGTCGCCGGCACGGACGTGCGGAGCGTACTGAATGCCGCCCGCGACGCCGGCGTCGATCCCGCCGCGCTGGTTGACTGTGCGCTGGCACAGCCGCAGGCGATCGTCGCACGCATCGTGGGCGAGATGGCGGATGAGGCGGTGCTGTTCGCCATCGGCAACACCGCCGCGGGCGGACTCGAGACCATCGACGCCCTGGCGGCGTACGAGGAGAAGCAGGGAGTCGCATAAGTGTTACCGCAGACGCTCCTGCAGGAAGCGATCGGCACCGGCCTTGTGGCGGGGCTGATCTTCGGCGAGCTGTTCGCCATCACGCCCGGCGGCATGGTCGTGCCCGGCTACATCGCGTTGCTGCTGATCCGGCCGTACCGCGTCCTCGGCACGCTCGCCGTGGCACTGATGACCTTCGCCTGCGTGCGCCTGCTGGGGCGCTCGACGCTGCTGTACGGCCGCCGCCGGTTTGTCGTCACCGTCCTCATCGGCTTCTTCCTGAGCCTCGCGCTCGAGAAGTTCCTTCGCTCGGACATCACCGGCTCCCACGCGGAGCTGCGGGCCATCGGATTCATCATCCCCGGCCTGCTGGCCGAGTGGATGGACAAGCAGGGGCCGAGCGTCACGGTGGCCGGGCTCATCTGCGTCGCCGTCGTGACGCGGCTGGCGATGGTCATGGTCTTCGGCAGCGACATCAGGGTCTGACATGTACATAGGATTTCGCGAGAAGCTGACGCTGGTTGCACTCGGAGGGATCGCACTCCTGAGTTACGGCCTGTTCAACTGGTTCGGGCTGGGTGCGCGGCCCGCCGACTACGGCTACAAGATCGAAGCCTCGCGCCGCACGCAATCCGCCGAACTGGCGATCGGCGCCGTCAAGGACAACAGCACCGTCGCGAGCGCCGTCGCCGGTGACGACATCCAGGCCGCCATGATCGGCCTCTCGACCAGCGCGATCACGACCGACCCTGGCTCGTTGCGTTCCAAGGTCACCTCAACAAACCCCAACTTCGCCGGCGCGATCGTCTCGATGCTGCGACAGGCCGGCGTCGGCACGAGCGACGTCGTCGCGATCTCGTACACCGGCTCGTTTCCGGCGCTGGACATCGCCACCATCGCGGCCGCGGAGACGCTTGGCGCCGAGCCGATCGTCGTCAGTTCGGTCGGCGCATCGACCTGGGGTGCGAACGATCCCGACCTGACGATCCTCGACATGGAATCGCTGCTCGTCCAGAAGGGCATCATCGCCCACCGTTCCGTGGAAGCGTCGATCGGCGGCGACTTCAAGGCCCGTCCCATGACGTCGGAGGGGCGAAAGCTCGCCACCGACGCCATGAAGCGCAACAACGTGCCGCTGGTGTTCGCCAAGAACGTCCCCGAAAGCGTGGACCAGCACATGGCGACCTATCGGCGCCTGGCGAACGGGCGCCCGATCAAGGCGTTCGTCAACGTTGGCGGCGGCCTCGCCAGCAAGGGGTTCGGCGCGGGCTTCGATCCGGGACTGAACGCGCCGTCACTGGGTGGCGACGTCGTCAGCGGCGGCCTGATCGAGCGGATGCAGAACGAGGGCGTGCCGGCGATCAACCTCGTCGACATCAAGAAGCTTGCGGCACAGTACATGCTGCCCGTGAACCCGCCCACGACGCCGGCCGTCGGCGCCGGCGGGTTGTATCGCGACTGGACGCAACTCCGCATCGTCGCCGGGCTGCTCGTCGCGGCGCTGGCCGCCACGTTCTTCTTCGCGCGATTCACGGTGCTGGCGCCCGCGTCCGAGGAAGCGGTGGATACGTACTTCGGGACGGCGCCACGCACGTTCCGGGCATGGATTCGATCGTTCGGCGTGAGGCTTCCGTCTCGCATGACGCCCCAGGAGCAGCCAGTTGAGGACTAGGAGTGGACTCGTGAGCAACAGCGGAACAGGACGCAACGTCCGTCACATCGTCGCCGCCATCACCATGCTGCTGGCTGGAGGCATCGTCGCGGGTGCCCGTGACGCAGCAGCCGATACGGTGTCCGCGCCGGTCGCCATCGGCAGTTCGCCGCGCGTCGTCGCGATCGCACCGGCGTCCGGGCGGGTGTACGTATCGAATCATCTCTCGGGCACGGTCAGCGCGATCAGCACAAGCACTGATAGCGTCGTAGCCACGATCAACGCCGGGCACCCGGGCGCGCTCCACGTGGGCGACGGAGATCACCGCCTCTACGTCCCGGATCACGATCCGACCGGCGGCACACTCACCGTCATCGACACCGCCACCGATGCACCGATCGCCGGGTCGCCGTTCGTAACGCAGGGGCTCTTCCCATCAGCCGTCGACACGACGCCCGGAGACAGCCGCATCGTGGTGACCAACGAGAACTCGAACGGCGTCACCGTGTTCGACCACGATCTGCGGGTCGTCAAGTATCTCACCGATCCCGCGTTCAATAAGCCGCACGAGGTCGTGATCAATCCCGCCGGCACGAAAGCGTACGTCGCGAACAAGGGCTCGAACGAAGTGACGGTGGTCGATATCGCGTCGGCAGTGCCGTCGGTGGTCGCGCACATTGCGGTCGGACTCGACCCGGACTCGCTGCGCTTCGTCGGCAACACGCTGTGGGTCGCCAACTTCCTGGACAGTCCCGGTTCGATCTCGCGGATCGACAGCACGAGCGACACCGTGATCGGCGGCCCGGTCCTCGTGGGCAGTTCGCCGCACGGCCTCGCCGACACCCCGGATAGTTCCGTCGTCCTCGTCGCGAACCAGTCGTCGCACAGCGTCACGGCGCTGTCGGGCGGCAGCGGCGCCGTCCTCGCCACGATCGATCTGGGCGATCCCGCCGGCGCTTCGCCCCAGCGGATCCACATCACGGCGGACGGCAAGCGCGCCTACGTCCCCAACGAGGGCGGCAGCACCGTATCCGTGATCGACATCCCGTCATTGACGCTGGTCGCGACGCTCGATGCAACGAGTGGCATCGGCGGTGCCCCTACGTCGCTGGCGATCCTCAACAGCAGCAAGGTGTACGTCGCGAACAAGGCCGACAACACCGTCTCGGTCATCACCGTGCAGGAAGCCGCGCCGACACCCACGGCGACGCGCACTCCGATATCGACGGCGACGGCGCGGCCTACTCGCACGCCCGTGGCGGACGCCTCATCCACTCCCGCACCGGGCGATACGCCATCGCCCGACCAGCCGACCGCGGGGCCGAATGCGGACACGCCCGTCGATCAGGCGGCTCAGGCAACACCAGACTCCGCTGTCGCCGGTATTGCCGCGACGCCGCCTCCGGGCGCCACGACCGCCGCGGGCGGGACGCCTGCCGCGTCAGGGACCGCCGCTGCGGGCACACCCCTCGCGACGCGGTCACCCGCAGCCAGGGCCACAGCTCCCGTCGGCAGCATCGGGGGCGATAGCAACACCGCCGGCAGCCAGCTATCGAATGCGGACGCATCAGGCAGCGGCGGCGCGCCGTCATGGATCTGGCTCGCGGTTGGTCTCGGCGTCATCGCCCTGGTCGGCGCGGGGGGCTATTTCGGCCGTGAGCGACTCGTGGCGCAGATTTCACGGTTCCGGCGGTAGTCGCACAGACAACCGCGCAGCTAGGGTCTGGAGAGCATCATGATCCGTCGATTCGTCGTCCCCGCGTTCGTGCTGGCCGTCGGCGCGCTGGCAGCCAGCGCCATCTTCGCCGCATCCGGGACGATCACGTCGCCCGCGGGCGCCAACACGTTCTGCGGCGATACGCTGCCGGCAGCGGGCGCATGCTTGAACCTGCCCGTGGGCATCGCGTTCGACACGGCGGGGAATCTCTACGTCGCCGACAACTCGAACCAGCGCCTGCGCAAAGTGACGGCGGGTGTGACGCCTACGATCAGCACCTACGCCGGCAACGGCCAGGGCACGTTCTGCGGCGACGCGGGTGCGGCGACCAGCGGCTGCCTGCAGTTCCCCATCGGCGTCGTGGCGGACGGGGCGAACCCGCCGAACGTCTACGTCGCCGACAGCACGAACAACCGCGTGCGCAAGATCTCCCCGACCGGCGTGATCACGACGTTCGCCGGCAGCGGAGTGTCAGCGTTCTGCGGCGACAACGGCCCGGCCACGTCCGCGTGCTTCAGTTCGCCACGCGGGCTCGCGCTCAACTCGGCGGGAGACCTGTTCATCGCCGACTCGTTGCACAACCGCATCCGCGTCGTCAATCACACCACGAACATCATCACCACCTTTGCCGGCAGCGGCGTCGCGGGCTATTGCGGAGACACGAGCGCCGCCACCAGCGCCTGCCTCAACCACCCGCGCGGCATCAAGTTCGACTCCGCGGGTAATCTCTTCATCGCCGACGAGAACAACAACCGGATTCGCCGCGTTGACGCGATTACGGGGACGATCACGACGGTCGCCGGTGCCGGCGCGACAGGCTACGCGGGCGACGGCGGCGCCGCCGCCTTGGCACTGCTGTCGCACCCGCGCGGCATCGCGTTCGATTCCGCGAACGATCTGATCATCGCCGACTCCGACAACGACCGCGTGCGGAAGGTCGTGACGGGCGTCAACGGGTTCGTCGACGGTGGTTCCGGCGAGGCGATCGCGACGATCGCGGGCAGCGGCGTGTCAGGCTACTGCGGCGATGGCGGCGCCGCCGCCAGCGCCTGCGTCAATTCGCCTGATGACCTGGCATACGACGCGTCCGGCAACCTCTATATCGCAGCGGCCCTGAACCACCGGATTCGCGTCGTCGATCACATCACCAACAACATCTCCACGTTCGCCGGCAGTTCGACGTACTGCGGCGATACCGGCCTGGCGACCGCCGCTTGCCTCAATAACCCGCAAGGGGTTGAGCGGCACGCCCCCACGGACCCGCTCTATATCGCCGACACGGGCAACCACGTCATCCGCGTGGTCAACGGCACCACGATCACGACGTTCGCGGGCACGGGCACGCCGGGATATTCGGGCGATAACGGACCGGCGGCGGCGGCCCAGCTCTATTCGCCGCGTGGATTGAGCATTAACGCAGCCGGGGATCTGTATATTGCCGACACGACGAACAACCGCATCCGTCGCATCGATCACGCGACGCACAACATCACCACGGTCGCCGGCACCGGCGCGCAGGGATACACCGGCGACGCCGGCGCGGCCCTCTCGGCGACATTGAACCTGCCCCGCGACGTCTTTATCGACGCCGCCGGTGACCTGTACATCGCGGACACCGCCAACAACGTGGTGCGCATGGTCACGCCCGGTCCGGACGGCGTGGTGAACGGCGGTGCTGGCGAGACGATCACGACGGTGGCGGGCAACGGAGGAATGGCGGACTGTGTGACCGGGTCACCGGCTACGACCACCGCATGCCTCAACGTGCCGAACGGGATCTTCGTGGACGGATCGGGCCTTCTGATCGCCGATACGGGCAACCAGAAGGTGAAACTGGTGAGCGGCGGCACGTTCACGACGATCGCGGGCACGGGCGCTGCCAGCGACACCGGCGACGCCGGCGCGGCCACGTCAGCGTCCATCCACGAGCCAAGCTCGGCCGTCAAGGACAGCGCAGGCAACGTCTTCATTTCGTCGCACTCCGGTGACCGCATTCGCGAGATCACGGGCGGCATCATCTCGACGGTCGTCGGTAGCGCGGTCAGCGGCTTCTGCGGCGACGGCGGCGCGGCAGCGTCCGCCTGCCTCACCTTGCCGCGCGCGATCGCGTTGGACACCGGTGGCAACCTGTACATCGCCGATCAGGGCAACCGGCGGATTCGCATGGTGGACACGCTCGGCGCCGCCGCGCCGGCCGCGACACCTACGTCTGTCCCCGTGAGTTCGGTCGGCGGCATCGCCGAGGCACCGGACATCGCCGCACTGCACGACCGCGCCGCGGCATCAGATGGGCCGATGGGTACGCGCGGATGGATCACGTGGCTTGGCCTGGCGGCCCTCGGCGTGGTGGGCGCCGCGGTGTGGTACGTCCGGTTCCGGGCGCGCTGAACGGCCACGATGTCCGGGTGCTGGTGTGGGCCGGTTGCGAATAGAGGTCAGCGACGAGTGGTTCGTCGCTCCCGCCACCATCTTCGGACGTCTCCGACGACCGTGTCTCTGGAGCCGCTGCGCGTCGCGGGCAGCGACCACGTCTCACAGCGCCTGCCGCTGAGCCGACGCCGACGCCGCGTCAGCGCTGGTGGATCTGGTCCATCGGAAGCACCGGGGTCCCGCCTCCGCCGGGCGCGCCGGCGATCTGCTGCGCTTCGACGTTGACGTGGCACAGCGCGCACGCCTGCGACTGCGTCGGGCTGCTCTTGCTGATCTGCAGCGACGACCCTTCCCCGACGCCGTGGCAGGCAAGGCAGCTGTCGCCGCCCATCGTGCCGGCGAGACGCGCGCCGGTCACGGACTGGACGAGCGTACCGTGGCAGCGGAAGCATCCAGGCGTGTCCTGTCCCGCCGCCGTCTTGATCCCTTCGGGCAGCCGGTGGCTCAGATTGTCGGGATACGTCAGCCAGTCCGTGCGCATGTCGGGGTAGAGGATCTGCGTCGAGATCTTCTTCAGCTCGTCGATCGCGTTGCGAATCGCGTCGCGCTTCGACGCGAAGATCTCGGAGTAGGTGTCGTGGTAGAAGCCCGCGAGCTGGTCGAACCACGTCGGCTGCCTGAGCTGCGCGGCGAGCAGATCGGGGTTCGCGCCCTGGCCGTCGCCGCCGAGCAACTTCACGGCTTCTCGCTTGATGTACGGCAGGTTGGGGTCCAGGCGGCCGCTGTCCAACGCCTCGTCCACCAGTTCGTCGGGGCCGGGGATACGGTGGCCGACGCGATTGTGACAGTCGATGCAGCTCATGAGCTGCTGTGCACCCGGCTCGCCGGCCGGCACGTCCGGGTTGATCCACTCCTCCAGCCCGTTCGGCGTCTCCACGCCGACCCACGAGACGACGTTGCGAAGTTCGTCCGTCGCGCGGTACCAGACCTTCGCCGTCGCATGCCAGTGGATGCCGGCCGCTTCGCCGGCTTTGCCGCCGCCGACCTGGAACGCCAGTAGGCGCGTGTTGCGCGTGTTCGTCTCATCCGGCGCGTAGGACTTGAACTGGCGGATCATGACGCCGTAGTTCTTGTCGGGCGCGTGGCAGCCTTCGCAGGTCGTGTTGGTGTTCGGGAGCTTGTCACTGGGCGCTCTGATCGGTTGATCGTAGCTGCCCGTCATCACGGACAAGGTCTGGCGCAGGCCGCCGATCTTCGCGTCGATATACGCGGCGGCGTTCGGGCCCAACGGGCCGGAGCGGTAGGCGATGTGGCACTTCGTGCACTCGACCTCCGCATGCGGCGACGTCAGGTGGGCGTCAACCTGCGGCTGCATCACTGCGTGGCACGTGCCGCAGAATGTGGTGGACTCCATGAACTCGATCGCCCGGTACGTCGTGCCGCCCAGCACGCTGAGCGAGCCGATCGCGATCACGCCGAACATGGCGATGCCGAACAGCTGGCGCCGGCTGCCGATGTCGACGTGGACGCCGGGACGGTCGCCCCAGGCTGCCGCGACGCGCGCCTGACGCCATGCGCCCAGCATGATCCCGACGAGCATCAGCAACACGCCCACCAGGGCCATCGAGGGCATCACAACGTAGCCGAGGATGCCCTTGATGGCGCTGGGGTCCTCGTCCAGGAACCCGAAGACCAGCGCAAACCCCGCTCCGCCAACTCCGACGCACGCGATCACGGCGCCGAGAACCGTGATCGGATTGAGGATGACGTGCGGACGCCGTTCCGGCCCCCGCATCCGCAGGAATGTGCTGGCTGCTTCCTGGAGTGTGCTCATGGCGGTTGTCACCTCCACGATCAATGTAGGCAGCAGGTATCCATTGGGGTATCGCGTAAAGACGCTATTCGCCGCCAGCGAGTAGCTATCCGCCGCTAGTACTGCCGGCGTTACCACTGGCGCTGGCTTCCGGCCGTGCGACGACTGCCCTTCGGCGAAAGGCCGTCGCAGCGCGCGCCGACCGTATCGACCGGTATGGACGCGCGGCACAGTCCGCGGCGACCGCATACACATAGACGGCACCGCTGGTTGTATCGAACGATGGGCGATCGAGTGCGGGCGGGCCATGCTGCCGCACGGCGCCGCCGCCCATACTAGTACGGGATAGTGCGAGTGAGGGACGATGGCCACGCGACGATTGGAGACCGCTGGCGAGCGTGAACTCCTGGCCGGATTCCGGCTGCGGACGGCGGCGATAGCCCGGAACGCGGCGTGGATCACCCTGGCGGGCGTCGCGGCGCTCACGATGACCCACCATTCCCCGGCGGATCTTGGAACGCACTGGCTCGTCTGGGGGCTGCTTGGCGCGGCGGCGCTCACCAACCTCGGCACGTACCTGCCGTCCTTCAGCCGTGTCATCGAGCAGTCCCAGCGAGGCTGGCCGTTCTATGCATGGACGCCTCTTCTTCTGCTCTTCGACGCCGCGATCGTGTTCTTCTCCCGCGACGCGCAGCACCAGGTCTACCTGATCTACATTCCGGTGCTGCTGTTCGCCGTCACCACACTGGAGATGCGGGCCGCCGCCGGCGCCGTGCTGCTCGCGATCGGCAGCGCGCTCGCGGCGATCGCGCTGAGCGAAGGCCTCTCGGGCGACGTCGCGATCGGCAGCGCAAGCAGCTTCCTCGTCGTGTCACTGCTCGGCGCGTATTTCTCGCGCGAACAGCGCCACGAGATCGTCGAGTCCGCGCACCAGAGGGCCAAGGCGGAGCGGCGCGGCGCGGAGCTGAACGTCCTGCACGAGCGCGCCGCGGCGCTGAACAGCGAACTCCAGGCGACCGTGGGAAAGGTGATCCGCGCGCAGGAAGAGGAGCGGCGCCGCATCGGACGGGAGTTGCACGACGAGGCCGTCCAGCTCCTCTCCGCCGCGGCCGTCCGCATCGGCGAACTGGAGGAGCATGTCCCGCCGGACCAGGATGGCGTCCGCGCGGGCCTCTCGGACCTCCGCGGCATCCTCACCGACGCGCTCTGGGAGGTCCGCAAGATCATCGTCGCGCTGCGGCCCAGCGATCTCGACGACCTGGGCCTCATTCCGGCGCTCTCGGCGTACGCGCGCAATCGTCTGGCCGAGGCGGGCGTCGCCGTCGATGCGCGACTTGAGCGTCCGACCCAGCGCCTGACGCTCGACACGGAGACGGCGGTCTTCCGCATCGCGCAGGAAGCGGTGAACAACATCGCCCGCCACGCGCAGGCGCAGCACGCGATCGTCGCATTCGCGCAGCGGAACGGGACGATCGTACTTAACGTCCAGGACGATGGCGTCGGATTCGACCCGGCGCACCTGCACACGAACGGTCACGGCGAAGGGCTCGGCCTGCTGGGCATGAAGGAACGCGCCGCGCTGCTGGGCGGCAAGCTCGACCTGGTGTCCACGCCGGGCGCGGGCACGACGGTCCGCGTCGTCATCCCGGTGAGCGGAGGCAACGGCACGTGAGCGAGAAGATACGCCTGATGCTCGTCGACGATCACGAGATGGTGCGCGCCGGCCTGCGCGCGCTCTTCAGGGGGAACGCCGAGATGGAGGTGGTCGGCGAGGCCGCGGACGGCGAGACGGCGCTATCGCTGGCGAGGACGCTGGTGCCCGATGTGGTCCTGATGGACATCGCCCTCCGCGGCATGAACGGCATCGAGGCGACGCGTCAGATCCGGAGCGAGAACCCGAAGATCCAGGTGCTGGCCGTGACGGCGCACGACAGCCCCGAGTACTTCTTCGAACTGATGAAGTCCGAAGGCGCGGGATACGTCCTCAAGGAAGCGACACCCACGGAGCTCTACACCGCCATCCGCGCGGCGTATCGGGGCGAGGCGTACTTCTACCCGTCGATCGCGCGATACCTCCTCAACGACTACCTGCGCCGCGTCCGCTCAGGAAACGAGGACCGCGTCCACTACGACGGCCTGACGGATCGCGAACGCGAGATCCTGAGGCTCATCGCCAACGGCCACTCAAATCGCGAGATCGCGGGGATGCTCGTCATCAGCATCAACACCGCCGAGGCGCACCGCGGCCACATCATGCAGAAACTGAATCTGCACACGCGCGCGGAACTCGTGAAATACGCCATCAAGTCGGGCCTCATCGACTGACGCGGCCGTCCCGGACGTACGCCTCCCCGCTAGGGTGCTCGCACTAGCACGGGATAGCCACTCCTCGCCCCTCGATCATCTGTTTGCGCGATAGCCGGCCGGATACCCCGGCCGTAGATTTGATCGTGGTGGACGGCGAAGGAGTGAGCGTTCATGACGACCAGGGTCATCGTGGCAGACGGAGAACCGCTGTTCCGCGAAGGGCTGGCCCAGCTCCTGGCCACCCAGCCGGACATGCGCGTGGTCGGCGAAGCCGCCGACACCGTCGAGGCCGTTGAGCAGGCGCGCCGCGAGCAGCCGGACGTCGTCCTACTGGCGCTCGATCTGCCGGCGGCGGGCGGTCAGGAGACGGCCCGGCGCATTCACCACGTCAGCCCCCACATCAAGGTCCTCATGCTCGTACCGCCGTACGCAACTCAGGCGCACACGGAGATCGACGGCGACGTCAACGGCGTCCTGCACTCCAGCGCCCGTGCGACCCAGATCTTCGAGCGCATCCGCACGGTGAGCGACGGCGGCACGTCGCGTGCAGAGCCGGCGCCGCTCGGCATGGCGCTCCACCAGGCGGAGTACGCCGACCCGCCGGAGCACCTCACGCCGCGGGAGCGCGAGGTGCTGGCGCTCGTCGCATGCGCGTGGAGTAATCGTCAGATCCAGGCCGCACTCGGCATCCAGAACAGCACAGTCAAACAGCATGTGCGCCGCATCCTGCGGAAGCTGCATGCCCGAAACCGCGTCCAGGCGGCCGTGTTCGCGTATCGCGCGTCGGCGGCGTCGCAGAGAGGAGCTACGAAGTCATGAACGCCATCCCCACAATGCTGTTGGTCGTTCCCGTGCTCGTCAGCGGTTATGTGTTTCTGAGCATGGCCGCGCTCACCGGCGCCGCGATCCTCGCCTGGGACGGCGCCCACCTCTTCATGGGTTCCAGTTCATCGCCGAGGGTGGTGCACCAGCGCCAGTACGTCACGTCGATGGCGCGCGCCCTCACCTGGCTGATCAGCGTCCTGGTGCTCAGCCTCGGCGTCGCCGCCGCGCTGGTGATGGCCACGATCGCAACTATCGGCCCGCCGTAGTCACGGCGCTCCGCTCCTCTCGTGCACCAGGCTCTCCGATGCCTCCCCACCCGCGGAGCCCGGCGCCGTACGACTAGAGGCCACCGTAACGGTGGGCCTCTAGTCGTGCCGCGCTCTTACGCCGAAGGGGTCGCCGCGGGTACGCTTGCGGCTGGAGTCGGCCCATGAAGCTCTGCACGTTTGCGATCGAGACAGCACTCGGCGCCGCCCGGCGGGTCGGCGTGGACATCCCGAAGGAAGACGCCTGGGACTACATCGCCGGCTACCTGGAGGTGGCGGGGATCGGCGTGCTGCGCAATCGATTCGTGAAGCGCTCGTGAGGCGGCCGCGTGCGACGGGCCGCCGGGACAACCGGACAGGAGAGCGACCATGACATCGACGCACGCGCCCGACGCCGCCGGCCCGACGCCGCCGCACGTCGAAGAGGTGAGCGCCGGCATCTTCGGCTTCATCCAGATGGACGGAAGCTGGGGGCTGAACAACAGCGGCTTCATCGTCGGGCGCGAGTCGGTGCTGGCGATCGACTCGTGCTTCACGGAGCGCCGGACGCGCGGGTTCATCGACGCGATCCGCAAGCAGGCGGGGGCGCGGCCGGTACAGGCCCTCGTGAACACGCATCACCACGGCGACCACACGTTCGGCAACTACCTGTTTCCGGACTCGGCGATCATCGGCCACACGGACTGCCGCGAGACGATCCTCCGCGAGGGGCTGGGCGCGCGCGGCTTCTTCCCCGGCGTCGAATGGGGCGACCTCGTCCTCGCGGCGCCGACGGTGACGTTCGACGACCGGCTGGACCTGTGGGTGGACGACCTGAAAGTCGAGCTGATCTTCGTCGGCCCCGCGCACACGACGAACGACATCGTGGCGTGGATCCCGGAGCGAAAGATGCTCTTCGCGGGCGACGTCCTGTTCAGCGGAGGCGCGCCGTTCGCCCTGGCGGGCTCGGTCGGAGGGTGGATCGATGCGTTGGACCGGCTGCGCGCGCTCGGTGCCGAGACGATCGTGCCGGGACACGGCGCGATCTGCGCCCCCGGCGTGATGGACGACCTCACGGAGTATCTGCAACTGGTGCTCGACGCGGCGCGGCGCGGCATGGCGGCCGGCGTCGAACCGCTGGAGGTCGCCTGCGGGCTCGACCTGGGGCGGTTCGGCGCGTGGCTGGACGGCGAGCGGCTCGTCTCGAACCTTCATCGCGCGTACAGCGAGCTGCGCGGCGAACCGCGCGGCGCGCCCCTGCCCTCGAAGGCGGTGACGGACCTGATCGCGTTCAACGGCGGCAAGCTGCCTACGTGCCTGGCGTAGCGAGCCGCCCTATCGCGCGCCGGCCTCGGCGCTGACGTCGTCACCGTAGGTGGCGGCGGTGGCGCTGGCGGGCGCGGCCGTGGCGACGGCGGCGGCGAGGTCACGCAGGAACTCGTCGACGACGAGGGCGTGGCGCGGGCTCGCCATGAGGTGCAGCGCCGGCGGCTGGTCCTGGCGGTCGAAGTGCCAGCCGCGCGCGTTCAGCGCGTCGCCGACGGCCATGATGTCGAGGTCGCGGGAGCCGATCGCCGCGACGGTCATGTCGGGCTCGCCCCAGACGTGCACGCCGTCCAGCGCGCGGACGCCGGCGAGCAGGCGGTCGGTGGCGTCGAGCGTCTGCCGCGCGAGGCGCAGGTAGCCTTCTTCGCCGAGATAGTGCATGACGGCCCACGCCGCGCCGATAGGCGCTGCCGGCTTCGTGCCCTGGAAGGCCTGCGAGCCGTAGATGCCGCCGGGCCAGTCGGCGAACATGAATACCTGGTGGCGCAGGTTCTCCTTCGGCCGGTGCAGCAGCACGGACGCGCCCTTGATGCCGTACCCGTACTTGTGGACGTCGGCCGAGATGCTGGTGACGCCCGGCACGCGAAAGTCCCAGGGCGTTACGCTGCGGCCCAGCTTCTCCACCCACGGCAGCATAAAGCCGCCCAGGCAGGCATCGACGTGGAACGGCACGCCCGCGGCCGAGGCGGCGGCGGCCATCTCCGGGATCGGGTCGATCATGCCGAAGGGGTACGCGGGCGCGGAGCCGACGCAGAGCACCGTGCGCGCGTCGATCATCGGCGCAAGATCCTCGGCGCGCGTGCGCAGGTCCTCGCCGAGCGGCATGTGCACCCAGTCGACGTCGAGCAGCTGCGCGGCCTTGATGAACGCAGGATGGGCCGTGCGAGGCAGCACCATCCGGGCACGGTCGATGCCGCGCTCCGCGCGCCCCTTGTCGCGGGCCGTCTTCACGGCCATGAAGATCGATTCCGTCCCGCCGGAGGTGACGGTGCCGCCGGTGGCCTCACCGCCGTGCAGCAAACCGGCCGACATCGCGACGATGTCACGCTGCATCTCCTTCAGGCTCGGGAAGACGAAGGGGTTGAGCGCGTTCTCGAGCAGCGTGTGGCCGCCGGCCGCCCGCAGCACCTCGTCCACGTCGGGGCCGGCGTTGTAGATCAGTCCCCAGGTGCGGGCGTTGTGGTAGTCGCCGTCGCGTACCTGCAACGCGCGCATCTGCGTCATCACCTCGTCGAGCGTCGAGCCGTGTGCTGGGAGCGTCTTCATTCGGCCTCCTGGGATGGGTTGATGCGCGCTGCGGCGGCATGATAACAAGCCTGCGCGGTCTGGATGTTCACGGGCCGAGCGGAGTCATTGACTCGGCAACCTGCAGCAACTCCTGTTGCGTCAGACCCCGCGCAAAGACGCCGTATTTGATGTGATCGTAGGCCGGAGACCTATCGTCAGGCACCCAAATGCCGGGCTCCGTCCACGATACCCAGACCCCGTCGGAGCTTATCGCGAGCGCGGCGTCGTGTCCCCGGACGGTCACCATCTGCTGGGAGTCGCCGTAGTCCGGATTGATGCCGCCAGCCTCGATGCTCAACTGCTTTCCCGGCCCGGCGTATGTCACAAACAAGAAATAGGGATCGACCTTGGCGGGTACCTGGCCAATGGTCAGAGTGTCGAGTCCCGGAGGCAGGACCGCCGGGCGGAGGATGGGCGAGATGTTCGCGCCCTGCCATTGCCGCACGAAATCCCACACCGGCTCGTCGTGGCTCGCAGGCGCGACCGGGAAGACCACGCTCGGTGTCGGGGGCGGAATCGCAGCCACGAGCGTCGCCGAGGCCGTCGGCGCGTTGGTGCGGCTCGATGAGCAGCCAAGCGTCAGGCACGCGGCGGCGACCGCGGAGGCTGCCAGCATCACAATCGATCGGCACGTCCCGGTGCCCTGCTCCACGGTCGTCCCCCTTCAATTGCGATACGTTGCGCAAGCAGTCTCGTGCATCCGAGCGCAGGTGCGCTGTACGGCCGCCCCACGCGATGCCTACGCGCGGCCCACGATGACGAGATTCGGGCGGCCGGAGAGCGTCCCCGCATCTCAGTGTTGAGCCTGCCAATCCGTGTACGCATCACCTGACGGCAGACGCGCGTTCGGGCGTATACTCAGCGCTGGAGGATGGCTCCCGGATGGGTGCACCACGAGACAAGTCCGTCGTCAGCCCGATCCTGGTCGGGCGTGCCGATTATGTCGAGTCGATTCGGCAGGACCTCGACGCGGCCGGTGACGGCCGCGGCCGCACGGTCACGCTGGCGGGCGAGGCCGGCATCGGCAAGTCGCGCCTGGCCGCGGAGACGCGCGCCGCCGCCGCCGAGCGCGGCTTCTTCGTCCTTCAGGGACACTGCTTCGAGCCGGACGCGACGCTCCCCTACGCGCCGCTGCTGGATCTGCTCCGCGCCTGCACGCGCGACCGATCGCTGGCGGAGATCACGGAGGGCCTCGGGCAGGACGCCACCGACATCGCGCGGATGATGCCCGAGATCGCGTCGATCGTGCCCGGACTGCCGCCGGCGCCGCCGCTGGAGCCGGAGCAGGAGAAGCGGCGCATCTTCCAGGCGCTCACGCAGTCCTTCGCGCGGTTGGCCCAGCGGCAGCCGCTGCTGATCGTCGTCGAGGACGTGCACTGGATCGACGACACAAGCCTCGAGTTCCTGCTGGTGCTGGCGCGCCGCCTGCCGGCGCTGCGCGCGCTCCTGCTGCTGACGTACCGCAGCGACGAGGTGCACGCGGCGCTCGGCCGCACGCTGGCGCGCATGGATCGCGAGCGCCTCGTCTCCGAATGCGCGCTGCGGCCGCTCTCGGCCGCGGAAGTCGACACGATGATCCGCGCAATCTTCGAGCAGGACACGCCGACGCGCGCGGAGTTCCTCGACCCGATCGTATCGCTGACCGAAGGCAATCCGTTCTTCATCGAGGAGATCCTCAAGTCGCTGGTTGCGGCGGGTGGCATCTTCTACGCGGACGGCACGTGGGAGCGCAAGCCGATTTCCGAGCTGGACATCCCGCGCAGCGTGCATGACGCCGTGTACCAGCGCACGCAGCAGCTGAGCACCGAGGCGCGCCAGATCCTCACGACGGCCGCCGTTACGGGCCGCCGCTTCGACTTCGCGCTGCTGCAGCGGGTCACCGGTCGCGACGAGGACGAATTGCTCGGCGTGATCAAGGAGATGATCGCCGCGCAGCTCGTGGTCGAGGAGTCGGCCGACCACTTCTCGTTCCGGCACGCGCTGACGCAGCACGTGATCTACTCCGGGCTGCTGGCACGGGAGCGGCGCTCGCTGCACCGCACGATCGGCGAGCACATGCGCCAGCTGTACGCGGGCGCGATCGAGCCGCACCTGGCGGACCTGGCGCACCACTTCTACGAGGGCGGGGCATGGGACGAGGCGTACTACTACTGCCGCCGCGTCGGCGAGAACGCGCAGAAGCTCTATGCGTCGCGCGCCGCGGTCGAGCACTTCGGCCGCGCCATGGAGGCGGCGCGGCACCTCGGCGTCACGCCGCCGGCCCGTCTCTATCGGGCGCGCGGACAGTCGTACGAGCTGCTGGGCGAGTTCGAGCGTGCGCGGGCGGACGACGAGCAGGCGCTGGCGGCCGCGCGCAGCGCCAACGACGGCGCGGCGGAGTGGCAGGCGCTGATCGACCTGGGGTTCCTCTGGGCGGGACGCGACTACCGGCGCGTGGGCGAGTTCTTCGAGCGCGCGACGGAACTCGCGCGTACGCTCGGGCGGCGGGAGCTGATCGCGCAGAGCCTCAACCGCTACGCGAACTGGCTCGTGAACACGGGCGCGGCGGAAGAGGGCCTGCAGGCGCACCGCGATGCGCTGCTGCTCTTCGAGGAGATCGACGACGTGAAAGGCCGCGCCGACACGCTGGACCTCATGGGCATGGGCTACGGCATCCACGGCAACATCGTCGACTGCTTCGCGGCGGTGGACCGCGCGGCGGAGCTGTACCGCTCGCTCAAGGACAACTGGGGCCTCGTCTCCACGCTGTCGTCGCGCGGCACGTACTCCTCGCCGACGATGCAGGACGTGGCCTACAGCGTGTTCCGGACGATGGAAGCGTGCCGCGCGGATACCGGCGAAGCGATCCGCCTGGCGCAGCAGATCGGCTGGCCGGCGGGACAGGCGTTCGCGCACTTCACGGCATCAGCTTCGGCAGCAGGCTTCGGCGAGTTCAGCGAGGCGATCCACCACGGCAACGAGTCGCTCCGCATCGCGTCGGAGATCGAGCACGAGCAGTGGCTCTGCGGCGCGCACTACACGCTGGGGCAGATCTACGTGCTGATGCACGCGCCCGATCTGGCCATCCACCACCTGCAGGAGGCGCTGCCGATCGCGAACCGCCTCGGCTCCGCGTGGTGGATCGGCAACGTCTCGAGCTACCTGGCGCTGGCCTACCTGCAGACTGGCGACCCGCGCCGCGCCCGCGCCGTGCTGGATGAAGCGCTGCCCGATGGCGTGCTGCTCAGGAACATGGCCGCCCGGCGGATGTACTGGGCGCGCGGCGAGCTGGCGCTGCATGAGGGCGACGCCGCGTCGGCGCTGGCGATCGCCCAGCAGATGATCGACACGACGCCGGGCCCCCCGTCCGACGAGGCGATCCCGCCGGTCTGGCGGCTGAAGGGCCGCGCGCTGGCCGCGCTGGGCCGGAACGAGGAGGCCGCCGCCGCGCTCGAAGCGGCCCGTGGCACAGCCGTGCGGCGAGGCGACCGGCCGTATCTCTGGCAGGTGCAGCGCGACCTCGCCGCCGTCTACGACGCCCTCGGACGGCGCGACGACGCCGCTGCCGAGCGCGCCGCCTCCGCCGAGAGCGCCCAGTCGCTGTCGGCCACCATCGGCGACGAGCGGCTGCGGGACAACTTCCTCCGCGCCGCGGGTGCGACACAGCCGAGGCGCGTGCCCACGCTCCGACAGGCCGACAAGGCGGCCTTCGGCGGCCTGACGGCCCGCGAGCGAGAAGTGGCCGCGCTCGTGGCGCAAGGCAAGACAAACCGCGACATGGCGGACGAGCTCGTGCTGGGCGAGCGGACCATCGAGACGCACGTGGGCAACATCCTCTCGAAGCTGGGCTTCAACTCGCGCGCCCAGATCGCCGCCTGGGCGGTCGAGACCGGGCTCACGGCGACGCAACAGTAGGCCAGCACTCCCCGACTCGACGCCGCCGAAATCTCCGTACTGCCACGGCACGAACCTCCGTACATCCCACGACGCCGCGCCGCCCGTTCCGCGCGACAATCGCCACATCGAGGTGATGTTCGCGGAAGGAGGTGCACGCGGAGACCACACGACGCAAACGACGACCGGCGCCGAGGCCGCTCCCCGGCACACGACACGGACTGATCGACACGGAGGACACGCAATGACGACCCAGACAGCAGCAGCACCGAGCATGGACCAGGTCATGGAGTTCGCCTTCAAGGTGGTGAACGAGCTGGGTGCGGCGATGGCCGCGCCGCACATCTACATCGGCGACCGGCTGGATCTCTTCAAGACGCTGGCGGCGGAAGGCGCGGTCACCGTCCCGCAGCTCGCCGGCAAGACCGGGCTGCAGGAGCGCTACCTGCGCGAATGGGCGGCGGCGATGGCTGCATCGGGCTACCTCACCTACGACGCGGCGACGCAGGCATTCGCGCTGCCGGCGGCCCACGCGGCCGTGCTGGCCGACGAGGACAGCCCGGTATTCGTCGGCGGCTTCGCGCAAATGCTGCCCGACCACTACGCCGTCATCCCGGGCATCATCAAAGCGTTCCGCGAGGGCGGCGGCGTACCGTACTCCCAGTACACGAACGACACGTTCCAGGGCACGGAGCGCTTCTTCCGTCCCGGCTACATCAACTTCCTCGTCCAGCAGTGGATTCCGGCGATCGGCTTCGAGGGGCGCCTGACGGCGGGCGCGAAGGTGGCCGACATCGGCTGCGGCCGGGGGCAGGCGATCTGCACGATGGCGAAGGCGTTCCCGAAGTCGTCCTTCACCGGTTTCGACAACCACGCGCCCGGCATCGAAGCGGCGAAGGCGAACGCGGCGAAGGCCGGCGTGACGGACAACACGCGCTTCGAGATCCGCGGAGCGACGGAGCTGCCGCAGGACGCGAGCTTCGACCTGGTCTCGACGCTCGACGCGCTGCACGACATGGTGGACCCGCACGGCGCGGGGCGCTCGATCTACGGCGCGCTGAAGCCGGGCGGCGCCTGGTTCATCGTGGAGCCGAACGTCTCCGACAAGCTGGAGGAGAACCTGAACCCGGTCGGGCGCGTCTTCTACTCCGTCAGCATGCTGCAGTGCATGACGGCGTCGCTGGCGCACGGCGGCACGGGCTACGGCGCCTGCATGGGCCCGGCGAAGGTGCGCCAGATCGCCGAGGAGGCGGGCTTCTCGAAGTTCGAGCGGCTGCCTATTGAGAACCCGTTCAACCAGTACTTCCTCGCCACGAAGTAGAACTGCCGCGGCACGAACAGAGGGGGCGCATCGGCGATGCGCCCCCTCTCCGTGTCTCTCTCGCTGCGCGGGCCGTCTACGTCGTCCTCACGTGCTCCGCGAGGCTCTCGATGCCTTCCGCGAGGGCGCGCCGCGGCGCCCAGCGGCCGGTGGCGACGAGCTTCGAGATATCAAGGCATGAGCGCCGGATCTCCTGCCGCTCCGGCAAGAAGGTGATGCCGCCCTGCCCGCCGGACGCGCGGATCATCAGCAGGGCCAGGTCGTTCACGCTGGTCGGTACGCCCGTGCCGACGTTCCAGATGCCGCACATCGACGCGTCATCGAGAGCGAGCAGGATCGCCGATACGACGTCATCGACGTGGACGAAGTCGCGCTGCTGCTTGCCGTCGCCGTACACGAGCAGCGGCTGCCCGGCGGCGAGGCGGTCGGCGAAGATGCTGATGACGCCGCCCTCCGCGTCGGAGCGCTGGCGGGGGCCGTAGACGTTCGAGAGCCGCAGCGACACGCCCGGCACGGCGGACGCGGCGACGATCGTTTCACCTTCCACCTTGTGGCGGCCGTAGGGGTTGTCGGGCTGCGGCGCCGTCGTCTCGGTCGCCGGTACGGGCGTCTCGCCGTAGGCCGCGCCGCCGGACGAGATGAAGACGAAGCGGGCGCAGCCGGATGCCTCAGCCGCGCCGAGCACGCGCCGCAGGCCGTCCACGTTGATGCGGCGGTCCAGTCCGGGATCCTCGAGCGAGCGCATGACGTTGGTCTGCGCAGCGCAGTGGACGACGGCGTCGAAACGCTGCTCCGCGAACAGCCGCTCCAGCGCGCCCGATGCGATATCGAGCACGTGCAGCGGCACGCGCTCTGGCAGGTTCGTCACCTGCCCCTTGCTGAGATCGTCGAGCGCGTGCACCTCGTCACCGCGCGCCAGCAGCGCATCGACGACGTGCGAGCCGATGAAGCCCGCGCCGCCCGTGACCAGTATCTTGCCCATACGACCTCCCTCTTACGCCTCGACGGCGACGACGGACCTGGCGTCCGCCGGTTGCCTCGCGCCCACGCGCGCCGTCAGCGCCACGTACGCTACGACGAGGTACAGCCCGCCCGCCAGCATCAACACCGATTCGACCCCGAACAGGCCCAGCAACGCGCCCGCCACCGCGGGCCCCACGGCGTGCCCAACGCCATCCACCGTCATGAACCAGGCGATGACGCCGCCGCGCGAACTCGCCGGCCCGGCGAGCGACATCATCGTCGACGCGATCGTCGGCGCGGCGAGCCCGTAGGCCGCGCCCGTCAGGCCGGCGCCGACGACGACTAGCACGGGATCGCTGAAACGCGAGAGCGCCAGCAGCCCCACGCCCACGAGCAGATAGCTCGGCACCATGATGCGCCGCGCGCCGATGCGGTCGGCGAACGCGCCGCCCGGCACGACGAGCAGGCCGCCGAGTATCGCGGCCGGCGCCAGCAGCAGCCCCTGCTCCGCAAGCGAGACGCCAAGCACGTCCCGCCGGTACGCGCCGAAGACGGCGGTCAGCGCGCCCAGCGCCGCGCCGTTGCAGACGACGACGAGCGCGAACATCGCCCGCTGATGCGACGCAACGATCGCCCGGAACTCGCGCAGCGTCGGCATCGCAGCGTCGACGTGCGCTTCGCCGCCCCGCGTGAACAGCGCCAGCGTAAAGGCGAATCCGGCCGCGGCGATCGGCGCGATCATGGCGGCGTCGAACGAGGCCATGCGGTTCAGCACGGCGCCGCCCCCGGCGCCCACGAGCAGCGCGCCGCCCGTTGCGAGCGTCAGCAGCGCCGTGAACCGCCCCTTCTCACCCTCTCCGAAGCGGGCGGAGCCGGCGGAGTAGAGCGCGGGCCACGTGACGGACGAGCCCAGGCCGACCACGCCGCCGCAGCCGACGATCAGCCACGCCGCGCCGTGCGCGAGCAGCAGGATCGCCACGTAGCCGCAGAGCAGCAGGCCCGTGCCCATGACGAGGGCGCGCCGCGTCCCCAGGCGGTCGGCGATGAAGCCGCTGCCGAGCTGCGACAGCAGCTTGGCGAGTCCGAACGTCGCCAGCGTGTAGCCGACGATCGCGTCGCTCTTGCCAAGGTCCTCGGGAAGGTACGACTGGAGCGCGATGAGGAAGATGAAGATGAACGCGGCGTCGACCACGAAGCCGATGGCGAGGAGCGGCCAGCCGCGCCGGACTGCGTCCAGCGTAGCGGCGGCGGCATCGCGCATCGCGCCCAGTTTCATCTGCGTCCGCAATCTCTGACTGAAGCCGGGACCGGTCCGCTGTCACGGAACGGCGTCACGTCGTACACGGTGAGGCGGCTGCGGGGGCCGCCGTAGCTGACCTGCGCCTGCCCGCGCGACACGAGGCCGTCGAGCAGCGACTGCTCGTTCGTGTGGAACTGCTCCGCGTAGCCGCGCTCGACGACGACGCGGTCGATGTGTTTCGCGGCCAGGTAGCAGCGGTAGCTCGTCTCGGCCCAGCTCGTGCGGCGTTGGCTTTCGCTGAACAGCTCGTTCGCCAGCACGCCGTGATGCCGGATCAGGTAGTACGAGCCCTGCTCGCGGTCGTTGGGGCTCAGCACCCGGTACACCGCGCCGCTGTGGAAGTCGCCGGAGCCCATGTAGCCGCGGTAGTCCGTCTGCGACGCCGCCGACACGATGCCCGCGTAGCTGCCCTGCTCGGCCCAGGCGCCGACACCCGGCATGTCCTCCAGCGCGCCGCTGCTCAGCAGCACCAGCGGCACGGCGGCCGCCGCGAACGCGAGGCCGGCCGTGCGGTAGTGGCGCCGAAGGAACGGCGCCGCCCAGGCCAGCACGAACGGGGCCAGCAGCACCGAGCCGCGGCGCGGCAGATCCTCGCCGATGGAGACGGCGATGGTGCGCCAGGTGTTCTCGCCGACCGCGGGCGTGTCGAACGCGAAGTAGACCGACGGGATGAGGAGCGGCAACGCCGCCAGCGCGACCAGCAGCAGCGGCAGCCTCACGCCCCGGCTGCGCGCGGCGGACCAGAGCAGGTACAGCGCGACGGCCAGGCCGCCCTCGATCGGATGCGTCGAGACGGTGAACCACAGCGCGGCCGCGGCCAGCGGCCAGCGCCGCTTCTCCGCCGCCCAGACGAGCGCGAAGAACCCGGCCGCGGACCAGAGGAATGCGTACTGCCCGCTGCCGACCGCGTCGATGAAGAACGGGTTCGCAAGGAACGGCAGCAGCAACCACGGATCGCGCATCGACGGCCGCACGAGCAGCGCGCCGGCCGCGGCGGCGACGCCGCCGAGCACGAGGAACAACGTCACGGACCAGTCACCCAGTACGGGGTAGACCAGCGCGTTCGCGGTCCACGGGACGATGGCGTACGGGAACGTGAACGCGCGCCCACCGTCCAACTCGGAGAAGCGTAACGGGATCGTGCCGGAATCGAAGAGGCGGTGGCTGATGTACCAGACGTGGGCGTAGTTGTTGATCGTGTCGTCGCCAAGGTAGATCGTGCGCGTCAGGATGCGGCCAGCGCCGACCAGCGCGGCCAGGAAGAACAGCGGCAGCACCCAGTACGCGAACCACGTCGGCACGCCGCTCGGTAGGCGGCGCGCGGCCATCACGCGCCACCAGGCACACGGCATCGCGACCAGGTCGATGATCACGTCCTTCATTCGCGTGCGCGAGCGGAAGACCGGGATATCGACGAGCGTGGTGTCGTGGATCTTGTAGCCGAGGATCGGCAGGATGACGGCGATCTCCACCGTCTCGCTGTACTTGTAGCCCTTGTAGTACTGCAGCGAATCGAGCAGCGGCCCGACCTTGAACGCGCGGTAGCCGGACTCGACATCGGTGAAGCGGCGGCCGCCCCAGATCGACGCCCACGCCGACATCACCCAGTTACCCATCCGCTTGTACAGCGGGTAGAGGCGGAAATCGCGCTGCGCGATCACGGCGTCCGCGCCCTCGCGGATCGGCTTCAGGAGCAGGTCCAGGCTCGCCGGGTCGTGCTGGCCGTCGGCGTCGACCGTGAGGACGACATCGTCGCTGTCGACCTGGCCCAGCTCGACCATGCGGCCGAGGTGCTGGAACGCCTCGTAGTAGGCGGCGGACATGCCGCGGTTCTTGTTGAACGAGATCAGGTGCGCGTGCGGCTTGTCGGCCAGCCAGTCGAACACGAGTTCCCGCGTGCGGTCCACGGAGCCGTCGTCGACGATCAGCAGGCGGTCCACCAGCGGGTAGAGGTGCTCCAGCACGCCGACGATCGTCGATTCCTCGTTGAACGCGGGCATCACGGCGATGAGACGCGGCCGCGCGGTGCGCAGCGGCATCCCGGTCATCGTGGGCTGCGCGGCGGTCTCGATCATGCCTTGTTCAGCACGGCCGTCTGCCCCTGCGTCTCCAGGAACCAGGCGACGGTGCGCTCCATGCCCGTCTCGAAGGCAACCTTCGGCGTCCAGCCGATCTCACGCGCCGCCTTCGTGGACGACACCTGCTTGCCGCCGTAGTCGCCTGTGCGCGCGGGCACGAACTCGATGCCCTTGCCGCCGAGCAGGCGGTGCACCGTCTCGGCGATGCGCAGGATCGTCACCTCTTCGGAGCCGTCGATGTTGTACGTCTGGTTCTCCGCCTCCGGCGCCAGCGCCAGCACGTGCGCGTCCGCCAGATCCTCGACGTAGACGAACTTGCGGTTCTGGCTGCCATCGCCCGCAACGGTCATCGCCTCGCCGGCGAGCGCCTTGCGCATGAAGATCGGGATGACGAGCGACGGCCGCATGCGGGGGCCGTAGGGGATGCCGTAGCGCAGGATCGTGAACGGCACCTTGTACATTGTGAAGTAGTCGTGGCAGAGCATCTCGGCCGCGATCTTCGTGGTCGTGTAGACGTGCCCCGTCAGCGCCGGATCGAAGCACACGGTCTCATCGACGCGCTCCTCGCGCGCGGCGCCGTACACCCATACCGTGCTGGCGAGCACCACGCGCCGCGCCTCGTTCTGGCGCGCCGCCTCGAGCACATTGGCGGTGCCCAGGATGTTCAGCCCCACCGACCCGGTCGGGTCTGCCGCGACGTTGTTGACGTCGGCGACGGCCGCCAGGTGGAAGATGACATCGATACCGCGCATGGCTTCCTTGAGCGCCTCCAGGTCCATGATGTCGACGCGGATGTGCTCCACGTCGTCGCGGTGCGGCGTGCCCAGGCTGTCCAGCACGCGCACGTCGAGATTCTGATCGCGCAACTTGTCGACGACGTGCGAGCCGATGAACCCGCAACCGCCGGTAACCGCTACCTTCATGACCGTGCCTCCGCCACAACCCGCACCTCGGCGAGCGACTTTCCGATCGACTCCACCACGTACTCCGCGTCCTCGTCCGACATCACCGCCGAAACCGGCAGGCAGATGTGGCGCGCGCAAAGCTCCTCCGCGACCGGCAGCGTGCCCGCAGCCAGCGGGCCGAACACGGGCTGCAGGTGGCACGGCGCCTCGTAGACCTCGCCGCTGAGCCCGACGTCGTAGGTCTCGCGCAGGTGCTTCTTCAGCGCGACGCGATCCACGCCGGCCGGCGGCATGGCGATGTACTTGTAGTAGTTGCTGACCACGCTCCCCGGCACGGCCAGCGGCGTCACGCCGGTCGCGGGCAGCAGGCGGTCGTAGATCGCGGCGACGCGGCGGCGCGCCGCGATGAACTCCGGCAGTCGCTTCAGCTGAAAGCGGCCGATGACGGCGTGCGGCTCGCTGAGCCGCCAGTTGTTACCCAGCAGCGTGTGGAAGTTCGAGGTGAACCCGGCCTTGCCCTGGTCGCGATAGACGCGCGCCTCGTCGTTGATGCGGTCGTCGTCCGTGGCGATCATGCCTCCCTCGCCGGACGTGATGACCTTCGTCGGGTAGAACGAGAACGCCGACGCGAGCCCGAAGCTGCCGGCGGGCTTCCCGTCGAGCGTGCTGCCGTGGGCGTGCGCCGCATCTTCGACCAGCGGGATGCCCGCCTTGTCGCAGATGGCCCGCAGCTCGCCGATGCGCGGCGTCACGATGCCGCCGATGTGCACGACGACCATGGCCTTCGTCTTCGGGCCGATGAGCGAGCGCGCATGCTCGACGTCGATCGAGTAGGTCGCCGGGTCGCACTCGGCGAACCGCGCCGTGCCGCCGGCGTGCTGGACAGCGGCCGGCGTGGCGAAGAACGTGTTCGTCGGCACGATCACCGCACCACCGGCGACGCCAATGGCGCGGAAGATGATCTCGAGCGCGCTGGTGCCGCTGCTGACGGCGATGGCGTGCTTCGTGCCGGCCGTCTGCGCAAACGCCTCTTCGAATGCCTTGCCGTGCTTGCCGAGCGTCAGCTGGCCGGTTGCCAGGCACTCGTCGATCAGGGCCAGGATCTCTTTTCGGTCTTCTTCCGGGACGTGAATCTTTGCTGGAGGAACCCTCATGTACCCACCTCTCTACCGTCGAATGTAGCCGGATCGAGATGAAGGTTTGATGAAGGGGACGGGAAGAACGGCTATGAGTTGGGTGGCGAGAGGGGTAGCTCGATTCGGACGACGGTCCCGGCGGGCGAAGATGTCAACGCGACACCGCCGCCGTGGGCCTCGGCGATGTGGCGCACGATCGCCAGTCCGAGGCCGCTGCCGTCGCCATGCTGGCGGCGGCCGCGCGCCCCGCGGAAGAAGCGCTCGAAGGCGTGGCGTACCTCGTCGTCGCTCATGCCGGGCCCCTCGTCGCGCACCTCCGCGACGGCGAACCGGCCGGCGCGGCGCGCGCTGATCGTGATCCGCGTGTCCGGTGTCGAGTAACGGGCGGCGTTCTCGGCGAGGTTCTCCAGCATCTGGCGCACGCGCTGCTCGTCGGCCTCGATCACCAGCGGCTCGCTCTCGCCCTCCACGGCGATCTCGCGCTGCGGGAAGCGGCCGCGCTCGTGCTCCGCGACGCTGCGGACGACGTGCGACAGGTCCACGTGCTGCAACTGCAAGATCTGCCGCGCGTCCACCTGCGAGAGCAGCAGCAGGTCGGAGAGGATGCGGCTCATCCGCCGCGACTCCTGCTCGGTCTCCGCGATGACGGATTCGCGCTCGTCCGCGGGCAGCGCGCCGCTCGCCAGTACCTCCAGGTTGCCGCGCAGCACCGCCAGTGGCCGGCGCAGCTCGTGCGACGAGTCGGCGAGGAAGGCGCGGTGCGCATCAAGCGTCGATCGCACTTTTTCGATCAGCTCGTTGAGGGTGCGCACGAGTTCCCCCACTTCTCCCGGCTGATCGTCGCCCGGGATGTGGCGCGAGAAATCGGCCGTCGCCTCGATCTGGCGGGCGGTGCCCGTGACATCGCGGAGGGGGCGCAGGGCCGGCGCAGCCGCCAGGTATGCGAGCCCGTTCGCGATGATCAGGAAGGCGATGCCGCCGCCGATCAGCACGACCCGGATCCGGTCGAGCGCGGCGTCCGTGGGATGCAGAGAGCGCGCGACCAGGAGCGTGCCCTGCGCCTGGTCGGAGAGGGTGATGCCCTCGTACAGCACGCGCACCCGCTCGCCGTTCGTGGTTTCGTGCGTTTCGATCGACGTGACGTCGTTGCTGACGCGACGGCGCGTCCGCACCGGCAGCGGCGCGGACAGGTTCGACGACCGGGCGCGCGTCGTGCCGTCCTGGTTGATGATCTCGACGTACACGCCGGGCGCGGCGATCTCGTCGAGCACCGACTGGTCCGGGTTGATCGTGTTGGTACCGGACTCCCTGCTTTCAGCGACGATGCGATCGCCGCGCAGGCGCAACGTGTCATCGACAGACGAGTAGAGGCTGCGCGACGTCTGCACGTACACGATGACGCCAAACAGCACGATCAGCACCGCGAAGAGCAGGCTGTACACGAGCGTGAGGCGTATGCGGAGTGACACTTATGCCTGCTGCTGGAGCGTGTAGCCGAACGAGCGCACCGTCTGGATCAGGCGCGGGCGTCCGTTCGCTTCCAGCTTCTCTCGCAGGTGCCGCACGTGCACGTCGAGGTAGTTCGACTCGCCGCCCTCGTACCCCCAGACGTTGAGCAGCACGGCCTCGCGGCGCAGCGCCACCTCCGGGTTGCGCATGAAGTACTCCAGCAGCCGGTATTCGATCGGCGTCAAGGCCAGCGCGTCGCCGTCGCGCGTCGCGATCCGGCGGCGCGAGTCCAGCACGACGTCGGCGTAGGTAAGCTGTTCGTCGGGCGACTCCCGCTCGGTGCGGCGCAGAAGCGCGCGCAAGCGCGCCGCCAGCTCCGCGATCTCGAACGGCTTGGTGACGTAGTCGTCGGCGCCGGACTCGAGTCCGAGGATGCGGTCCGGCACGGTGTCGCGCGCGCTCAGCATGAGGATGGGGATCGACTGCGTCCGACGCAGCTGCCGGCAGAGCGAGACGCCGTCGATGTCTGGCATCATCACGTCCAGCACGGCGACGTCGGCCTGGTTCGACTCGAGGAACTCGAGCCCCTCCTGCGGGTCCGAGAACGTCCGGACGTCGAAGCCGTGGAGCTTCAGCCCGCGCTTGATGACGCCCAACAGGCGCTCGTCGTCGTCCACGACGACCGCGCGCACCACTCGTCCGCCCAGCAGCGTCCCCGTCGCATTAGTCGATACCAATCCGCGTTATCCTCGCTTTCCCACCATGATAGCCAACCGGGAGCCGCCCGCGCGCGGACCGTCAGCACGAAGGCAGGTAACCCGGCACGCCCAGCAGGCGGTCGAGCGTCACCGGCTGCAAGCCGCGCGCCTTCAGCCCGTCGAGGATCAGCGGCAACGCTTGCAGGATCACGCTGCGGTCGGCGCCGATGTTGCCGTCGATGCCGTCGTGCAGCAGGATGATCGAGCCCGGCTTGACCTTGTCGAGGACGCGCTTCGCGACGAGCGCGCCGTCGCTCGTCGCCCAGTCGGCCGCGGAGACGTCCCACGTCACCATCGTCATGCCCGCGTCCGAGACGACGCGCGCCATGAACGGCGTGTGCGACCCGTGCGGCGGCCGGTACAGCGTCGGACAGACGCCGAGGTTCCGCTTGAAGGCGTCCTGCGTGCGCTGTAGTTCGGGGTAGCCGGGGTCGAGCCAGCGGAACGCGTCGTGCTCGTACGAATGGTTGCCCAGCAGCATGCCGTCGTCGTAGAGGGCGCGCGATACGTCCGGCCGGGCGTCCAGCGCCTTGCCCACGGTGAAGAACGTCGCCTTCACGCCGTGCGCGTCGAGGATGTCGCGGATCTGGAGGCTGTACGGCGGGTTGGGGCCATCGTCGAACGTGACGGCCACCATGGTGCCGTCGCGCGGCCCGTGGTGGCGCAGCGAGCCGAACCACGTCGCGCCCGGCGTCGTCGCACCGACGTACGCCGCGGTGCAGCCGGCCGTCAGCAGCACGGCGACGCCGATGCCCATCACGCGCCGATCCATGGTGCCGCGTCCCGGCGCCGCGAACGAAGTGATAGCGCCCGCCGCCGCCACGGCCAGCGCACCGGCCGCCATCGCCGCGTCGCGGCCGATCGCGACGCGCAACGCGACGAGCGCCACGGCCACGGCCGATGCGACCGCCGCGCCACGCGGGTCCGGACGCCCGGACGCGAGCCCGGCGCCAACGCCCAACGCCGGCGCGATCAGCCACGCGGCCACCGGGTAGGACGCCTGCGCCAGCAGCCACGCCGCCACGCCCGCCGCGACGATGCCGGCCAGGGGCAGCAGCCGGCTGCTCCGGACGCGCGTCGCGGCCGCGGCCGCAAGCAAGCCGATGACGATCGCGACGACGACCTGGACCGGCTTCGCGTGGACGGGCGCACCGCCGATCGCGAGTGCGGGCAGCGCCAGCGCGCCGAGGCCGGCGGCGGCGAGCCAGCGGGCGGACGCGAGCAGTGGGGGCGTGCTGCTATCCTCTGTGCGCATGCACGTACAGACTAACCGACGCGGCGCCGCCGGCCGCATCGCATCCGCTGCGACCGCGCTGCGCGACCCCGGCAACGCCGCGTTCGCCGCGGTGGGTGCCGCGTGGGCGATCGGCCTGGCCTTCATCCTGGCGCACCGGATCTACGTCACCAACGACTCGCTGAGCAACTACATCCACGTCTGGTACGTCGCGGACCGCTTCTGGCACGGCCACGGCATCCCGCTGCGCATGCCCGCGCTGGGCCACGGCGACGCCTTCGCGTTTCCGTACGGCTTCATCCCCTGGTTCACGGCCGCGCTGGCGCGGCCGATCCTTGGTGACTGGGCCGTGACGCTATGGCTCGTGCTCGGAGCGCTCGGCGTGATCGCGACGCAGTGGTGGGCGTTCCCGAACCTGCGCGGCGGCTGGTGGACGGCGATGCTGCTCGCCGACCCGATGCTCGTCGAGGGGCCGCTCCTGGGCCAGCTGCCGTTCCTCTGGGCGACGGCGATGCTCTTCGCCGCGACCGCGCTGTGGCGGGCGGACCGCCGGCTGCTCGCCGCGGTCGTCTTCGGCGCGGCCCAGGCGACGCACCCGGCGGTGATCCTGCCTCTGGCGGGCTGCGTCGTGCTCGCCAGGCTGTACTGGGAACCGCGACGGGCGCAGCTGCTCGCGCTCTACGCGCTGTCGCTCGCGATCGCCGCGCCCGCGACGTACCTGGTGCTGGCGTCGCCCGCCGTCGGCGACGCTTCGACGGCGACGCTGCTGGGCACGTTCTTCGGCACGCTCGTGCTGCGGGCGATCGTCGTCGGCGCGCCGTTCATCGCGATCTTCGCGCAGCGGACGCCGCTGGGGCGGATCAAGGTGCCGGCGCTGGTGATCATCGCGTCGCTGAACCTCATCCTCGTGCCGCTCCGCAAGAACGAATTCGGCTGGACGGCGCTCGTGCGGACGCCGGACACGTCGCTGCAAACGTTCATCGATTCGCCCGCGTTCGACCCGGCGGGCGAATACCGCCTGCTCCGCGTGGGCGACGGCAAGGTCGGCATGTACGACCTAGTGCGCGCAGGGGCGCGACTCGATTCCGAGCCGTTCCCGGAGAGCATCGACCGCCGCAGCTTCGCGAGCGCGGCCGAGTACGCGCGGTTCCTGCAGCACCGCGAGGTCGAGTACGTGATCGTGTACGACGCGTACGACCGCCGCTACAAGACGAACGAGCACCACCTGCTGGCCGAGATGGCGCAGGCGGCCGAGGCGCCCTGCGCCGAGGCCGTCAGCCGCGGCGACGGCTTCGACGTGTACCGCATCGTCAGCTACGAAAACTGCTGAGATCCCATTGCACGCCCGGCGCCCGGCTTGCGGTACGATGGATGCATGGAGCCGCGCGTCCAATACGCCACCACGTCTGACGGCGTCAGCATCGCCTACTGGTCGATCGGCAGCGGGCTGCCGCTCGTCTGTCCGCCGCCCGCGATGCCGTGGAGCCACATCGAACTGGAGTGGCAGATCCCGGAGTGGCGCCACTGGTACGAGCACCTGACCGAAAACCTGCGCGTCGTGCGTTATGACAACCGCGGTTCCGGGCTCTCCGACCGCGACGCCGTCATCGACGGCTCGCTCGACGCCGCCGTCCGCGACCTCGAAGCGGTGGTCGACCGCCTGGAGCTGGAGCGGTTCGCGCTCTACGGTTGCTACGGCTCGGGCCGCGCGGCGATCGCCTACGCGGCGAGGCATCCGCGGCGGGTGTCGCACCTCGTGCTCTGGTGCGCGTTCGCTTCACAGATCAACACGCCGCAGAGCGGCCCCGTGGCCGACGCGCTCCGGCCGCTGCTCTCGGTCAACTACGAGCTGTTCAGCGAGACGCTGGCGCACACGATCTTCGGCTGGGACGAGGGCCCGTCGGCGCACCGCTTCGCGCAGTACATGCAGCAGGCGATGGACGCCGACGCGGCGGCGCGGTGCATGGACCTGCAGGCGGAGACGAACGTCGAGGACCTGCTGCCGCAGATCACGGTGCCGACGCTGGTGCTGCACCGCCGCGACTTCGCGGCGCTCGACATGAACGTCGCGCGCCGGCTGGCGGCGGGCATCCCGAACGCGCGCCTGAAGATCGTGGAGGGCAAGTCGCTCTCACCGTACGTCGGCGAGATGCGTCCGACGCTCGACGCGATCAACGAGTTCCTGGGCGTCGACCCGGCGCGCTCGTCCGCGCAGCGGCACCTGCACCAGCCGGCGCCGGCCGGCGGCAGCACGGCGGTCCCCGTCGGCGGATTCCGCACGATCATGTTCACGGACATCGAGGGTTCGACGGCGCTGACGCAGCGGCTGGGCGACAGTGGCGCGCAGGAGCTGGTCCGGCTGCACAACGCGATCGTCAACGACGCGCTGGCATCGAACCAGGGCACGCTCGTCAAGCACACCGGCGACGGCATGATGGCGTCGTTCCTGACCGCATCCGCCGGCGTCGAGTGCGCGGTGGCGATCCAGCGCGCCTTCGAAGAGCACAACCGCGCGAACCCCGGCGAGCAGGTCCACGTGCGCATCGGGCTGAACGCCGGCGAGCCGGTCTTCGAGGGCGAGGACCTGTTCGGCACGGCCGTGCAGCTCGCGCGCCGCGTCTGCGACTTCGGCGAGCCGGGCCAGATCCTGATCCCGGAAGGCGTCCGGCATCTCGTCGCGGGAAAGGGTTTCCTCTTCGCCGACCGCGGCATCGCCGATCTCAAGGGCTTCGAGGATCCGGTGCGCGTCTTCGAGGTGCGCTGGCGCGAGGACGCGTAGCCGTCACGCGACGCCCTCGATCACGGCTTCCGGCACGACGCTGACGCATGCGTCGCCGTGGCGGCGGAAGCGGAGCACGTAGCCCCGCCGGCCGCGCCGCTCGACGCGCCCGATCACGGCGCAGATCGTCCAGTCCGGTGCGCAGCCGTCCGGCAGCTCAACGCCGCGCTCCACGTCGAGGACTCGCGCGCCGCCCAGCCGGGCCACGACCTCCTCGCCGATCTCGTAGGCGAATTCGGCCGCCCGTTCCTGTACTTGCATGGCTCACCTCCGTATTCCGACGTTGCGATGAGGGGAGCCTACGACGGCTGCGCGACAGTCTCCGTCGCCAACGGACGGCTTTCCGGTGCGGCCGCTCCGGCAGTACGATGGGGCCAATATGAACGCCATGAAGCGCGCGACGCGCCTCAACCAGATCAAGGACCTCCTGCGCGGCCGCCGCGCCGGCTACACCGTGGAAGAGCTGGCGCGCATGACCGGCATGCACAAGCGTTCGATCCAGCGCGACCTCAACGACATCGAGGCGGACGAGGGCGTGCCGCTGGTCGTCGCGAAGAACCGCTACTCGATCATGCAGCCCGAGCGGCTGCCATCGCTCAGCCTCTCGCTGCACGAGGCGCGGGCGATGCTGATCGCTACGCGGCTGTTCCTGCGCTACAGCGACGAGGCGGACGCGTTCGCGGCGTCGGCGCTGGAGAAGATCGCCCGAATCATGCCGCACACGGTCAAGCCGCAGGTGGAAGCGGCGGCCCGCGCGGTCAGCGAGCGCCCGCTGGACGCGGACTTCACGCGGAACCTCAGCACCGTCACTGACGCCTGGGCGCGCCAGCGCGCGCTGCGCCTGAGCTATCGCTCCGCGGGCAAGCAGCGCCCGAAGGAAGTGATCGTGCTGCCGTACTTCCTGGAGCCGAGCGCCGCCGGCTTCTCCACCTACCTCATCGGCTACTCGAAGACGCACGAGCAGATCCGCACGTTCAAGGTGGAGCGCATCGTCTCGGCCGACATGCTGCCGGAGCACTTCGAGCTGCCCGACGACCTGGACGTGGACAGCCTGCTCGCTTCTGCGTGGGGGATCATCTGGGGCGAGGGCGTGGAGGTGAAGCTGCGCTTCCGGCCGGACATCGTCTGGCGGGTCAAGGAGTCGCGCTGGCACCCGACGCAGGACATCGAGGATCTGGCCGACGGCAGCTGCGTGCTGACGCTACGCGTCGCCAGCACGATGGAGGTCGGGCGCTGGGTGCGCGGCTGGGGCGACGCCGTCGAGGTGCTGGCGCCGGCCGCGCTGCGCGACGAGCTGCGGCAGGAGGCCGTGCGCATCGCGCGCATCTACAGCGCGCCGGCGAAGCCGCTGCGCAAGGTGGGCACCGCCCGCAAGCGCACCGCGCGTACGGCCGGAGACGGCGCGCTCCCGCTGCCGGAAGCGCGGTAGGCGCTGCTATCGCGGCAGGCGCTGTGCCACGGGCAACAGCGGCGGGAACGGTACATGCGGCTCCGTCTGGTACCAGTACGCCGTGCTGCTGTAGTCGTTCGAGAGATCGTTGGCGTGGCCGTGCTCGATCGTCACGCGGATCGACTCGCGGAAATGGACGGGGTCCTCGATGTGCCAGCGGTACATCGAGTTCTTGCCCGACCACGGCCACTCCTCCGTGCCGGAGTACACCGGCAGCCCGTGGTACGGCGCGCTGAACGCCGTGACGGGGCTGAAGGCCGTGTTGAAGTAGTCCTCCGTGCCAGTGCCCCGAAGCACCAGCTCGCCGTCGATCCAGATCATGTCGTCGCCTTCGCCGTACCAGTCGTTCTGCTGGCGCTCGAAGACGTCGATGTTCAGGTTGCAGCCGACGTAATGGCCGCGGCCCTGCGCCTCCAGGATCACGTAGTTGCACGCGCCGTCGAGGTTCGGCGTCTTCCACGCCGCGGCGCGCTCCTGGTCGTCGTGCGGCTTGCCGGTGCGGCCCCAGCCGTCGGTCGGGTTCTCACGCCGCCACTGCGCGTGGAACGATGCGACGCCGTCCTGCGTCGCCGGATACTCCTCATAGTCCACGTAGAAGTAACAGACGAGCCTGCGCTCGCCCTCGTTCGAGAACTCGATGCGGGCGCGCTCGTTGTACGGCATCGGGAAGAAGCAGTTGAAGCCGCGCCCGTCGCGCGGGCTCATCGTCAGCGGCAGCGACGCGAAGTCGGCCAGCATGCCGTGCCCGACGCCGAAGAAATCGCCGACCGGCACTTCGACGCAGGGCGTGGCGGAGCCGTCCCAGTACATGCGGATGACGCCGCGCCGCGGGTACGCTCCCTCGCGCGAGGCGAGCGTCATCCAGATGTGACGCACGCAGCCGGGGCCGCGCAGGTCGGCGAGCGAGCGCGTCTCACCCGGCTGCATGAGCCAGAAGTCGGCGTTGCCGCCCGTCGTATCCCACGACGACGCGCGGCCGCGCCGCGCATCGCGCAACCGGTGCAGGTCGCCCAGACCGCCGACGATCACGCCCGTCCCTCCCAAGCATGACGGAGCGCGACGGCCGCTACGCCGTCGCGAACTCCTGCTCGATGACCGCCTCGTATGTCCGCACCTGCGGCGGGCCGGCCAGCACGCCCATCAGGGAGTTCCCCTGCCGATGCCCGGCTACGAACGCATCGCTCTGCGTCCATGCCATGAACGCCTCGCGGCTCTGCCACGTGCTGTGGCTGAGGTACTCGCCCGGGGTATCGCCGCGCAGCAGCGCGAAGCGGACGAAGCCGGGGACGCCGTTCAGATGCGTCTCCCGCGTCTTCCAGATCTCCTCGAACGCGCCCTCCTTTCCTTCGACGACCTTGAACTGGTTCATCGCGATGAACATGGGTCCTCCTGCGAAATAGCGTGATGTCTTCGCCGCCATCCTAGCAGGATCGCGCGCCGGGCAGTGGTGTTGGGCCCGACAAGAAGATACGGGCCGCCACGTCGGCGGCCCGTATGCATCGCGAATCTCGCGCTGCCGGCTTACTTGGGGAAGTCGTTCATGATCGTGATCACTGCCGGACCCAGGATGACGATGAAGAGCGTCGGGAAGATGCACAGCACCAGCGGGAAGAGCATCTTCACCGGCGCCTTGTACGCCGCCTCCTCCGCGCGCTGGCGGCGCCGCACGCGGAGCTGGTCCGACTGCACGCGCAGCACCGTGCCGATCGAAGAGCCCATGGCCTCGGCCTGGATGACCGCGTTCGTGAACTGGATCAGGTCCGGCACGCCGGTCCGCTGGCCCAGCTCCTTCAGGGCATCGCGGCGCGACTTGCCGAGCGCGACGTCCCGCAGGGCCCGGTTGAGTTCCTGCGAAAACGGGCCCGCGACCTTCTCCGCGACGCGAGCGAGCGCCGCGTCCAGGCCGAGTCCGGCCTCGACGCACGTGGTGATCAGGTCGAACGCATCGGCCAGACTCTTGATGATCGCGGTCTGTCGCTGCCTGGCGCGCGACTTGATGAGGTAGAACGGCATGTAGAAACCGATCAGGCTCATCACGCCGAAGATGCCGATCTGCATCATGCCGATCGACGTTCCCATCGCGAGCACCAGCAGGAGGCCGAAGCCCGTCGACGCGCACGTCGACACGAGCACCATCGTCAGGAAGCCGGACATCGTCATCGGTTCGCCGGCCGTGAGCAACTGCTTCTCGACGCCGGCAAGCATGGAGCGCGGCAGCAGCTTGCTCAGCGCCTGCGTCGCGCCATGGAACATGGGCGTGACGACGCGCTTACCGAACTCGTCGCGCGTGGCAGACGCCGCCTCGGGCTCCGCGCCACGCTTAAAGCCCTCGAGCCGGACGCGCGCCGCTTCGGAGTTCTTGTCGCGCCCACCGCCGGACACCGCCATCACGAGCGTCACGACGGTCACGAACAGGAAGAGTGCAGCCAGCAGTGCCATGTTGTCCACGCTACACCTCGATGTTCAGTACGCGCCGGATGACCAGCAACCCAACAATCTCCAGCGTCACCGCCGCGCCGAGCATCATCTTGCCCATCAGCGTCGTGAAGAGCGGATCGATGTATCCGGGACTCAGCACGGAGAACAGCACGCCCACGCCGATCGGCAGCGCGCCGATCACCAGGCCCGTGAGCTTCTGTTGCGCCGTCAGCGTCTGGATCTCGCCGCGGATACGGATGCGCTCGCGCATCGTGTCCCCTACGGTGTCCAGGATCTCGCCGAGGTTGCCACCGACGGTGCGCTGCACCAGGATCGCCGTCACCACGATGTCGAGGTCGTAGCTGCCGGAGCGCTCGCTCAGCCCGATCAGCGCCTCTTCGGCGTTGGACCCGATGTTCATCTCGTGGATCGTGCGGGCGAACTCCGTCGAGAGCGGGTGGCTCAACTGCTCGATCGACGTGCTCAGCGCCTGCAGCAGCCCGAATCCCGCCTTCAGCGAGTTCGAGAGCATCATCAGCGCTTCGGGCAGCTGGGCGTTCAGCTTGTCGATGCGCGACTGCCGGCGTTGGTTCAGGTAGAACTTCGGCGCGTTGTAGCCGACGAGCGCCGCGACGAGCGCCGCGACGAGCCCGGTGACGCCGCCGAGGAACACCATCGGCCCGATGAAGCCGACCGCGGCCAGACCCAGCCGCAATGCGATGTACTCACCGGGGCTGATCGTCAGGTCGGCGCGCTCGAGCTGGAGCGCGAGCGCCTCCGAGAGGTTGCCCTTCGCCAGGTTCGAGAACACGCCGCCTTCGCGGCCGCCCTGGCGCAACGCGCCCGGCGTGCCGACATCGACCACCGACGTGCCCGCCATGAGACCTTCGAGCCGGCCGCGCAAGGCAGCCGTCTGCGGAGTCGCTGAGCCGTAGAACGCCACCAGACCGATGATGACGGTGGTCATCGCGGAGAGCGCCGTGACGGCTGCCAGCGGATCGAGACCAAACATTTCAGAACCCTCCTGCGGCCGCGAACAGGTCCGACGGCAGGTGAATGCCTGACACTTCGAACTTCTCGGTAAAGCGCGGCCGGATCCCGGTCGTGCGCAACTCGCCCATGATGCGGCCGTCGGTATCGACGCCCGTCTGCTCAAAGCGGAACAGATCCTGCATCGTCACGATCTGGCCCTCCATGCCCGAGACTTCCGAGACCGTGGTCACCTTGCGGGTACCGTCCGGGAAGCGGGCGATCTGGATCACCAGGTGGATCGCCGACTGCATCTGCTCGCGGATCGCCTTCACCGGCAACTCGAAGCCCGCCATCAGCACCATGTTCTCAATACGAGAGAGCGCGTCGCGCGGGGTGTTGGCGTGGACCGTGCCCAGCGAGCCTTCGTGGCCCGTGTTCATGGCCTGCAGCATGTCGAACGCCTCGGCGCCGCGGACCTCACCGACGATGATACGGTCGGGGCGCATACGCAACGAGTTGCGCACGAGATCGCGCTGGGTCACCTCGCCGCGGCCTTCCAGCGACGGCGGGCGCGCCTCCAGCGTCACCACGTGCCCCTGCTGGAGCTGGAGCTCCGTCGGATCCTCGATCGTGACGATGCGCTCCGTGTCCGGGATGAACGCCGACAGCGCATTGAGCATGGTCGTCTTACCGGAGCCGGTGCCGCCGGAGATGATGATGTTGAGCTTGGCCTGTACGCAAGCGCGGAAGAACTCCGCCAGCTCGTTGGTCAGCGCCCCGGTCGCAACCAGGTCGTTGATCGTCATCTTGTCGGTGCGGAACTTCCGGATCGTCACCGTCGGGCTCTTGGGCGCGACGGGCGGGATGATGATGTTCACGCGCGAACCGTCGGGAAGGCGCGCGTCCACCATCGGCGACGATTCGTCGACGCGGCGGCCCAGCGGCGCCACGATGCGCTCGACGATGCGCATGATGTGCCCGTCATCGCGGAAGCGGACCGAACTGAGGTAGAGCCGGCCTTCCTTCTCGTAGAACACGGTGTCGGGCGCGTTCACCATCACTTCCGAGATGCTCGCATCGCGCAGCAGCGGCTCCAGCGGGCCGAAGCCCAGCACTTCGTCCGCGACGGCGGACACCAGTTCGTCGCGTGTGGTGCCGACGATGCCGGGCATCTCCTGCGCGACCAGCGTACGCGCCGCCTGCTCGACAGCCTCGCGCGCCTTCTCCTTGCCCAGGCCTTCCAGCTTGTTCGGATCCAGCTCCTCGATGAGCCGCTGGTGCAGCGTGAACTTCAGCTCGTTCAGCGCGACGACGTTCTGCGAGAGCTGGCCCGGGCGGCTGAACGCGCCGTTGCCGCCGGCGTTGCCGCCGGCCGATGCCTTCCGTGATTGCCACTGGAACTGACTCATGCGTCCCCTCCGGACGGGTGGATCAGGCGGAGCGACCGAGGAACCGGTCGAGGAACCCGCGCTTCTCCTGCTTCGTCCCCGTCAGCGTGTGCGCCAGGTCGATGATGGCCCGCGATACGCGCGCGTACGGTTTCGCTATTACAATCGGCTGGCCGAGCTGCGTGCTGCTGGACACGCTGAGATCGTGCGGGATGCGCCAGAACACTTCGTATTCCAGCACCCGCGATACGTCCTCCTCGCGCAGCGTGTTCGCCGCGGTGGAGTGGTTGATCGTCAGCTTGACCTTGTCTTCAGACACGCCGGCCGCCCGCAGCATCTCGAGCGCCAGCGCGGTGTCCTTGATGCTGGCGATGTCCATGCTGGTGACCAGCAGGATCAGGTTCGCCAGCTCTAACGTCGCAGCGATCAGCTCGTTGAACGTGCCGGGCGTATCGATGACCACGTAGTCGTGCGTCTGCGCCAGTAGCTCGACGATCTTCTCGATGTGCTGCGGCGTCATGTTCCGCCACTCGGTCGGGTGCAGCGGCGCCGGCAGGATCGATACGCCGCTGTGATGCTTCACCAGGTAGTCGCGGATCTTGTCACGGTCGATGTCATCGATGCGGCGCGCCACGTCGGCGATGCTCGCCTCGACCGCGATGTCCATCATGATCGCCACGTCGCCGAAGCGCGTGTCCATGTCCAGCAGGCAGACGCTGGCGCCGGTGATCTTGGCCAGCGTCGTCGCCAGGTTCGTGGAGATCGTCGTCTTGCCGATGCCGCCCTTCGCCCCGAACACCGTGATCACGGTCCCGCGCGGCACGGCGTCCGCCGTCGTGCCGTCGGCGCGCAGGCGCTTGCGCTCCTCCTGCTCCAGCACGCCGTAGACGGCGCGGCTGAGGTCTTCGGGCTTCAGCGGCTTGATGATGTAGTCCCGCGCGCCGGCCACCATCGCCCGCCGCACGGAGTTCGCGTCCGCGAGCGACGAGTAGACGATCGTCGGCGCGTTGGGCAAGGCGTCCGCGAGCGATTCGATCGTCTGGAGCGCCAGCGCGATCGGCTCCTCGAACGAGATCAAGAACGCGTCGGGGTTGCGCTCCTTGGCCACCGTGACCGCCTCGACACCGTACCCCGCCTCTCCGACCACGGTGAAGTGGGCGAGCTGCACGGCGCGCTTCGTCTCGGCCCGGCTTCCCAGGTCGGGGTCTATGGTGACGATTTCGGGGTTCCTCGCCATGGACTACGTCTCCTACGCGGCGTTCGGTATCAGTTCGTCCGGCCGGGTCGATCCTGTTACTGCTTCAGCAGCGGCGGCTTGACCGGCTCGGGCAGATCCTTGAGCAGGTCGATGGGAACGAGCTGCGTGATCTTCGTCAGGCCGGAGTCCGGCGTGTCCTGGTCCCCGACGCTGCGCAGGTCGGCGCGCAGGGTGCCGTTCTGCTCGGCCAGGAAGATCTGCTGAGACTCCTCGGGCGTCAGCAGCAACGTCAGCGTCACCGCGTCCGGAGCCGGCTTGCTGGCCTCCGCCGCGACCGGCGCCTGGCCGGCGCCCGCGGCGCCGCCGCTGGCACTTGAGCCAGAGGTCACGGGGCCGGAGGTCACGATGTTCTGGGCCACGGCGGCGACTTGTACGTTTCGCAGGATTGTCTTGCTGAACACCGACGAATCCTTCGGCCACGCCCAGACGATGTCGACGAAGTCGCCCGGCAGGACGAGTCCGCCGGCGCTCAACACCTGCGATGCCTGGATCGACATCGCGCGGCGCCCGGTGGGCACCACTTCGGCCAGCGCCACGCCGCCAAGCGGGTGGGCGGTGTCGACGACACCGGCAGCCACAACCTGCTGGTTCGCCTCCACCGGGAACTTCGTCACCTTACCCACGGCGTCGGCGATGTTCGTGTACGCGCCGGTGATCACCGTGTTCAGCGGCACGCTCTTCAGTTCGAGCATGTCGGCTGTCACCGTCGTCCGCTGCTTGATCGGCAGCTTCGCGACGACGACCTGCTGGTCGCCGGCCGCGGGCGCCGACGCGGACGAGCTGCCGCGGTTCGACGTCATCGCGTAGAACAGGACCGCCGTGAGGGCGCCGAAGAGCACCGCCACGATCAGAAACTTGCGGTTCGTCCTGCCACCGTTAGCTGTCACCGTTCGTGCCATGGCAAATCTCCCATGTCCTGATTCGGCCCGTCGGGCCACTCGGCTGTATAGGTATCGGCTTCCCGGAGTGCCGCTTTACGTGCACCGGATGTGATGATTCACAATCCAGCGTCCGAACCGGGGGTATTCCCTCATGAAACCGCGTGCCGACGGACCACCCGCCTGCGCCCCCGGCAGCTCAGGTGGCGGGATCCAGCAGCTTCATCTGCTTCCGCAGTGAATTGAGCGCACGATGCTGTATGACCCTGATCGCAGCCACGCTCTTACCGATAATCTCGGCCACTTCCCGATAATCCAAATCCTCAATAAAGCGGAGGATGATCACCTGACGCTGTTCGTCGCGGAGCCGCGAGATGGCCTCGCGCACCAGTTCCTCTTCCGCCGTCCGCTCGTAGGCGGACTCCGGGGAACGCCGGAACTTGTCGTCCACGATGCCGTCGTGCAGCTGCGACGACTCCCGCTTCGAGCGGAGGTGGCTGACGCCGAGGTTGTGGGCGATGCGGAGCAGCCACGATACGAACGGCGCTCCTCGCACCTGGTAGCGGTCGATCGCCTCCCAGGCGCGCATGAACGCCTGTGCCGTCAGATCTTCGGCCTCGGCGGCGTTGCCCACCATGTAATAGATGTGGCGGTACACCCGGACGACGTGCCTGTCGTACAGCTCGCCAAACGCCTCCTGATCCTTCTGGATCGCCCTGAGCACCAGGGGCGTATCGTCGTTTGCACGCGGGACCGCGCTGTTCACGCTGACCATGCGGTGTGCCACTCCCCTGCTACGGAAGGTCCGCCAACCGACGGGGACCGGGTACGCCGCCACATGGCGCGTCTCCCTAGGTGCAGTCACCTACGTCCCAGTGAGGATCGGCAGGATGAGGGGCGTGCTTGAGGGGTTCGCGGGTATTCCCTGAGGGAAGTGTTGAACTTACCTGCGCCCGCGCTGAGGCAACCGGCATCAGTCCGGGTTGACGCCCCAGTCGTTCTTGGGCATCAGCTCCGAGAGGGCCGCGTAGCGCGGCGGCGGCGGTTCTTGCGGTCGGGGCTGCGGCGACTGCTGCCGGGGCGCCTCGGGGTCGCGGAGCACGTCCGGTACGGCCTCGCTCTCGGCGGCCGCGGCCTGCGCCGCCACGAGCCTGAATTCGAAGCGGTGTTGCCCGATCTCCAGCGTGTCACCAGGCTCCAGAATCATCCAGCCGCCCATCGTCCCGTCGTTCACCATCGAGGTCAACCGTGTCACACGGTGGACCATCAGGTGCCCGTTGCGGACCCACACGCGTGCCTCCTCTGAGGCCAGCGACGGATCGTCGACGCGGACGCCGCAGAGCGCGCCCGAGCCGACGCCGATCGGGCTGCCCCCCACCGTGTACTCCGCCCCGATGTCCGAGCCGGCGCGCGAGATCAGGACGCCCAGCGGCTCGCCGACGGGCTCCGACTGCTCGGCCTCGCCCGGTTCCTCGACGGGCGGTCGCGGGACGGCGGAGGTCGCCCACGGCACGACGCGGTCCGTGCTCGGGGCTTCGCCGCGCCGGGCGACGCGGATGCGCAGCCCGACGAAGACCACAATGGCCAGCACCAGGCCACCGAGCGCGCCCAGCGCGATCGGCAGCATCGACCCGCCCCCGCCAGACGGCGTGACGGCCGCGGGCGCCGACGAGAACGCGACGCTCACATCGCTGGAGCGCGAGCCAAACGAAGCGATGACCTTGAGCGTGTGCGCGCCGCGTGCGAACGACCGCGGATCGAAGGTGTAGGTGTAGGGCTGCGTCGCCGTCTCGTAGACGTTCACGCCGTCGACGTAGAACGCCACCTTCGTCGCCTGGCGCCCGCCCGCGTCCACCGTGACGACGCGCGCGTCCGTCACCGTTTCGCCGCCTTGCAGGCCGCCGGCGGTGATCGGCGGTGGCGCGAAGCCCGCGCCCGGCTTGTAAGGCGCCGACGCGGTCGCGCCGCCGGCGTCGGTCTGCAGCGAGATCGCGATCGGCGATCCCGTGGCCGCGACGGCGGACGCGTCGAACGTCACAACGTACTGGCTGCGTAGCAGCTTGCTGATGCCGTCGTACAGTGAGGTCAGATCCCGCGGATCCGGCGCCTCCAGATACCGCCCCTTCGACGCCTGCGCCAATCGCTGCAGGTAGTCGCGGTCGATGTCCCTTCCCTCGCCAACCGTGAAGATCGGAGCGTTGGCGGAGCCAGCGGCGGCGAGCGCCTGCTCGCGCGTGGTGGCGAGCGTAACGCCGTCCTGCGCGCCATCGCTTAGCAGGATCACGGCTTTGCGTGCGGCGGGCGATGCCGCGATCTTCTTCACCGCCTCGTCCGTGGCGTCGTACAGGGCCGTGTTGCCGCCGGCGCGGAGGCCGTCGATCGCGGCGGAGGCAGCGCCGCGGTCCGTCGTGTAATCCAGCACCAGTTGCACGTCGTCAGAGAACTGCTCGATCGCGACGCGGTCGGCCGGCGCGAGTCCGGCCAGGAAGCCCTTCGCCGCGTCCTTTGCCCGCGCGATGGGCTCGCCCGACATGCTGCCGCTCACGTCCATGACAAACAGCACGTCCAGCGGCAGGTTCTGGCTCACCGCCAGCTCCGCCGACGTTACGCTCGCCGGCTTGCCATCGACCGTTGCGGTGAAGTTCTTCGCCGTCAGGCCATCCGGCGACGCCCCCTCGGCGTCGAGGTTGACGAGGGCGTGCGCGTAGGGGTAGTCGCCGTCGTTCACCTGGACGATGTCCGCACGGAGCGCCGAAGGCTGCTGCGCGTGCGCCAACGAGAGCGTCGCCGCAAGCGCGCAGGCGGCGATCAAGGCTATCTTGAACCGCAACGACCACATCGTCAAAAACATCGCATCCATCTGTGCCGGCTCTCTGGCCGGAAGACATCGCCGCCCCGTGCCGCGATTTGCCTGTAAAGTTAGCCGGCCTGACCCCTTGACAGCCGGCGGGCACGATGGCAAGATCGTGCCACCTCGACGGCGGCGGCCGCATGGACGCCGGGTGGACCCGTCCGGGTTGTCCTGTAGCAGTATCGACATTTGACCGGCCGCTCTGAGCGGCCACGCGCGCCGCGCAGGGACGCAGGGCTCGCAAGTCCGAGATTTTGGACCCGCGCGCTGTGCCGCGCGATGCCGCTTCCGCCCCGATGCGGAAGCCCTACCAATGGGGCTACGGGCCCAGGGGATGCGCGTTCAGGAGGCGGGGCCTGGCGAGCGTCCCCTGGCCCCAACCCGTCACCCTCATCTTCCTCATGAACTCACCTCTACGCCTTACCACGCGGTCTGCTGCCGTGCAGCTTTCGCCGCCCCGGCCGATATTCCCTACGGAGGATTCGGGGGGAGCCTACGCTCGTTCCGTCTCCGCGCGACCGTAAGCCGGCACATCCGGATCAGCGCAGGGGCACAGTTGAGCATCTCACACAGCTTCGAGAGCCCGGCATGACGACCGAGACCGGCAGCCGGCCGGACCTGTCGCAGGCGCCCGCGCGCAACGAAGCCAGCGACAACGGCGGCGAGGCAGCGCCGTTCGTGCCACAACCGCAAACGATCGAAGAGACCGGCCTCGACTTCTCCTTGATCCTCGACCTCGTCGTGAAGTCGATCTACTTCGCCGGCCGGCCCTCCGGGCGCCAGATCGCCGGGCAGCTCGCCCTCGCGTTCTCGGTGGTCGATGAAGTCCTCGCGTTCATGAAACGGGAGCAACTGGCGGAGATCGTCGGCAGCTCCGGCATGGGCGAGCAGCTCTATCAGTACACGCTGACCGGCAAGGGGCTGGAGAAGGCCGAGGAGGCGCTGAGCCGCAACCACTACCTCGGCCCGGCGCCCGTGTCGTTCGACGCGTATCTGGGCGTGCTGCAGCGCCAGTCGATCCGCAACGTGCGCATCACGCCGGAGGGCGTGGATGAGGCGCTCACGGACCTCGTCCTGGACGGCGCGGTGTCGGCGGCGCTCGGTCCCGCCGTGAACTCGGGACGGACGATGCTGCTCTACGGCGGCTCCGGCAACGGCAAGAGCACGATCACGCACGCCATCGGCCGCATGCTGCCGGGCGAAGCGCTGATTCCGTATGCGATCGACCTCAATGGCGTCATCGTCAAGGTGTTCGACCCGCGCGTCCACGACGAGATCTCGCCGGAGAAGCAGATGGAGCGCCGCGCCGCGGACCGGAGCTACGGCGGCCCGGAGCGCCGGCGCGACCGCCGCTGGGTCATCGCGCGGCGCCCGATGATCACCGCGGGCGGCGAGCTGACATTGAAGGATCTGGAACTCCGCTACTCCCCGCAGTCGCAGTTCTACATCGCGCCGTTGCAGTGGAAAGCGAACAGCGGCATTCTCATTGTCGATGACTTCGGACGCCAGATGATCCAGCCGAAAGAACTGCTCAATCGCTGGATCGTGCCGATGGAGGAACGCGTCGACCACCTCTCACTGCACACGGGCGACGTGGTCGAAGTGCCGTTCGATGTCTTGCTCATCTTCTCCACGAATCTGGAGCCGTCGCAGCTTGGCGACGAGGCGTTCTTCCGCCGCATCCGTCACAAGATCGAGATCCCGGATCCGTCGCGCGAACAGTTCCTGGAGATCCTGGCGCGTATCTGTCAGCAGCGGGAGATCGCGCTCGATCCGCAGGCGGCGCTCTACCTGGTCGAGCATTACTACGAGCGCATGGACCGCGGGTTCAAGGGCTGCCACCCGCGCGACATCGTCGAACTCGTCGTCGACATCTGCAGCTACCACGGCGAGCCGCCGTCGTTCACGCGGCGACACCTCGACGCGGCCTGCCACTCCTACTTCGTATCGCTCCAGGGGAACAACTCGGCGGCGCAGTTCGGCGGGCTGGCGGCCTGAGCCTGCCTACCTGTTCCGCCCCCACGCCAGCAGCCGCTGGATCGCCAGCGTTGCCGACTGCACGCTGTTGAACGTCGCCAGCCCGCGCGCCGCCGCTTCCGACTGGAACGTGAGCGTGCCCGCCATGCCCACGTCGGACGTCGGGATGCGCGTCACGCAGATGATCGGCTTGCCGGTCTCGCGTGACAGCTCGCCCAGCTTCGTGGCGCTCTCCGTCGCGAGTTCATTGATCTGCGGGCCCTCCGCGCGCGTCGGCCCCCACGCCCAGCTCGTGTGATAGAGGATGTAGTCGATGTTCGGCGCTTCCGAGACGATGCGGATCGTGTCGAGCATCGGCTTCAGGCCGTCGGGGCCCCAGCCCACGCTGGTATCGACCGGGTTGCGCACGCTCGTGCCGGCGGTCGGCGTGAAGTCGTGCAGCTTCTGCTGGATCTCCGGCGGCAGCACGGGCATCTCCAGGCCCGACGCGCCCACTTCGTCCGACGCCAGCACGCTGTAGCCGCCGCCACCGCCCACGATGCCGGCGCGCGGTCCGGCGAGGTCCCGGACGTAGCGGAACGCCACGGCGCTGTCTACCAGTTCCTCCATGCGGTCGACGCGCATCGCACCGGCCTGCCGCACGGCCGCGTCGAAGATCTGCAGTGAGCCGGCCAGACTGCCCGTGTGCGAGTTGACGGCGCGCGTCCCCGCTTCGGTGCGGCCGCCCTTCAGGATCACCACCGGCTTGGCCGCGGCCGCCTTGCGCAGCGCGCGCATGAAGTGCGCCCCATCGCGGATGCCCTCCACGTAGCAGGCGACGACCTCCGTCTCGGGGTCCTCCGCCACGTACTCCAGCAACTCCGATTCCCGCACGTCCGTGCCGTTTCCGTAGCTGACGACCTTGCTGTAGCGCAGCCCGCGCGGCGCGGCGGTGCGGCAGAACTCGCCCGCGTTCGCGCCGCTCTGCGAGAGCATCGCGACCGGCCCCGGCTCCGTCGGCAGGGACGGCATGAACGACAGCCCGGACGCCGGGGCGTACAGCCCCATGCAGTTCGGGCCGATCACCCGGATCCCCATCTCCTTCGTGCGGGCGAGGACGCGCGCTTCCAGCGCCGCGGCGTCCGCGTCGCCGGTCTCGCTGAAGCCGGCGGTGAAGAAGTGGATGACCTTCACCTGCTTGACGCCACAGTCCTCCACCAGTTGCTCGACGAAGCGGAGCGGCACGCTGGAGATCACGTGGTCGACGTGGCCGGGGATGTCCGTCAGCCGCGGATAGCACTTGAGCCCGGCGATCTCTTCGGCCTTCGGGTTGACGGGGTAGAGGTCGCCCTTGAACCCCATCTCCTTGATGGCCCCGATGAACGAGCCTGGCCCGTCGTGGGTGGATGCGCCGACGACGGCGACAGAGCGCGGGTGAAACATGTAGTCGAGCGCGGCGAAGCTGCCTTGGGGCACGGTTGGGGCTCCTCTTTTGTGTCGAAACGGGGCTGACGCCACTCTAGCAAGCGCCGCTGCCAGAGGCGAGAAGCGGGCGGGGATCACCGGAGCGCGCAGCATGCGCAGGGCGACACCCCGGCCCGCCCCCAGCCCGCGCCTCGCCTCCCGCTTCCGCCCCCTACGGCCCTATCAGGGAGTAGGGCCGCAGCTTCGCCTCCGCCAAAAGTCACGGAATTCAGATTCCCCGGCCCTCAAGCGCTCCCTTAAGGGTGCCGACCATTCACCTGGTTGGAAGCTCTCATCCCTTACGGGACTGCACCTACTGGGGGACCTGTATGCCGGACGAAACTCGCCCGTCCGCCCTGCGCCGCATCCTGTCCACGTCTCGCGGCTCTCTCGCGGCGCGGGCCGCCGCGGCTGTCACCTGCGCCGCGCTCGGCGCGTTCATCATCTACGCCGCCGTAAACGCCAACTCCGCGGCCGCCGGCGGCGGCACGCTTTCGGGCGTGAGCGCGCCCGCCCGCTTGCCGTACGGCGACGGACACGCGGCGCCGACGCCGACGGAGACGCCGACGCCCACCTCCACGGCGACACCCACGCCGACGGATACCGCTGTGCCGTCCACCGCGACGCCGCGCCCGACGACGCGCAGTTCGGGCGCACCGGCAGCGCCGCCGACGCCGGAGCCATCGAACTTCTCACCGTCGGGGCTCGACACGTCGCCGATGGACGCGTATTCACAGAGGCTCTTCGACGACACGAACAAGCGCCGCGTCGACAACGGCCTCGCCGCTCTGCGGGTGAACGGCTACCTGATCGGCATCGCGCGTATCCGCTCGCAGGACATGGCCGACCACAACTACTTCGCCCATGTCAGCCCGGTCACCGGCGACACGGCGTTCGCCCTGATGGACAAGCACGGCGTGCCCTACGGCTGGGCGGGCGAGAACCTGGCCAAGAACAACTACCCCGACTCGCAGACCGAGTCGATCGCGGAGAACGCGCTGTGGAACAGCCCGCCGCACCGCGAGAACATCCTCAACCCGAACTTCACCGACTTGGGCATCGCGCTCGTGATCGATGGCGCCGGCATGAAGTACTTCACCATCATCTTCACGGGACCGCCCTGATCCGGGCGCCGGTAACCGGCAACTGGTAAGGACAATTGAGAACGGGGCGCCGAGTCGGCGTCCCGTTTGTGTTCTCCGCACGGGCTACGTACGCTTGAATTCGCGGGCGATGGCGTCGGCGGCGAGGTGCACCATCGTCGGGCGGCCATGCGGGCAGGTGCGCGGCGCCACGCACGCCTCGAGCTGCCGCAGCAGTTCGCGCTGCTCGGTCTCGGCCATCGGCATGCCGGCGCGCACGGCGGCGTGGCACGCCAGCGACGCGGCCACGCGGTGCGCCGACGCGGCGGTGCCGCCCGCCTCGTCCGGCGACGCGTCGCCCGCCATGCGGTCCAGCAGCTCGGCGATCTCGCGCGCCACGTCGCCGCCCTGCCCCAGCGCCGCGGGCACGGCGCGCACAACGTACGCATTGTCGCCGAAGTGCTCGATCGCGAAGCCCAGGCGCTCGAACGCCCCCGCATGCTCGGCCAGCAGCGCACGATGCCCCGCGCTGAGCTCGACCGTCAGCGGTTCGAGCAGCGGCTGCACGTCGGCCTGCGCCGCGCCGGACGCCGCGAGGAATCGCTCGTACATCACGCGCTCGTGGGCGGCGTGCTGGTCGATCAGGTACATCCCCTCGGGCCCCTCGGCGACGACGTACATGTTGCCGACCTGCCCGACCGCCCGCAGCAGCGGCAGGCGATCGATCATCGGCGCCTGCGCCGCGGGAGGGTCGATATCGCCGCGCAGGTGCTGCTCCAGCGGCGCGCGCGTCGGCGGCGACGCCGGCGACGGCTGCAGCGTCAGCGGCGGCCGCGCCTGCGCCGCGGCGCTCGCACCGCCTCCCCACAGCGATCCCGACGCGCGCGGCACCGTGCCATGCTCGCTCAGCGCGCGGCGCACGGCGCGCTGCAACACGCCGAACACCTCCCGCTCGCGGCGCAGCCGCACCTCCGCCTTCGTCGGATGCACGTTCACGTCGACCTCGTCCGGCGGCACGATCAGGTCGAGGACGGCGATCGGGCGGCGGCCAACGGGCAGCATGCCCTGGTACGCCTCCTCGACCGCGAACGTGAGCGCGCGGTTGCGCACCCATCGCCGGTTCACGTAGAGGCCGATGTAGTTGCGGGACGACCGGTGCAGCCGCGGCTCCACGACGACGCCGCGCACACCTGTTTCTCCCTCGTTCGCGGGAGGGAGGTCTACTTCTATCGCCGCGCCGGCGACCGCGGCGCCGTAGACGGCGGCCACGGCGTCGATCAGGCTGCCGCTGCCCGGCGTCTGGAGCGTCGTCTTGCCGTCGACGTTCAGTTCGAAGCGCACCTCCGGATAGGCCATCGCGTAGTGGGCGATGACGCTCGCCGCCTGCGTCGCCTCGCTTCCGGGCGCGCGCAGGAACTTGAGCCGCGCCGGCTGCGTCCCGAAGAGCCGCCGCACCGTGAAGGTCGTGCCCGGCGCGGTCGCGCCCGAGCCCTCCTCTACCACCTCTCCCTCCCGCAGGCGGATGCGCGCGCCGACATCGTTGCCTGAAACGCGCGTCAGGAGTTCCACGTCGCCGGCGGCGGCGATGCTCGGCAGCGCCTCGCCGCGAAAGCCCAGCGTGGCGATGCGCCAGAGGTCGTCCTCGGTGGCCACCTTGCTCGTGGCGTGGCGCTCGAACGCAAGGCGCAACTCGCCGGGGTCGATGCCGCAGCCGTTGTCGGCGACGCGGATCAGCGCGAGCCCGCCCTCGCGGATCTCGACGGAGATCTGCGTGGCGCCAGCGTCCAGCGAGTTCTCGATCAGCTCTTTGACGATAGAGGCCGGGCGTTCGATGACCTCGCCCGCCGCGATCTTCGCCGCCTCGTGCGGTGCCAGGATGCGGATCGCCACCTGCCGACCTCCAGCCGCGATTGTAGCATCCGGCGAGACGCTTGCCGCCGACGCGAAGATCGTGTCCCGCCTCCAACATGGCGACGAGCCACCTGTGGTATGCTCGCTCGGACTGCACTCATACGCGGCGGCGGGAGGCCCCATGGCTCGTGTGGATCTCAGGTGGACGCGACGGGCGCGATTCGTCGCGCTCGGGGCCGCCGGCATCGCCGGAATTCTCATCGCCACGAGCACCGCCACACCCCGCGGCGCAGCGGGCGGATCGCCGCACGCGGAGGCGGCGTCGCACGCGGGCTACAGCATCGCGGTGCGGGCGCGGAGCGAGCGCGACGTGGCCACCGTCGCGCAGTACGCCAGGTCGCTGGGATATGAGGTGACCGGCAGGATCAGCGGCCTGCCGGTGCTCCGCGTCACACCGCCCTCCGGCATCAGCGCCGCCGAGGCGATCACTGCCTTCCGCTCGAAGCCTGCCGTGCTCTACGCCGAGCCCGCGTACCGCCTGCTGACGGCCGACGTGCCGGCGGATCCGCTCTACTCGCGTCAGGCCACGTACCTGCAGGCCGAGCACGCGCCGGAAGCCTGGAACATCGAAAAGGGCAAGCCCTCGATCATCGTCGCGGTGCTCGACACCGGCATCGACCTCAACCACCCGGACCTGCAGGGCCGTATCTGGCGCAACACGCGCGAGATCCCGAACAACGGCATCGACGACGACGGCAACGGCTGCATCGACGACGTCAACGGCTGCGGGTTCGTCAGCGAGCCCTCGCCCGGCTGCAGCGCCAGTGTGAACGGCAATGTCACCGACGACCTCGGGCACGGCACGTTCGTCTCCGGCATCATCGCCGCTGACGGGAACAGCGTGGGCATGGTCGGCATCGCCCGGAACGTCACGATTATGCCGGTGAAGGTGCTCGACTGCAGCGGCGAGGGCGACTCGCTCGCCCTGACGCAGGGCATCCTGTACGCCGCGCAGGCGGGCGCGCGGGTCGAGAACATCAGCCTGGGCGGGCCGCTGGACTCCGCGGTCATCCGCGAAGCCATCCGTGCCGCGCACGACCAGTATGGCGTGGTGATCGTCGCCGCCGCTGGCAACACCGGCACCAGCGGCGTCGCCTACCCGGCGGCGTACCCGCAGGTGATCGCCGTCGGCGCGGCCTCTTCCGCCGACCCCAACAAGCGCGCCATCTTCTCTACGACGGGGCCGGAGGTCGATGTCGTGGCGGTCGGACAGGGCATCGTCGGGACGGTGCCCAGGTCGAGTTGCCTGCGCTTCCTGCCGTGCATCAACGGCGGCCCGTACGCCGTGGGCGACGGCACGTCGTTCGCGGCGCCGCAGGTCTCGGGTCTGGTGGCGCTGATGCTGTCGCATCGCCCGTCGATGAAGCCCGACCAGGTCATGAGCATCCTCAAGACGACGGCCGAGCCGTTGCCGGGGGGCGACCGGCCGAACTGGTCCGGCAGCGGCCTCATCAACATGTACCAGGCGCTCGTACCTGCCTATCGCCTGGGCGCCCCCGGAGTGGCCAAGAACTGAGCGCCTGAAGCTTCAGATTCCGCACCCGCGGACGACTCTTCTCAGAGAGTGATCTCGCGGGAGGACCCTCTTGCCCATCCGTGTCGCGGTATTCCTGATCTGCGCGTTTGCGACGCTGGCGCTCGCCACGGCGTGCGAGATGTCCACGAACGTCGCGTTCGTCAACCCCACGAACCAGCCGCTGTTCGTGCAGTTGAACGAGCGCCCCGCGTTTGAAGTGCCGGCCAACGGCGCAGCGTCCGCACCCATCCCCGCGCTTGACCGGCTGCAACCGATGACCATCATCGCCCGCGACGCGCACGGGTCGACGATCTTCTCCGTGACGACGTCGCTGCCGCGCATCCAGGCGGAGGGCAACAAGATCGAGTTGAAGGCTACGGGCGAGAAGATTGACCCGTACGCCCGCCCCTATCCCGGACTCCCCAATCTCGACTGAGGCCCGGCCTCACCAGCCGCTGACGCGCTCCGGCTGAATACGCAGCAGCACCTCGTCGCCGGCCGGCGTGGTCTCGACGTAGCGCCGGCCGCCATCCGCGCCGAGATAGTGCACGGCGAGCGCCAGGCGCCACGCCGCGCCGCGCGGCTCCTCGACCGTAGCGCGGCCGCGCACGATGACCGTGTGATACGGCGGTTGCTCCTCGTCGACGCAGAACTCCACGCGAGGGTCGCGCTCGATGTTCCTGTGCTTCTGCGAGCCGCGGTCCGTCAGCACCAGCAGCGCACCGTCCTCGAACATGAACCAGACCGGTGCGATGTGCGGCGCGCCGTCGCGGCGGATCGTCGCCAGCCGCCCGATGCGCGGCTTCCCCAGGAACTTCCGCTGCCGCTCGCTGAGCACTGCTTCGGACATCAACCCTCCTCGCCCGCCCCGGCGCGGGCCCGGTCCCGCAGCTCGAACAGCCGCGTCATCGCCTCGAGCGGCGTCATCGCCTCCACGTCCATGCCCGCAAGGTCGCGCCGCAGCCCGTCGTCCGGCGGCGTCGCGGCAAACAGCGAGAGCTGCGGAGACGGGTCACGCCCGGCGGACGCGCCTTCGCGCGCGTCCGCGCCGGCTTCGAGGTCGCGCAGCACCTCCCGGGCGCGCTGCACGACGGCTTTCGGCAGGCCGGCCAGCTCTGCCACGTGCACGCCGTAGCTGCGGTCCGCGCCGCCGGGCACCATCCGCCGCAAGAAGATGATCCGCCCGTGCTCCTCCGCCACCGCGACGTTGTAGTTGCGCACACGTGGCAGGTGCTGCGCAAGGTCCGTCAGCTCGTGGTAGTGCGTCGCGAACAGCGTCTTCGCCTGGAGACCGGGCCGGTTGTGCAGGTACTCCACCACCGACCGCGCGATCGCCATGCCGTCGTACGTGCTCGTGCCGCGGCCGATCTCGTCGAGGATCAGCAGCGAGCGCTGCGTGGCGTTGTGCAGGATCGCGCTGGTCTCGATCATCTCGACCATGAAGGTGGACTGGCCCGAGGTCAGGTCGTCGCCGGCGCCGACGCGCGTGAACACGCGGTCGACCACGCCGATCGACGCCGATGACGCCGGCACGAACGAGCCGCACTGCGCCATCAGCACGATGATCGCCACCTGCCGCAGGTAGGTCGACTTGCCGGCCATGTTCGGGCCGGTGAGGATGACGATCTGCGCGTCGCCGGACGAGAGGTGCGTGTCGTTCGGCACGAACGCGCCGGCCGAGATCGAGCGCTCGACCATCGGGTGGCGGCCGTCGCGAATCTCGATGCCGTCGCCGGTGTGCAGCGACGGCCGCACGTAGCCGTAGCGCGACGCGGCCTCCGCCAGCGCGCACGCGACGTCGAGCTCGGCGACCGCCGCCGCCGTGGCGAGGATCTGCGCCGCAGCGGCAGCGACCTGGCCGCAGACGCCGCGGAAGATCGACGTCTCCAGCTCCTCCGCACGCTCTTTCGCGCCCAGGATCTGGCTCTCGTACTCGCGCAGCTGCGGCGTCGCGTAGCGCTCGGCGTTTACCAGCGACTGGCGCCGCTCGTAGTGCTCCGGTGTCAGCGCCGCGTTCGCCTTGCTGACCTCGATGTAGTAGCCGAAGACGCGGTTGTAGCCGATCTTCAGCGACTTGATGCCGGTGCGCTCGCGCTCGCCCGCCTCCAGCTCCGCGAGGAAGCGCCGTACGTCGCGCGTGATCAGCCGCAAGTGATCCAGTTCCTCGCTGAAACCCGGCCGCACGACCCGCCCCTTCTCGGAATCGAGCGTCGCGCCCGCCTCGTCGTCGATCGCCTGCGCGATCGCCGCCACCACGTCGCCGCACGGCCGCAGCCGCGCCGCAACGTCGGCGATGCGCGCATCAAACGCGTCAGCAGCTTGGCCATCGCCTGTTGCCTGCTGTCTGTTGTCTGCTGTCTCCCCGGTCGCAGCCCGCAGCATCGGCACCGCCTCCAGCCCGCGGCGCAGCGCAACCAGTTCGCGGGGCTGCGCCGCTCCGGCGACGACGCGCGCCACCAGTCGTTCGAGGTCCGGCACGCCCCCCAGCAGCTCCGCCAGACGCGCGCGGCGCAGCGCGCTCTCGCAGCAGAACTCCACCGCGTCGAGCCGGCGGTCGATCGCCGCGATCCCCACCAGCGGCTGGCCGAGGCGGCGGCGCAGCAGCCGCGCGCCCATCGACGTGCGCGTCAGGTCCAGCGTCTCCAGCAGCGAGCCGTCGCGGCGCAGGTCGCGGCCGGCCGTGAACAACTCGAGGTTGCGCATGGTGTGCGCGTCCAGCCCGACGTGCTCCGCCGGGTGATGCGCCCGGATCGACGTGACGAGCGGCGCGCTCGCCGCCTGGTTCTCGCGCAGGTAGAGCAGCGCCGCGCCGGCCGCCGCCACCGCCGGCGACGCACGGTCGATGCCGAACGCCTCGGGCGAGGCGACGCGGAAGTGCTCCTGCACCGTCACCGTCGCCAGCTCCGCGTCGAACCACAGCGGCTCCACGCGCGTCACATTCAGCGCGGGCGCCAGCCACGGAGGAGGCTCGACGCCCTCCGGCAGCAACACCTCGGCCGGCTGCACGCGCGCCAGCTCCGCCGCGGCCTGCTCGCCCGTGAGCGCGCCCGCAACGAACTCGCCGGTGCTGATGTCGACGTAGGCGAAGCCGGCGTCGCCGCGCCACGGGTCGTCGCCGCGGCCGCGGCGGCCCGGCGCGATGCACGCCAGGTAGTTGTTCGCTCGCTCGTCGAGCAGCGCCCCCTCGATCAGCGTGCCGGGCGTGACCACGCGGGTGACGCGGCGCTCGACGAGCCCCTTCGCCGTCGCCGGGTCGCCCATCTGCTCGCAGAGCGCGACCTTGTAGCCCTTCGCGATCAGCTTCGCGACGTACGCCTCGACCGCGTGGTAGGGGATGCCGGCCAGCGGCACGCGCAGCCCCTTGCCCATCGGCTTCGACGTGAGCGTGATATCCAGCTCGCGCGCACAGAGCTCCGCGTCGTCGTCGAACGTCTCGTAGAAGTCGCCCAGTCGGAAGAAGACGATGGCGTGCGGATACCGACGCTTCACGTCGAGGTACTGGCGCCGGATCGGTGTCAGCGCTTCTTCCACGGCGCGATTGTACCCCGCACGTGGCGCGGCACGATACGCCGCGCTGGCCGCCGCGGGCCGCCGTGGCCCACAATGTGGCGATGCTTCTCATCCTCGACGGCAACAATCTCGCCTGGGCCGGCTACTACGCGCTCGAACGCGCGATGAAGCCGGAGACGCCGGACCGCCAGCTCCGCGTCGCGCTGCTGGGTCTGGCATCGATGGCGCTGGGCGCGATCGCGCGCGGCGGCGTGGCGCCGGGCGCGCCGCCGGACGACGCATTCAGCGACGTGGCGGTCTGCTTCGACCAGGGACGGCCGGTCCGCCGCCGCGCGATCTATCCCGCGTACCAGACCGGCCGCGAGCGCGACCCGAAGTTCGTCGCGAACGAGCCCATCGTGCTGGCCGCGATCGACGAGTTCCGCGACACCGCGCGCTGGCTGCCGGTGTCGGTGCTGCGCGCGCCCGACACCGAGGCCGACGACCTGATCGCCGGCCTCGTGCGGCGCAACCGCGGCGGTCACGCGCGGATCATCTCGACCGACCGCGACTTCCTGCAGCTCGTCGGCCCCGCGACCAGCATCTACTCGCCCGTGCGCAAGATCGTGATCGACGACGCCGGCTTCTTCGCCGCGATGTTCCCGCGTGCCGGCGCGGACGCGCCGCCGTTTCCCCGCGAGCGCTTCCTCGACTATCGCGCGCTCGTCGGCGACGCTTCGGACGATCTGCCGGGCGTGCCGGGCGTCGGCGAGCAGTCGGCCGTGCGGCTGCTGGCCGCGGCGCCGCTCGACGCGTACTTCGGCGATGCCGACCGCGTGCGTGGGGCGCTCGGCCGCAAGAGCGCCGTCGTGGAGGGGGCATTCGCGTCAGGAGCGGCGCGCGCGATCGTCGAACGGAACCGCGCGCTGATGGACCTGCACCGCCCGGCGCCCTGCTGGGACGACCTCGACGCGCTCACGCAGCGCGGCACGTGGGATGCGGACGCCTTCCGCGGCTGGCTCGACGAGCAGAACGTCAGGGCGGTCGATGCCGCCGCGCTGTTCGCACGGATGGAGTCGCTGGCGTCCGCCGATCGATCGTAAGACGGAGCGTACTACCCGGCCTGCTGGGCGTTCTGCGCCACACCGGCCATCATCTCTTCAAGCGACGGGAACTGCGCGATCTGGACCGTCACGTCGTACATCGGCTTCGCCGCCTCGTCGCGCCGGCGCTGGTATGCGGCGAGTGCCTCGTCCAGCGCCTGGCGGCCCGACAGCCCGGCGTGGAGCGCGTCCGAGAGAAACTCCGCGTCGCGGAACGCGTCCGCGATGCCGAGGCCGGTGACGAAGTCCTTGTGGTAGCCGGCGTCGCCGCAGAGCGCCCAACCGGGACCGTACGGCTGACGGAAGAAGTTGTCCGTGTCCGCCGTGCCGGTCCAGCGCTCTTCGCGCTTGCCCGCGCGCACGCGCTCGGCGAACGCGGGGGAAGCCTTTGCGATAAGCCGGAAGAAGTTGCCCTCAATATCGGCCCGGTATGCGTGGAAGAACTCCCGGGGCGCGCCGGCGCCGATGCAGGTCAGGCGATCGTTCGTGGGAAACGCGAGGACGCCGGCCTTGTCGCCGACGTATGCCTCCGCGCCATCCAGCGGGACGCCACTGAAGTAGGAGTAGTAGCCGCACGAGTAAGCGGGCCGGGTGTCGTATTCGGCGGCGTCGACGGTGCGCGCCACGAGCGAGTGCATGCCGTCGGCGCCGACGGTCACACGCGCGCGCTCCTCCACCATCGCGCCATCGCTGTTGCGGCCGCGCAGGCCCACGACGGCGCCGTCTTCGATCAAGATCTCCTGCACCGAGAACGCCTCACGGAGCTCGGCGCCGGCCTCCCACGCCGCATCGACGAGGATCTTGTCGAGCACGATGCGGCGCGGGCAGATGGCGTCGGGCAGCGTCGGGTCTTTCGGGGCGGGCATCGGGATGCCCCCGAGGTGGAACGTGATCGACGGGATGGGCGGACAGTTCGTCGCCATCACCAAGTCGTACAGCCCCCACCGCTGGAGCCGCTGGACGCCGTCGGGCTGGATATAGTGGGTCGACATGATGTCGCTCGGGAAGGTGGAGCGGTCGACCACCAGCACGCGGTGGCCCCGGCGCGCCAGCAACATCGCCAGCGGCGATCCGGCGCAGCGCGCCCCGACAACGATCACGTCATACATGTCGGCACCCTCTCTCTCGACTCTGGCGTGCCACGCATCATCGCCCGGGGCGGGCGGCCGTAGCAACAGGCCGCGGTTGCGGTTTGCGCAGCCCGCCGGGGTGGGAATCGCCACCCACGATGGGGCTTCGCCTAACCGGTGCGGTGGTATAATCCAGCGCTTCGCAGATTGGGCATTCATCATGTCGTGGTCACTACGGAGGCCGCCGCTCGTTGGGCGCTACGCCGCACGTCGTCTGGTTTCGGGATGTAGGCCGCGGGGACGTCGACCTCGCAGGCGGCAAGGGCGCCAATCTTGGCGAACTCGTGCGCGCTGGCATACCTGTGCCTCCGGGTTTCATCGTCACCACGGACGCCTACCGCGCGTATCTGGACGAGGCTAACCTCAACGATAAACTCCACGCCATCCTCGCCCCGCTCGACGCCAGCGACCGCGCCGCCCTTGAGTACGCCGGCGCGCAGGCGCGCGCAGCCGTTACGTCAAGCGTCCTCTCTCCCGCGTGCTCGGCAGCCATCGCCGGCGCATACCGGAACCTGGGCGAGGGGCTGGTCGCCGTGCGCTCCAGCGCGACGGCCGAGGACACCGACGCGGCGTCCTTCGCCGGACAGCAGCGCACGCTGCTCAACATCAGCGGCGCCGCCACCGTCATCGACGCGGTCCGGGCGTGCTGGGCGTCGCTCTTCGAGCCGCAGGCTATCCACTACCGCGCGCAGGCCGGCATCGACCACCTCTCCTGCGCCATCGCCGTGCCGGTGCAGCGGATGGTGCCCTCGGCGCGGGCTGGCGTCGCCTTTACGATCGACCCGGTATCGCACTCGCACAGCGAGATCGTTATTGAAGCGGTGCGGGGCCTCGGCGAAGCGCTGGTCTCGGGTATCGTGACGCCCGACATGTACGTCGTGGACAAGGCGACGCTGACGGTGCTGGAGCGCACCGTGGTCGAGCAGCGGACGGCGCTCGTCCATACGGGCGGCGACGGACTGGAGACAAACGGCTGGCAGGACCTGCCCGCCGTGCAGCGCACGCGGCCCAAGCTGAACGACGAGGAGATCGCCCGCCTGGCCGGCATCGTCCGGCGGGTGGAGGAGCACTACGGCAGCCCGCAGGACATCGAGTGGGCGGAGGCGGACGGCGCGTTCTACATCGTGCAGTCGCGCCCGGTGACGACGCTGGCGCACGCACACTGAGCCCCCGCCGCGGGCGGGATGGCGCGGAAGAGATGGGAGAAGTCATGTCGAAGAAGTACGTCTACCTGTTCCACGAGGGGCACAAGGACCAGAAGGATCTGCTCGGAGGCAAGGGCGCAAATCTCGCCGAGATGACGAACCTGGGCCTCCCGGTCCCGCCCGGCTTCACCATCACCACCGAGGCGTGCAACGCCTACACCCGGCTCGGCATGAAGCTCCCCGACGGCCTGATGGACGACGTGCGCGCCGCGCTGGCGACGGTCGAGCAGGCCGCGGGTAAGACGTTCGGCGACCCGAAGACGCCGCTGCTGGTCTCGGTGCGCTCCGGCGCCAAGTTCTCGATGCCCGGCATGATGGACACCGTCCTGAACCTCGGCCTGAACGAGACGACGCTGCAGGGCCTCACGGCCGGCTCCGGCGATGAGCGCTTCGCGCTCGACGCCTACCGCCGCTTCATCATGATGTTCTCCGACATCGTGCTGGAGCTGGAGCGCAAGAAGTTCGACCGCATCTTCGACGACGCGAAGAAGGCCGCCGCCGTGTCGGAGGACTGGCAGCTCTCGCGCGACGCGTTGCGGGGGGTCGTGCGCGCCTTCAAGGATCACGTGCGCGCGGAGACCGGCAAGGACTTCCCCGACGAGCCGATGCAGCAGTTGGAGCTGGCAGTCCGCGCCGTCTTCAACTCCTGGAACAACGAGCGCGCCTTTCGCTACCGCGAGATCGAGAAGATCCCGCACGACCTGGGCACCGCCGTCAACATCCAGACGATGGTCTTCGGCAACATGGGCGCCGACTCCGGCACGGGCGTCGCCTTCACACGCGACGCGTCCACTGGCGAGAACGAGATCAGCGGCGAGTACCTGATCAACGCCCAGGGCGAGGACGTCGTCGCCGGCATCCGCACGCCGAACCCGATCAGCCAGCTCGCGAAGGACAATCCGCCGCTCTACAAGCAGTTCGCGGACATCTGCCACACGCTGGAGCGGCACTTCCGCGACATGATGGACGTCGAGTTCACGTTCGAGAAGGGACGGCTCTACTTCCTGCAGTGCCGCGTCGCCAAGCGGGCCGCGCGCTCCGCCGTGAAGATCGCGGTCGACATGGCGCGCGAGGGGCTGATCACGAAGCAGGAAGCACTCCAGCGGCTGCCGGCGCAGCGCCTCGACGAGCTGCTGCACCCGCAACTCGATCCGCGCGTGAAGACGATCACGATCGCCGATGCGTCGCGGCGTCTCGGCAGCGCACTGGCGTCGAAGCCGGCGGTGATCTGGTTCGAAGGCGACGACGTGAAGACGATCGCCGCCGACGCGTGGCGCGCGATGTCGCACGAGGGGCGCGCGAAGGCGAGCACCGATGCGCTCGCGCGCGGATCGCAGTTCGTCGAGATCGCCCACGGCCTCGCGGCGTCGCCGGGAGCGGCGGCCGGCGCGACCGTGTTCGACTCGGACGAGGCGGCGCGGCGCGGCGGCAGCGGCGAAGCCGTCGTCCTGGTCCGCGAAGAGACGTCGCCGGACGATGTGCAAGGCATGCACGAGTCGCAGGGCATTCTCACCGAGCGCGGCGGCCTGAGCAGTCACGCGGCGCTCGTCGCGCGCGGGTTCGGCAAGCCGTGCGTGGCCGGCTGCGAGTCGATCTCCGTCGACGAGGAGGCGCGATCGTTTTCCATCGAGGGAGTGACGATCGAGAACGAGCAGATGCTCACGATCGACGGGACGGCGGGCCGCGTGCTCCTGGGCGCCATCCCGATGATCCCGCCGGTGATCTTCCCGGAGTTCCAGGAGTTCCTGTCCTGGGCGGACGACGTCGCGCGCCTGAAGGTGCGCACGAACGCCGATACGCCGGCCGACGCGGCCAAGGCGATCGAATTCGGCGCGACGGGCATCGGCCTCTGCCGCACCGAGCACATGTTCCTGCACCCCGACCGGCTTCCGGCCGTGCGCGAGATGCTGCTCGCCGCCGCCGACGCGAAGAACCTGGAGACCGAGGCCGAAGCGCTGCGGCGGGAGATCGACAACACGAACGGCGACAAGAAGGCGCACCTTGAGGAGCGCCTGCACGACGTGCTCGGCCGCATGGAGGGGCCGATGGGCCACTACCGCGGCGCGCTGGAGAAGATCCTGCCGATGCAGCAGGGCGACTTCGAGAAGATCTTCCGCGTCATGGCCGGCAAGCCCGTCACCATCCGCCTGATCGACCCGCCGATGCACGAGTTCCTGCCGGACCACGACGCCCTGCTCGAAGAGGTGACGCGGCTGCGCATCACGTCACCCCGCTCGGCCGAGCTGAGCGCCGCGGAAGCGATGCTCGCGAACGTCAACGCCGTGCGCGAGCAGAACCCGATGCTGGGGTTGCGCGGCTGCCGGTTGGGCGTCCTCTACCCGGAGATCAACGTGATGCAGGTGCAAGCGATCTTCCGCGCGGCGATCAAGCTCTCGAAGGAAGGCATCGACGTGCTGCCGGAGATCATGATCCCGCTGGTGGGCTTCGAGACCGAGCTGGCGCACCTGCGCACGCTGCTGGAGACGACGGCCCGCCGCGAGATGGAGTCGGCTGGCACGCAGCTCAAGTACCAGTTCGGCACGATGATCGAGCTGCCGCGCGCGGCGCTCACCGCCGGCGAGATCGCGAAGACGGCGGAGTTCTTCTCGTTCGGCACCAACGACCTGACGCAGACGACGCTGGGTTGCAGCCGCGACGACGCGGAGGGCAAGTTCCTGGCGAGGTACCTGGAGATGGGCATCCTCAAGGACAATCCGTTCGAGACGATCGACCAGGTCGGCGTCGGGTCGCTGATGAAGCAAGCGATTGCGTCCGGGCGCGCGGCGCGGCCGGCGCTGAAGCTCGGCATCTGCGGCGAGCACGGCGGCGAGCCGCGATCCGTGGAGTTCTTCCACCAGATCGGCCTCGACTACGTGAGCTGCTCGCCGTTCCGCGTGCCGATCGCCCGCCTGGCGGCGGCGCAGGCCGCGCTCGAAGCCGGCGCGGAGCGCGACAAGTAGCGGGTCAGCTGGTCCGCACTTCAGCTCAGCTAGTTAGCAGGCCCGCGACGGATCCGTCGCGGGCCCGTCTGCGTCCATCCTCGCATTCGCGCCTCCCCCCGCCGTTCGCTACCCTCGATCTGATGACGACGTACGACGAGAACCCGGTACCGCTCGAGCGCCTGCTCAAGCAGCTCGACCTGGAGCGGATGGACCGCGACCTCTTCCTCGGCGACCCGGGGCCGGGCGAGTTCCGGCTGTTTGGCGGCCTCGTCGCAGCGCAGTCGGTGATGGCGGCCTACCGCACGGTCGAGGACGAGGGCGCGCTGCACTCGCTGCACGCCTACTTCCTGCGGCCCGGCAAGTACGCCGTGCCGATCCGCTACGTCGTCTACCGAATCCGCGACGGCCGATCCTTCACGACGCGCGACGTCGTCGCGTACCAGTCGGGCGAGGCGATCTTCAACCTCTCGTGCAGCTTCGTGAAGCCGCAGGAGGGCATCTCGCACCAGGAGCCGGCGCCGGACCTCCCGGGGCCGGACGGGCTGCCCGAGTGGGAGTTCATGCGCATCGACAACACGGAGCACAGCGCGATGATGGAGCGCTGGCGCCGCCAGAATCCGATCGAGGTGCTGGCGGTGGACCGCGACGGCCCGCCGCCCGGCGACACGCCGCGCCGCCGCGTCTGGATGCGCGTCCGCGGCACCCTGCCCGACGACCCCGCCATCCACGCCGCGATGATGGCGTACGCCAGCGACAGCGGCCTGATCGCGACGGCGCGTCAGCCGCACGGCATCCCGCGCGGCGGCATGAACTCGGCCAGCCTGGACCACGCCATCTGGTTCCACCGCACGCCCCGCTTCGACGGCTGGCTGCTCTACACCAGCGAGAGCCCGGTGGCCCACGAGGCGCGGGCGCTGATCCTGGCGCAGATGTACGACCAGGCGGGCGTGCGCGTCGCCTCGGTGGCGCAGGAAGGGCTGATCCGCGCCCCGCGCGAGGGCGCCGGCCCCCGCCGCTGACCGTGGCCGCGCAGGCAGCGAGACGACGATGACCGACGACGCCACCGCAGATCTCACACGCGCCGCGCAGGCGCTGGCCTCCGCGCGCTACGCGATCGCGCTCGTCGGCGCGGGCATCTCGGTCGAGAGCGGCATCCCGCCGTTCCGCGGCGAGGGCGGGCTGTGGACGAAGCGCGGCGAGCCGCCGATGGACGGCTACCGCCGCTTCCTCGCCGACCCCGGCGCCGCCTGGCAGGAGATGCTGGCGCGCCGCGCCGCCGACGACGAGTTCTCGCGCGCGCTGGCCGCCGCGCGGCCAAATCCGGCGCACCACGCGCTGGCGCGGCTGGAGGCGGTCGGCGTGCTGTGCCACACGATCACGCAGAACATCGACAACCTGCACTTCGTCGCTGGCAGCAGCGCCGTGACGGAGATCCACGGCAACCGCACGAAGGTCCGCTGCATCGACTGCGGCGGACGCTGGCCCTTCGCCGAAGCGGACCTCAGCGAGCTGCCGCCGCGCTGCGCCCGGTGCAGCGGCGTGCTGAAGAGCGACACCGTCATGTTCGGCGAGACCATCCCGGAAGCGGCCCTGCGCTCCTGCTACGACGAGGTCGAGCGCGCCGACTGCATGCTGATCGCCGGCACGTCGGCGACCGTCACGCCGGCTGCGTGGTTCCCCGAGATGGTGCTCGAACGCGGCGGCACGCTGATCGAGGTGAACCCGGAGCCGACGCCGTTCTCGCCGCACGTCGTGGCGGCGCTGCGGCAGCCGGCAGGCGTCGCGCTGCCCGCGCTCGTGCGGGCGGTCGAGGCGGCACGAGACAGCGCTGCCGGTTGACCGTTGCGCCCCGGCGCGTAGGATCGCATCGGCGGCGCGCTCTCTGCGCGCGACCAGGACGACGGAGGTGACGAGATGGCGATCGAAGAGGGCGTGTGCCTGCAGCCGCTGGAAGATGTCGCGCGCCGCATCGCCGCGAAGGAGATCAGCCCGGTCGAGCTGACGGACGCCGTGCTGGCGCGCGTCGAGCGCCTCAACCCGCGGCTCAACGCGTACATGACGGTGACCGCGGAGCAGGCGCGCGCCGCCGCGCAGGCCGCGGAGCGCGAG
>JBGQBE010000008.1:0-86853 GCA_041494685.1 Dehalococcoidia bacterium | reverse complement strand
CGGCGGGCCGCTCCGCGACCCCGGCCCACGACGATTTGCGGCGATTTCGCCGCTGTTTACGTGGTTGCCACCCGCCGCAGCCGGTGCCCGGGAGACGATACTCTGAGGGAGGACACGTACGGATGAAAGGGAGCGCTATGGCCGCCGCCGGCAAGGTGATGATCGTCGACGACGACGAACACATCCGCGAGCTCGCGTCGCTGTACCTGCAGAAGGAAGGCTTCGACGTGAGTTGGGCCGGCGACGGGACCAGCGCGCTCGAAAAGATCCAGCAGCTGAGCCCGAACCTCGTCGTGCTGGACCTCATGCTGCCCGGCATGAGCGGCTACGACGTCTGCAAGCAGCTGCGGCTGGAGAGCAACGTCCCGATCATCATGCTCACCGCCCGCGACGAGGACGTGGACAAGATCGTCGGCCTGGAGCTGGGCGCGGACGACTACCTCACCAAGCCGTTCAATCCGCGCGAACTCGTGGCGCGCGTCAAGGCGATCCTGCGCCGCGCCGAGAACGCGAACGACCCGGTCGCCGCGTCGGTGATCCGTCTCGGCGACCTGCTGATCGACAAGGCGCGCCGCGAGGCGACCGCCGCCGGCCGCGACCTGGCCCTGCGGACGAAGGAGTTCGACCTGCTGGCGGCGCTCGCGGAGAATGCGGGCATCGTGCTCACGCGGGAGCAGCTGCTCGACCGCGTCTGGGGCTACAGTTTCTACGGCGAGACGCGCACCGTGGACGTCCACGTGCAACACGTCCGCGCGAAGCTCGCCGGCTCCGGCCTGGGTATCACGACGGTACGCGGCGTCGGCTACAAGCTGGTCGACGAGAGCGGCCGATAGGCGGGCCTGTGTTCAGAAGCCTCCGGTCCCGGCTGCTCGTCTCGTTCGTCCTCATCGTGTGCATCACGCTGGTAGCGGCCGGCGTGGCGCTGTTCACACGGCTCGGCGGCTACCACGATCAGCTCACGGCCAGCACGCTTCGCTCCGTTGCCGCGCCGGTCTACTACAACGTGTCGATCGCGCCCGCCAACACCGCCCGCGATGCGGGCGGCGCCCAACAGTTCCGCAACGACTTGAATGCGTACCTGCGGCAGGCGTCGCAGGATACGGGCGTCATCGTCCTGCTGATGGACGAGAAAGGACGCGTGGTCGGCGCCGGGTCGAATCCGCAGTTGGCGGGCGAGACCTTCCCGGTGCCGCCGGCGCCCGAACGCGGCCCCAACTTCGCCGAACTGCCGACGCACACGCACAAGGTCAGCAGCGGCGGCACGCTGCTCTACGTCGCCGTGCCGATGCCGCGCGTCGTCCGCGCGCAGCCCGCGGGCGTCGCCGCGATCGTCGTCGCGCTGCCGCAGGCGACCGGGCGGCAGGTCTTCCGGGACCTGCTGCCGCGCCTGCTGTTCGCCGGGGCGATCGGCCTGGTCGCCGCGCTGCTGGCGGCCTTCGTGCTGTGGGCGTGGATGTACCGGCCGCTGGGCAGGGTGACGGGCGGCATCCGCGCCGTCGCCCGCGGTGACTACCGCCAGCGCGTACCGATCGCCGGACCGGCGGAGGTGCGCGCGCTGGCGCACGATGTCAACACCATGGCCGACTCCGTACAGACGTCGCAGCGCGCCCTGCGCGAGTTTCTGGCCAACGTCTCGCACGAGCTGAAGACGCCGCTGACGTCGATCCGCGGCTTCTCCCAGGCGATGCTGGACGGCACGCTCGACACCGAAGACGAGCGCACGCGCGCCGCCCGTGTGATCGACTTCGAGTCACGGCGCCTGCTCCACCTGGTGGGCGAGCTGCTGGACCTCTCGCGCATCGAGTCCGGGCAGCAGGCGATGAGCCTGGCAGACGTCCGCGCGTTGGAGCTGCTGGCGCACGTGCGCGACGTGTTCTCGATACGTGCGGAGGACGAAGGCGTGACGCTGGACGTACGTACGCCCGCCGGCACCGACGCCGACGCGTTCGTCGTCGCCGACTTCGATCGGATCGAACAGGTGCTGGGCAACCTGCTCGACAACGCCTTCCGGCACACGCCGCGCGGCGGACGCGTCGATGCGGGCGTGCGGCGGGCGGGCGGCGGATTCCTCGAGTTCTACGTGACGGACAGCGGCAACGGCATCGACGCCGAGGAGCTGCCGCACGTCTTCGACCGCTTCTATCGCAGCAGCGGCGAGAAGCAGGGCACCGGCGCCGGGCTGGGGCTCACGATCTCGCGCGAGATCGTGCGGGCGCACGGGGGCGAGATCCGGGTCGAGTCGACGCCCGGCCGCGGTACGACGTTCGCGTTCACGCTGCCGGTCGATGCGGGCGGTGCGCCACCGCCGCGACAGGCACAGGAGCCGCCGCCGCGCGTCGAACCGCGCGGCGTGGGCCAGGCGGGCGGCTGACACCGTGCGCGTCAGTTCTGGGGGCGCTCCACGTAGTACGCGCGAAACAGCACTTCGTCGCCGCGCTTCCGTTCCGTGAGTTGTCCGTCGGGGTACGTCGCTTCCACGCTCGTGACATCGTCCAGGTAGTTGCCCAGGAAGACGAACGCGACGCGCGCGTAGGCGGGGTCAGCGTCAAAGCCGGAGCCTCCGGGCGGAATGGCCGCCTCCTGGTACTCCGACGAGCGGTCGCTGCCCATCGCATGAGGCGCGAGGAAGCGCCGCGTCTCATAGCGAAAAGGCCACCGGTCGCTCCAGAAGTAGACGTACGTGTCAGGCGGCAGCGTGTCGATGTAGCGCGACGCGGCATCCAGCTGGTAGGGGTAGACGTACTGCAGATAGACGTCGTCCTGCACCGGCCCGAAGTACTGCCAGACGGCGTGCGAGCCGACGAACAGCACGACGCCCGCCGCGACGGCCAGGTACACGTAGCGCCACCGGTCTCTCCTGCGCCAGCCGTAGTCCCACAGCCGCGCCAGCACCAGCGCCGCCAGCAACGCGACGAACGGCGCCAGCCCCAGCGTCCGCCGGAACAGTCCGTCGCGCACCGTGAGCAGCGCGCCCCACGGTAACAGCACCGTGACCGCCAACACCACGGCATACTCACGCTTGCGGATGTTCCAGACAGCCACGGCCAATCCCACGAGCGCGAGGCCGACCACGATCGGGTCAACCACCGGATGACCCTGCGTGGCGAGACCGTCGCCCATGTCCGGGCGGTCGCCGTAGATCAGACCGCTCCCCCACTCGCGCGCGCGATCCCAGATGAGCTCTGTCTTGCCCAGCACGTCCGCCTGCTTCCACGAGTCCTGATACGTGAGCGCGACCACTTGCTGGTGCGTGCGATAGACGTCGCCGTGGTCGTGCACGTACCGGATCAGCGGCAGCGCCGCGAGCAGCGCGGCGATGCTGAAGGCGAGCGTCAGTCGCAGCCAGTGACGCCGCAGCAGAGGCGTCGGGCGATCGAAGAACCACCAGAGCAGCGCGACGAACGGCACCGGCATGAAGAGCGTGTACGCGTTGTAGCTGTACAGGCCGAGGCCGTGGACGGCGCCGGCGAGCACGAACAGCCAGACGCCGCGGCGGCGCATCGCCGCCCACAACAGCCACAGCACCAGCATCTCCATGAACGGCCAGGCCGTCACCATGAAGGCGGTGCGGCTCAGATGCAGGTGCCACATCATCACCGTCAGCAGCAGCGCCGAGAACGCCGCCACCGTGCGGTTGAACATCGACGCGAACGCCAGGTACATGACGGGCACCGTCGCGATGCCGAAGAGCGCCATCGAGAAGCGCGCCGTGAACGTGGTCTCGGGCATGAACTTGAACAGCAGCGCCGTGAAGTAAAGGGGGCCTGCCGGCTGGCCGAGGGCGCTGCCGACGTACGGGCCGATCCAGCCCTCACGGAGGATGCGGCGGGCGTCGAGGCCGGTCCAGGCCTCGTCGCCGTGCAGGCCCAGCGGCACCGTACCCAGGTGCCAGAGCCGCAGCACGGCCGCCAGCAGAGTGATCGAGGCGACGACGGCGATGTCGACGCGCGCCGCCCGCGCGGACGCGCCCAGGCGGCGGAGCCACCTGCGAAGCGCCTCGCTGCCGGCGATGCGCCGGCCCGGCCCGCGCTCCTCCGCCGTCCCGGATTCGTTGGTCAATCGTGGCTCCCTGCGTTCGCTATGCGGCCATCATAATGGCTACGCGGCGCGTGTACCCATCGAACCGCCCGCCCGCGGCCGCCCCGCGCTACGATGTGGACGAGCGGAAGGAGGCACCATGACAGCCGCCCCGAAACGGTCCCTGCGCGTCGCCCCGAACGCCCTGCGACGCGCGTGCGATCCGCGCACGTTGCCGTTCCGCACGACGGCGGAGCTTCAGCCCCTGGAAGGGACGGTCGGCCAGGACCGCGCCGTCCGCGCGCTGGACTTCGGCCTTGGCATCGAGGCCGCCGGCTACAACGTCTACGTCGCCGGCATACCGGGCACGGGCCGCTCGACGGAAGTGCGGACGCAGCTCGATCGCATCGCCGCGACGCGCCCGGCGCCCCGCGACTGGTGCTACGTCTTCAACTTCTCCGAGCCGGCGCGGCCGCGCGCGCTGAGCCTTCCGCCCGACCGCGGCCACCAGCTCAGCACCGAGGTCGAGGACCTCGTGACGGCTCTGCGCCGTGACGTGCCGCGCGCGTTCGAGAGCGACGAGTACGCGCGCCGCCACGACCAGGTGAACCGCGAGGTGCAGACCCAGCGCGAGCGCTTCTTCGAGGCGCTGGAGACCGAGGCGAAGGCGCGCGAGATGGCGGTCAGCGTCACGCCGATGGGCATCACGACCGTGCCGCTGCTCGACGCTAAGCCGATTACGAAGGAGCAGTACGACCTGCTCACGGACGAGCGCAAGCAGCAGATCCAGGGGCACACCGCCGAACTCGACTCGATCATCGCGCAGATGGCGCCGCAGCTGCGCCGCCTGGACCGCGAAGCCGGACAGCTGCTCAGCGAGCTGGACCGCCAGCTCATGCTCGCGCTGCTTACCCCGCGGCTCGACGAGCTGAAGCGCGACTTCAAGGACGAGGCCGCGGTCGTCGCGTACCTGGAGGCCCTCGGCGCGGACCTGCTGACGCACATCGGCGACTTCCGGTCGCCGGAGGAACAGCAGCAGCCGATCATCCCGGGCCTGCCGATGATGCCCCGCGACGGCGTCTTCGACCGCTACAAGGTCAACGTGATCGTCACGCACGCGCAGGACGCACACGCGCCGGTCGTCATCGCCGACTCGCCGACGTTCTACCACCTGTTCGGGCGCGTCGACTATCGCTCGAGCTTCGGCTCCATGGTCACGGACCACACGCTGATCAAGCCCGGCGACCTGCACCGCGCGAACGGCGGCTTCCTCGTCGTGCGCGCCCTGGATGTGCTGACGGCGCCGCTGGTGTGGGAGACGCTGAAGCGCGCGCTGCGCAACCAGCAGGTGCGCCTGGAGAACATGGGTGACCAGTTCAGCGTCATCCCCACGGTCACGCTCTCGCCCGAGCCGATCCCGCTCAACGTCAAAGTCGCGATGATCGGCACCAACGCCGTCTACCAGATCCTGCAGACCCTGGACGACGACTTCCGCAAGCTGTTCAAGGCGAAGGCCGACTTCACGATCGACGTCGAACGCACCGACGAGCACGCGCTGCTGTACGCGCGCTTCATCGCGCACGAGGTGAAGGAGCTGGGCACGCGGCCCTTCGATCGCGGCGCGGTCGCGCGCATCATCGAGCAGAGCAGCCGCATGGTCTCGGACCAGCAGAAGCTCTCACTGCGCATGATCGACATCGTGGATCTCGTGGTCGAATCCGACTACTGGGCGTGCGACGCGGGCGCCGGCACCGTCACCGCGGCGCACGTGGACCAGGCGATCGATCAGAAGGTGTACCGATCCAGCCTCGTCGAGGACCGCGTGCAGGAGTTCATCGCCAACGGCACGATCAAGGTCGATGTGGATGGCGCGGTGACCGGGCAGGTGAACGGTCTGTCCGTGTACGACCTGGGCGACTACGCCTTCGGGCGGCCGTCGCGCATCACCGCGCGCGTGAGCATGGGCCGCGGGCAGGTGATCAACCTCGAGCGCGAGATCCAGAAGAGCGGGCCGTCGCACAGCAAGGGCTTTCTGATCTTGCAGGGCTACCTGAACGGTAAGTTCGCCCAGCGGCAGCCGCTCTCGTTCTCCGCCAGCCTGACGTTCGAGCAGGTATACGACGAGGTCGATGGCGACAGCGCCTCGTCGACGGAGCTGTACGCGCTGCTCTCGGCGATCGCCGACGCGCCGCTGAAGCAGGGCATCGCCGTCACCGGCTCCGTGAACCAGCTCGGCGAGGTGCAGGCGATCGGCGGCGCGAACGAGAAGATCGAGGGCTTCTACGCCGTCTGCAAGGCGAAGGGGCTGACCGGCGAGCAGGGCGTGATGATCCCGCGCGACAACGTGCGCAACCTGATGCTCAAGCCGGAGGTCGTGGAGGCGGTGAAGGCGGGGCGCTTCCACGTCTGGTCCGTCGCCGGCATCGAACAGGGCATCGAGCTGCTGACAGGCACGCCCGCGGGCAAGCTCCGCGCCGGCGGCACGTACGCGCCGGGCACGCTCTTCCGCAAGGTCACCGAGGCCCTCGAAGCGATGACCAAGCGGGCGATGGAGGTGAACCGCGGGACGCGCGAGACCATCGCGCCGACGAGCGTCTCGCCGAACGGGGGAAAGGGCGCGAAGCCGGCGGAGCGCTCCCGCAAGCCCGCGAAGAAAGAGCGCCCTCCGCGGCGATGAGGACGCGCGTCGAGGTGTCGGCCGGCGGCGTGGTGTACCGCGAGCGCGCGGGCGGCGGCTTCGAGGTGGCGCTGATCCGCACGCACGAGCACCGCTGGCAACTGCCGAAAGGCTGGATCGAAGACGGCGAGCCGGCCGAGCGGGCGGCGGTGCGCGAGGTACGCGAGGAGGCCGGCGTGGACGCCGAGATCGTCGTGCCGCTGGGCGACGTAGCCTACACGTACGTGTCGCGCTTCGAGGCGGAGCCGGCGCGCGTGCGCAAGACCGTGCACATGTACCTGCTGCGCTACCTCGGCGGCAGCACGGACGACCACGATCACGAGGTCGTGGAGGCGCGCTGGCACGAGATCGCCGAGGCGGAGCGCGCGCTCGCGTTCAAGGACGAGCGCCGCATGGTGGCGCTGGCCCGCGAGGCGCTTGAGCGCATCGCGGCTGAAGGAGGCACACGATGACGGACGCCCCGCCCGCGCGCGGACCGGTGCTCGGCACGCACGGCATGGTCGCGTCGGAGTACCCGCTCGTCTCGCAGACGGGGGTGGACGTGCTGCGCCGCGGCGGCAACGCCTTCGACGCGGCGCTGGCGATGTCGGCGCTGCTGCCCGTCGTGAAGCCGCACCGCAACCACCTGGGCGGCGACGCCTACATCCTGGTCTATCCGCGCAGGGAGGGCCGCGTCACGGCGATCTGCTCGGGCGGGCGCGCGCCCGCGGCGGCGACGCCCGACCGCTACGCCGGCGGCATACCGGCGCACGGCGGCGGCGCGGTCGCCGTGCCGGGGCTGGTCGACGCGTGGCAGGAGTTCCACGCGCGCTGGTGCGGCATGCCGCGCGCCGACCTGCTGGCGCCGGCGATCGGTTACGCGCGCGACGGCTTCCCGGCGTCGCGCGAGCTGGCGCTCTCGCTCGCGGCGGCGCGCTTGCTCTTCGCGAAGTACCCGACGATGGCGGCGGCGCTCTACCGCGACGGCGCGGCGCCGGCATTCGGCGCGCCGTACCGGCAGCCGGCGCTGGCGGATACGCTCGACGCGATCGCGCAGAGCGGCCGCGACGCGTTCTACCGCGGCGCGATCGCGGAGCGCATCGCTGCGGCGGTGCAGGCGTCGGGCGGCTACGTGACGGCGGAGGATCTGGCGGGGCACCGCGCCGACGTGCTGGAGCCGCTGAGCACGGAGTACCGCGGCTGCACGGTGTACGAGACGCCGCCGAACTCGCAGGGCGTGATCCTGCTCGAAGAGTTGAACATCGTCGAGGGCTACGATCTGGGCGCATGGGGGCACCTGTCGCCCGACGCCGTGCACCACATGGTCGAGGCGAAGAAGCTGGCGTTCGAGGACCGGCACCGCTTCGCGGGCGACCCGGCGTTCGCGGACTTCGAGCCACGGCGGCTGCTGACGAAGGAGTGGGCGGCGCAGCGGCGGGTCACGATCGACCCGACGCGCGCGCGCAGCGTCCCGCAGCCCGCGCCGTCGCACGACACGACGTCGTTCGTCGTGGCGGACGCGGCGGGCAACGTCTGCTCGTTCATCCAGAGCATCTTTGCGAACTGGGGCGCGGCGCTGGCCGTCGAGGGCACCGGCGTGATCATGAACAACCGGATGGCCGGCTTCTCGCTCGATCCCGCGTCGCCCAACGTGCTGGCGCCCGGCAAGCGGACGATGCACACGCTGAACACCTACCTCGTCTTCCGCGACGGCCGGCCGTACATCGTCGGCAACACGCCGGGCGCGGACTTCCAGGTGCAGACGAACCTGCAGGTGATCACGGGCATCATCGACTACGGCCTCGACCCGCAGGCGGCGATCGACGCGGCGCGCTGGGGCGACGCGCCCGGCGGCCTGCTCGTCGAGGAGGAGATGCCCGCGGCGACGCAGCAGGAGCTGGCGCGGCGAGGCCACGCCGTGCGGCCGGTGCCGCGCGTCACGGCGCCGATGGGCCGCGCGCAGGCGATCGTCGTCGACGAGAGCGGCACCATGATCGCCGGCAGCGACGCCCGCGGCGAAGGCGCCGCCGCGGGCTGGTGAGTGGGGCCCAGCGGGCCCTTGCCTGCTAGGATGCACGCAGCAAACTGAAAGGCGTAGGCATGTCCGCGGCAGCGTTCCACTTCTCCCCACGCCCCAACCGCGCGCACGAGATCGCCTGGCAAGAATGGAGCGCCGAGGCCTTCGAGCGGGCGCGGCTCGACGACAAGCCGGTGCTGCTTGGCATCTCCGCCGTCTGGTGCCACTGGTGCCACGTCATGGACGAGACGTCGTACTCCGACGACGCCGTGATCGCGCTGGTCAACGAGCGCTTCGTGGCGATCCGCGTCGATAACGACCAGCGCCCCGACATCAACGCCCGCTACAACATGGGCGGCTGGCCCACGACCGCCTTCCTCACGCCGCAGGGCGAGGTGATGGCAGGCATGACCTACATTCCGCCCGACCAGATGCGCGACATCCTCCAGCAGGTCAGCGGCTACTACCGCGACAACCGCGCCGCCATCGACGAGAAGCTCGCCGAGATCCTGGCGAGCCGCGAGCAGGTCGCCGCGGCCGGACACACCGCCGGTGCGCTGAGCGGCCAGATCCTGCGCGACGTGCTGAACGCCACGTCCGACGCGTACGACCCCGTGCACGGCGGCTTCGGCAACGAGCCGAAGTTTCCGCACCCGGACGCCATCGACCTGCTGCTGCACGCGTACCTTCGCGACGGCGACCGCGACGCGCTGCACATGGCGCGCAAGACGCTGGAGAAGATGTGCGGCGGCGGCACCTACGACCAGGAGTGGGGCGGATTCTTCCGCTACTCGACCAAGCGCGACTGGAGCATCCCGCACTACGAGAAGATGCTGGAGGACAACGCGCTGCTGCTCCGCAACCTCCTGAAGCTCTACCGCGCCAGCGACGACGCCGAACACCGACGTTACATCGACTTCACGGTCGAGTTCATGGACCGCTGGCTGAGCGACCCCGACACGGGCGCGTTCTACGGCTCGCAGGACGCGGACGAGGCGCTCTACCCGCTGCCCGCCGAGGAGCGCAAGAAGTTCGCGCCGCCTTACGTCGACCACACCGTCTATACGTCCTGGAACGCGCTGGCGATCAGCGCCTACCTGGAGGCGTCGTGGACGCGCGGCCGCCCGGACCTGCGCGAGCGCGCGCTGCGAGCGCTGGACTTCCTGTGGGAGCGGCTGCGGAGCCCGGACGGCGGCATGTGCCGCTTCCTCTCGCCGGACGGGCCGCGGATCGCCGGCCTGCTGGGCGACCAGGCGTGGGCCGCGCTCGCTTGCCTGGACGCGTACGAGGTGGCGGGCCGGCCCCGGGACATCGAACGCGCGCGCGAACTGGCGGCGTTCATGACGCAGCGGCTCGGCGATGAGCACGGCGGCTTCTTCGACACGCCGGCCGATCACGAGACCCTGGGCCGCCTCTCGGCGCGCCAGAAGCCCGTGAAGGAGAACGCCATCGCAGCCACGCTGTTCATCCGACTGGCGCGCTACACCCACGACGCCCACTACGAGGAGATCGCCCGGCGCGCGCTGCAACCGTACGCCGGCGTCGCCGAGTCGCAGGGCTACTTCGCCGCCGACTACGCCAAGGCCGTCGACCTGCTGCTGAACCCCGGCGCCGACGTGAAGATCGTCGCGCCCGCGGGCGAGCATGCCGGCGTGCTGCACGCCGCCGCGCTGGCGCTGCCGCTGCCCGACCGCGTCGTGCGCGTGCTGCACGTGGGCGATGCCGCGCTCGCCGACGAGGGGCTGCCGCCGCATCCGGCGCCGGCGGCGTACGTCTGCTACGGCACGCTCTGCTCAGCCCCGGTCACGACGGCCGATGATCTCTTTGGCATCGTGCAGAAGACGCGGCAGGCGTACGAGGCCACGCGCCCATCGGAACCGCTGGCAGGCCCGCGCGGGGGCCGCATGGAGAGCGACTAGCACGCGGGGGGACGCACCATGACACAACACCCGACGACGCAACTACCGGAAGAAGCACCCAACACGTGGCAGCGCGTCAAGCTGGGCGCCGGCATCGCGGCGATCGCGCTGCTGGTGCTCTTCTTGCTGCAGAACCTGCAGTCGGCCGACATCAACTTCCTCTGGTTCGGCTGGCACACGCGGATGATCTGGGCGCTGCTGGCGTCGGCCGCGTTCGGCGGCGTCGGCACGATCCTGATCGGCACGTTCATCCGCCGCCACGAGCGCCGGGCCGGCGGTTAGCCGTGAACGGATAGCTGTGAAGATCCACCTGCCGTACGGTGAACGCGGCATCGACGCCGAGGTGCCGGACAGCGCGACCGTGCTGCTGCCGGAGCGCACGCCCCCGCTTGCCGACGCCGCCGCAGCCGTCCGCGCCGCGATCGACGCGCCGATCGGCAGCGCGCCGCTGCGCCGCATCGCGCGTGCGGGGCAGAAGGCCGCGATTATCGTCTCCGACGTAACGCGCCCCGTGCCGAACCAGGTGATCCTGCCGCCGCTGCTCGAAACCATCGAAGCGGCCGGCGTGGCGCGCGACGACGTGACGATCGTCATCGGCACCGGCCTGCACCGCCCGTCGCGCCACGACGAGCGCCGCCGCATCCTGGGCGACGGGATCCTGTCGCGCTACCGCATCGTCGACCACGACGCGCGCGACGCCGCGCAGCACGCGTTCCTGGCGACGGGGCCGGACGGCGCGGGCGTCTGGCTCAACCGCGACTACCTGGCCGCGGACCTGCGCATCGTCACCGGCTTCGTCGAGCCGCACCTGTTCGCGGGCTACTCCGGCGGCGGCAAGGCCGTGCTGCCGGGCATCGCCGGCGCGCGGGCGATCATGGCCAACCACGACGCGCGCATGATCGGCCACGCGAAGGCCACCTGGTGCGTCACGGACGGCAACCCGATCTTCGAGCAGATGCGCGACGCCGCGCTGAAGTCCAACCCGTCGTTCACCGTCAACGTCACGCTCGACGAAAAAAAGCGCATCACGGGCGTCTTCGCGGGAGAGATGGCCGCCGCGCACGACGCGGCGATCGCGCAGGCCGCGCGCCAGGCCGTGCGCCCCATCCCGCGCGCCTTCGACATCGTCGTCGCGACGAACATGGGCTATCCGGCCGACCTGGTGCTCTACCAGTCCGTGAAGGGGATGTCCGTCGCGGCGCAGGCGTGCGCGCCGGGCGGCACGATCCTGCTCGTCGCCGAGTGCCGCGAAGGCGTCGGCGCCGGCGAGTACGCGGGCATGCTGGCGAGCGAGGCGTCGCCGCGGGCGCTGCTGGAGCGCATCCAGGACGGCGCGCACGAGACGGTGTTCGACCAGTGGCAGGTGCAGGTGCAGGCGATGGTGCAGGCGCGCTGCGACGTCTGGCTGCACTCCGCCCTCCCGCGCGAGACGGTCGAGCGCGCGCACCTGCGCTACGCCCCGGACGTCGACGCCACGCTCGCGACGATCATCGCCGAGCGGCGCACAGCGCTCCGCCGCGAGCCGGCGGTGTGCGTGCTGCCCTACGGCCAGCTCACCGTGCCGGTCGTCGCTGGCGGGTAGTTCGCCTCCTCACCGTCTCCCGGCCAACTGGCTCACCCCACCCATCATCTGTGTCCATCTGTGTCATCTGTGGACAAACGTCTCCCCGCCGTGACGCGCCGCCCGGCTTGACGCACCGCGGCCACTCCCGTATCAACCACCCATGACCGCACCCGACGACTCGCCCGACCACGCGCCCGCGTTCGACGGCCTGCGCGTGATCGACGCCACGCAGGGCATCGGCGGCCCGTACACCGCGATGCTGCTCGCCGACCACGGCGCCGACGTGATCAAGGTGGAGCCGCCGGGCGGCGACCGCCAGCGCGGCACGCCCGCGTTCCACGTCGTGAACCGCGGCAAGCGCGGCGTCGTGCTCGATCTCGAGACCGCGGCCGGGCGCGCGGACCTGCGTCGTCTCGTCGCGGGCGCCGACGTCTTCCTCTACGACTGGACGCCGGGCGAGGACGCACGCCTTGGCTTCGAGCCCGAAGCGCTGCGCGCCGCGCAGCCGCGGCTGATCGTCGGCTACCTGCCCGCGTACGGCTCGCGCGGCCCGCACGCGGACCTGCCGCCCGACGAGGCGCTGGTGCAGGCGGTGTCCGCCGCGAACGACGCGCAGTACCGCTACGACGAGCCGCCCGTCTTCCTGAACCTGCCGCTGGCCGGCTACGCGCAGGCGATCGTCGCCTCGAACGCCGTGGCGGCGACGCTGTACGCGCGCGCCCGCGGCGGCCGCGGCGACAGCTTCGAGGTCTCGGGCGTCAGCGCGATCTTCGCGATGCAGACGATCGCGTACCTCGAGGGCGACGCGGTCATGCGCCGCTCCGGACGCGTCGACCCGCACGGCCCGATCCCCACCTACCGCCTCGTGCGGGCGTCCGACGACTGGCTCTTCGCGGGCGCGCTAACACCGGGCTTCTGGGCCAGCATGGCCGTCGCGGCCGGGCTGGAGGACTGCCTCGTCGACCCGCGCTTCGCCGGCGCGCCGATGGCCGTCGCCGACCCGGACGACCGCGCCGAGCTGGCGCGCCGCGTCGATGCGGCGTACACGGCGCGCCCGCGCGACGAGTGGCTGCGCATCCTGGAAGAGGCGAACGTGCCGCGCGGGCCGGTGCTCTCGCGCGAGGAGTTCGCGCGCGACGAGCAGGTCGCGCACAACGGCATGATGATCGACCTGGACGACCCCGAGCTGGGGCGCACGCGCCAGATGAACGTGGCCGTGTGGCTGCGCGATACGCCCGGCCGCGTCCGCGGCCCCGCGCCGCGCCTCGGCGAGCACCAGGCGCTGCTTCGACAAGAACAGACAACAGACAGCAGACAACAGGGTGCCGCGCGGGAGCAGACAGCAGACAGCAGGCAACAGAGCGCGCCCGCGACGCACCGTGCGCCGCTGGACGGGGTGACGATCGTCGATCTCACCGGGTTCATCGCGGGGGCGAGCGGCAGCATGCTGCTGGCCGACATGGGCGCGGACGTGATCAAAGTGGAGAGCCTGGACGGCGACGGCTGGCGCACGTCCGGGCTGGCGTTCCTGGGCTGCAACCGCGGCAAGCGCGGCATCGCCATCGACCTGAAGCGGCCGGAGGGGCGCGACCTCGTGCTGGAGCTGGCGGCGCGCGCCGACGTGGTGATGGACAACTTCCGCGCCGGCGTGATGGACCGCCTGGGGCTGACCTGGGACGCCCTGCGCGCGCGCAACCCGCGCCTGATCCACTGCTCGGTCACCGGCTACGGGCCCGACGGCCCGTACGCGCACCTGCCCGGCTTCGACCCGCTGTTCCAGGCGCGCTCCGGCCTGATGCGCGCGCAGGGCGAGCCGCACGGCGAGCCGGTGTACCTGCAGATCTCGCTCTGCGACTACACGACCGCCCTCTCCGCCGCGTACGGCGTGATGGCCGCGCTGTCGGCGCGCGAGCGCACGGGGCGCGGGCAGCGCGTCGAGACCTGCCTGCTGAACAGCGCGTTCACCGTGCAGGCGGGCGAGTTCATCTTCTACGAGGGCCGCCCCGACGACCCGCCCGGCGGCCGCGACCTGCGCGGCCTGCACGCGCTGTACCGCATCTACGACGCCGCCGACGGCTCGCTCACGATCGCCTGCACCACGCCCGAACACGCCGCGCGCGCCGCCGACGCGCTGGGCGTTGCACTGCCGCTGGGCGACGCGCTTACCCACGACCGCTACGGTGACGTCGCCGGCGAGATCGCCACGCTGCTGGAGCATCGGCCGCGCGCGCACTGGCTATCGCTGCTGCGCGGGGCCGGCGTGCCGGCCGCGCCGTGCGTGACGATCATGGAGACGTTCGCGGACGAGCATCTGGCCGCGAACGATCTGTGGTGGGAGGCCGACTACCCGCGCTGGGGCCACCTGAAGCAGCCCGGCGCGGCCGTCCGCTGGCACGACCGTCCGATGCGCCTCGGCCCCCGCGCGCCCGGCCTCGGCGAGCACACCACAGAGGTGCTACGCCAGTTCGGCGTCCGCGACGACCGGATCGCGTCGCTGCTCGCGTCGAGCGTGGTGGCGCAGCGGTAAGGGCGGCTCAAGCGCCAATCAGCGCGAGGAAGTCCGCGGCGGTTATCGTCCGAACGCCGCGGTACTCGCGGATCACGAGAATGTCCTTGTCCTCACTGACGATGTACTGAGCCCCGCCAGCCACAGCACAGGCGAAGAACTTGTCGTCGTTGCCGTCGCGGCACACCGGCTCGACCGCCTCGGGCGTCACGAAATGCGCCTTCTCGATCGCCGCCAGGACCCGCCGCGCGTCGGGCAGCGACGAGATGCGCGGAAAGCGCCGGCGCAGCTCAGGCCGATTCAGCACGCTCACGATCTCCACCATGATGTCGGGCGAGATGACGAGTTCGTAGCGATCACTCGCCTGGAGCACGCGGCTCCAGATGCCCGCAGGGTTGATCAGGGCGCGGACGAAGACGACCGTGTCGAGGACGGCTCTCATCGCCGCGAGCGCACACCCCGCACCGCGGCGTCGATCGTCTTGTTAATCTCGGCTTCGCTCTCGCCCTTGAGGCTCTCGCGCACCGGAGCATACAGGTCGTACAGCTCGCGTAGCCACGCGGCGTCGGACGGCTTCTCGCTCACCCGCACCGACGCGAGTTCAAGCTTGTCGCCGGAAAGCGAGATCGAGAGCAGGTCGTCATCGCGCAGTCCAAGCGCCTCGCGAAAGCGCTTGGGGATGGTGATCTGGCCATTTCGCAGTTGCCGGACGATCCGTGTGTCGGACATGCGTACCTCCCTATCTATGTCGGCACCAGAATACCAGTATTTACAGATTTCTGGAAACAGGAGCGAGGGGTGTCCTACGCCCGTGTCACGCACCGGGCCGGCCATCGGCGAGCACTTCGGCGATCGTGCGCCGGGCGCTCGCGACGCCCACGGGGTTGGTGTCCAGGTAGTACGGGATGAAGATTAGCGCCCACGACAGCGCCCAACCGCGGCCTCGCTCCCAAGTCGCGTCATCCACCGACAGCGCTGCGCGGAACACGTCCCGGCTTTCGCCCGAGAAGAGCGTCCACGCGACCGCCACGTCGGATGCCGGATCGCCCACCCCCAGACATCCGAAATCGATGACGGCGGTCAAGCGGCCTCCTTCGACCAGCAGGTTTCCGGATGACAGGTCGCCGTGGATCCAGACGGGCGCATCTTCCCATCCTGGTGCCTTGAGTGCCGCTTCCCACTCTGCCGTCACCGCATCGGCATCGACCACGCCGTCGAGGCTCGCGATCGCACTGCGGGTGGCGGCATCTCGCTGTGCGAGCGGTACGCCGCGGAAGAAGTTGTCCGGCCCGGGGGCCAGCCCGCCCGCAGGATCGATCCGTTGCAAAGCCGCCACGAACTGCGCCAGATCGGTCGCCGCCTGATTGAGATCGGCGATGCGCCCGGTGGTCGCGTCCTCGCCTTCGAGCCATCGGTAAACGGACCAGTACCACGGGTACCCCTCACCGGGGCTTCCCTTCGCCAGCGGAACAGGACGGCAAGCGGCAGGTGCGGCGCAAGCGTCGGGAGCCAGCGATGCTCCTTCTCCACCTGCGGGATCGCCCCGGCGATGCGAGGCAGTCGCACGGCCATGTCGTCGCCGAGCCGATAGATCGCGTTGTCCGTCCCAGCGGAGAGGACCGGCTCGACGGGAAGGTCTGCCCATTGCGGAAACTGCGCGACGAGCAAGCGGCGGACGAGAGTTGCGTCGATGTCCACCTCGTCGGCATGCATCTTGCCAGCGGACATCAGCGTCTCCGTGAGCGAATCAAGCGCCGGACCAACGTCACCAGCGAAGCACCGGCTTCCGCGCGGCGGTAGCCTCGTCGAGGCGGCGGACGGGCGCGGTGTGCGGGGCGTCGCGCAGCAGCTCCGGCTGCGTCTCCGCCTCGTGCGCGATCGCCAGCATCGCCTCGCAGAACGCGTCCAGCGTCTCTTTCGACTCGCTCTCCGTCGGCTCGATCATCAGCGCCTCGTCCACGACCAGCGGGAAGTAGATCGTCGGCGGGTGGTAGCCGTAATCGATCATCCGCTTCGCGATGTCGAGCGTCTTCGCGCCCTGCGCCTTCTGGCGGCGGCCGGAGAACAGCACCTCGTGCATGCAGGTGCGGTCGTGCGCCAGGTCGTAGGCGCCGCGCAGCCGCGCCTGCACGTAGTTGGCGTTCAGCACCGCCGCCTCGCTGATCGCGCGCAGACCGTCCGCCCCGAGCGCGCGGATGTACGCGTACGCGCGCAGCAGCACGCCGAAGTTCCCCTGGAACGCCCCCAGCCGCCCGATGCTCCGCTCCGGATCGACCAGACGGTACAGGTCGCCTTCGCGCACGACGTGCGGCGACGGCAGGAACGGCAGGAGGTGCTCCTTCACGACGATCGGGCCAGCGCCGGGGCCGCCGCCGCCGTGCGGCTGGCTGAACGTCTTGTGCAGGTTGATGTGCATCACGTCGAACCCGAGGTCGCCCGGCTTCACCTGCCCGAGCATGGCGTTCAGGTTCGCGCCGTCGCCGTACATCAGCGCGCCGTGCGCGTGCACCATCTCCGCGATCTGGACGATGTTCCGGTCGAAGAGGCCGAGCGTGCTGGGCAGCGTGATCATCAGCGCCGCCACGGTCGGCCCGTGCACTTCCAACGCCGCCCGCAGCGCGTCGAGGTCCATGTCGCCGTCCGGCTGCGGCTTCACCGTCACCACGTCGAACCCGGCCATGGACGCGGTCGCCGGGTTCGTGCCGTGCGCGGAGTCCGGCACGACGATCGTCGTCCGGTGCTCGCCGAGCGACTCCAGGTACGCCTTGATCACCAGCACGCCCGCCAGTTCGCCCTGCGCGCCCGCCAGCGGCGCCAGCGACGCGTCCGCCATGCCCGTGATCTCGGCGAGCGCGCGCTGCAGACCGTGCATCACCGCCAGCGCGCCCTGCACGTCCTCGGCGGGCTGCATCGGGTGCGCCTCGGCGAAGCCGGGCATGGCGGCGATGGCGTCGTTCACCTTCGGGTTGAGCTTCATCGTGCAGGAGCCCAGCGGGTACATGTGCGTGTCGATCGACCAGTTGAGCTGCGAGAGCCGCGTGTAGTGCCGCACGACGTCGAGCTGCGACAGCTCCGGCAGGCGCAGGTCGCCGCGCAGCATCTCCGGCGGGATCGCGTCGGCCGACGCCGGCACGTCGGACGCCGGCAGCGTCACGCCCATGCGCCCCGCGTGCGACAGCTCCATCAGCGTCGGTTCGATCGTCTTCCCGCGGTCAACCATGTCGTCAACATCCTGCTAAGTTCTAAGTTCCAGATCCTAGGTTCCAGGTTCCAGGTCCTAGGTTCCAAGTTCTAGGTTCTGGATCCTACGTCCTACACGTCCGCCAGCGCCTCGACCAGCGCGTCGATCTCGGCGCGCGAGTTCATCTCGGTCGCGCACAGCAGCATCCGGTTGTGCAGCAGGTCCGATACGTCGAGCCCGCCGATGATCCGCCGCGCGATCAGCGCCCGGTTGATCTCGGCCGGCGGCTTCGGCGTCCGCACGACGAACTCGTGGAACCACGGCTCGCCGCGCTCCACGCTGAACCCCGGCAGGGCGTCGATGCGCTCCGCCGCGAAGTGCGCCTTCTCGTAGCAGAGTTCCGCGACGCGCCGCAGGCCGCGCGGCCCCAACGCCGCCAGGTACACCGACGCCGACAGCGCGATGAGCTGCTGGCTCGTGCAGATGTTGCTCGTCGCGCGCTCGCGGCGGATGTGCTGCTCGCGCGTCTGCAGCGTCAGCACGTAGCCGGTGCGCCCTTCGAGATCGGCGGTGCGGCCGACGATGCGGCCCGGCATCTGGCGGATGTACTTCTCGCGGCAGGCGAAGAGCCCGACATACGGCCCGCCGAAGCTCAGCGGCACGCCCAGCGACTGCCCTTCCGACACGACGATGTCCGCGCCGTAGCGCGCCGGCGGCCGGTACAGCCCCAGGCTGATCGGATCCGCGGCGACGACGTACAGCGCGCCGGCGGCGTGCGCCGCCTCGCCCCACGCAGCCGCATCGGCCGACACGCGCCCGAAGAAGTCGGGCTGCGCGACCGCCAGGCAGGCGTGCTCACCGGTCAGCGCGAACGCGCCGTGCGGCTGTACGTCCACGGCGATGCCGCGGCCGTGGGCGTACCCCTGCACCACGGCGAGCCAGTTCGGGTGCACGCGCTCGGACACGGCGACCCGCCGCCGCCCCGTGACGGCGCACGCCATCAGGCACGCCTCGGCCAGCGCCGACGCGCCGTCGTACATGCCGGCGTTCGCGACGTCCATGCCGGTCAGCTCGCACACCAGCGACTGGAACTCGAAGATCGTCTGCAGCGTGCCCTGCGAGACCTCGGGCTGGTACGGCGTGTAGCTGGTCAGGAACTCGCCGCGCATCACCAGCGGCTCCACCAGCGACGGCCGGAAGTGGCGGTAGGCGCCCGCGCCGAGGAAGCAGGCGTACTCCGCCGCCGTGCGATTCCGCGCCGCCAGCGTACGCGCCTCGTCCAGCAACTCCAGCTCCGAGAGCGGGTCCGGCAGCCGCAGCTCAGGGTCCCGGTACGCCGCCGGGATGTCGGCGAAGAGCGCCCCGGTCGATGCCGCGCCGACCGCGGCCAGCATCGCCGCGCGGTCGTCGTCGGTGAGCGGGATGTAGGGGTGTGCGTCAGTCATGGCGGGTGCCTGTGCGGTGCGTGCTTCGATCGTCAATGATGCGGCTCCCTCCGGCGCGACCACGGCAAACAGCAAACATCAAGCAGCAAGGGGCCGCGCGCCGGCTTGCTTGCTGTTTGCCGTTCGTTGTGCGTCAGCATCTGTTGTCTGTTGTCTGTTCTCACCGCCAGCCTACGAGCTCTGCGCGATGAACGCGTCGTATTCCGCGGCCGAGAGCAGCTTCTCCGCCTCCGAAGCGTCGGCGAGGCGCACGCGGAGCAGCCAGCCCGCGCCGTGCGGGTCGCTGTTCACCACTTCCGGTTTCTCGACGACCGCCTGGTTCACCTCCAGCACCTCGCCGGAAGCGGGCGTGAAGAGATCGCTGACCGCCTTCACCGACTCGATCTCGCCCATTTTCTCGAACTGCGCGATCGTGGCGCCCGGCTCCGGCAGATCGACGTACACGACGTCGCCCAGCTGGTGCTGCGCGTAGTCCGTGATGCCGATCGTGGCGGCGTCGCCATCGATCTTCAGCCACTCGTGCTCTTTCGAATACTTCCGGTCGTCGGGGCTCGCTGCCATCTGCTCCCTTTCCGAAACTCTCTCCTGCTGGACGCCCTACGCGCCTGCGCCACCATCTGTTGTCTGTTGTCTGTTGTCTGCTGTCGGCGCCTGTTGTCTGTTGTCTGTCGTCGCTCGTCTGTTCTCTGTTCCAGCGGCGCCCTTTGCTGTTTGCTGTTTGCCGTTTGCTGGCGGCACGAAGGGCCGCCCCACCACCACGACCCGCATCGCCCGGCCGCGCACGTCCACGCTCAGCTCCGTGCCGATGGCCGCCGCGTCGCGCGGCAGATACGCCATCGCGATGCTCGTGCCGAGCGTCGGCGAGAAGCCGCCGCTCGTGACCGCGCCGATCGCCGCGCCGCCGCGCAGCACCGGGCAACCGTCGCGGATGACGCCTCGGTCCAGCGCCTGCACGTGCGCGAGCTTGCGTGACGGGCCGGCCGCCTTGATCAGCTCCAGCGCGGCGCGGCCGGCGAAGTCCGCGCCATCGTCCAGGCTGACGACCCAGCCGAGGCCTGCTTCGTACGGGTCCGTCGTCTCGTCGATGTCGTGGCCCCAGAGCGGCAGCGCCGCCTCCAGTCGCAGCGTGTCGCGCGCGCCCAGCCCGCACGGCTCGACGCCCTCGGCCAGCAGCTGCCGCCAGATCGCGCGGCCGGCCTCGATGGAGGTGACGATCTCGAAGCCATCCTCGCCGGTGTAGCCCGTGCGCGAGACGAACAGCTTGTACTGCAGGAACGGCAGCTCGGTGCAGGCGCGCTTCTCCAGCGCCGCCACCTCCGGCCCGATGACGCGCGCCATGTGGCCGCTCGCCGCCGGCCCCTGGACCGCCAGCATCACCGTCTGCTCCTGGCGGTCCAGCAGCTCCGCGTCCATGCCGGCGGCGACGAACGAGCGCACGCGCTCGGTGTCGCGGTCCGCGTTCGACGCGTTGCCCACGACGAGGAAGCGCTGGCTGTCGAGGCGGTAGATGTACGGGTCGTCGATGATGCCGCCGGCGTCGTTGCAGAGCAGCGTGTAGTGGCCGCGGCCCTCGCGGATCTTCGCGACGTTGTAGGTGACGGCGCTGCGCAGCAGCCGCTCCGCGTCCGCGCCCACGACGAACAGCCGCCCCATGTGCGAGACGTCGAAGACGCCCGCGCGCTGCCGGACCGCGTTGTGCTCGTCGACGATGCCGCGGTACTGCACCGGCATCGCCCATCCCGCGAACGGCACGATGCGGCCGCCCTGCCGCTCGTGCAGGTCGAAGAGCGCGGTCTTGCGCAGCGTAGGTGCCGGGAGATCGGTCATGGTGCGCGGTCATTGTACCGGCGCGCTTCGCGACGGCGTAGGATCGTTATGATCGGTGGCGGGAGAGCTGGACTGGATGAGCTCGCCAGCCGGTCAGCTTGTCAGAACGGCACGCAGCGCGGGACGCGGGCTTCCCCGCATCCCGCCCTGCGCCTGGTCCGACGCTACGCCGTCATCTCCCGCTCCTCCGCCGCCGCGTCGTGGCGGTCGACGCGGGGGAGCCGCAGCACCAGCACGAAGTCGTCGTCCGCCGCGATGCGGTTGTGCCGCTCGACGCCGCAGCCGTCGCAGCGGTGGACCAGCACGTGCTCGCCGTTGCGCAGCAGGAACGTGCCCGCGGGCGCCATCGACGCGCCGCAGTCGCTGGCGCGGTCGCCGGGCGTGCGCCCGTCGACGTGCCGCGAGTAGAGGCAGTTCGGGCAGTGGTTGCGGAACCGCCCGCCCGAGGGCAGCGGCCCAACGAACGTGCGGCAGTGCCGGCAGCGAAATTCATCACGCTTCCCCGCGAACCGCCGTTCTCGCTGGCGGCCGCGATAGCTCTTTGACACGGGTGTCTCTCCGTTCCGGGGCGCGCGTCCGCACGCGGGCGCGCGCGCTCATCGCCTGGATGCCGAAGGACCGTGTCGTCGCAAGGGGTGTACGCATGTTGCTACTCCTGTTCCATCCCCGCTCACTGCGGGGGGCTGCTGTTCGAAACACAAGAAACGGCCGCAGGATCGAGTCCTGTGGCCGTGCATCGCGCCGGTTCCGCGCCGCTGATCGGGCGAAAGCTGCCGGCCCGCATCGGGCACAACGTCACGCCACCGTCACTGCATCGCAGCCGACGAAAAGGCCACAGGCGCCGCCGCGCCCGTGGCCGTGGACCGTATGCCGAGAGGGAGTCTTAGCGGACGGGCAGGGCGGCACGCGCGACGATGATCGCCGTCATGGCAGTGGGCGTGTGCGCGGACATCAATACCCTGCTTTCCAGAGCGATTCGCAAGTGGCGGATGCGCTGCGCCGAGTATATCGCGCGGGCGGTGGCGCGCCGCAAGGGCGTGTCGCCGCGCGCCGCGGGAGCGGCTACACTGCGTGCCAGCGGGCCGAAGTGGCGGAATGGCAGACGCGACGGTCTCAAGATCAGGCCACGTGAGGATCGTCGGGGTCTAACGGGTCTCGTTGGCGCCAAATTTGGTATCTGAATTGGGTCTCATCCGGAGCGGCGGAAGTGTCGAAAGACACGGGGACACAGCCGGCCTGTTAGACGGCTGGCGTCGGTGAAGGTATGAAACGCGCCGTCGTGATCTTGGGTGCCGGGGCATCGTATGACGTGCACAACGCTTCGGTACCTATCACAAACGATCGGGCGCAACCGCCGCTCGCCCGCGAACTCTTCGAGTCCCGGTTCTGGCAGCAGCGACAGAGGTACCCAGGTGCCGCAGTCGTTGGATCGGAGCTGGGCGCATTGGCGACGCAGCCCGATCCCTTTGATCTTGAGCAGCAGCTAACAAGGTACGCGGAGAGCACCAACCCGCAGATGCTGGCGAACTATCGGCACGTGCCGGGCTATCTTCGAGACGTGCTCGTGTTCTGCGCAACAGCCTATGTGCCAGCGCCAGCAAATTACATTCGGTTGGTGTCGCGTCTCTTAGACCCGCTCTCTCATGAGATCATGTTTGTAGTGCTGAACTACGACACAATGCTTGAGGTTGCGCTAAGGACGTACGACTCCTCCCGATTCCACTTTAAGAACTTGACGCAATACACCCAGGATCCGTCGGCACAGGTTATCAAGGTGCATGGGTCTACAAGTTGGCTCGTGCCGATCCCCGCCAGCCAGAACGAACCTTGGCTAATGGCAGCGTCCCGTTACGAGCCGGAGCCCGAGGATATCGTGAACCTTCAAGTAATCGAGTTGGTAAGTATCCCTTGACTGCCGAAGCCGCCTATGGCATGATGTCGTTGAGGTCGGCTTCCAGATGAACCAAGATCCGTCCGGTAACAGATTCATTACTGCCATCCTTTCTACGTGGGCTGGCGTCACGGATGAGGGGCGCGCCGCGTTGAAGAATGTCATGCCCAAGCTCCACTGCTACCTGTATCCAGACGGGCATTACGCGATCGATTTCTACGCAACCATCTGGGTCATGGACATGCAAGCAGAGCCTACGCCGCGCATCCTCGGCTCTCGCTTTGAGTTGCCGGGCGTCGCTATGGGAAATTTCAAGAATGACCCACTGCGTTTCGATGGTCGGGGCGGGTTGCACCACCAAACCATGCTGGTCACCATCGATCCCGTCCCCGGTATTGAGAGCGGCCTCGGCTGGATTCACCTGTCGCTGGACGGCAGTCCGGTTAGCTCCCTGCCGTTCGATGTTATCGTCCATAGCAAAGATCCTCGGAGAATTGAAATGCCACCAGTCAACCGCAAGAACCCGACCCGCGCCGCCTCTTCCGAGTCCACTTTCTCCCTCATGGAGTTCGTGCGAGCGTACCCGGACGATGAGTCGTGCCTTCAGTCGCTTTGGCGCAACCGCTACTCGCCGGACGGCACGAACGCCCAGTGCCCTCGGTGCCAAGAGGTGCGCATGTTCGCGCGTTACGAGACGAAGCAACAGCGCCAAGCGTGGAACTGCACGCACTGCGGCGAGTACCTGTATCCGACCGCCGGGACGATCTTCCACAAGTCGTCTACGTCGCTGCACCTGTGGTTCTACGCCATGTACCTCATGACCAGCACTCGTTGCGGCATTTCCGCAAAGCAACTAGAGCGAGAGCTTGGCGTGACCTACAAGACCGCGTGGCGCATGGCGCACCGCATCCGCACGTACCTCATGACGACGGATGGCGAGCCGATGGGCGGTACGGTCGAAATGGACGAGACGTACATCGGCGGGCGCCGCTCGATCAAGCGCGGCGGTCGGCGCGGGCGTCCCGGTCCCGACTCCAACAAGGCCACCGTGTTCGGCATGGTCGAGCGCCAGGGCAACGTCATGGCCGTGACCGTGCCGAACGTCAAGAAGGCGACGCTCATGCCGCACATCCAGGAGCGCGTGCTTCCAGCGTCGATCATCTACACCGACGAACTCCGGTCGTACAACCCGCTGGCGAAGGCCGGATACCACCACGACCGCGTGAGCCATTCGGAGCACGTGTACGTGAGCGGGGACGTGCACACGAACACCATCGAAGGGTTCTGGTCGCTCATGAAGCGCGGGATCGATGGGGTGTACCACGCCGTGTCTGCTAAGCATCTTCAGGGCTACCTGAATGAGTACACGTGGCGGTACAACCATCGCTCTGACGAGCGGGCGCAGTTTGAGACGCTACTTCTTCGGGCGGCGCGGACTCCGGCCCCGTAGGGGCTTCTTTGAGTCTGGAACGGGCGTCGTGGCCGCCTTCTTGATGAGGCGGTCGAAGTCCGTCCGCTTTGGGATCGGAATCTCGTAGCCCTTCGGCGTCGTCTGTGTCTTGTCGGACTGTTTGTCCTTCATGATCGGAGTCTACCTCATGCCTCAATCTTGGTGGCTCAAGGTCAAGCGGGCGCAACGCCACATGATAGAGATTGAAGTCGAGATTCGGCGCTACACGGAGAAGCACGCCTATCGCCCCGTCAGGATCACACACGGAAAACGAAAGCGAAATGTCTGGAGTTACAAACTCGAATTGACGGAGCAGCCCAATCCCATGATCGCTGCGATGCTCGGAGATTTCCTGTTCGATCTGCGCTCCGCGCTCGACCACATGATCTCCGCCTGCGCCCCGAATCGGCGCGAACAGCGATCTTTCCCCATCGTCTACAAGAATGTCTTCCTTGAAGGGGCGGACGCTAAAGCGCGGCAAAGTTTCGTCCATTCGTTGAGCGGGCTTCGCTTCGACGCACAGGCAATCGTCGTAAGTTTTCAGCCGTGGGAATCGCCTGTTCCGCAGGGGCAGCCGATCGGCATCATCTCGCGGCTGAACAACCGCGATAAGCACAGGGAACTCGTTGTTGTCGCTACTGGGGCTAGAAATACGCAAGTCAGCGTCCAGACGCGCGACTGGTACGAGGAACAGAACGCCACTCCCGCTGGCCGATTCGTCCAAGCTGATGCAGTAGTCGTGGAATTTACCGACACTCACACCCCGCCGCTCAGCGACGCCGAAGTGAGCGTGCAGCTCCACGCCACCCCAATGGTATATGTCGAGGTATCTCACCCCGACGGGAATCGACCTCCTGATTTCATTGAGATCCGGCACCTCATGCTCGGATCGATTCGGCAGGTACGGGACATCCTCCGCCAGATGCAGCCCTATATCCGGCGCTAGCCTTCCAAGCGATTGCAATGGTAACTCCTTTTCGGCAGAGAAGGGATACTTACCATCGAGTTCAATCAAACCACGGACGAGACGCAACTGATCGTGAACAACGAGCGCTATAAGGCGTACCCGTGGCTTACAGCGCCTGTGCGCGGAAAGACCTTCCGGTGTCCCGATGATCACCGTGCCGCGATGCGAGCGTTTGTCGCGGACTGTCACAAGTATCTAATCATTGGAACGAGCGGACTCGATGATGATCTGCTGAACGAGATCGCCTCAGTCATCGACGGCTCGAAGAAGCATCTCGTCCATTACGTGGACATGAACGGTACTCCGGCCAGGGAACGGTTCGAGAAGGCAGTCCCCGTGTTTGTCGAAGGCGCAAATGGCGGCTCGCTAGTTCGCACTTCGGACTACGGGTTCTCAATGTTTCTCAATACCAACGAGATAGAGGACTTCTTGGCGGCCGACTAGCGATGAGTGCGTCCGCGCACAGAGACGCCCCGCGCTCGAACCGTGAGCCGGGGCGTTCCCGTTCAGCCGCGCACATGGCAAGGCATCGCCTCAAGGCGGAAGCGCCGGACCGAGTATGGCACGGGCGCGCGGGGCCCGTGGTGCGCCGCAAACCGTGTCGCCGCGCGCCGCGCGAGCGGCTACACTGCGTGCCAGCGGGCCGAAGTGGCGGAATGGCAGACGCGACGGTCTCAAAAACCGTTGGGCGGCAACGCTCGTGTGGGTTCGAATCCCACCTTCGGCACCAGTTCTGAATCTAACGTGGCTCGCAGCCGCGACATCAATTGTTGCACGCCTTAGCATTTGCTCACTTTTTGTTCACCTGTCGTCGCACGAGGAGCTCTTGGGCTAAGCCAAACCCCTAGCTCAGGACGCGGGGTTCGGGGTGGTTCCGAACAGCTCCGGGAACTTCGAACGCAAGTAAAGCGTGGCTTCGGGGTCTTCACGGAGTTCGATTTGACGCTGTAGGTATTCGAGGTCGGCGCGCCTGTCATCCAGGATCTTCGACCACCTAAACGCCCAGAGGGTCGTAGGATGCCGGAGGCCAGGGCTTGAAATGTAGCCATAAGGTTGGTTTGTCTGCTCCAGCCGCATTCTCTCCACCCGTTCCACGACGTCAGAGGAAGTCAAAACAAACGTGAATCGATGGTGCCCTTGGCCGAATACCGGCTGCTCTACGAGCGCCTCGGCGTACCTCTCTAACTTTTGGATGTGCGCATCAGTAATGCGAACGCCTGGCGCCTTTATCTCGACCGCCAGGTGATCGACGACCCCCCGCTCTTGGCGATTCTGTACGAGATAGAAGTCCGGAATCAGGCGCAGGGCTGATGAGACGTCCGTTCTCGCGTCTGGATCTTCGTCCGGTTGAAGGCCTAAACGTTTGGTCACTGCTTCGACTATCGTTGCGACGCTCTTATCAGCCGTCGTGAGCTGCCAGCCGTCGCCGAACACCCAAGGGTTCCGTTCGAGCATCTTCTGAAGGTGTCGACGCTCGCTGACCTTAAGTTCGGGTCGGCCATAGAGCACGTCGTCTAGAACCTTCAAGAACTCGAGGCGGTCTACTACGAGTCCCGCGACTCGAATAATTGATGGGAGATCAGTGCGACGCAGAAGGTCGGCGAACTCCTGAACTTGAGGCTCATTTAGTCCGAGCACCTCTCCAATGACTGTGGCGAGATCTTCGTCTGCATGTAGGACAGCCTTCGCGAGCCTCATCAGCATTTGGCGCATAGCGGGTTGTGCACCCGCAACATCCGCGACCTCATTCATCAACGTCAGCACTTGGTCGTAGATGCCCTGTTCGACTCTCTCTACGGCCGTGCGAGGCGGCGCTTTGAACGGGTAGCTGGGCTCTTTCCGTGCTTGCTCAATGAAGCTTTGTTGGCGCTCCGCGCGCCGATGCTGGATGAAATCGGTCGCTCGGCCAGACGCGAAAGACTTCAAAGCCTCTATTCGCCGGTCCTCCACGAGCTCGTTCTTTGCAGTCCTCGAGTGAGCTGTCACGTAGTCTGACTCGAGAATACCGACGTAGCGCCGACTGGGGAGGCTCGGACCTTGAAGTGGGAGCGTCTCGTATGTCCACCTATCACCCGCGACGAAGATCACCGCTGAGTGGTCCATCTTCACCTGATTCGTGACGACCAGATGATGTAGGGTCGCCGCCGGGCGGTCGGCCTCGGCGTCTGCAGGAAGATTCTCGATCGACTCTTCGTCGACAAAACTCTTTAGGTCCAAGACGTGGCCGTTGACCGTGATCTCTCGCTGCTTGTCATCCTGAAGAAGGCGGGAGGCAAATGTGTTGAACAGTTCGCGGAGGATGAGCTGTTCATTAAGGAACCGATGAAGCTGCGGGTCCGCCGGATGCACATAGATCTCGATCCTCGTGCCGTTTCTTTGTGGCGGGTCATCGGTCCGTTCGAACTCGTGCGGCGATGGGTTGTCGGTTGTCATCGCCCAGGTGAGACGTACGCGCTTGCCGTTCGCCTCCGACACACTTCTCCAAACGGAGCTGTAGCCCAACCTAAACGAGGCGAGGCGCCCAATGCCTTTCGATCCCATCACCCGGGAGGAGCGAGCTGCGTCAGTCTGCTCCTCGTAATGCACACCGACATCAAGGAAGTGCCGCTCGAACCGCTCCGGCGAAATACCTTGTCCGTCGTCTTCCACCGTGATCCGCTCAACGGTTTGGAGTTCTGTTTCGTCCAGAGTTATGCGAACTCGGTGCGCGTCGGCATCGAGTGAGTTCGCGACGAGCTGGGCCAAGGCTTGTGCGGGCGCGTAAAGGTCACGCCCGAGCCGCTCCGTGTAGAGCTTGGCGGTCGCACGTAAGGGCAGAGACTCTGGCACTGGCATCCTCGCAGCACGAGCGTATCGGCAGACGGTCTATCTTGGCATCGGGCGCCAGGCTCCGGCTCCGGCTCCGGCTCCGGCTCCGGCTCCGGCTCCGGCTCCGGCTCCGGCTCCGGCTCCGGCTCCGAGCATACCAGTCGGACGTGATCGCGGCTCCGGGTCAGGTGCGCCAGAGTTGTTCGCCGTGGGCTTCACTTCGCCTTCGGTAGGTAGGCATCCATAGACTGCGCAGCTTGCTCTTGCAGCCCCGGCAGCACGTGGCTGTACGTGTCCAGCGTCAGGTTCACGGTCGAATGGCCGAGGCGTTCGGAGACGACCTTCGGGTGGATGCCTGCCGCGAGCAGCAGCGATGCGCTCGTGTGCCTGAGGTCGTGGAAGCGCATGTGCGCGAGCCCGGCGGCTCGCACGACCCGTACGAATCGCGGCGCGATGGTGTACGGCCGAATCGGCTCACCGGTCTCGGTCGCGAACACAAGGTCGGTGTCGACGTACGCGCTTCCAAGCAGCAGACGGCGCTCGAGCTGGCGCGTGCGATGCAACGTCAGGACACGAGCAGTCTCCTTCGACATTGAGACACGGCGCCGGCTCCGTCTCGTCTTCGGTTCGCCGAACTGCAACCCGCCCTTCCCGAGGTAATGCAACGTGCGTGTCACCTGCAGACGGCCGGCCTTCAGGTCGAGGTCGGACCAGCGCAGCGCCAGGAGTTCTCCCTCACGCAGCCCGCTCGACAGCGCCACAAAGATCAGCGTCCGGAGGTCATCGTCCTCACATGCGTCGAGGAGGATCGCGATGTCCTTCGGGTTGAGGAAGCGCATCTCTCGTCGAACTGGTCGCGGTGGCGTCACGGCGTCCGCGGGATTGCGCACCAGAATCTGCCACTTCACGGCCTGCTCGAGAGCCGCTCGAAGAACACGGTGATGGTGAACAACCGTCTGCGCGCTCAATCCCCCGCGCCCATCCGCTCGACCGGACTTGAGCGCCGCGGCGTAGTACGTCTGTATCCGCGTCGGGTGCAAGCGCGAGAGGGCATAGCGTCCCAGCGCGGGAATGAGGTGCACGCGGACGATCTCTTCATACCTGGCGTACGTGCGCGGCGCGGTGTTCGGCTCGGCGTATGCCGCCAGCCAATGGCGAAGGTACTCGGCGACGGTGATGCGATTGGGAGACTGGTGCAGTCCTGAGTCGCGCTCGTGCAGCAGCTGGACGCAATGCGCGTCAGCCTCACGGCGCGAGCCGCGAACGGTACGCGTCAGCTGACGCCGTTTGCCCGTGACAGGATCCGGACCGAGGTTGATGACGACGGTCCAGGAACCCTTGGCTCGCTGTCTGACTGAGCTGCCCCCCGAATTCTTCCACTCATTGTGAGAAAATCGCTGGCCTTGTCCCCTCTCCAGGCCGGGCGGCCGCAGCCGCCCGAAACTCCTCCGGCGTGCGGTCGTCCAGCGAGCTATGGGGACGCACCCGGTTGTAGTCGACGCGCCAGGTCTCCACGATCTGGCGCGCGTCGTACAGGCTCGTAAACCAGTGGTCGTTCAGGCACTCGTCGCGCAGGGTGCCGTTGAAGCTCTCGACGAAGCAGTTCTGGATCGGCTTCCCCGGGTGGATGAAGTGCAGCCGCACGCCGCGGCCGTAGGCCCACTGATCCAGCGCCTTGCTCGTCAGCTCCGGGCCGTTGTCCATCACGATCGCCTCGGGCGCCTGGCCGCGCTCCGCGATCACCTGCTCCAGGACGCGGGCGACGCGCCCGCCGGAGAGCGACGTGTCAACCTCGATCGCCAGCGCCTCCCGCGTGTAGAGATCCACCACCGTGAGCATCCGCAGCTTCCGCCCCGACCAGATGGCGTCGCTGACGAAGTCCAGCCCCCACACCTCGTTGGACCGTGTCGGCCGCAGCAGCGGTGTCCGTGCCGCGCTCACCGCGCGCTTCCGCTTCCGTTTGCGCACGGAGAGCCCTTCCTCCCGGTAGATCCGGTAGACCCGCTTGTGGTTCACGACCAGGCCCTCCCTGAGCAGCAGCACCCGCAGCCGCCGGTAGCCCCAGCGTCTCCGCAGCGCCGCCAGTTCCCGCAGGCGCAGGCGGATCACGCTGTCGTCGCGCCGCGACGTGTAGCGCACCGCAATCCGGCTGAGCTCGAACAGCCCGCACGCGCGCCGCTCGCTCATGCGCCACTCCGCACGGAGGTGCTGCACGACCGGCTTCCGCGCGGCGGGCGTCACCAGTTTCGCGACAGGACATCCTTCAGCGCGGCGTTGTCCAACGCCTGCTCCGCCACCAGCTTCTTCAGCCGGCGGTTCTCATTCTCCAGGGCCTTCAATCGCTGTGCGTCCGAGACGCCGAGCCCGCCGTACTTCGCCTTCCAGCGGTACAGCGTCTGCTGGCTGATGCCGTGCCGGCGGCACAGCTCGTCCGTGGCCGTCCCGCGCTCGTGCTCCCGCAGCATCCCGACGATCTGCTCTTCCGTGAACCTGCTCTTCTTCATGGCTCCTCCTGGGCTATTTTCTTACCCCAGTCGATTCCCACAAAGCATGGTCAGTTTTTCAGGGTGCAGCTCATTGGCCGCCGCTTCGCTATCAAGCTTGCGCAGGATTCGATGCGCCGCGTCGAGCATTCGGAAGGCATCGCGATCGGCGAGGTCATCCTCCGCGCGATGTGACGTAGGGTCCCGCAGCGCCTTGATCTCTCTGGCCCAGCCAAGAACCGCCTGCTTCTCCCGCTGACGTGCGGAGTCCGGGAGCTGAACCTCCGCGGGAAAACAGCAATCGAAATAGACGTCGAAGAGATTGAAGAAGTGGTTGACACCCAGGTAGTCAAACTGGTCGCGAACCGGCAGACTCAATTCGCCCGTCTTTCGACGTTCCTCGGCACTCTCGACTATGCCATCCCATGCATGCAGGAACGGCTTCTTGAGCCGCTCTTCCCAATCGTTCGGGTAGGTAGACTGGAGGTTCTCGCGTAACACGCGGACGACAGCATTGCGATACACGCGTTGTATGCCTTCGTAGCAGATAGCGTAGTTCGAGAACTTGAGCCTTGGCCTACTCGCGATGCCATTCCAGGCGCCGTAGCCGATCGAGAACATCCTAGTATAGACGAAGCTACTGCGATGGCGACTCGATCTGCAAACTCACAAACCTCGATTCCTGTGCTGTTAATCGATTACGAGAGCTTCCAGTCCGCTTGCGTGGACTTGTGCGAAGATGCTCTGGCGCTCGGACTCGTCGCCTGCAACGCCCGCCCTAGTAATGATGGTTTGCACCATGTCATTGTGGTGAGTCGCGATGACGAACGCCCCTTGTTGAATCAGGTCCCAGCAGCAGCCACCGGAGCGTCAACATTGGCGGCAAGGGTGTGCCGGAATCGCGATCGACGAAGTCGCGCGACCTCAGACCTCGCGCGCGAGGCGGAGTCGCCTCAGCGCCGCACTGCGCGGGCGGCGACGCTGAGTGTTGCCGCGACGGCGGCTCCGCCGATTGCCCAATGCGCCCAGCTGATGTCCGCGTATGCTCCGGTTCGCACGCTCACCGCGATGCCCCAGTACTCGTGCCGCCAGGCCCAGCGAATTACCTGGCCTTGCCAGTCGTCGATCTGGAAGAACAACCAGAGACAGACTGAGGCTCCGCCCAACAGCGCGCCGGAGCCCATAAGTGCCGCGCCCAACGTGCGGCGCGGCCGTGAATGTCGACGCAGAAGGGCCGCAGAGACTAGCAGTAGGAACAGCGTTGCCGCGACGCCGCCAATTGCCCATTCTGCCCAGTCGAACGGACCGAACGAACTCGTATCAATCGCGCGGACGATGCCATCGTACGAATGCCGCCCTGCCCATTCCCATGCCTGAACCTGCCAGCTTCGAACAAAATGGAACGCTATGAAGAGGCTCGACGCCACCCCGAGCGCCAGAGCGAAGAGGAGGACTAACGGGGCCATCCTTTCTCGCACAGATGTCGCTGCCGGCCTTCGTGTCGCAGCGACGCGCTCGGGCGTCGGCGCTGCCTCCCGGCGCCGCGTTGGGGCCGCCGGCTGCGCCGCGGGAACACGAGCGGCCACCGGTACCGGCGCAGGTATCAAATCGATCTGCGGCCAAAAGGTCCCCGGCCGGACGTCTTGAACGACCAGTTCGACCGGGCTACCTTCACTCAGCGACTGGCCCGGTCGCAGAAGCCCTCGCTTGACTTGCCCTTGGAGCGAATACGGCAGCGACACGCGCACATCGCCGCGCTCCAACACCTTGAGCACTGTTCCTATGACCGTCTGCCGTACCGGCATGAGCAGTTTGGCCTGCTGCGAACGCGACGGCAGGGCTATTTCAATACGCGCGTCAAATGCTATCTTCCCGCCATCGTCGCGAACGGTGTTCACGAACACCACGACCGGTTGCTCCACCTTGAGGTATTGCGCCGGCCAAAGCGCCCCATCGGGACCAATTCTTTCCCGTGGAACCAAGATCCTCGTGTTCTCCGGCCCCGTGACGAAGATCCGCCCCTCCTCGACGCTATTCACGACACCGTCGATCCGCCGTCCCGCATATACCTCGTTGAGGCGTGCGATCTCGCGCGGCAGGAATGCGGACAATTGCTCCGGCGAGGGGGTCGCCAGTGAAACGACCTCGAGCACGTTGCTCGCGCACCAGAGATCCCACACGGCGCTTCGCCATCGAACACGTGGATCGAGTGCCAGCATCTCATCGCGTGCGGACGCGGGCATAAGGGGCGCTGCGCAGAGCGTCCGGTCCTGCGGGTTCCATCGAGCCGCTGCCTGCCACTGACGCGGTGAGTGCGACGGCACATCTTCATCCAGCTTCACCGATACCTCGGCAGCGCCGTCTGGCAGCCGGAGCCTCACGGTGACGGGCGCCCCGACTGATTGCAGCAATCCCTTCGCGAACTTCCCAGGGCAGCTAAACACGACGCTATCCGCGGTCCCGTCGCCGCCGAGCGCGACCTTCATCCATCCAGAGCTGTCGACGATGCGGCCCGATGCCTCGAAGGTCGGCCCCTTCTGTCCAGCCAACACTGACTGCAGCCGCGAGACGCTTTGGTCGAGGATCTGGCAGGGTATGGCGCGGCCGCCTCCCAGCAGCTCAATTTCGAATCGGCTCCCTGGCTCGATACGGTCAACAGCGTCGTCACTCTTCGCGTCGAGCGAGAGTTCGGATCCGTCCACCGCGAACTCTTCACCAACTCGTTCATCGAGGACGCGTAAGAACGGCGGGCCCCAACCGTGGACCGATTCCAAGACGCGTACCTCGCGCCGCCGCTCGTCGGGCAGTACGCCGAGCGAGGCGACCTGAGCGACGACGAGGCGCGCGGATTCGCCGATACCTTCGTATCCGAGCACGACGATCGGCCCGCTGCCGCCGCGCAGATCTCCCCCGCCGAACGCGACCACTTTCGCTGCGTGCGGCGCCTCAACGGCGCTGCTTCGAGTGGGCCCGTCTCCAACAGCGACTTGTTCAGGGCCGTCTTCCGCATCGATCCTCGGTCCTTGAAGGTACTCTTCTTCGCCTTCGCTGACGCCGGTCGCGCCGTCGACGTCGGGCTCGACCAAGAAATCATTGCCGGCGTCGGCAAGCGCGTGAGCCGCACCGGCCGGGTCATCGCGAACCGCATCGGCCTCTACAATGTCGAGAGCCACCCCGCTCGCGATGTGCGCCCCAGCCCGTGCGCCCTTCCGGCGGTCGTTGTCGAGGCCGCCGCCCGAACGCACCAACCCGCCGACGGCAACAAGCTGTCCGGCGGCGTCGGCCGCTATCGTGACGTTGTAGCATTCGCCGATACGCCAGTCGTGGAGAGCCCGATGTTCCGACAGGGAAGAGTGCGCTTCATGATCCGACTCTGTGCTGACCCGCTGGATGAAGGTTATTGGTTCGTACGTCGCATGCAGCGCCCAGAGGGGCGCCCTGACGAGATTGGCAATCCGGATACCGCTGTCGTCTTTCCATCGCGCGAAGGCCAGAGCGACGTCGGGATCCGGCAGGCAGGCGGTGCCTCCTCGCTGGGCCGCGATCGGCTCCGAGCGTGCGATGCTTGTCCACTCGCGACCGTCGCGCTGAAATGCCGCGTCGGGCATCGCTCGAGCCAACACCGCGCGTACGCGCGGGGCGAGGTCCGGCCGCACCGGCCGCGGCCGCGTCCAGTTCACCGCCGGCGTCAACTGGCGGAGCAGTTCACCTCGCTGCGCCTTCGCGTCCCGCAGCAACGTATCGCTGATCATCCGCTCTCGCGCCCAGGCCGCCGGGTCCTCCGCTGTCTCCCACAATCCGTAGACCTTGAGCAGGAGTTCAAGCTCGTCGGTGCAGCCTTGCGCCATCGAGATGTGCAGCGTGCGCGCCCGGCTGCGGCGTTCCGCTGTCCAGTTCTTGTCGAAGAGCAGAAGCGATCCTATGACGTTTCGTTCGGGCAGCACCGCGAGCGCGGTCGCTGCCTCGATCGCGCAGGCGAGGCGGTCGGCTAGGATCAACGCTGCGGCGATCTCCGGCGCACAGGAGAACCGTTCCAGTTCAAGCCCGAGCGCAGTCAGATCCCCCTTGTCGTCGACGGCTCCCCGCTGCACCAGCGCGGTTCGCGCGCGGGCGACCTCGCTCCTGAACGCGACCGCCCGCTCGGCGCTGGCGCTGTCCGCGCCCTCCCTGAGGAATGTCGCCGGCCACTGATACGTTTCCGGTCGGGCAATGCCCGCCGCCGTGGCGGTCATCAGAAACTGCTCGAGGTTCGCCCGCGTCGCTTCCGGAGGAGTGTGCGGAACGCAGATCCGCTCGTCGCTGAACTGCTCTTCGGTGTAGAGCGGGAACACCCATCCCGGCTCATTGCGTCCCACGCGACCCCACCGCTGGCGAAGGCCGTCCTGCGAATGAGGTTCGGTCGGAACCCGTCCTCGCACGGTCTCCACATCCCAGTCCGACTGGGAGATGAGGCCCGAGTCGACCACGAACCTGATCCCGCTGATGGTGAGCGATGTTTCGGCGACATTGGTCGCTATGATTACGCGGCGCGGGCCATGAGGATTCGCTTCCGCGCAGGCCCTACGTTGAATGTCAGCCGGCGAACTGCTCAGCAACGGCAGCACGTCGACTTGATGCGCACCGCCGTGCTGGATCGCCCACCGGCGGATCGACGCGCAGGCATCGTCGATCAGGCGGCGATTCGGCAGGAATCCGAGGATATCTCCCCGCTCCGTTTCTTCGAGGAGCCGGATGACCTGCGCCGCGACAGCCCCCGACATCTCTTCTCGCCAGCGCTCCACAGGTGTGGCGCCGGTCATGACGCGGAGCTTCGCGTACCTGGCGGTCAGATCCTGCAGCGGCTCTCCCGAGGGCGAGTCGCCCTGCCAAGCGCTCAAGAACGCCTCGTCGATGCCGGCGCCCGGCCACAGAGGCGTGCCGTAGCCCCACTGCTTCTGCCCCTCGCAGCTAAGGAGGAACACGCGATCCCCCTCGCCGAAATACTGGAGAAAGAATTCGGCGTCAATAGTGGCGCTGACGATGATCAGACGCAGTTCCGGGTATCGCCAGAGGTTCGCGCGAAGAAAGCCCAGGATAACGTCGATGTTCGTGTTTCGCTCGTGCGCCTCGTCGACGATGATCGCCCCGAACCGCGTGAAGGTGCCATCCCGCAACCAGTTGATCAGGCTCCCGTCGGTGACGAACGCCAAGCCGCAGTTGACATCGAACTTGTTCCCGCCCTTTATCTTGTATCCGATGTCTGATCCCGGACCGACATCGCTCTTGTGAAGGTTCTTGGCGATCCACGCCGCGTTCTCGGTCGCAGCCGTTCGTCTCGGCTGCGTCACGATGATCGGGCCGCGATCAGCAAGGCGCATCGCGGCGCCGTCTGGCGGCACGAGCAACCGATATGGAAGAAACCGGGACTTGCCGCTGCCGGTGCCCGCGACGACCAGCGCCACTTGCTTTGTGCTGAGTTCCTTCAGGAGCTTCAGCACGTCGTCGTCCCGCATCGCGAACTTGCTTGGATCGAGGCCGGACGTGACCTCGCGTCGCTCATGGTCCAGCGGCAGTGGACCGAGGCCGCCGAGCGGCCCGCGGGGGTCCGCGGGGTCCGCGACGACGTCAATTGTGTCGATGTCCACGTAGGGGGCCGCCAGTTGCAGCGCATCCAGGCGGTGTTTGTTCCGATGGGCGGGGCAGCGATCAGATCGCGTGCCGCCACGTTCACTGACGTTTCTCAGCCAGCGATCCGGGTACTCGAACGCACCGGCTTGGCGTCCGCCGTCGTCAGGCGGGTCCGCAGCGGTTTCGCGGCGTCGCGCGGTACCGTGTGCCGGCGAGAGGTCGCGAGAGTCGTATCGACGATCATCGGCTGCGCGAACATCGCCCTGTTCGCGCAGGCAGTCTTTGCAGACGGCCTTCCACCGCGTAGTCTTAGGCGGTGTGGCGGGGGGTTCGTTCACTTCGGTGACGCCCACGTGGTCCCTCGAGAATAGTCGTCGGGGCGATCGCGGTCGAAGTAACGTGGCACTACGACAACTGACCCGGGAGATCTCTTCAGGTGCGTGGCGAGCGCGCGATAGAACCCCACCACTGCTGGTTCCAGACCTGTTTGGTACATCTCGATCACCATCGGGCCTTCCGCCGCGAGACATGTGAGTTGTTCGCGCGAGCTCTTCGTCGCGAAGCGGTCGGTGTCCGCGGAAGGGCGTGACTGGCTAACGTCGCGATTCCTGAACCAACACCCATCCACATCTGCATCCATCTCCGGATGGCGCATCGAGATCAGGGCGAGGCGAAGCCGTCGCACGCCGGACATGCCTTCATGCTCGACGAGGTTCACGGCTGACAGGGGAAACGGATCGGCCTCGGAACCGTCTCGGTATACAACCCGTGCCGGTCGGTCTTGGCAGTCCCGAGATCTCGCCGCGAACTGCCGCAGGCCTTCTGTGATCACCCTGTTTCCGATCCCACTCGGAACGATGGGCGCGCTGCCGTCCGTCGCCGCCGCGTGCAGCTGCGCCAGCCACCGCGCTTCGTCAGCCGCACGGCCCCTTGCGCCCGATGGACCACGCCAAACTTCCGCGGGGGGCGGCGGCTCCCATTCAGGTTGCGAGGCTAAAGGCGCGAGGGCAGGGCCGCGGCCGAAGGCGTCACGCACCTCGACGACTGCACCGCCACCTCGTTCAAGTAGTCTTTTGAGCGGCGCGGTCGATGACCCGCCGCGCTGGCGCAGGTCTTGGGGCGACGTGATCCAAGGCATGCCGGCGGCCGGCTCGCTGTCCGGAGCCGTTATCACCATAGGAGCGCCAGTCTGGACGCATCGCCACGCCGCCCTCTCTATTTCGGTGCACAACCCTGCAAACCGGATCGCTTCGCGCCTGTCGCCGAACGCGGCCTTCTCTTGACGTCGGCGGGCATCGTCGGCGAGTTCTGCCAGAAGCGCCAGCTTCGCCCATTCGTCGGCGGATAGGTACACGAAACGGGCAGTTTCTCGCATCACGCTCGTCCGACCCGGCACTTCTGAAGCTTGGCCTCCACTTCGCGATCGAGTTCGGCCAAGTTATCGGGGCAGACCAGCTCGAGGACCGGCGAAGAACCGTCGCGGGCCGCCGTCGACGTCTGGTCTCGCGGTTGAAGCGTCGCGGCAACCGGCGCGAGCGCTCCGCTCGGACCAGCGATTCGTTTCGCGACGCGCTCTGCCACTGCGGCAGACTGTTCGTTCGCGAATGCCCTCGGAACGACAACGAGTGGCACGCCAGCCGGGACAACTACGGGCGGCCCGCACACGACCCAGGGAACGCTGCAAGGGCGCGACGACGTGAAGACAATCGCGCCTTCTTCCTCGTCAATCACCCAGTCGACCAACACTCGAGCATCCTCCATGAACCTCGTCGCTGAGTCTGTCTCAGTCTCGGCGTTCGAAAGCCTTGCCCAGAGCATTCCGATCATCCGGGCAGCGCGACAGACATCGCCCTCCGCCTGGGCGGCTAGCCGCTCGAGCGGATCCGCACCGCCCTTGAGTATCGAGGGCGCGCGTTCACTCAAGCCGAGGATCATGTCCATCTCGATGGGCGACCATATCTTGGCGAGAATCAGAAAGCAGGCACGTTCGGGTGTGATCGCCTGCGCCCTCGTCGCGATGTCTATTCGACTTCGGAGGACATCCGGCACGCGCGTAACCGCGAAGAACAGCTGCCGTGCTTCCGCTGGCGCAATGCTGACAGGATCGCTCATGGCCAAGTCCACGCGCTGAACACGGGCGAACTGCTGTATCATCGCCGGCACGCGCCGTTCCGGGTGCCTGTCGAAGCGAATCTCCATCGTTCCGCCCGCGCGGAACGCCTCGGTCAGCGTCAGCGCGAGAAGGCCCCGTGCGCCTTCGTGCGCATTCACGTGGGGCGCTTCGCAAGTCTGCCAAGCATCAGCGGCGAGCGCGTCATAAGTCGATTCTTGGCGCACGGCGGCGAGTCCGATTACGACGTTCTGAACAGCGAGCCGAATCGGTCGGACCTCGTAGAGCTTCGCCCTCGTGCCATCGTCATCGTGCACGGAAAAGGCTGCGGCGATGCGCTTCATCGCCTCCAGTCCCGGGCCGCGCGCGCGCAGGTCTGCTGCTGCAGTCGCAACGTACTGAGCCAACCCGACGTCGAGGATCTGGCGCTGTGCCCGCGCCGGCACGGCGCCGAGATGCCAACGTACAACCGTTCCGAGATCGGCAGGACCGCCGCCGTCCTCTCGCGCACACACGAGGCACGCGAACGACGCATCATCCACCGGCATAACCGGAACCAGATCGGCATCGGGAGCCTGGGCGCCATGGCGCATTGCGTCGAGCGCCCAGAGGACGTGCGGAGGCTTGGCAGGATCGCCCGCTGGCCGATACACCAAGTCGGAGACGTTTGCCGGGAACGCGCCGCAATACAGATCCCGCAGATCCTGCGGCAGCGACAACTGCAAGCTCTGTTCGAGCTCGCCGAAGTCACCTTCGCGATCCTTCGAGGTTGTCATCGGGCGGCAGCAGCCACCCTGGATTCAGTCCTCATCGCTTGACCCCTCCTCCTCGTCGGCCGCCTCCCGCTCGAGTTGCTCGGCAGCGTCGTTCCATTCGCGTGCCTCGGCCGTAATGTCCGCCGAGCGCCCTTCGCCGAACGAGCCGCGGTACAGGACGTGGACGGTCCCCCCGACACGCATCGCTGGATGCCCAAGGGCCTTTGCCGAGGCGATCAGCCAGTTGGCTTCCGACAAGCTCAGGGTGTTGTTACAGGCCACAGGTGACCTCTTCGAACGCTTCGCGCAGGAGGCAGAGGCGAGTATAGTTGCACGCGAGCCATATCCGCAACACTCGCAGGATTCGCGGCTTCGTCGAAAGCGGGAACTGGACCAGGAACATGCGCAGCGCATCGATCCAGCCGTTGTCGAACGGCTGTTCATCGTCGTCGCCCGTGGCGTCCTTCCCTCACAAGATACACACGCGTTCCACGCCAGCGTCCTGCCTTCGCGCGCCGCATTCCGGGCGCGCTGTCAGTCGTCGTCGATCTCTTCGTCGGTGGCCAGCGTCAACGCGGATCCTTCGTTGGCTGTTGCCGGAAGCCTGAGGCCCGCTGGCGGCGGCGTAGGCCGTCGAGACGACCGCCAACGCGAAGCTCGGGCCCGTCAGCGCGACGTACGTCGCGCAACAGAGCTGTCCCTCAACACGAACTGGTGCACCGACTGCGCCGGTGCTAGTCCTTCCAGATCGCGTACTGCTGCGCGCGCCGGAGTTTGAAGTCGGTCTCCGGCAACTTGAAGCCCAAGGCCCGCACCTTCTTGAGAAGGGTTTCAAGCTGGCGCTTGTCCGCGGTCGTCAGCGCGGACGCAAAGAGCTCCGCGTAGAGTTCTTTCGAGATCTCGACGATCTCTGCCGTGAGCTTGCGTCCGTCACCCGTCAGTCCCAGCCCGACCGCCCGGCGGTCATTCGGGTCCGGTGTCCGCTGTACCCAGCCGCGCGCCTCGATGCGATGGAGGATGCCAGTGATGCTCTGCGTCTCCTGGAACAGGAGCGTCGCCACGGCGCTCGGCTTGATCGGCGCGTCCGAGTAGTAGAGCACCGTGAGCACGCGCGCCTGTGAAGCCGAGACGCCGAGATGATAGAGGCGGCGTTCAAGAAGCTTCCAGGACATCCAATGGACTTCGCTGATCAGCGCCCAGGGCAGCAACGCCGGATCCATGAACGTGGGTGATGGGGCGGGGGTCGGTCTTGGCACAGCGGGACACCTCCTTCAGAGGCCATGATAGCCCGTCAAGCCGCGACAGGTACCGCCCGCTCGAATGCAGGCCGATCTCTTGCTACCCCTCCAGGCGCGGCTTAACGTTCCGCAACCCGACCTACCGCACAGCGTGTCAACTGGATGCGCCGGTGAACCTCGAGTGACAGCGACACCGCTCAGGAACCGGGACCCGGGTTCCGCGAACGCCCATCGACCCAAGCTTGATCGTTGACCCGAGTAGTACAATGACGCGGAGAACCAGCAGTGATCCGGCGCGTCAGCATTGTCGCGGCGGGTGCCGGTGAAGAGGTACATCGAAAGGAGGTAACGGCGCCATGCTCAGACATCCTCGGAAGATCAGAATCGAGAAGGATCAGGACCTGCACCGGGCGGTGGACGGCGTGATCGCTGACAGAGCGCCGAGGCTCCTTGTACGTGACGGTGAGACCATTGCCGTGCTCCTCAGCCCCGAGGACTACGCGGCCATCGATTACGACCGCGACGCTGATCTCTGGGTCAACTATGATCCGCAGCGAGCGCGCGCGGCGCTACGTGCCGGCGTCGGTGCGCTGGCCGGCGTCGACCGCGAGGAGCTTCTCCGTGATATCCATGAGGCCCGCGGGCAAGCTAGCGCCGGACGACCTGACTGACGAATGCCGTATTTGATCGATACGGACTGGATGATCGACCGCCTCGATGACGTCCCCGAGGCGGCAGCTCTGCTTGACACACTCTCGTCAGAAGGGATCGCCGTCAGCATCATCACTTACCTTGAGCTCTATCAGGGCGTCCTGAGGAGCGAGGATCGACCGGCCAGCGAACGTCACTTGGACGCCCTGCTGGACGCCATCCCGCTCCTCCCACTTTCCAGATCAGTGGCCCGTCGTTGCGCGGCCGTGCGACACGCCCTCAAGCAGACCGGCAAGCGCGTCAACAGCCGCGCCTTCGACCTGATCATCGCATCCACGGCCATCGAGCATGGCCTGACGCTCGTCACAAGAAATCTGCCCGACTACACCGATATCCCCGAGCTGCAGATCTATCGCCCGACGTCGCCGTAGAGTTCGGGGGGTGCTGAAGCACTGGCGCGGGCCCTCAACGATGCGGGATCCTCCACAGCAATCGCGACTCCGCTTCGAAGCTGGATGAATTCGTCAAGCGGGCTAACGACTACTGACCGTCCAAGGGCACTCGCATCGAAGTCAACCTGACGAAGGTTGAACGAGTCTGTCAGGTTCCCCGCCCGGCGCTTCATCGGAGCGCCGCCCGTTGTGAGTTGCGGCCAGACGGCACAGCGCAACCTGCCATCGGCAGTTGGGGGTGGACCTTCGCATTCGAAGTCGCAGCACCTTAGCTAGGATCGGTTTGCTCTCTCAAAGTCGGCGCGTCAGCCGGAGGGATCGTGAGGAGTGGAATACGAGCATACCGGACTGAAAGAACGTCGGAGTACCGATGCGTCAGCCTAGTTCGCCAACGTTGATCGGCCAGCCACGAGACCAGCTCGTCGGTCACTTTCGCTGCCCGTATGAATAGCGCCGCTGCCCCGCTCCCCAACACCGCTGGTTGATCTGCTCCTCTTTGTTGCAGAACAAGACCGAGCGTCCCGGCTGCCACGCTGGCGGCCTCGGCGAACACCCAAACTGGTCCAGCAAGAATGCTCTTCTCGGGGGCCGCCGGAAGCGCGTCAACGAAAACTCGCACTACGCCTTCAAATGTCTTGCGCAGTGAACTACCCACCTGACGGCCGTTTAGCGCTCTCACCAACTCGACGAAGGCGTCGGTGTCTCTGGCTGTCTTGACAGCCAGCCCTATGCCGGGGCCAAGCGCAACGGGTGAAGTCAAGACGGGTTCGTAGATGATGCGTTCGTGCGTCGGACCGGTAATCCGCGGCCCAAGCAGTGGGCGCTCAGGCAGTTTTTCGCCCCATCGTCCCTCGGCGTTCTCGGATGCGCAATAGACACTCGCAAAGATCGACTGGCCCAGCGAGCGTAAACTCGCCTGTTCACGCCGATATTCCTCGAGTTCAGTCAACTGATAGAGGAGCGACCGAGTGAATTGCTGTTGCTCACGTTCAAGCAGACCTCTACGTCGCAGGACATCGTTCGCGCGCTCAGGATCGAGTGCGAATTGTTCAAACGCTCGAAGAGTTTCCTTCGTGAGTCCGGGATAGTCATCGCGGTTCTCTAGCGTATCGGCCGCCCCCATCGTTGCTGCGAACTCGCGCGGGAAGGTCTCAGCAATGCTGATGACACCGACCTGGAACCGAGCGCGAAGGACGCCTCCGGCCACCCAGCCATCGACGATGTCACACACGTTGCGGAGGTCTGGCGGCATGATCCATTTCGCGGACCGCAATGTGCTGTTCCGCTGAAGATTCATCGCGCGAGAAAGGAGTGGATGTATCGCGCTCTGCTGGCGCAGGTCATCATCCTGGTAGTGGTCTGCTGGCATCCGATTTAGGACGAGAGCGCCACTCTCGCAGAGTTCGCGCAGGACCTGAGAATGGCGGGGGTGTGTAACGATGTGTTGGATCTCTGGCGTCATCGCCAGGTCCACGTCCTTGATCAGGACGTGCTCGTTCAGCAGGCAAGCGAACACGAGTTCGGAGAGGACTTGACTAGCAACTTGATCAGGCGTTCCTGTGAAGGGGAATGCATCGCCATCCCAATGGGTGAGAACGACGGAGCTCATTCTCTTCCACCTCACGGCAAAGGTTGTCGGCGAATTTCGCGCCGCGACATCGAGCGAAACAGTGGCACGCCAGAATACCGCTTTCAGCGGAGGCGGTGGCATGACCGGCGGGGTTTGAACCTCCTCCCGTCGGATTTCGAAGCCCCATCTTAGACGGGTATCGCGGGGCGAACACGCTGGACAGCGCTGCGGGCGTTTGTTCACCTTTTGTTCACGCTCTTGTTGTGAACAACCGCGAAATGACGGCACGCAACGCAACGTAGGCACCGAAATCAAGTACGAATCGAGTCCTGACGGCAGTTGTTGGGACCAGTTGGGACGAAGCTGGCTGAACTCAAAAACCGTTGGCCGGCAACGGTCATGTGGGTTCGAATCCCACCTTCGGCACCAATTCTGAACCTAGATCGGGCTGAGTTCTGCTCGCCATCGAGCCGTTTGCACTCGGTTTGACAGCAACGCTGACAGCAACCAATACGGACTCTTGTGGACGCGCATGGACAATTCGAAGCGCTCAGCCCTACTGCTATCATGCCCGCGGGACCGGGCTCCGATTAACTTCGTTGGGATCACGGTGAGACGGCAGCACATCTATCGAAACGTCCGATTCACTCCCGACGTCATCCGTAACGCCGTGGAGACGTGGCGTACCATGTTGGAGATCGGCGAGCGCCCTCTCGAGGAGGACAGTCTTCACAGGCAGAGGACGTACGACTTCAACGTCTGGGCCCACCCCGAAGGTTACGCGCTCAAAGACGCGATGATCAGCGTCGGAGATGAGCGGTGGTGGCCCGAGACATTGTCCGAGTTCCTCGTCGACTACGGGCATGCGCCCTGCGACCTCGCCACCATGTCGCTCAGCGCTGCTCACAACTACGAAACGCTAGAGTTCACGGCCTCCCACCAAAACACGGAGGTCACGGTCAAAATGAGGAGCGACGCGGACACGAAGGGCGTCATCGCTGTGTTCGATTCCGCTGTCGACCGATGCTTGCTCCCGATCGACACCGTCAAGAGCAATCTGAAGCGAGACTTGACCATCTTCATCGGACACGGCCGTGACCGCCAATGGCAGGACCTCAAGAGCCATCTGACGGACCAGCACGGCTTTCGGGTTTCCGCTTATGAGACGGGGGCCCGCGCCGGCTACACCGCGATCAAGATCCTCGAGCAGCTGGCGAATACAGCATCTTTCGCTCTGCTGGTTCATACGGCGGAAGACATTGATGCTTCCGGAGACTCGCACGCTCGACTCAACGTGATCCACGAAACGGGTCTCTTCCAAGGCCGGATTGGGTTTGAGAAGGCGATCGTGCTCCTAGAACGAGGCTGTGGTGAGTTCAGCAACATAGCCGGGCTGCAGCAGATCCGCTTCGATCGCGGCAACATAGCCGCTGCATTTGGAGACGTGCTCGCCACCATTTACCGCGAGTTTGGCGCAGAGGACGGATAACCTAGGTCCTCGATACGCGCGGGCGACGGCTCCGCGCTGCCGTCCGTTGACGCCGCAACGGCGGTTGGCCAGTCTGAGCACCTCACCCGCCGACGATCGCGTCCATCGCGGCCGTCGCCTCGCGCTGCATCGTCGGCGTGACGTGGCTGTAGAGATCGAGCGTGATGCCGATCTGGCTGTGGCCCAGCATCTCCGAGACGATCTTGGCGTGGATGCCGCGGCCGAGGAGGAGGGTCGCGACGGTGTGGCGAAGGTCATGGAACCGCATCGGCGGCAGGCCGGCGCGTTTGAGTAGCGGCGCGAACGAGTTCCGCAGGAACTTCGTGACGTCTATCGGCTTCCCGGCCTCGTCCGTGAACACCATGTCGCTCTTCTGCCATGCGGCGCCCAGGCCCGGCCGCTCTTCAGTCTGTCTCGCCCGGTGCTGGCGGAGCGCCGCCAATCCTGCCCGCGTCAGGTCCACGCGCCGGCGCGAGCGCGGTTCTTGCGCATCGACGACTTCGATCGCCTGTTCCGGATCGAATCCGGAGACGAGTCGCCTGAAGGGCTCCGCTCCGATGTCTGACGAGATTCTGATCACCGTGAATGATTCTGCTCACCGTGAATGAAGCAGCCCGCAGACTCGGGCTCGGACGATCCCTGACATGTCGGTTCATCCAAACCGGCGACCTGCCATCCCTGAAGATCGGTGGAGCGCGCCGCATTCTGTTCGCGGATCTCCACGAGTTCGTGCGACACCTCCGCCAACAGAATGACGGAGGTGCGGCATGACGGCACCGAATGCCCCCGTCCTCTCCGCGCCGCATCGCCACGTTCTCGTGGTTAGCTCCGGTATCGCGCCAGCGGTCATAGAACGCCGTGGCTACCGCACCGTCGAGAAGAAGCAGGAGTTGAAGGACCTCGGCTTCGGGCAGAACCAGCAGAAGGTGCCCGCGCATGGCGGACTACACGCGCTTCGGCGCCGCGATCGCGATCGCCCTGGGGCACTCGGCCGAGGAGTTCCTCGCCGCATACTCCGGCAATGTCAGCGCCCAGACGGCGCGCCGTCCAGGGGCACGTCGTTGGGGCCGCTGTGCTTCAGTTGATGAGCGACCGCGACGAATGGGTCGGGACGCCCGCAGAGCTGCTCGGCGCCCTGGAAACCGCTGGCGAAGCGGCCCGTCTGTTCCGGCGGAGCGCGAACGGCAAGGTCGACGCGAAGGGGTGGCCCGGAGCGCCCCACATCCTCACACGCAGGCTCAACGAGGTCCGTAGCAACCTCGCGGACCTTGGCATCTACATCCAGCAGGCTCGGGGCGACGCGCGGACCATCGTGATCACCATGCGCCCCGTGTCTTCCGAGACTAGCGACGGTAGCGTCGGTAGCGACGGGCTGAAGCCGCTGCGCCATGTTCGCGCCGACGCTACCGACGCTACCGTCGCTACTTTGCCGAAACCGGGCCCCCTCGACACACAGCCACGCGAGATGCTGACCATATGAACGCCCGCGCCGTCCTGGCCAAGCTTCGAGAGCACGACATTCGCGTATCGGCGTGCGGGGAGCGCCTGCTGATCGATGCACCTGCCGGCGCTCTCACCGACGATCTCCGCGCCGTGCTCACCGAGAGCAAGCCTGAGATCCTTGCCGCGCTCGAAGAGGACGCCCAGCGCAGCGTCCGACAAGCCTCAGCGCTTGTGGCGTATGCATCTTCAGTCTTGCCGTTCGTGCGGTTCACCGTCAGGGAAACCGGCGACACCGAGCGTGACTTCACGCTGCTCCATCGACTCCGCCAGATCGTTGAAGAACACCAGCCGGGTGGAAATCGCATCCTGCTCCGCGTCGTCACGACCGATGGACGGAACGTCGTCCTTGATTGGCGAGCCGTCGATTCGCGCGAGCTGAGAATGGACATCGCGCGTGTGCTCGCCGAAGCACGAACGGGATCGTGATGACCAGGCACCATGACCGAATCGTGCGGCCTAGCCTATCGGCGGCGGCGGGGAGGGCGGCGCCAGCTGGGCGTCGCGTCCAGCCGGTCGATCCACCAGACGAACGCGAGTCCACCGCCGATGAGCAACGCCCACAGCCACCACACGCTGAGGAAGCTGTCGAACAGGGACTCGGAGAAGAGCGCGGCGAGGATCTCCATGTCCAGATCCTAACACCGCGCGCACTGAGGTGTGTGATCGCGCGGTGACTGGCACCAATCAAGGAGACAGGGCATGACTACAGCAACCGAGAAGCCGATCGTCATCGAGCAATTCGCCATCGACGACCTACGGCCGGACCCCGCCAACCCCCGCCGGATCTCGGACGCCGACCTGGAGGCGCTGACACGGAGCTTGCAGGAGTTCGGGTTCGTGCAGCCGGTGCTGGTCCGCAGGGAGGACAGCACCGTGATCGGTGGCCACCAGCGGCTGCTCGCCGCGCGCCGGCTCGGCATGAAGACCGTGCCGGTGATCTTCGTCGATCTGACGCCGGAGCAGGCCCGTGTGCTGAACCTCGCCCTCAACAAGATCAGCGGCTCGTGGGACGACGAGCTGCTCGCCCGCATGCTCGCCGACCTGCAGCCGGTCGATGGTCTCGACCTGTCGCTCTCCGGGTTCACCGAGGACGAGCTGAGCAAGCTGCTCAAGAGCCTGGACGTGCGGGAGAAGCGCGAGCGGGCGGAGTCGTTCGACGTGGAGGCGGCGCTGCAGGCCGCACGTGCGGCCACACGCGCGAAACGTGGCGAGTTGTGGGCTCTGGGCGACCATCGGCTCCTCATCGGCGACGCAACCGACGCGGCGGCCGTACAGCGGCTGCTCGACGGCAAGCACGCCCAGATGTGCTTCACCGACCCGCCCTACAACGTGGACTACGGGAAGGGCGGCGGCTCGTTCGCCGTGCGGCGAAACAAACGCACCATCCAGAACCACTGCCTGAGCCCCGAGGAATGGGATCGTTTCGTGCGAGGCTGGGGCGGCAACCTTCTCGCCTCGGTGGATGGCGCGCTCTACATCTGCATGAGCACCCGCGAGTGGCCGACGATGTGCGCCATCCTTACGGACCTCGGAGCGCACTGGTCCGACTCGATCATCTGGGCGAAGGATCGCTTCGTTCCTGGGCGCGCGGACTACCAGCGATCGTTCGAGCCCGTCTTCTACGGTTGGAGCGACGGAACGAAGCATCAGTGGCACGGCGGCAGGACGCAAGACGACGTCTGGCGCATCGAACGGCCGTCTGACAGCGACGCGCATCCGACGATGAAGCCGCTCGCGCTCGTCGAGAAGGCGATTCGCAACTCCTCGTCAGCGGGCGACGTCGTGCTCGACCTCTTCCTCGGCTCGGGGACGACGCTGATCGCCGCGGAGCGCACCGGGCGCGTCTGCTACGGCATGGAACTGGACCCGCACTATGGCAGCGTCGTGTTGGCTCGCTGGGAATCGTTCTCCGGCAAGGAGGCCGTATGCATCAGCAAGTCTTGATGATTGTGCATCGACGGAACACGTCTCTGGGGTCGCAGTCGCGACACTTAGTCCGGCTTGAATTCGATGAGCTGGCAGTAGTTGCCGTCGGGATCGAGGAATGTGGAAATCACGCCGCCCCACTCCTCTCTGCCGGCCGACCTGATGAACGCCACGCCGTGCCCTTCGATCCGCGCCTGCTCCTCTTCGACGCTATCGACGAAGAGATTGAGCAGCAACCTCTCCGGTTGCAACGACTTGCCGCTGACGTTGCTATGGCTGTCAAACACCAGTTCCAACGGTCCGGCGAGGAGCGTGCTTTCACGGTTAGGGTCAGGGTGCCGCGGCAGGCCCACCGTGTCGAGGTAGAAACGAAGGAGTTCCTGCGGCTGTTCGCTGTTGATGTTGAGAATGACTTGATTGACTTGCATGTCGAAGACCTCTCCGCCATCGTCGGCGCGCGCATTGCAGATTGGCAGGGTAATTGAGCGGGTCAGAGATGCGCCAGAAACTCTTCGCCATCAAGCGCGACGCCCGCGGCTCGCTGATCCACGTGCGTGGGCGCGATGACGGCGCGTGCGGCGGCTGCATCGAGGCCGGTTGTGGCACGTCGATCGTACTGCCTACCGTGCGAGAGGAAGAGGAAAGACGATGGAGGGTGAGTCGTTGACTTCGGATCGCCGCAGAGCGATGTATGCCGCTACCAACGAGACGCCCTCGCGCGAGGGCCAGCGAAAGGAGCGGCAACATGCCGATCGAGAACAGGGAACTAGCGGCGGGGACGCGCCTGGTGGCGCGGTACAAGAAGACGGAGCGGACGTGCGAGGTGGTGCAGACCGACAACGGGCTGCGCTACAAGCTCGACGACGGGACGGAGCACAAGAGCCCGTCGTCGGCGGGGAAGGCGGCGATGGGCGGCGTCGCGTGCAACGGCTGGCGCTTCTGGAGCATCCAGGGCACGGAAACGCCGAAGCGCGAACCGAAGGCCACTGCCAACAAGCTGGCGAAGGCCGAGAAGGAGCCCGCCGCGAAGAAGCCGGTGGCGAAGACGAAGGCCGCCCCGAAGAAGAGCGCCAAGGCCAAGAGCGCGAAGAAGCCGAATGCGCAGCGAGCGGCGAAGAAGGCCAATTCGTACGGCTGCGGCGTCTGCGCCGAGACGTTCCCGACGATGAAGGCGGCGACGGCGCACGCCCTGACGCACACCAGCTAACCAGCGGCGACGTTCACGAAGCACAGCGGGCTCCCTCACGGAGCCTGCTGTCGTTGTCGGCCGGCTCAGCTCTTCGCGTAGTTCGCTGCACCGCTCCAGTCGATCAGGACGCACGCTTCATTGCCGACGATCCACGCGTCGTGCCCCGGCGGGATGGCAATCACGTCGCCCGGACCGGACTCGAATTCGCTGCCATCGGCCATCACGACGCGCATCCGCCCCGCGACCTGGTATCCGAAGTGCGGCGCCTGGCAGAGCTCCGTCCCGGCGATGGGCTTCACGTCGTTCGACCACTTCCAGCCCGGCTGGAACGTGGCCTTTCCGACGGTGCCACCGCCGATGTTGACGACCTCGATCTGGCCATTCTTGAACTTGCGGACCTCATCAGGCGATCCCAGACTCTTCTTCTCGGCGGCAGCCATGGCACCCTCCTTGCTGACGTACGTTCCAAAGGTGAGACGGAGTCTGCGCCACCGGCAATCCGATGTCAAGCGGCCGAGGCAGCGTTTGGCCGGCGCACACCATGGGTAGATAGCGATGGTCGGAGTACCAACCGCCCGTGACAAGCAGAGGTACTGATTGGTACTGATTCGAACCTGTACCGCGTACAAGCAGAACGGCGATCGCTGTAGCTCCGCGCCGATGCACGACGGCGACTTCTGCTTCTGGCACTCGCCCGAACACACCGAGGAAGCCGCCGCGGCGCGCAAGCTGGGCGGTCAGCGCCGGCGCCGCGAGTCCACCCTCGCCGGAGCCTTCGACGTCGACGGCCTCGACAGCGTCGCCGGCATCCGCCGCGTGCTGGAGATCGTCACGTTCGACGGCCTCGGCATGGAGGGCAATTCGGTCGCCCGAGGTCGTTTGCTGATCGCGGCGGCTCAGGCGCTCACCAAGCTGCTGGAGGTCGGCGAATTGGAGCAGCGGCTGGAGGCGGTCGAGGCGACGTTGAAGCCCCCGCCTGGTCAAGACGGGCGGCCGGCGATGAGCGGCGAGCAACGCCTCGATCGCCTGCTGCCCGCGCTCAGCCCGCAGGAGCGCGCGGTCCTGATGCTCCGCGACCTCAAATCGGAGAAGCCCCAGGACCGCCAGCTCCTGAACACCGCGCCCGACCGGCAGACCCCGGAACTCAATCGCCTGATCGGCCTGATGAACGCCGCCAACGGCGACCTGGCCCACCTCATCGCCATCATCCGCGAGCGGGTGCGGCAGGAGGACCTGCGCTTCGGCTGGCTTGCGTGGGCACGCCTCTGCGCGCTGGAGATGTGGGCCGTACGGGCGCGCTTTTACGTCTGCGCCCGCGAGCCCGTCACCGAGAGCGAGTACCGCAAGCGCGAGCAGGAGGCCCGCAGCGAAATGCTCCCCGGTGGACGAGTGCGCGATGACCCTCACCGAGGAGCGCCAGGATTGGGACGATGCGGACTGCGAGATCGATGAGAATGGCGAGCGGTGCCCGACGGACGACGCCTGGTACCGCGTGCGCGACCAGAAGATCGAGGAGCTGCGCGCGCTGGGGGCTGCCGGCACGCTCACGGGCAGAGGCAAGGGCCGGCGGCTGCAGATCCAGTGCGGGGCGTTCTACGACTGGCTCGGGAAGCCCGTGCCCGTGATCCCCGAGATGGGCCGCGACTTCGAGGTGCGGCCCGACGATCGCGAACGCGAGGTGGCCCTGGAGCGCGGCGACCACGAGTTCATCCGCCGCTTGCTCGACCGCGGCGCCTGCAAGCTCGACCTGCCGCTGGACATGGAGTCGCCGCTGGCGGTGGAGCCTCCAGAAAGGGGCTTCGGCCCGGAGATGGCCCGCATCCTCGCCGTGTCAGTCCGCAGCGGCGTCCAGGAGAACTGGCGGGAGCTGCGTGCGGTCGAGGAGCAGGTCGAGTCGATCACGGAGGACTTCGGCGGCGAAGATGTGCTGCACGCACGGTTCCGCGCGAGCTTCGACGAGGCGAAGGCGATGCTCATCGAGCTGCATGGGCAGGTGCAGGAGTACACCGGGCCGTTCGAGCTGCCCGAGCCCGACGACGAACTCCGCGCGATGGTGCAGCACATCGTCGACAACGAGGTCAAACACGTGCCCGTGCGGTAGGAGAACGAGTCAGACGCGTTAATCGAGTGTGCTGGCTCCTGCTGACCATTGGCGTCGGCGCCAGCGTCCCGTTCATCCGCGACACGTTGTACCATGCCCGCGCCACCAACGAGGTCGACAACGCAGGGGATCGCCAGAAAGCCGGCCGCACATGTTTGAATACCGTGTACGCGCCCCCGAGACGAGCGGAACCGGCGACATTGAGGACATCTGTAATCAGATGGCTGCGGACGGCTGGCGCCTTGTGACCAGCACGGCGGTCAACTCGGGCGCGCTCAACGTGCGCCTCTATCTCTTCTTCGAGCGGGCGATGGGCGAGCAACGAGCGCCGCAGGATACCTGGCGGACCCAGCATCGCGGACGGGACGACGAGCCGGGGTAGGCGGCTATACTTGCCCGGCACGCAGCGCCACTCGCGTACGCTCGGCCCTGAGTGACTGGTCGCCGCGTGGGAAGCATGGTCCGCCCGGTCAAGACCGCTGGTAAGGGATTGGACCATGGAGGAGACGAGATGAGCAAGATCACCGACGATCCCCGCATCGACCCGCGCATCAAGGCACTGTTTGGCGCGCTTGAGTTCCCCGCACCCGAGGACGTGAGCAGCCGTGAGGAGTTGTTGGCAGCCGCAAGCAGCCCTGAAGCCGTCGCCTTGAGGGAGGGGTTGCGGAGCTTCCTGGACGCCGCCGACACCGAAGAACTAGCTCCCTCGACGGGCCTTACCGTCACGACGCTCACGCTCGCGTCGGAGCCCGACGGCAACACCATCAATATTCAGTTCATACGCCCGCGGTCCAGCGAACCTCTGCCATGCGTGTACTACATCCACGGCGGCGGCATGACGACGATGTCATGCTTCTACGGCAACTACAAGGCATGGGGTCGGATCATCGCGCAGCAGGGCGTTGCCGTGGCGATGGTCGATTTTCGCAACGCGCTGACGCCCTCATCGGTGCCTGAGGTCGCCCCCTATCCCGCCGGTCTGAACGACTGCGTGTCCGGCCTGAAGTGGGTGTCCGCCAACGGTGCCAGCCTCGGGATCAACCCCGACGCAATCATCGTTGCCGGCGAAAGCGGCGGCGGCAATCTCACACTCGCGACCGGGCTGAGGCTGAAGCGCGAGGGACGCCTGGACCTGATCCAGGGGTTGTACGCGTTGTGTCCGTACATCGCCGGCATCTGGCCGTTGGAGCAGAACCCGTCGTCGATTGAGAACAACGGCATCCTGCTGGACCTGCACAACAACAACGGCGCGATGGCATACGGCATCGACGAGTTGAAGCGCCGCAATCCGCTGGCCTGGCCCGGGTTCGCCACGGTTGACGACGTGCGGGGCTTGCCGCCGACGATGATCAGCGTGAACGAATGCGACCCGCTGCGCGACGAAGGCATCAACTTCTATAGGCTGCTGATGAGCGCAGGAGTGCCCGCCCTGTGCCGGCAGGTGATGGGAACGATCCACGGGACCGAGATCTTCCCGATGACCTGCCCCGAGACGAGCCGCGAGACAGCGCGCAGCATTGCAGATTTCTGCCGGGGTACGACCCGACTCCGCTGACCCGCGGAGAGTTGGAAGATGTCGGCCGACAGCTCGAAGCGAGCGAGTGTTGGCTCTGTGCTTCGTCGCAGGTGAGGTGATCTTCCCACGCTAATCGGGTGCTCTGCCGATTGCCCACCGCACACGACGTGGTCATCGTGTGCGTAGATCGCATCTCGCCGTTGGCACAGATTCCAGATCACGCCCTCTCTACGGGGTACTGCACTTCGGTCACGCTGTTGCGAGGATGCCGGGCTTCGTCCTGGACGTAGATCTCTCGGGATGGACCGATGATGCGGTAGCCGTTCGCCTCGATCCAGCGCAGCAGCGCGGGATGCAGTTGCGTGAATTCGGCGAAGTCTCCGTGATGGACGGCGGCGGCGAAGGTGCCTCCGGGAAGTTCGTACACCTTCACTCGGTCACTGTCTGGCAGCACGCGATCTATCGGCACGATGGCCTCAGCGTCTTCGTCCGCGTAGGTGTCCGCCGTCGTGTGCCACAGGGCCATGCATGGCTCTAGATCCTTACCGCCGTGCGAGCGAATGTGGTCGTACGTCTGTTTGTACGCTGTGCCGAGTAGGGCGGGCACCATGTCATTCTTTGGGATGCGAATGCGGCAAGCTGCGACCAGCACGGGCTGTACGGTCTTGAGCGCGACGTCGTATTCAGGCAAGCTGTCCTCCAGTTCGATATCCCTCAGTCGGGCTTCAATGCGGGCCATCCGACCCTGATCCTCCTTCAGTTGATTCTCCGCTTCCGCGCGCTTGAGCATCAACATTCCACGCAGCTGCTCGTGCGTGACGCGTTCGTTCAGGACTCGGGCGATCTGTTCGAGCGAGAGGCCGAGATCCCTTAGGGCGAGCAACCGGTTGAAGCGAGGAAGCTGCTCAACCGAGTAGTAGCGGTAGCCCGTGAAGGCATCGACGTGCGCGGGCGTGATGAGTCCCAGATCATCGTAGTAGCGCAGCGTTTTCACAGGCACATGGCTGAGGCGGGCGAAGTCTCCGATCTTGAGCATGGGGGAACTGTAGGGCCTCCCGCGGCGGGAGAGTCAAGCCATCTCCATTGGGAGACGCGGTTACCTATCGATCGCGCACGCCTGCGGAGGTCTCTTGCCGGGTGGCTTGTGAAGATTCGTTCGCTCAAGAACCGATGCGGCACACACATCATGGGGGCGTCTCGGACCGCCACCGATGGTGGGCCGCCAGGGGCTGCTGACGTGCGCGTGCCTGTCAATCTGACAACGGCACGCGAGCCGGTGCAATCGCCTGTATCCGCTAGGAGCTTATGTTTGCCGCGTGCTAGTTGCAGGAAGGGGCGTTGAAGATGCCGTGCAGCTGGCCGTCGTACTGCATCTTCGCCATCAAGCCCCAGAACGTCGAGTTGTAGATGGAGCCCGGCACGATATTGTCGCAGAACGCCTTTAGAGCCTCGCCGCGCGTCTCGAACGGCCCCAACACGCGCGTGGCGCCGCCCGCGTCGCCGATGGTCGACGCCGCATTGGCTCCCTGACAGAGGCCGCCTCCATCAAGCGAGCACATCTTGATCGACGACACCTTGTCTACTTCCGCGACCAGCAGCCCCAGTTTGCCGTTCCGCACGTTCTCGATCGGCGCGAGATCGTACACGGCCCAGCCGCCCTCGATCGTCGCGGCTTCCGCTGTCGGCCTGGCGGCCGGCCCGTTCGCCTTCGAGCGGAGCAACTGGTACGAGTAGTCCGCGAGCTGCACGATGCCGCGCGCCTCGTCGATCGAGATCTCGTAGCCCAACTCCTTCATCAACGCCTGGACATCCTCGGGCTTGATCTCCGGGTGCTGGAGCCGCTGAAGCTTTTCCTCGAGCTTCGTCACTGCGTCCCAACCCTGCTCGAGCCCGGGGAACTGCTTGACAAGGACCTCCTTGAGCGCCTGGGCGTAGAACTGCGCGCCCTCGGACACGAGCTTCGCTCCCTCCTCCCGCGCGGTCTGAATGTTGCGGAGATCGAAGAACTCGAAGTAGTCCTCGTGGTTCTGGAGGAAATTCCGGGCCTGGGCCGCCTCGTTGTCGTAATCGCCCGCTGCGAGCTGCTCAACGAACGTTGCCGCATCCGGTGCATCGACAGCGAGGCCCCTTGCGTCCTTCAACTGACGAAAGGCCTCTTGCTGCTGCTGTATCGTCATCCGCCCGAACGCAAGCTCAAGGTCGCGCCGCGCGCGTGTGGCGCTTTCCTGCGCCTTGATCGGGTCCTTTATCTTGTCCTTCAGGAAGTCGAAGATCCCCGCGGATGGGCCGGGCACCCGGCTCGCGAAGCGCTGGCGACCAAGCACTTCGGCCGCGGTCGCGGCGCGGTCCGTGCTGGCGTCGAGTTCGCCGGTCGCAAGTCGCAGCTGCTTGGCACTGTCCCCGTCGGCCACGGCACCCGGCGCGAAGGGAGCCGTGGTGAACCCCCCGCTCAGGACATTGAGGCTGAAGACGAACGACTCGTGATAGGTGGCGATGTAGGTGGACAAGGTGGTGAACGCCGCATCCGCCTCGCCGGGATCACCCGGCGGCGTGTCTGTCGCCTGTTCGAGCAGAACCGGGTCCGTCCCGGAGGCCTGCACCGCGTGCAGCGTGCGGCGCACGCCTCCGGCATCGCGTATGACGAGGTTCCAGTAGCCGGACGGCAGGACCGGCGCCTGTCCGCTTGTCCCGATCCAGAATACGGCGGCGGGGAACTCCTCAAGGCCGTTGGCGTTGATGGCGAGCACGGCCGTGCTGTGCTCAGGGGTCGTGTCCAGCGCGGGTGTCGGGGTGCTCGCGCTGATGCTGGTTTCAACCGCGGAGGCGGGTGGAGGGCCTTTCGTCGTTCCATCCCCGCCGCAAGCGGCAGCCATGACGACCAAGGCGGAACAAATGCCCAATACGAACTTCACATCGATGTATCGCCCAGCGGCGGGCCAATTGACATGGGCGCCCACACCCAATGTCTCGCGTGATCGGCCCCACGCTCGCGCACCGCGACGCGACGGCGACCGGTGGCTCACCGTCAACGTCGACTCCCGCCTGATCGAAGGTCAATTGGAGGTCAAGACCACACGCTATTCTGCGATGGTGTCCGCCGAAGCCTTCGAACTCCGGCGACCAGGTCGTGTGCACACGATCGCGACCGACTGGTCTCGATTGCCGTCCACGCCGGCCAGCGGTCCGCCCATGTGCTGGCTGCCTGGCCGCACCAGCGGCGGGCGGTTAAGTCGCGCGGAGAGCGGCGCGGCCGGTGACGATCTCGCCGACGTGCTCGCGCTGGTGCGCGAAGCAGGGGGCGGAGAGCAGCGCCCACACGGGGTACCCCGCCATGTCTTCGACCTCGGCGACGTAGCCCGGCACCTGGTACGCGGACAGGCGGGACGCGTTGGCGCGCAGATCCGGCACGCGGTCGAGCACCTCTGGGGTCAGGCTTCCGAGCCATTGCATCATCGCGGTGTGCACGGCGTCGGCGTAGGCGAGCACGCCGTCGCGCGTGACGGCGGCGGCGATGGCGACGGCGTCCGCGGCGGACATCCCGAAAGGCGGATGCGCGGGGTTGACGGCGAACGAGGCGAAGGGGGCGCGCTCGCGCACGTCGGGCACGCCCTGGATGGCCGTGTGCAGCGTCCAGTCGCGGGTGGCAACCATGTGCCACGCGATGAAGCCGAGCGGGTTCGCGCCAGGGTACGCGGCGCGCTGCCACAGCTCGTCGGTGATCTCCCCGGCGAGGCCGCGGCCGACCTGCGACTCGGCTTCGAGCTGGCGGGTGATGAGCATGACGGCGTCCATGGCTGCTCCTATCGAACTGGCGTGCGCGACGTCGGGAATTATACGCGCCGGCACGCATCACTGCGGTGCGGGCGTGGGACGTTCGCGGGATACAGATCTCGCAGGTTTGGACCGCGACGTTCGGCTAAGTCCATGCGTGAGTGCAGAAAGACCGCCCTTGGACGACGCTATTGTGCCGTCGTGTCGGACCATGAACGGACGGAGAGCGCCCAACCTCGAACGGGCCAGATGACACTACCTCCAGCAGGCCGGAATCTCGTACCATCCGCCGACCGTGGCCTGAGGAGGGTCGATGGAAGGCGAACTGTGGCGTAGCGGGGCATCGGACCTCGCGGCGGCGATCCGCGCGAAGCGCGTGTCGAGCCGCGAAGTGGTCGAGGCGCACCTGGGGCGCATCGCGGCCGTGAACCCGGCGGTGAACGCCGTGACGGTCGTCCTCGCCGAGCAGGCGCTGGCCGCAGCCGACGCGGCTGATACCGCATTGGCCCGCGGCGCTGACATCGGACCGCTGCACGGCGTCCCGATCACGGTCAAGGAGAACATCGACGTCGCCGGCTCCGCCACGACGCAGGGGCTGGTGGTGCTGAAGGACGCCGTGCCCCCGCTCGATGCGCCGCACATCGTGCAGCTCAGGGCCGCCGGCGCCATCCCGATGGCGCGCACCAACATGCCCGACCTCGGGCTGCGCTATTACACCGACAACGCGCTGCGCGGGCCGACCAGGAACCCCTGGGATTCGACGCGCACGGCCGGCGGCTCAAGCGGCGGCGAGGCGGCTGCCCTCGCCACCGGCATGACTCCTTTGGGAATGGGGAACGATCTTGGCGGTTCACTGCGCTGGCCGTCACAGTGCTGCGGCACGACGGCGCTGCGTACGACCTACGGCCGCGTAGCGCAGGCGTCGTCGATCCCGCCCGAGGACTCGACGATCGTGATGCAGTTGATGTCCGTCCAGGGGCCGATGGCCCGCCACGTGCGCGACCTGCGCCTGGCGCTGTCGTGCATGTGCGGGCCCGACGCCCGCGACCCTCGCTGGACGCCAGCGCCGCTAAGCGGCTCGGCACCGCCGAGCCCCGTCCGTGTCGCCGTGACCATCGACCCCGCGGGCGAGGGCGTCGACCCCGACGTTGCGGCCGGAGTGAGGAAGGCCGCCGCCGCCCTCCGCGAAGCCGGCTACGAGGTCGAGGAGGTCGAGCCGCCGATGATCGCCGAGGCGCGCGACCTGTTCTCTGGCCTGCTGGTAGCCGACCTCAAGACAGTCCTCTACCCGTTGCTCAAACCCGTCGCCTCTGCGGACGCCGTGCGATTTCTGGACCTGGTGTTCTCCGTCGTCCCCGAGTTCGACTACGCCGGCTACGTATCGGGCTTCGCGCGCCGAAGCGCGGTCGCCCGCGCGTGGAGCGTCTTCATGGAGCGGTACCCGCTGGTGCTCGGGCCGGTCGTCACCGCCCAGCCGTTCGCCGTGGGATTCGACATCGCCGGCGCCGAGCAGGTGGCTGCGATCATCCGGGACTTCCGGCTGACGGGGCTCGTGAACCTCCTTGGCCTGCCCTCGGCGGCTGTGCCCGTCGGCGTGGCGAGCGGCCTGCCGCAGGGCGTGCAGATCATCGGGCGCCCGTATCGTGAAGATCTCTGCCTCGACGCCGCGGAGGCGGTCGAGGCGCGCCTGGGCGTGATCACACCCATTGACCCCGCGTAGGACGCGTCAGGACACAGGCACACTCTCTCGCACGGCCGCATCCCTCGCCGACCGCTTGTGAAAACTCACAGGCCGCACGATGTCACCATCGTGCCGCTGCGGCTGTCGAGCGGCGCAACTGCTCCGATTGCCACAAGGGTGAGGACCGTGCACGATGCTGAGATGCCGTCCGAGCAGTACATCACCATCAACGGTCATCGAGTCTGGACCGCAAGCGATGGCGCCGGCCGCCACATCGTTCTCTGCCACGGTGGACCCGGGTGCTGGGACGACCTCGGTGATGTCGCCCGCATGCTCTCCGGCATCGCCACCGTCCATCGCTACGATCAGCGCGCGTGTGGCCGCTCGGCCGGGCCATCGCCAACCACGATGCAGGAACTTGTCGACGACTTGGAGGCGCTACGTATCGCCTGGAAGGTCGAGCGCTGGATCGTCGGCGGCCACTCGGCGGGCGCGGCGCTCGCGCTGCTCTACGCGGCAACATTCCCGGCACGCACCGATGCCGTCGTCTACATCTCCGGCACCGGCCTCGACTGGGCGCGCTGGCGCGATGCCTACCATGCCGCCGCTGACGCCCGTCTCACCGCCGAACAGCGCGCCGAGCGCGAGCAGCTGCAAGCGCTGCTCGCCGTCCAGCCGGGCGATCGCAAGCTTCACGACCGGTACTGCCTCCTGCAATGGTCGACAGACTTCGCAGATCGCTCGCGGGCTCTCGGACTCGCGAGTCGTCTGCTCGAACCCGGCTTGCTCGTGAATTGGGACGCGAACCGGAACGTGAACGCCGATTGGGACGCTATACGGCGCGATCCGGCGCGCCGGAAGCAACTCGAATCGATCACTCTTCCGATCCTCGTCCTCCACGGTGAGGGCGATCCGCGACCCGTGGCCGCTGTCGACGCGCTTTCGCACGTCTTGCCGAACGCCCGGCTCGAAGTCATTCCCAGGGCTGGGCACTATCCCTGGATGGAGAACGCCGCCGCCACACGCGACCTCATCTGCTCGTTCGTCGCGTCACTCACCTGACTTCTCAACCCACACACGAGTTGGTCATCGTGCTGGCGAATGCGCGCCCGGGGGCGTCGCGGAGTCGCGTTCCGTCGGCAGTGCTTGTGAATTGCTGCGCATCGGGTGATGGGCGGATGTAAGAGGAGGCCCCGGTTCCCCGGGGCCTCTCCAAGATTTCCGGACGGTACCCGTGCTACGCGCGGCTGGCGAACCAGATCGACGGCTGTCCGACGATGCCGGCCTGGTTCATGGCGGTGTGCAGATCGTCGCTGGCCGCGAACTTCTGCGCAGCGTCGAGCGCCGCGAACTCGTGGGTGACGGTCACGTCGTTCGGGTTGTCGGCGGCGCGATACACCGTTTCGGCCGTTACGCCGAGCTTCTTCTGCGTCGGCTTGAAGTCGTCGTAGACCCGCTTCCACTTGGCGTAGTCGGCTACCTGGTGTCGGACGAACAGTGTTGTCATGGGGTTTCCTCCTGGATGAATTCGGCGCCATTTCGCTAGGCAGAATACTGCCACAGCAATATCTCATCTGTCAACTACTGTAGCAACAGAAATCACCAATACAGTAATTGCCTCGTCATGGAGAATGCTGTAGCCTTCGACCATGGCCGAATCCAGCACCAATACCGACCCGCTGTGGTGGGATGCGTGGCGGGGCGTGCTCTTTGCGAATGCCCGCGTGCTGCAGGCGGTTGAGCCCGGCCTGCAGAAGCACGCGGGCGTGTCGCTCGCCTTCCTTGACGTGCTGAGCCGGCTCTACGACGAGCCGGAGCGGCGGCTTCGGATGCAGGAACTCTCGGAACGATCGCTGTTTACCCGGAGCGGGATGACTCGCCTGGTCGATCGCATCGAAAAGGCCGGGTTCGTGCGCCGCGAGCCGGTGCCCGGCGACCGCCGGGGCGTATTCGTCATCCTGACGCCAGAGGGAGAACGCGTCTTCGTTGCCGCGATGGCGCTGCATCGCTCGGACGTCGAGCGTGAGTTTGGGAGCCGCCTGAGCCCGGCGCAGCACCGTGCGGTGGCTGACGCGCTGGCGCAGTTCTGGAAGTCCTAGCCCGAAGGACTTAGCCGCTGCCGTCGGCTCTGCCACCGGTACCGAGGCGGCCTGATCAGGCGGACTCCGCCCGTCTGATCAGCCATGAGCCCAAGCCACTATGAGACATCGTGTGCGTGATGGCCTGCACATCGCATTTTCGCGAAGGCTCCGCTCTCTGACGCGATGGTCGATCCGATACCCTTTCGGGGCTGAATGGAAGGGCGGTGATCCAGTGACACGCTCAATTATGCTCCCGGTGTGATTGCGTGGCTGATGGTCGCCGCCTCGGCCTGTGAGATCGTGCAGATCGCGCCGTGCGCTCCGGCGCCATCTTGCAGACGGACAAGCTGTTCACCGGCCAGCGGGACGAGCCCGGGGACAGCGCGCTCGGCTTGTACAACTACAAGGCGCGCTTCTACAGCACCACGCTGGGACGGTTCGTGAGCGCGGATCCGATCACGAAAGACGGTCTGAACCGGTATACCTACGTCCTGAACAACCCGCTTAAGCAAGTGGATCCGACCGGCTTGAGCGCGCTCGTCAGTTGCAGGTATGGGCAGGATTGCGAGCACGGCCAGAAGCTTGACGACTATAGGGAGCATGTATTGGCGTACTGGCGTGCCAAGGGGATGTCGTTCGGAGCCTACAACCTAGCTGATGCATTCGAGATTATGAAGTACACCATCTCAAGTTTACGGCTGGGACGCCTTCCGCACGCTCGATGCTTTCGGGGTCGGGTTCATGAACACCGATCCTACGAAGTCTGGTCCGCTCGGTCTCAACGGTGTTGTGTCGTGGACTGACAGCGATGTGCAGGGTTGGGCAAAGGGCATCGACGACTACGTTAGGCAACGGCCAGACATCGATTTTCTGATCGGATTCAGCTTGGGTGGCCGGGCGGTGGCGGAATGGCTCAACGAACAGGGCTGGCGCCGCACGAGTGGATCCCTTGACAATGTGTACATCGGCACTCAAGTAAAATCGGTTCTGTTGATACACCCATTCATGGACTGCTTCTGTATGGCGAATGGAGCGGTTCAGCTGAAGCCGATGGTGCTCAACGGCGCTTGGCTGGCAGGCGTCCGAATCGTCATGAGGAACGACAACCAAGATGTGTTTGCCCCTGGCGACGTGGTCGATGGAGGCTTTGAATTGTGGAGCAACGGAGATTGCGGCGGCTTTCCGAACCATTGCACCAGCCCCAACACGGCGATGCAGGACGTCTCCCTCGCATTGGACGTCTGCTTGCCTCCGCTCGCTTGTACCGGTTGGTAGCGAGGTCACCGCTGCGAGCGTGGCTTCCCGCGCTGGCCGTAGCTCTCCTTGTGAGTTGCGGAGGCTCGAGCGGGAACCGTGCTACCGCGACACCGGCACTGACCGCAACTGTCGTGAATCTCGATGCATTCGATCCGGAGAAGTACTTTGCCCTTTGGAACGGCGACGCCTCCTTGCCAAGTCATCCCGCGGGGCGGATGGACGCCGCGGAGTGGGAGCGGCTTGTGAATGCCCAACGTGCGGGCGGGCTACTGTCTATGTCTCCGAATGATCGGCTCGCGCTCCTCCAAGGGTCGTTGAAGGCCTATTTGATGTCGGTTAGCGACACTGAGCGAACTCTCACCTCAACGGGTGGAGGGTCCGCGCACATTTTTGAACAGTACTCGAAGGACGGCGAACTCTATGCCCTTCTATCGGCACGTGAGCAATCTTCCACAAACGTGACAACCGACTGGCCGGACATGGCTTTTCTTCAGGACGGATCTTCGGAAAAGAAGCTGTTTGTGAATCTCCGTTCGGATGGAGTAAGCATCGACGACTGGACCAAGACGGGCATCGCATGGCGGTGCGTCCATCAGGACTCCGCTAGCATTCCTATCTCATTCGCTGAGCGCGAGTATTTCCGGCGGGTGGTCGACACCTTCTTGGCGGGAGCCGCTGTGCGCTCCGCTACGTTCGCCGGGCGAGACGCCGTCGCCTTCGACGTTCCGAACGGTGACCAGACGACCTCCACGGCATGGTTGGACACCAGGACGCTCTTCCCGATCGGCTTCCAGTACCCGGCGACCGTGAGTTCTGGTCGCACCGTGGGTCCACCTGCCGAGGTGCGAATCAATGGCGTCAACGTGGCGCACGAGATCCAACGTCCCGCTGAGATCTGTGGGTGACCGTGGGACATTCGCTTTGGCGTGTTACCGCCCGACGGGCGGGGTGCACGGCGAGTTTGCCATATAATCACGCCCATGGAACCTACTGCATTCGTCCAGAAGTGGGCCGCATCGAAGGGCGGCGAACGAGCGACGTCGCAGTCCCACTTCATTGACCTTTGCATTCTCCTCGGCACGCAGTCTCCGACGGATGCAGACCCGGCCGGCGAGTGGTACGCGTTCGAGAAGGGCGCGACGAAGTCCACAGGCGGTGAAGGGTTTGCCGACGTGTGGCAGCAGGGCCACTTCGCCTGGGAATACAAAGGAAAGCGCAAAGACCTCGTCGCCGCGTACGTGCAACTCCAGCGCTACCGCGAGTCGCTGGCGAACCCGCCGCTGCTAGTTGTGTGCGATCTCGACAAGTTCGAGGTGCACACGAACTGGAATACCGAGACCTGGATCTACTACTTTCGGAACGCGGACATCGCGACGAGCGACGCAGTCGACGTCCGGACGATCTCGGGGGCGAGGGCGAAGGACGCGCCGGAACTGACCGCGCTGCAGGTGCTGAAAGCGCTCTTCGAACAGCCGGACCGGCTGCGGCCGGAGCGGACGCGCGAGCAGATCACCCAGAGCGCGGCGAAGATGTTCGGCGAGATCAGCGACGAGCTGCGGAAGTGGCACGTCGACGACATGCGGATCGCGCGCTTCATCACGAAGACGATGTTCTGCATGTTCGCGACGGACGTAGGACTATTACCGCGCGGCACGTTCTCGGAGATCGTCCGAGTGCACAAAGAGAGCGGCGACGCCGAGGCGTTCCGAGCGGACCTTTCACGCCTATTCAAGAAGATGGACAAGGGCGGGAGATTCCCCCCGCACACGGTGCCGCAGTTCAATGGCATGTTGTTCCGCGACTCCGAGGTGCCAGACCGCATCAGCGGCAACGAGATCCATATCCTAGGTCGGCTCGACGACTTGGAGTGGTCGGACGTGGAGCCGACCGTGTTCGGCACGTTGTTCGAGCGCATCATCGATCCGAAATGGCGGAAGCCCCTCGGGCTTCACTACACCTCGCGTGACGACATCGAACTGATCGTGCAGCCCGTGCTGATGGAGCCGCTGCGCCGCCAGTGGAACGCCATCCGAGCGGGCCTCACGGCATACATTGAGTCGCGCGCCGGGCAGCGGGCAACGCCGGAGGCCCGGCGGGAACGGGTGCGGGCGGCGATCGCGCCGCTTCTGAAGCGGCTGGCGACGATACAGGTGCTGGACCCGGCGTGCGGGTCGGGGAACTTTCTCTACGTGTCGCTGGCGCTGCTCAAGGAGTTGGAGAAAGAAGTGATCGCGTTCGCGGGCGCTCAGAAGGCGGCATTCAAGCCGCGCGTCCACCCGAGCCAACTCCACGGGATCGAGACGAACGCGTACGCGCACGAGCTGGCCTCGATCGTGATCTGGATCGGCTACCTGCAGTGGAAGAACCGCAACGAGCCGGGCGCGGCGCCGGACATCCCGATCCTGCAGCCGCTCGACCAGGTCGATGACAAGGACGCGATCGTGAACCTCGACCAGGCAACGCAGCCGAAGGAGGCGGCGTGGCCGAAGGTGGACGTGATCGTCGGGAACCCGCCGTTCCTCGGCGGAAAGCGGCTGCGTACGGAGCTTGGCGACAACTACGTCGACCGGCTGTTCGCGGTGTACGAGGGGCGCGTGGCGCGGGAGTCCGACCTCTGCTGCTACTGGTACGAAAAGGCGCGGGCGGCGATCGAAGCAGGCCGGGCGAAGCGGGCAGGCCTGCTAGCAACGAATTCCATCAGACAGTCGCAGAACCGGAAGGTGCTCGAACGTATCAAAGCGACGGGCGACATCTTCTACGCGCAGGCGGATCGGCCGTGGATTCAGGACGGCGTGGCGGTGCGCGTGTCGATGGTCGGATTCGACGACGGCAGCGAGCACCACCGGCTACTCAACGAAGAGAAAGAGGGCGATGCGAAGAACGCGCTCTTCCGCGCGCGGCCGGTGGCGTCGATCAACGCGAACCTGACATGTGAGGCCGACGTCACGAAGGCGCGGCGGCTGAAGGAGAACGCTGGCATTTCCTTCATGGGCGATACGAAGGTGGGCCCGTTCGACATCCCGCCTCGCGAAGCCAAGGCGATGCTCGAGGAGCAGAACCCGCACGGGAGGCTGAACAGTGACGTGGTCCGTCCGTGGGTGAACGGGCTGGACATCACGCGCCGGCCGCGCGGCATGTGGATCATCGACTTCCCGCCGGGGATGAGTGAGCAGGACGCTGCGAAGTACGAAGCGCCATTCGAGTTTGTCAAGAAGCACGTCAAGCCGGAGCGCGTGAAGAACGCTCGGAAGGTCTACGCCGAGCGTTGGTGGATTCATGGAGAGGCGCGTGCGGAGATGCGCGGCGCCATCGCTGGTCTCGCGCGATACCTCGTCACGGCCTCGGTTGCAAAGCACCATCTCTTCGCTTGGATCGATAACGGTGTTCTCCCCGATCACCGGTTGTTCGTCTTTGCACGAAGCGATGACTTCATGTTCGGCATCCTGCAATCCAGAGTGCACGCGGTGTGGGCGCGGAAAATGGGATCAACACTGGAGGATCGGCCGGCATACCTCAACACAACCTGCTTCGACACGTTCCCGTTCCCGCGGGCGACAAAGGAGCAACAGCGTGCCATATGGCTCGCGGCCAAAGAACTCGATGATCTTCGCACGGGCTGGCTCAATCCTCGGGCATGATCGGCGCGAAGGAGCTGGCGAGACGGACGCTGACAGATCTGTACAACAAGCGGCCGACGTGGCTGGCGGACGCACATCGAAAGCTGGACGAGGCGGTGTTCGCCGCGTACGGGTGGCCCGAGGCGCCGCACGATCTGCCGGATGCCGAGATCGTGGCGCGGCTCTTGGCGTTGAATCTCGCGCGGGAGCCGGCCTAGCGGCGCGCACCATGTGGCGATCGTGATACCGTGGCGCGACCTACGGACCTGTTGCGAGATTGAGAGCAGTTGGACAAGGCGGAGGAGACTCAGTGGATATAGGGCGTCCGCTGGATCGTCCGTCTGCGCTAACTAACGAGCAGAATGACGGCCCGTCAAGATGACGGGCCGCCACATCACAGAACAATAGTCGTGCGCGCCGTCGCGCTCCCTCCTAGCTCGGCCCCGCGATCGCGTTTTGGACGATCCCGACGATCATGATGATCCAGAAGATAGCGATGGCGATGAACGCCAGACCTCGCTTGCGCCAGTCGAAGGCCTCGTGCGCGTCCGTCGGCTCGTGGTCGCTGCGGTCCAGGAACGGCACTGCCAGCAACGCGACGAGCAGGAGCGTCATACCGACGATGGAGCCCCAGATATCCGGCTCGATGCCGAGATGTGTGCCGAAGAACACGTTCATGCCGTGTGTCCAGCTAATCGGGAAGCTGGGTTTGTAGCCGAGGCCGCCCGGGCCGTGCGCCGAGCCGTACAGCGGCGAGGTAGGAAGCAACTGGGGCTCCGTACCCGCTCCGCGGTGGACGAAGATGGCCAGCAGGAGCACCCCGCCGAGAATCACACCGCCGTACAGGAACCACGCCTTGATGTGTTCGGCGAACGGAGCCTTGCGGCCGCTCACACTGTGCCAGAACGGCAGCGAGATGCCCTTCGTCCTGATCAGAAAATAGTGAGCCAGCATGACCAGTATCAGCGAGATAGGCACGAGGGCGACGTGCACGACATAGATCTGCTGTAGTCGCACCGTCGCGCCGTGGATCGACTTCAAGTCCGCGAACCTGTACGGAAGGCGGTCCGCCAGGTGGATCGCCTGGAAGACTTCCGACACATGCCACGGCACCGCGAATCCGACCTCGTCCCAGTGCAGGCTCTCGCCGGTGAGCACTGCCATGAACGCAAGTCCCGCGAGGGCGACGCCGACAAGCCACAGGCCCTGCTTGCCGCGCCGGTATCCACCGCTGATGAAGACCCGCATCATGTGCAGCATGACCAGGCCGAACACCAGGAACGCGTTGAAGTAATGGAAGCTCAGGATGATACGCCAGCCGGTGGAATGCAGCATGGCGTACGTGTCGGAGTAGGCGCGACTGGCATCCGGGAGGTACTTGAGCGAGATCAGTATGCCGGTCAGGATCTCAAGTCCGATGGCCATGCCGAGGACACCGCCGAGGATGTACCAGATCGTATTCGTCTCAACGGGAATGAGGTATTCGTGGATCAGTTGGCGGAGCGCGAATTGATCCTCCAGCGCTCCCCATATACCCCCCTTGGGGGCGGCCACTTCGCTCCCTTCGCGTGGCATCGGTGCTCGGGCCATCTTCTTCCCTCCTTGACCGCCGGCTCCATGCCGAGAAGCCGTCAGACATCCTCCTTTGAGGCGTATGCCTCTGGCTTGATTGTCAGCTCACGAACGGGGACGGCCATCCGGGAAAGCACTCCGGCGGCATCCGTGAAATCACGGGGGTGAATTCCCATCCCATGGGCGACGCCAATCGGCGTACACTCTGTACCGGAGGGAAGTATGGTTATCGCGCCCATCCGCGTTGTGATCGCCGAGGACCATGCGTTGGTCAGAGAGGGCACGCGGCGCATCCTGGAGCAGCACCCGGACATCGAGGTGATCGGAGAGGCGGAAGACGGCGCCCGCGCGGTAACGATGGCTGTCCGGCTCAAGCCGGATGTAGCGCTCCTCGACATCCGCATGAACGGCACGAACGGCGTCGACGCGACCCGGCAGATCCGGCAGCGGGCACCGGACACAGCTGTCTTGATCCTGAGCGCTTATGACGACGACCACTACGTGCGTGCATTGTTGGAGGCCGGCGCGTCGGGCTACCTTCTCAAGACGGTTCACGAAGACGAACTCGTGGATGCCGTGCGCAGAGTCCACGCCGGCGAGACCGTGCTTCATCCCGCCATCGCGCGCAAAGTCGGTCAGTTGCTGGCGCGCAAATCTCCATCGCAGCTCGACAGTGTCCACCTGACCGCAAAGGAGTTGGAGGTGCTCGGCCTGGTCTGTCGCGGTCTCCGCAACAAGGAGATCGCGCGGGAACTCGCGATGAGCGTGCGCACCGTCGAAGGGCATCTCGACGCGATCTTCAACCGGCTCGGCGTCAGATCCCGTACCGAGGCCGCGATGCACGCTACTGCGCAGGGCTGGTTCTCTGAGGAGCCGCCGCCCCCGTGAGTGAGCGCACCAGACCGGCTGCCCCGTGGCCGCTCCTTCACGACATCAGGGTCCCTGCACGAGGCATCGCAGATTTCCTGGCGCGATTCCGCCCACCGCTTCGCGACCGCCGATTCTGGGCCACGCAGGCGCTCGTGGCCGGCATCGCGCTTGCTCACGACGGGCTGGAGTATTCCGGCTTCTTGCCGCACCTCGGGATGGCGTACTTTCTTCCGATGTCGTTGTTCTTCATCCCGGTTGTCTACGCCGCGCTCTACTTCGGATTGTCGGGCTCGGTGGCCACCGCGTTGTGGTGCACGCTGCTGTCAACGCCCAACTGGTTCTTCTGGCATCACGGGTCGGAGCGATTTGGCGTCATTTCTCAGATGCTGATCGTGGACGCCGTAGCCGTCTTCGTTGGAAGCCGCGTCGATCAGCAACTGAAAGCGCGCGCTGAGGCTGAAGCGGCCTCGCGGGCACTCCAGGTCTCGGAGACGAAATACCGAGGGCTCTTCGAGACCGCAGGTGAGGGCGTGATCGTTCTCGACAAGAGCCAGCGCATCGTCGAGTGCAACGTCGCTGCCGGCGTGCTGCTCCGGCGGTCGCCCGAGATGCTGCGCGACGCTGCGCTGCGGGACATCCTGCCACGGGATGTAGCCTCCGCGCTCAGCGCCGCAGCCTTCCATCCCGATGCTGCAGCGAGTGCTATCCGGTTACAGGCGCCAGATGGCGGAGACGTCTGGGTAGAGGCAATCTGCACCCCGTTCGTCGAAGGCGAGGAACTGGCTCAAGTCGTGCTGCGCGACGTGACGGAGCAAAAGCGCCGTCAGGCGGGCCTCGAAACGTACGCGGCGCACATTCTGAGGGCTCAGGAAGAGGAACGACAGCGCATCGCCCAGGAGCTGCACGATGAGACAGTGCAGTCGCTGATCGTTCTCTGTCGGAAGCTCGACCACCGCAAGCTCAATCCGGTCGCGTCCACATCCGCTGGCGAGATACTGCGCGAGGCACATGCCGAAGTTGAGTCGATCGTCGAATCCGTGCGCGGCTTCGCTCGCGGCCTTCGACCTCCGATCCTCGACGACCTTGGACTGACGCCCGCGATAGACAAACTGCTAGACGAACTGACTTCGCGGTCGGCGATTGAAGGCAGCCTGGTGGTCAATGGCCCCGACCAACGTTTGCCGGCGGACATCGAACTGGCGCTGTTTCGGATCGCTCAGGAGGCCGTGCATAACGTTGAGCGGCATAGCGATGCCTCTCACGTAAAGATCAGCCTCGAATACGGCCCGCAGACGACCCAGCTTGCCATTGCTGACGATGGCAAGGGCTTCGTATCGCCGCTACCGTCAGACGATCTCGCCAACGAGAGGAAGCTCGGACTCATCGGGATGCAGGAACGTGCGCGGATCGTGGGGGGTAAGCTGACGATCCGCTCCGTACTTCGCGAGGGCACCAGCATCGTCGTTGAGATCCCGTCTGTCGGACAGCCTGGGTAATCGCCACCTTCGCCGCAGTGGTCGCAGTATCGGCTCCGAGTTCTCGGCCTGGGCGCCTGGCTCCCTGGGAGACAACTCGGTCGGCGCGGCGACTGATTCGCTCTAACTTTGGCTTGCGCTGCATCTCGCACACGACGCGAATATGGTGTGCGTTGCAGCCCGCAGGGATCCATCACCGGAGTCGAAGCCATCGAGACTTCGTTCGGCGATCGCCGGTACTTGAGTGGAGCGAAGATGAACTCTACGAGGATTCAGAAATTCCGCCGCAGTCGAAGTCCCGTCTCCACTTCTCGCCGGAGTTCGTCGATCTCAGTCACCCGCGCGTCCGACGATGAGCTGGACAATGCAATCAAGGCTTGTCGCGCTTCCCTGAGCCCCTCCAATGTCGGGATGAGTCTCGTCCACGCAAAGGGCGGGTACCAAACGATCGCCTGGCCCCGCGCCGCAAGCTCCCCGGCGAGAGTCCTTAGCGCGTCGCTGGCGTCAAGTTGTCGATCACGAAACTCGGGATGGCTCGAGGCCGGGCTGTAGTAGATGTGAGCCCAATACACGAGCCCAGCCGCGACTCGCCCTATGTGGAGCCGCAACTCATGGACGGGCTCAATGAAAAGCTTCGTGACCAGTTGCCCGATCACGTAGATGCTGACGCCACCGAGAATGGTTAGGGTTGCCGTCTCCATTTGAGCTTCCGAGCGCACAAGAACTAGGCCCAGCGCCATCCGACAACCGGGAGTCTAGTCGAGAAGGCACTCGCTCGCTAGCTTGACTTCGTCGCACACAACGCGAATATGGTGCGCGCGTCGGGCGACGGCGCAGCCAGGACGAGTGCTACGTCTTTGAGCGCCGATTCAATGAGACCTCGTTTTCCGCCAGTCGATGGACCGTTGGGCAATCGTCGAACCTGACATGAAGCCAGCCAGGCCAAGCGGCGCGGGGCACTTCGACGACGGTGCCCAGGTCGCCGTGCAGCGCATGAGCGTGGAGGTGCGGCTGCCGTGAAGTGTCAAAGGCTCCTTGTCGCAGCGTGATGCGGCTACCTGGAGCGATGCCCACCGGCTTGGATCGTCTGCGTCCGCTCACGTGTTCCTCGCCTCCAGCGAAAGCAGGATACCATCGTCACGCGCTGGCGGACTTGATAGTGTCCGCGTGAGAGCGAATATGGTGACGCCCTTCCAGGAGGGGGCGTCACCATGCAGACGATCGCCACGTTCGACAACACGGCCGAGGGCTGGGAACGCAGCCTCTACGCGTTCCTCGCGGAGAAGGAGCGCCGCTCCGGTAGCCGTCGCACCGTCGAAGGCTACAGCCGCATGCTGCAGCACTTCTTCGCCACCGTCGGCAAGCCGCCCGACCGGGTTACCAGCCCCGAGGTCTTCGCCTGGGGGTACGGCGTCGGGCTCTCCGGTAAGCAGCCGTCGTCGGTCACGATCGGCGCCCGGCTTGCCTGCCTCAGCAGCTTCTACCGCTTCCTGATCCGCATGGACGTCGTCTCGTCCAACCCCTGCGACGCGCTCGAACGCCCGCGTGTCCAGGTGGCGCCGCCGCGCGGCCTCACCGCCGACGACATCCGCAAGCTGCTCGCCGTGATCCCCGAGACGCCGGTCGGGCTGCGGGACCGCGCGATCATCCTGACGCTGACGCTCACCGGGCGGCGCCGCACCGAAGTGCTGAACATGACGGCAGGCGACCTCACCACGGAGGATGACCACGTCTGGTACCGCTACCGCGGCAAGGGGAACAAGCAGGGGAAGCGCGAGCTGCCACAGCCCGCGTACGTGGCGCTCACGGCGGCCCTGGCGGCCTTCGGGCGGGACATCGCGGCCATGCCCCCGGAGGCTTCGCTGCGGCCGTCCAGCGCGGGCGACAGGGGCGTCACGTCGGGGACGTTCTACGGGAACCTGCGCCGCTACCTGAAGGCGGGGAACCTGCCGCTCGCTGGCGTGCACATCTTCCGCCACTCGGCTGCCAAGCTCCGGCGAGACGCCGGGGAGAGCATCGAGAGCGTCAGCCGCTTCCCCGGCCATTCGTCGCTACAGGTCACGTCGATCTACCTCCGGAGGCTGGAGGGCGAGGCCGACGGGAGCTGGGGGAAGGTGGCCGCGGCGATCGGCGTGTAGCCGCGGCGCGGGGAGCCACTCTGCACACATCTTGTCTTCCCGGCCACAACTGGCGCTGTTCCAAGGCATTGCTCGCACGTGCACGACCCGCCCGGTAGCGGTTCTAGGAACGCCTCAGTCAAAAGTGCCAGCACCGCGATTCCTCCTCGTTTATGGACCACCGCCTGCGGCTCGCGTCTGGCCGGAGCGGGTGGACGGGCCGCTTCTCGCCCACCCGTTCCGAACTGTCTATGGAATTAGGGACATTCGGTCACGCTGTGACTTAAGACGTTCGACGACGACATGATGGCGATATCTGTTAGGTTGATGCGCCCGTCTCCGTTCTGGTCGTAGCGAGGCGGAGCCGGCGGAATGTTCTGCTGGTAGTACGCGCTTACGGCGTTGAGATCATTGATGTCGACGACGCCATCGTAGTTCACGTCGGCGCGTCTGATCGCACAGTAGGTGGCCGGGTTCTTACCCATCGCGATCTTCTCGGAGTCCGCGTAGCCATCTCCCGATGAATCGACCTCTACCGATACCCGGCCGAGTGCGCTGAGTGTATTCGTCGTGTTCGGGGGCTGGTAGTAATTCCAAGTGAGCGAGACCGGCATGTCGGCTGCGGGCGTCAACTGCGCCGCAAGGGCTTGAACGACGATCGAGAACGCCGCTCCCGGAGCGATCGTGAAGTTGTTGCAGGACACAAGCTGTCCCGAAAGCGAACACTGCGGTGCGTTTGCTCCGGCTATCCGGCTATGCGGTCCATCGTAGGCGGACGAGAGCGTCGCCGTGAGATTCACCCCCGTTGCGTCAACCGTGGTCGAGGGATTGCGGACCGTAAGCGAGAAATTCTCCACGGCTCCGACAACGATGGGCGAGTGGTTACCATAGACGATGAGCGACAGGTTCGGCGACGGGTAGTTCACGAGGGCGTCCCACGGCTGCGTCGCGTAGCCCTGCAGCACTCCGCAGGACCCGCCGCACGTGAGAGGATTCGCCTGGGGTCCGCCCGCGAACATCGTGTATGTACCGTATCCGACCGGATAACTGCCAACCCCGGCTCCATTGTCGGGTGGGCCATAGCTCAACATGTGGAATGCGGCCGGCAGGCCGTCGGCGATCTGGACGTCGACGGTCCCGATCGTCCCCACGTTTGTCGTGGCCGGCGCGCCATTCGACGCGCAGTCGAACGCGAAGGCCTTCATCGGCGGCGCGAGCGTTCCTCCGACGGTACTCGTCATCTCGGGCGTATCGCATAAGGCGTTTCCCCAGAGAGCCTGGGCGAATGGCGGCGCACTGATGTTGTTGATGGTGACACGGCTGGAGTCGTAGACCACGGTCACCTTGTAGATGTTGTAGGCGTTCGGGCTCGTACCCGCCGTCGCGAACGTCAGTCGGTAGCTGTTGAGTCCCAGCCGACTGGTGCTCACGTTGATCGATGGACCGTCTTTGTTCAGTACGGTTGCGCAGGACGTGTTGTTCTCTGGATGCAGGTCGTGTTCGTTGAGTGTGACGGACGCGCAGTCCTGCGCGGACGGAATCCCACTCCACTGCGCAGTGGTGATGACGCCGACCGTATACGTGCCGCCGCCCGCGATCGTGCCGACGTTGCAGGTGATCACCTGGCCCTGCGCCGCGCAGCCCGAGGCCCCGGAGAGGAAGAACGGGTGCTGTGCCAGCGGGAAGGCGGCAGGGACCGTGTCGCTCACGACGACGCCCGTGCCTTGTCTGGTCGGCGAGAGGTTGGTTACCTGGAGGTAGAAGTACTGCGTGTCGCCGGTCGCCGCGACAGTACTTGGCGTGACCGACATCGAGAGGTCCGTCGGCGCGACGTCGACGGTGACGTCGCCCGGCGTGGGGTTCGTCTGCGGCGCACCGTTCGCGTCGAGCGTGGAGGTGCCACTGGTCAGGACGTGGAACGTCGCCAGGCCCGCGCCGACGGCGGTGAAGTGAGCGTGGGCGAGCGCGCCTACGCTGAGCGTCGCCTGCGCCGGGGGCGCGAGGCAGCTCAACGTGGCGGTCTTCGTCGCCTGGTTCGGGTCGGCCGGGCTATCCCAGCTCGACGTGCAGGAGCGGTTGAGCCACAGACCTGGACGTGAGTCATCGGCCGGGCCGTTGACGTTAAGTTGCACCTTCGAGGTGTCATACTGGAAGGCCACTTGGTAGCCGGCGTAAGCGTTGGTGGTCGAGCCAGCCGTCGCGAACGAGATGTCGAAGGACGCATTGGCATCGACGACGGAAGGGCCGGACATCTGGAGCGTGGGGCCGCCGGTCGTCGCGAGGGCCGTTTGAAGTCGCCCGACCGCCGCGAGCGCGATCGCGACGATCAGCAGAGGCAACGCCACCGCCAGTCCCGGCCTTCGCACGAGCGTTGAGATACGTGGGGACGCCATGTACCGCTCCTTTCTGGTCATCCTGACGATCTAGCAGAGACCCATACGCAGTTGCGAAGGGCAACGCTACAATACGCTCATCAGAGAGACCCGTCAATAGGCGCCTAGTGCATTCGCATACTGACGCACGACCTGTCGGGTTAGGATCGTCGTGCGTGCCGAGTCCGAGAGACCGCGTGGCAGCTCACGCGCGTTCGCGATCGACGCGACCAAGAGTCTTGCCGCTCTCTTGAGTGAATTCTCGTTGCATGCCCTAAGCGCGTTGACAAGGTCACTATCGACGCAACTGGTATCGCCCAACTTCCGGGCTGCCCCTCGCCGGCATCCATATCTTCCGCCACTCGGCTGCGAAGCTCCAGCGAGACGCGGGTGAGAGCATCGAGAACGTCAGCCGCTTCTCGATCACTCCTCGCTACAGGTCACGTCGATCTACCTCAGGCGGCTGGAGGGTGAGGCCGACGCGAGCTGGGGGAAGGTGGCCGCCGCCATCGGGGTGTAGCGGCTCGCGCGATTGATCGCCAAACGGGACGGCGATGTACGAAACGGCACGACCTCAAGAACCTTGGCCGGCAACGGTCATGTGGGTTCGACTCCCACCTTCGGCACCGCTCTAGCTTCGCACAAGCGGTGTCTGACCCCAGCACGACGCCCTCGACGCGGGTTCCTGCTCCGGCCACCGCACCTCGTACAGCCGCACGGCGTCGTCGACGCCCTTTATCGCGAACTCGCCCCGGGGGGTGTCGGTGCGTGTGTCACCCGGTTGCACCCGGCCTTACGGGGTGGCAGCATGACGGAGGGCGACATGCCATGCCCGCCCGGCTGTCTGAATCGCCGCCGGGTCGCCGCTCCTCAGCGTCTGCGGAGAGTGAGGAGTACCGCACCGATGAGCAACTCAGCGCATACCGATCCGGCGGAGCGCAGCGCAGTGATGCGGCTGTTCTACCGCGACTGGCGCCCGACGCGCTTGGGCCGCTGGGTCAACCGGTTTCAGTGCTGGTGGTCCGGCCTCGGACTGCCGCCGCGCCTCCAGGCCGCGCTCGAAGTCCGTGGCCGCGCATCCGGTCGGCGGCGCTCGCAAGTCGTTGTGATCGCCAGCGTGGAGGGCGAACGCTACCTGGTATCGATGCTCGGCCCGCAGTCTGAGTGGGTGAAGAACGTCAAGGCCGCGCAAGGCGACGCCGTCATCCGCCAGGGACGCCGACGCCACGTGCATCTCGTACCGGTGCTCCCGGCGGAACGGGCGCCCATTCTCCGCGAGTACGTCCGGATCGCGACGAGCGGCCGCCAGCACTTCCCGCTTCCCGTCGGCGCGCCGCTGTCCGCGTTCGAGGCGATTGCGGAACGCTATCCCGTGTACCGGATCGATCCCGCATGAAGCGACGCGGCGAGGACAGAACGAAGCGAACCGAGATGAAGCGCGACGGTCGCGGAACTCGTTGGAGCGCGGTCGGTGAAACAGGCGAAACCTTGACCTCCCGGGAGTCACCACCCCGGCCGACGGATCGACAGCACGACAATCCGTTCAGCCAGAGCGAGCGCCTCCACCGAGCGGATTTAGAACCGGGATGGGCGCCGATGAAATCGGGCGTTCAGGCGGCGTACGCAATACTCAGTCGATAGACATCGAGATGAGCATCGTACAGTCGCTTACGGCTGTCGCTACGTGCCTGACGCTGGCGTCGAGCACAACGAGCTGTGCCGATCGCAGATCAAGCTGTCGCGCGGCGGCCTGTAGGCCCAGCCTCCCGCGCAAGACCTGCACGCTGACGGCGCCTGCAACTTCGTGCTCTTTCAACGAGACGCCCTTCCTCAGGGCGACCAGGGCTATCCGGAGCGGCCCCTCTTTGACAAGCGTCTTCGCAGCTCGCCCAGCCTTCCCGGCCCGCGCCCGCTGGAGCAGATCATCCGCATCGGCCTTAAGGTCGAACGTCAGCACCTCTCCGCTGATCGCATGGGTGCGCACGTACGTGTGCTTCGCCGTCGCCATATCAACTTTCTCCTCTCAGGGCCTTCGCCCGTGTAGTCGCCGGCATTGCAGAGTCCGGCGGATGCCTCAGTGCGCGCCGGCATGGGCCTTGGCCTCGACCGCCGCCAGTTCCATCGCCTCGAACATCTGTTGCGCCTCGCCTGCCGACAGCCGCTTGTCGAGGATCGGCAGATAGACCTCTTCCTCTTTGGCGAAGTGGACGGTGACGAGCGCGTAGAGCCCGTAGAGTACACGCCGGAGGTCCTTGATCTGCGCCGGGCTCGGAGCAGCCGCGCCAATCTTCTCGCGCAGTCCTCCAAGCTCGTCGGTGAGACGCCCGACCTCAACGTGATCACGGCTCATGGTGTTTGTCGCCTCCGGCGCACCCAACACCCTGCCGACGACCGGGTACAGCGCACGCTCCTCGGCCTGCGCATGCGGGATCAGGTGGTGCGCGAGGAAGTCGTACGCCGCGTCGACGGCCGTTCTGAGCGCGTCCGCCGTCGCGTCGCCGACGGAGTCCGCGGCCGTGCGAAGGGCTTGAATGTGCGGGATGAGCTCCTTGTGTTCGTCTCTGAGTGGCTGCGTCAGCGTTGTCACTGCTTGTCTCTCCTTCTGCCTAAGGGCACTGAAAAGCCCACGCCAATCGGCCTCTCGCAGGGTTGCGGCCGCACTCCTACAGCGGACGCTCAGTCGCCCGTGCCGATGTCCTGGTCGAACACCATGAGTATCAGGTCGGCTTCGAGCTCATGGTGACGCCGGATCGCTGATGCCAGCCGGCGCCCGCGCTCTTGCAGGTCGTCCTGGTCCATGTCGGTGCCGACGTCGGCAAGGGTCTCGAACAGCCCGGCCGCCTGCGATGTAGCCGACCGGTGCAGTCTCCGCGCGGTGGAGATCTCGTGGCTTCGTCCCAGCGTCATTTCGATCTCGGAGAGAAGGCCACCGGTGGCTTCGGACGACGTGGAATGCTGCGCGAGACAGTCGATGAGCGGCGCCAGATGACGCTGAAGGCCCCCGCGCCATGTCACTCCCGTGCGCGAAGATGGCGTTGCCAGGACAGATTCGAACCCTGCGAGGCAGCCGGAGATCGACTCGTGCTCGGCCGAGGTCCGCTCGATTAATTCGCGGTGTCGGCGTCGGCTCACGTTGCCTCTTCGCTTCGTGCGTACCAGCACGATGATGCTACGCGACGCGAAACGAGTCGAACGGGCTACTGGCGGAAGAAACGCACCTGCCAGTCGCCATCCGGCATCCGCTCTGTCTGGTGAGCGAAGCCGCGCTCGGCCATCGCCGCGTACAGCGGGACGGGCTCGAACACGTTGATCAGCCGCAGTTCCTGGCCGTCGCCCAGCGACCCCACCGCCTCCATGATACGTCCGAACGGCTCGCGGCCGGCGCGGATGTCATCGCGCACGTCGATGAGCACGGCGTCCTGCTGAGCTGCGTCCGCAACCGCGACCTTCTCGATCCGGATCACCCACCGCTCAGGCCCCTGCTCTTGAGGCGCCCAGTTGATCTGGCCGGGCCGCTCCACCTGGAACTGGTAGAAGAGCGGCTTCGGGTCGTGGTCGTTGATCAGCAGGATCGCGTCGCCCGCCGCCATGCTCTCGAATGTCGCGAAGATGCGTGGGTGGCGTTCGCGGGGCACCATGCCGCGCACGTCGATCGTCGTCTCGGTGGCCATACCGTCCTCCGTGTTCAGCCTCGCTTCGTCGTGGCATGATCACATGACGCCCCCGTCCACGCTGTAACTAAAGTCACGCGATCAGGAAAGCGCGGTGAGGCGCGCATCGTCGACGACGTGAATGTCGCCGCGGCGCACGTCGATTGCGCCGGCCTCTTCGAGCGCCTTGAGCGCGCGGGCGACGACCTCGCGGCTGGTACCCGCCATCTCGGCGATCTCGCGTTGCGTGACGTGCGCGCGCCCGCCGACGCCGGCGCCTACGCCCTCGTGCGGCGCCACCGACTGCAGGACGATGCGCGCGACGCGCGCCGTCACCTGCCGGAACGAGAGGTCCTCGACGAGTGCCACCAGGTGCCGCAGCCGGGACGCGAACACCTGCACCACCACCTCCGCGACGGCCGGATACTCGCGCAACACGCCGAGCATGGCGTCGCGCGACAGCACGACGAGTTCGCTTCCGTCGACGGCCGCCGCGCTCACCGGGTTCACGCCGCCGTCGAACACCGGCACCTCGTTGAACGAGTCGCCAGCCGACATGTGGCGCAGCACCTGCTCCTTGCCGTCGAGGGACGTCTTGAACAGCTTCACCAGCCCGCTCACCACCACGTACAGCCCGGCGCACGGTTCGCCCTCGACAAACAGCGTCTGGCCGGCGGCCACCCGCAGCCGCCGCGCCGCGCCCAGCACGCGGGCCCGCTGCTCGGAGGTGAGTGCCGAGAAGTAGGGGACGGCGAGCAGCGGGTCAGGCACGCGGTCTGCCTCCATGAGACCTAAGTTACAGCGGAGCGGGTCGCAGGTCGAATAGGGTGCACGAGGAGGCGCTGCCATGGCCGGACCGATCACCACTCGCACGACCGTCCGCGAAGCGGTTGCGTCCTGCCCGGGCGCCGAACAGATCTTTGACAAGCACGGGCTCACCGGCTGCGGCGGTCCTGACGGGCCGGCGGAGCCGATCGGATTCTTCGCCGCCGTCCACCACGTCGACCCGCGGCAGCTCGTTGCCGAGCTGAACGAGTACGCCGCGTCGCTCGTCCGAACGGGCGTGCGGCCGCGCCGAGCGGTGGACGCCGGCGGGCATACGTACCCGCTCTTCCTGACGACGTCGCTCGTGCTCGCGCTCGGTGCCGGTGTCACGTCCGGGATCGCGGCGGCGATGACGGGAGGCGGCTGGGGCGGCCTGCGCGGCGAGGCGTGGCTCGCGCTGGTCCAGACGCACGGACACATCCAGGTGTTCGGTTACCTGGTCTTGTTCATCATGGGCATCGCGCTGCACGTCCTGCCGCGCTTCAAAGGGCAGGCGCCTCCGGACCGCCGGCTCGTGCTGGCGACGTACTGGACCATGCTGGCCGGCGTGCTGATGCGCGCCCTGGCGCAGCCGCACGGACAGGGGTTCCTGCGCTGGCTGCTTGGCGCTTCGGCGCTGGTCGAGATCGCGGGCGTCGCGCTCTTCGCGGCGCTCGTCGCCGGGATCTTCTGGCGCGCGCGCGACAAGCGCGAGCCGTTCGATCGGTTCGTCCAGGCGGCGACGGCGTGGCTCGCCGCGCTGGCCGGTATCAACGCGTACCTCACGCTGCGAGCCGCAGTGGACGGCCAGCGGGTGCTCAACGTAGCCGGCGACGCGGCGCTGCTCGAGGGGGCCGTCTACGGCTTCGTGGTGCTGTTCGTGCTCGGCGTGTCGTTCCGGGCGCTCCCGTTCTTCCTGTCGCTGAGGCCGGCGTACGGGTGGCTGAGAGACGCGGCGTTCGCGGCGATCGTCGTCGCGCTGCCGCTTCGCGTCGCGGCCGTGTGGGCGCCGGAGTTCGGCCGGTACGGCTGGACGAGTCAGGTCGACTATGTCGCCACGTTCACCCTGGCGGTCGGCGTGGCCGCGGCGGCCGCCGCGCTGCGCGTGTTCGAGTCCCCCACGTCGGAAGCGCCGCCCGTCGAGGCGCCGCCCGCGTACCGATCGATGGTGCAGACGGCATACGCCTGGCTGTTGATCGGTGCGGCGCTGGACGTCTACTGGCGACTGCGCGAGCTGGACGGCGGCTTCACGCCGTTCTATGCCGCGGGCGCAATCCGCCACGCATTCTTGCTGGGCTTCGCGACGCTGATGATCATGGCGATGGCGTACCGCACAGTGCCGGTGTTCTCCGGTCGCGCGCTGCGCTGGCCGGCCGGCGTGCCGGCGTCGTACCTGATGGTCGCCGCCGCCGGCGTGTTGCGCGTGTTTCCGGTGGCCTTCACGCCGGCGCCATCGAAGCTGGACTTCAAGCTGCTGACCGCGGGTGGCGTGCTGCTGTTCTTCGGACTCGGCACGTTCTTCGTCGAGCTGACAACGTCGATGTTCGCACGCTTCGCGGCTGCCGCGGAGGGCGCCGCGGGGGCTGCCACTCCCGCGCCGCTCGACCAGCGAACCCGCGCGCCGGAAGGCGGCCCTGATCCCACGGAGACCGGGCGTGCGGGCGGGCGGCGGCCGGCCGGGCCCGTGCGGCGCGACATGACCGTCGCCGAGGCGTTAGCGCTCAGCCCCATCGTGCTGACGGTGCTGCTGGACTACGGCTTCGGCCCGATCGCCGATCCGGAGATGCGCGCGCGCATGGCGCCGACGATCACGCTCGAACGCGCGGCGGCATTCCTGAGCGCCGATCCCGACGCGCTCGTCGATACGCTCAACATGGCGATCGGAAGGACGCCGCAGCCAGAGCGTGGTGAAGCTGTCGCGCCTATCGATATCAAGCTCATCGAAACGACGGTGACGGAAGAGGCGGTGCGGACGGCGTTGAAGACGTGCAACGACCCGGAGATTCCGGTCAACATCGTCGACCTCGGCCTGGTGTACGGCGTGGCCGTGCGCGACGCGTATGCGCACGTGAGGATGACGCTCACGGCGCCAGGCTGCCCGATGGCCGACGAAGTGGAGGAGCAAGTGCGGGGCGCGCTCCTCGGCGTACATGGCATCGAGACGGTAGACGTGGACGTCGTCGAGCAGCCAGCGTGGACGCCGGAGCGGATGTCGCCAGCGGCGCGCGCAGCTGTCGGCTGGTGAAAGCGTAGTATGTCTCAGGGCGCCGTCCGGCCTCTGAGACTGAGTGGGAGCAAGGAGAAAAGTCCATGAACGAGATCGACCGCCTGACCAAGCCGCTCGACCGACGCAGGTTCCTGGGCCTGACCGGCGGGCTGGCTGCCGCCGGCGTGGTCGCAGCGGCGTGCGGCGACCCGGGCGGCGTGTACGAGAAGCCCGGCGCACCTCCGTTCTCCGCCGGTCAGGCCGGCGCGGCCGGCTCACCGACAGCGGCCGCGTCCGGCGGCAACAGCATGCCGACTGTCGCACCCGGCTCAGACCGCCCGAAGGCGAGCGGCAAGCTCGCGGCCGTGTACGACGCGGCGCTGAAGCCGGCCGACCCCAACCCGTCGAAGACGCTGCGCATCGACACGAAGGAGCTGACGCACGAAGTGGCGGCGGGCGTGACGATGGACGCCTGGACCTTCGACGGCGTCCTGCCGGGCAACGTGGTGCACGTCCGCCAGGGCGATGCGATCGCGTTCACGTTGCACAACGGCGGCACCATGGGCCACTCGATCGACTTCCACGCCGCGCAGACGCCCTGGAACGTCAGCTACAAGACGATCATCCCGGGCCAGGAGATCAGCTTCAACTGGAAGGCCAACTACCCGGGCGTCTTCATGTACCACTGCGGCACCGGCCCGGTGCTGCAACACCTGATCAACGGGATGTACGGCGCCGTGGTCGTCGACCCCACGCAGCCCCTCGCGCCGGCGCGAGAGTACGTGCTGGTGCAGAGCGAGTTCTACCTGTCGAAGGGCGCCAGCGGGAACTGGGGCGGCGACCTCACGCGCGCCCAGGCGATCTTGCCGGACTTCGTCGTCTTTAACGGCGCGGCGAACCAGTACCAGCAGCAGCCGCTGCAGGCGTCGCCCGGTGAATTGATCCGCCTGCACGTGGTCAACGCGGGCCCGACGCTCTTCTCCGCGTTCCACGTCATCGGCGCCATCTTCGACAAGGTGTACCCCGACGGCAACCCGGCCAACGTCCTGCGAGGCGTGCAGACCTGGACCATCCCGCCCGGCGGCGGCGCGACGTTCGAACTGACCATCCCGGAGGCCGGCCAGTATCCGTTCGTGACGCACAGCTTCGCTTACACCGGGTTGGGCGCCGTCGGACTGATCGAAGTCAAGTAGGGCGCGCGATGACCGAGAGACGCCGTGGCAACCAGCGGGCAGATCGAAGCAGGTTCTTAATCCTGACCGGTCCGGTCGCTCTCGCCAGCGCGATCGCGTTCGTATGGGGCGGCTCGTACCTGCGGCCTCATCGGCCGGCGCATGCCGAGTCTTCGCTCACCGCGGATGCCGGCGCCAACGGCGGCGCTGCTGCGGGGCGTCTGTTGACGCCGCGGACCATCGCGGTGCGCGTCCGGCTGTCGGCCGCGCTAGAACGCCTGGTGGGCAACCGGATCGTCACCGTGACGCTCCCGCCGGGTGGAACGGTCGGCACGCTGTTGAATCGGCTGGGCGAGGCGTACCCGGTCCTGGCTTCGATGGGACCGAGCATCCTCGTAGCCGTGTCCGACGAGGCGCAGCCGCCGGACACGGTGCTCGCCAACGGCCAAGTGGTGGACCTCATCTCGCAGATGAGCGGCGGCTGAGAGCGAAAGGGGGTCCTTCGCCCGCGCGCCCATGGCCACGGTCCGACCCGGGCGCGGAAGTGATTCTTGACTGAGGCCGTTGACACGGGTGTTACGATCCCCGTGCAGCCTCGCGGGTCGATTGTCAGCCCGCGCGGCACGGAGCGGATCAGTCTCACCTGCCCGGTGAGCGCTCCGCCGTCTTGCTGCCCTCAGGCGGGCGAGTCCAATGCTGCGGGCGACGTCGACTCCCACCTTCGGCGCCAATTGTCCTTCTCAGTCCGAGTTGGTCCCGTTTCTCGGCTGGCAATACCGCAGGCCGAAGAAGTGGCCTCCCCAGAACGGCGCTATCGGGCAGAGGTTGAACAGGCCAGCCGCGATGGGCACGAGCCCAAACGCTGCCACCACCAGACCCGCCGGCCTGGGCACAACGGCAAGCCCGGCCGCGACGACGGTGACTCCGAAGAGGGCCCTGGTTGCTCGGCCGGCGCCCGAGGCCATGAAGCGTTCGAATACGCGGGTTCCGGCAGATGTCGGTTGTGAACTCATAGCAATCCTCCTGAGATGAGCACTGGTCAGTGGGAGAAGCGGACCTCCGGCAGGACGCGATCGACGAATCGTGGCAGCCACCAGGCTCTGCGGCCGACGATGTGCAGCACGGCCGGCACCAGGACCAGTCGGACGAGAAAGGCGTCCAGCAGCACGGCTGTGCCGAGGATGAGCCCCATCTCCTTCATCGGCAGCGTGCCGGCGATGGCGAAGGTGAAGAACACGGCGACCATGACGCCTGCCGCGGCGACGATCGGCCGGCCCGTATGGGCCAGCGCCCCCTCGACCGCCTCGCTGGCGTCGTTTGACCGCTCGAAGTGCTCGCGGGCAGACGCGAGCAGGAAGACCGTGTAGTCCATCGAGATGGCGAAGACCAGCGCGAAGAAGAAGAGCGGCGCCCAGGACGTGAGATAGCCCTGACTCTCGAAGCCCATCGGCCCGGCTGCCCAGCCGTGTTGAAACGCGAGCGCGCCGACGCCGAAGGCAGCCCCCACTGAGAGCAGGTTGAAGAGCACACCCGCGACCGCGATGAAGACGGCCCGCAGGGCAAGGAGCAGCAGCAGGAAACCCAGCAGCAGGACCGCGCCGATCACGATTGGCGCGCGCGACCGCAGTGTCTGGTCCAGGTCGTGGTTCTCGGCCACGGGTCCGCCGACCAGGACGCCTGGCGGCAACTCCGCTCGCAACGAGCCAACGAGGTCGCTGGACGCCTTGCTGGACGGATCCGTCGTAGCGATCGCGGTAATGAGCGTCGATCCGCCGGCGCCCAGCTGCGCCGGGAAGACGGCCGCGATGCCCTGCTTGGCCGCGACAGTCTCGGAGATCGCCGCCGCATCAACGCTGGCCGGCACGACGATCTGTAGCGGCCCCGGTCCGCCCGGACCGAATGCTGAGGCCAACAGGTCATAGCCCACGCGCGCCGGGCGGTCCTTCGGCAGGACGCTGATGCCCGGCATGCCGGTTTCCAGACCGAGTAGCGGCGTCGCAAGGAGCAGCAGGGACGCCGCGGCTGCCAGGGCAAAGAGCACGGCGCGCTTCTGGATACGCTGTGCGAAGCGGGCCCACCAGGGGCTCCGGTGATCCCCGGCCGCGTGCCAGGGCAGCGCGAAGCGGTTCACGCCGTGCCCCAGGATCGCGGGCAGCAACGTCAGGGCGGCGAGCAGGACGAAGCTGACCGACAGCATCATGCCGGCAGCCATCGATCGGAAGGCCGGGACAGGCACCAGTAGCACGGCCGAGAGACTGATCAGCACCGTCAGGCCGCTGAACAGCACCGCCTTACCGGCTGTGTCCATGGCAACGCCTACAGCCCCGTGTACGTCGTCCGGTGTGGCATGCAGGGCGCCGCGGAAGCGCGTCACGATGAACAGCGCGTAGTCGATGCCCAACGCCAGGGCGAACATCATGGCGAAGTTGAGTGTCCAGATCGAGAGATCGGTGAACTGAGTAATGCCGAAGAGGATCCCCATGGAGGAGACCAGACCTGCCGCGGTGAGGACAAGCGGCAGCCCGGCCGCGGCGAGCGTCCCAAAGGCCAACACGAGGATGATAGCGGTGACCGGCCAGGTGATGAACTCCGCTTTCATCATGCCGTCGCGGTTGACGGCGTTGAAGTCGGCCCAGAACGCTGGCGAGCCCGTGAGCGCGACGGTGAAGCTGTCACCGCTGAGTTCGTTGATAGCGGGGGAGAGGCGCTCGGCCACACGCACCGACTCGGTCGGGTCGACGATTGAGCCGGCCTGCAGCATGACGGTGTGGCCGTCCCGGCTGACCTGAGGAGGCGCGGCGGGTGAGAGAGCCGGGTCGGCGGCGAAGATGCCGGCAGCCGCGTCCACCTTGGCCTGAAATCGTCGCTCGTCAGCTCTGACGGTGTCGCTGTGGATCACGGCGACCGCGGACTGGGAAGAAAAGCCGCCGAATTCCCGATCGATGAGCTGGCGGGCCGCGAGAGAGTCGCTGCCGTTGACCTCCCACATTGCGCCGGACAGCGCACTCTCGAGGCGGGGTGCGAAGAGCCCTAGGCTGACGGCGATGATGGCCCAGCTGACGATGGCGGCAAACCTGTGGCGATGCGCGGCGCGGCCGATGCGGGACAGAGGTGCGGAGTCCATCAATCGTTACTCCTCAACTATATAGTGATAGATAGCGCAAGAAAGAGACGACTCTTGGCCGTGCCGGAGTCAGGCGATAGCGAAGGTCCGGGCTTCTTCGACGGCCTGAACGGTGAGACGGTCGCAGACCATGTCGCAAAGCTCAGCAATGCTGGGATCAGCAATCCTGTAGTAGGCCGCGGTACCCTCCCGGCGCCGGGAAACGATGCCGGCTACGTGGAGAATGCGCAGGTGTTTGCTGACGTTCGCCTGGCTGCTGCCCTCAAGGGCGTCGCAGATCTCGCCGACGTTGAGCTCCCCCCGCTCCAGTAAGAGGCGCAGGATCGACAGCCGAGTGGCATCTCCCAGCACACGGAACCGCTCGGCGACGTGCTCGATCAGAGATTCGGGAATCAAGTGCGACATGGCCCATACTATATGACTGTACAACGATGAAGTCAAGGAGACAGGAACCGCGAGGGCTTCGCGCCCGCATATGACCGCCGGCGGCCCTGCCGGATGGAGTCCTCGGACGCATCCGTTGGCCGGACCCTGCTACGGACACGCACCCACATGTTGCCCGAAGACCAACGCCTGTTTCCCCAGGTCGGGGATCGTAATCTTGCCGTCGAAGTACTGGTCATATCGCGCAGGGGCGGGCGGAATGGCCTGGGCGAAGTAGATGGCGACCTTGCCAATATCGTCAATCGCCACGACGCCATCTCCCGTCACGTCTGCCCTCATGATCGGGCAGAAGGTGAGCGGGTCTTCACCAAGGCGCGTCTCCTCGATGTCGGTGTATCCGTCCCCGTCTGTGTCGGGTGAGACATGGACGGTCAGCTGGCCCGTAGCGCCGGACTGTCCGCCTATCTGGATGTAGTACCGCGTGTCCGGACTCGCGCTGAAGTTCACGAGCGATCCTGAACCGCTGGCGTTGCACCCGACGAGCGTCAGGATGCTGGGCGGCGATACACCCTGACTGTACACGGCGACTACCGTGTTGAAGTTGCTGCCCACGGTGTCGACGCTCGTCGTGCGGAATTTCACTGCCGAAGAAGGTGCTGTGTACTGGTACCAGACCGTAGCCCCCATGTTGCCGCATGGGAGGTTCTCGCCAGGTGCGGTCGATGCGCCTGCCGTGCTGCGAGCATCCGTGTATGGGAGGCCGCCGACAGGAACCGCCTGGTCGAAGCAGTCGGGGTTCGCTGGCCGTAGCGTGATATTGATGTTCGTCGCTGTTCCACCGCTGGCGACCGAAACGGGCGTCGCCGCCGCGTACTCGCACGTGCCGTCGTAGTACCACACCGGATACGGCGTACACGGCCCTGCCGGTGGCGATGAGGGTGGTGCTGGCGGAGGGCAGATGACCGACGCCTGCACGATGGTCGGGACCGGAGGGAGCCCGGCGAGGACGTACGTCCCGTCGGCAGCGGTCGTCGCGAGACCACCGTAGGCACAACACGTTGTCGCGTAGGCCGAGACGTTCGCTCCGGCGATCGGTGTGCCGAGGGCGTTCGTTACGGTGCCGGTGATGCCGCCGCCGGCCGCGAGCGCGAAGTTGATGCCGGGCGTCGTGGCGCCGCTCGCAACCGGCACGAGCGTCGCCGCGCCGTAGTCGTAGGTGCCGTTGTAGTACCGCTGCGGGTACACGACGCACGACAGGCTGGGCGGCGAGGAGAATCCGCACGTCGAGCCCGACGCCCACACGCGGTAGCTGCCCGGCACAAGGTCAGTGATGACGTACGTGCCGTCGGCAGCGGTCGTGGCATAGCCGGAACCACAGCAAGCGGCGCCGCTCGCCTCGACGCTCGCGCCGGCGATCGGCGTGCCGAGGGCGTCTGTCACGTTGCCGGCGATACTGCCGGCCTGGGCGAGCGCGAAGTTGATGCCGGGCGTCGTCGTGCCGCTCGTCACCGTCACGAGCGTCGCCGCGCCGTACTCGTACGTGCCGTTGTAGTAGGTGGATGCGTAGCCTGACGCCTGGGCCTGCACGACGTACGAGGCTGGCACGAGATTGGTCATCAGATACGTGCCGTCCGCGGCGGTCGTGGTACTCCCGCCGCCGCAGCATCCCGAGGCACTCGCCCAGACGTTCGCGCCGGCGATCGGCGTGCCAAGTGCGTTTGTCACGTTGCCAGCGATATTGCCGGCCCGGGCGAGCGCGAAGTTGATGCCGGGCGTCGTCGTGCCGCTCGACACGGTGACGGCAGTCGCCGCTCTGTAGTCGTACGTGCCGTTGGAGTAGGTGGGTGCGTAGCCCGACGCCT
>JBGQBE010000007.1:0-90217 GCA_041494685.1 Dehalococcoidia bacterium | reverse complement strand
GTTGCTGAAGCCCGACTTCTCTATGTTCCAGCGGTTTCCGTAGGCGATGGGGACTATAACGACGTCCCAGCCCCGTCCGGGGATCGTCCGCACGTGGATGCTGGCCGCGCGGCCGCCGACGCTTACAGCTGCGGCCGTGCCGGTGCTAGTGGGCACGGCGGCAGCCATCCACGTGGGCGACTTCAGCCTCGGCGTGTTTGTCGCGGCGCTGGTAGCGGCGCTGCTGATCCAGGTGGGCACGAACTTCGCGAACGACGTGTTCGACTTCGAGCGCGGCACCGATACCGACGAGCGACTGGGGCCGCCGCGCGTCACGCAGACGGGCCTCCTGACGCCTCGCGACGTGCGACTCGGCATGGCCGCTGCGTTCGGCGGCGCCGCGCTGATCGGGCTCTACCTGGCGTACGTCGGCGGCTGGCCGATCATCGCCGTCGGTGTGGCTTCGATCGTCGCGGGCGTCGCGTACACCGGCGGGCCGTGGCCGTTCGGCTACCACGGCCTTGGCGACGCGTTCGTGTTCTGCTTCTTCGGCCTGGTGGCTGTCTGCGGTACATACTACCTGCACACCGGCGACGTCAGCGGCCTGTCGATCGCCGCCGGCTGCGCTGTCGGCTGCCCGGTGACGGCCATCCTGGTCGTGAACAACCTGCGCGATCGCGCGACCGATGCGCGGACCGGCAAGCGCACGCTCGCCGTGCGACTGGGCGACCGGGCCACCCGCGTACAGTACGCCGCGACGATCGCGGCGGCGTACGTGCTGGCGGTCGCGATGGCGATCATCGCGTCGCCGTGGCTGCTGCTGCCGCTGCTGAGTCTGCCGCTGGCCGCGCGTCTGGTGTCGCCCGTGCTGGGCGGCACGGAGGGGCGTGCGCTCAACCTGACGCTGAAGGCCACCGCCCAGTTCACCCTGGTGTTCGGCGTGCTGCTGGCCGCGGGATTCCTGTTGTGAAGATCACGGGCGTGCGCTGGACGCCGTATGCGCTGCCCTTCATCGCGGCGCTGCAGACGGCGCAGTCCGCGTGGCGCACGCGCGAGGGCATCATCCTGCGGCTGCGCACCGACGCGGGTGTCGCCGGTACGGGCGACGTCGCGCCGCTTCCGGCGCACGGCACCGCCACGCAGGCGGAGTGCCTGGCGGCGCTGGACGGCATCGCCGCGAGCCTGTTGTACGCCGATCTCGATGATCTCGGCTCGATCCTGGACTCGACGCTCACGGGTGGGCTGCGCCTCGCGCCGCTGGCGTGTGCCTTCGACGCGGCGGCGCTGGGTGCGCGGGCGGCCGCGGCAGGCGTCAGCGTGGCGCGGCTGTGTGAGCCGAACGCCGCGGCCGCCGTGCGGGTGAACGCGCTCATCGATGCGGCAGCGCGCGACGACGCGGCGCAGGCGGCGGAGCGCGCCATCGCCGCCGGGTTCGGCGACATCAAGCTGAAGGTTGGCGTCGCCGGCTCGGTCGCGGGCGAGGCGGAGCGCGTGGCGGCGGTGCGGCGTGCCGCGCCGCGGGCGCGGCTGCGCGTCGACGCGAACGGCGCCTGGAGCGAGTCGCAAGCCATCGAAACCATCCGCGCGCTGGAATCCTACGGCATCGATCTCGTCGAGCAGCCGGTGCCGCCGGGCGATGCCGCGGCGCTGTGCAGCGTGCGCGCGGCCACCGGAGCGCGAATCGCCGCCGACGAGAGCGTGAGCGGCGTCGAGTCGGTGCATGCGCTGATCGACGCGCGGGCTGTCGACGCGATCATGATCAAGCTGCCGGTCGTCGGCGGGCCGTCGCGTGCGCGCAAGATCGCGGGCGTGGCGACGGCCGCCGGGCTCGACGTGATCGTGACGAGCGCGTTCGAGAGCGGGATCGGCGTGGCAGCCGCATTGCAGTTCGCGGCCACGCTGCCGGCGTCCCCGTACGCGCACGGACTGGCGACCCTCGACCTGCTTGCGGACGACCTGATCGTCGACGGGCTGCGCATCGAGCACGGCCGTATGCCGGTGCCCCTGTCGCCTGGCGGCGGCGCCGTGCTCGACGGAGCGGCGTTGGCGCGGTACGGCGCGGGGCCGGAACGGTCGGTAGGCGCATGAGCGAGTTCTCCGTCACGCACGACTGGCTGCGCAAGCGCGCTGCGCTCACGCCATCGGCGCAGGCGGTAGTCGTCGATGACGACCGCATCATCACGTTCGCGGAACTGGACGCGCGCGCGGACGGCGTCGCCGTGGCGCTGGTGGAGCGCGGCGTGCGGGACGGCGATCGCGTGGCGGTGCTGCTGCGGAACGGCCTGCCCTTCGTCGAATTGGCGCACGCCGTGCCGCGCATCGGCGCGGTCCTCGTGCCGCTGAACCTGCGCCTCGCGCCGGCCGAGCTGTCGTGGCAGATCGAGGATGCGGGCGCGCGCCTTCTGCTGCACGATACGGCAACGGCAGCGATCGCGGCTGCGGCCTCTTCCGGCCAGGTGCACGCGGACGTCGCCGGGCTCCGCGCGGCGCGAGCGCTCAAGCTCGCGCCGGTCGAGCCGCGTGTGGACCGTATCCACACGATCATCTACACGTCGGGAACCATGGGCCGGCCCAAGGGCGCGATGCTGACGTTCGAGAACCACCTGTGGAGCGCGCTGGGCTCGGCGCTGAACCTTGGCCTCGACCCACGGGATCGGCTGCTCGCCTGCCTGCCGCTGTTCCACGTCGGCGGTCTGGCCGTGCTCCTGCGCAGCGCGATCTACGGCTGCCCCGCGGTCGTGCACGAGTCGTTCGACCCGCAGCGCGCGAACCGCGCCATCGACGACGGCGCGAGCATCGTGTCGGTCGTCGCGAGCATGCTGGCCCGGATGCTGGACGCGCGCGGCGACGCGCCGTACCTGCCGACGCTGCGCGCGGTGCTGCTGGGCGGCGGCCCGGCGCCGAGGCCGCTGCTTGAGGCGTGCGCCGCGCGCGGCGTGCCGGTCGTGCAGACGTACGGGCTGACGGAGGCCGCGTCGCAGGTGGCGACGCTTGCGCCGTCCGACGCGCTGCGCAAGCTCGGCTCCGCGGGCAAGCCGCTCTTCCCTACGGAGATCCGTATCGAGATCGATGGCGTCGCCGCCCCGCCCGGCGAGCCGGGCGAGATCCTGGTGCGCGGCGCGACGGTCTGTGCGGGCTACTGGCGGCAGCCGGAGAAGACGGCGGATGCCTTCCGCGCCGGCTGGCTGCACACGGGCGACATCGGCCACCTGGACGACGAGGGGTACCTCTACGTGCTGGACCGGCGCGACGACCTGATCATCTCCGGGGGCGAGAACGTCTACCCGGCGGAGATCGAGGCCGTGCTGCTGTCACATCCCGCGGTGGCGGAGGCCGGCGTGCGCGGCGTCGTTGATGCGCGATGGGGCAGCGTGCCGGCGGCCAGCGTCGTGCTGCGCGCCGGCGCGCAGGCGACGGCAGAGGAGCTGATCGCGTATTGCCGCGAGCGGCTGGCGCGCTACAAGACGCCAGCTATCGTCGCGTTCGTGGAGTCGCTGCCGCGCACGTCCGCGGGCAAGCTCCAGCGGCGCCTGCTGCCCGGGAGCACTGCCGAGATAGCAGAAGGTGCGGACCGCCACTAACGGCCCGCACCTTCGATGAGACTCCGACTAATCGCCAATCTTTAACGGCAGATCGCTTCCTAGTTGCCGAAGTCCCAACTCTGGCCCGAGTGGTAACGCGCGAGCACGTTCTTCGCGATCAGGATCTTGTGCACTTCGTCGGGGCCGTCCGCGATGCGCAGCGTGCGCGCGCCCTGGTACATGCCCGCGAGCGGCAGGTCTCCGGACACGCCCGCGGCGCCCCACACCTGGATGGCGCGGTCGACGACGCGCGTGTAGGCCGACGGGACGAAGATCTTGATGGCGGAGATCTCGGTGCGCGAGTCGCCGCCGTTCTCCATCATTTCGGCGCAGTGGATCGTCATCAAGCGCGCCGCCTGGATGTCGATGTACGAGTCAGCGATGAAGCCCTGCATGAACTGCTTCGTCTCGAGCTTGCCGCCGTGGACCTCGCGGCTCATCATGCGCTCCACCATCAGGTCGAACGCGCGCCACATCTGGCCAACCGAGTTCATGCAGTGGAACACGCGTCCGGCGCCCAGGCGGTCCTGAGCCGCCTGGTGGCCCGTGCCGGTCTGGCCGAGCTGGTTCGTCACCGGCACACGCACGTTGTCGTAGATGATCTCGCAGTGGTCGCTCTCCTGGCCCCACACAGGCACGCCGCGGATGATGTTCACTCCGGGCGTATCCTTCGGGACGATGATCTGCGTCATCTTGCCGTTGCGCTCCGCCGGCCCGTCCGGGTCGTCCGTGCGGCACATGACGATGAAGAAGTCGGCGCGCTTGCCGTTCGACGTGAACCACTTGTGGCCGTTGATCACCCACTCGTCGCCGTCGCGCTTGGCGGTGGTCTTCAGCGAGCGTGGGTCGGATCCCGGCTGGTCCGGCTCGGTCATCGAGAAGCCCGACTCCATCTTCCCCTCGATGAGCGGGATGAGCCACTTCCTCTTCTGTTCCTCGGAGCCGTACTTCACCAGGATCGTCTGGTTGCCCGAGTTCGGTGCCACGACGCCGAACAGCGCGGCCGCGCCGGAGGCGTACGCGAGCACTTCGTTCATGTACGCATGCTCGAGGAAGTTGAGCCCGCTGCCGCCGTACTCGACCGGCAGGTGCGGCGCCCAGAGTCCTGCCTCCTTCACCTTGCGCTTGATCTCATCGCGCCGGTGCCGCGCTTCCTGGACGTCGGCCTCGGTGAGGCGGCTGTCCGTCCGCCACGTCCACAGCATGTTCTCGTAGGGCAGGATCTCCTTGTTCACGATGGTGGCCGTGAGCATCCGGATCTCATTGATCCGGTCCGAGACCGTCGGGATGGGATGGACGTTCATCTTCATGGTGACGCTCCTGTGTTGGGGGACCAGCGAATCGGGTTTCACGCTACCCGATCGGCAGGATGATAGGGAAGGAGCAATCCGCCCGGAGACGAGCGGCCGAACGGGCCATCGGGCGTGCGTGGGCTATCTGGCGTGAGCGAGCTCGGCCAGCGATACCGGCCGGTGTGGCGAGGAAACCAGCGCCCGCACTTCCCGCGCGAGCAGGAGGGTGAGGTCGTCCGGGTGCAGGCCGACGCGCACCGGGCGACGGAGCGTCGCGCCTAGCGCCAGGTTCGCTGCGTTCGACACGCGCAGCGACCATGCTCGCACACGCGTGTCCGCTTCGAACCCGACGAGCGGCAGGCGATGCCAGCGCCCCCCCTTCGTGTCGTAGATGCCGGTCAACGTCTCGACCCATTGGAACGAGGTCGCATCGAACACGGAGAGCGGCAACGCCCCGAGCGCCCATGCCGGCGGCACGTAGAGGCGTGGCGGCTGCAGGCCGGCGTCCGTGAACCACGCTTGGCTGCGGCGCACGATGTCCAGCACCTCGTCCCGCGGCCGGCCCAGGTGCTCCGCGGCGTCGCGCGACAGGAGCGCGGCATGCAGCCGGTGGTAGACGCCACGCGGGGGCAGCGCACGATGCGACCAGCCGTGCGCCGCGAGGATGTGGCCCGCCCGCTCCCACGATCGAAGTGTGTTGAGGTGATCGGATGTCCAGTCGCCGTCGGGCACGACCAGGATCGCGAGCGATCGCCCGCCGGACGCCACCAGCAGATCCACGATCTCCGCGGTGCGGTCGAGCGTCGAAGGCGTCACGTCGTGGACGGACCAGATGATCGCGCGCATCAGGAGACGGGCGCGCCGAGGGACGCCTCAGCGAATTGCTCCCAGAGCGTGCGGTCGCTCGCCGAGGCCTGCGCGGCGGCCGATAGCCGTACGCGCGCGCCGGTATCGCTCGCCAGTGCGTCGAGCAGGTCGGGGAGTTGCTCGTCGGAATCGAAGAGCAACCCGTTGACATCGTGCTGCACGTAGCTGGGGATCTGCCCGACGCTGCGTGCGATCAGCGGCAGGCCGCAGCCGATCGCCTCCAGCGTGGTCATCGAGAACGTCTCGGTGCGCGACGCGGTGACGTAGATCTGCGCGTCGCAGAGCGCCGGCCGCGGATCCGCGCACCAGGGCACATGCTCGACGGGCACGCCCAGCGTGTCCGCCAGCTGGAGCGTCGACGCCAGCTGGCTGCCGTCGCCGATGATGCGGAAGCGCAGCCGGCCGTGCTGCGGGTCGGCGGCGCGGATCGCGCGCACGGTCGCGTCCAACGCCTTCTCACGCGACACCCTCCCGTGGTAGGCGACCGTGATGTGTCCGTTGCCACCGCCGGCCGACGCGGCGATCGGCGATCGCGGAGGATCAAGCCGGAGCACTTCGTACGCGCCGTCCGGATCGCCCCACGGCGCGACGACGCGCGTCGCGATGCTGGCGCCCCACCGTTCGAGTCGCGCCGCCACCCAGTCGACGATCGGCGCGGCCGGCGTGTGCGGAAGCCCATAGCGCAGCAAGGCGGGGTAATCATTGTGGAGGAAGAGCGTGCTGTGCTTGCCCTGCCGGCGCGCGAAGTACAGCGCGAGGAAACCCAGCGGCCCCGGCGTATGCACGACCACGCGATCCGCTGCCGCCACGGCTCGCGACACGCGGCGAAACGCGGGGTGAGGGACGTGGAGATCCGGCGTGCCGAAGGGCAGCCGCCGGACGCTGGTCTGCGTCACGGAATCCGAGAGCGCGTCACCCGCCGGCCCCAGCACGTGCACGCGGTTGGTCTTCGCCAGGATCTCCGCCGTGTGAAACGCGATAAGCGCGATGCCGTTCGGATCGGGCGGCAACGTATCGGAGACGATGAGAATGCGCTGGTCGCTGCTGCCTGGACGCAATGTTCCCTCGCAGGAATGAACGGGCGCCGGTCCCGGCACCTGCAGCCGAAGGATACGTGCTATTGCGCCGTCTGCGTAGCGCCGCGCAGGTAGGGGGGACCTCCTCTCTCTCCTCGTGGGAGAGGGCTGGGGTGAGGGGGTTCAAAGGATGCGATCAGAGATAAGATGCGGCGCGGCGTTGGAAGGCCCGTGCCGCCCAGCAGAAAGCCGGTGCCATGACCATAACGAGTCTCCTGGTTGCCAACCGCGGCGAGATCGCCGTCCGGGTCATGCGGGCGGCGGCCGAGCTGGGCATCCGCAGCATCGCCGTGTTCTCCGAGGACGACGCGCGCGCCCTGCACGTGCGTCGCGCCGACGACGCTCGACCGCTGCGGGGCGCCGGGCCGCCGGCGTATCTGGACATGGATCAGATCATCGCCGTCGCGCGCGAAGCGGGCTGCGACGCCGTCCACCCCGGCTATGGCTTCCTCAGCGAGAACGCCGCCTTCGCCCGGCGCTGCGCCGAAGCGGGCATCACCTTCGTCGGCCCGCGGCCGGAGGTGCTCGAGGCGCTTGGCGACAAGGCGCGTGCCCGTGCGCTTGCGGAGCGTCTCGGTGTGCCCGTCCTGCCCGGCACCGGCGGCGCCATCACGATAGAAGACGCGCGCGCGTTCTTCGCGTCGCTTGGCCCCGGCGGCGCGATGATGATCAAGGCGGTCGCTGGCGGCGGCGGCCGCGGCGTGCGCATCGTGCATCGCGAGGACGAGATCGCGGAGGCATACGAGCGCTGCCGGTCGGAGGCTCGCGCCGCCTTCGGCCGTGGCGACGTGTACGCGGAGCGCCTGATCCCGCGCGCGCGCCACATCGAAGTGCAGGTGCTGGGCGACGGGAGCGGCGCGGTGAGCCACCTCTGGGAACGCGACTGCACGCTCCAGCGCCGCCACCAGAAGCTCGTCGAGATCGCGCCCGCGCCCGATCTGGACGCCGGACTGCGCGTGCGGCTCACGTCGGCCGCGGTCCGCATGGCCGCCGACCTGCGATACGCGGGCGCCGGCACGTTCGAGTTCCTCATCGACGCTGGTGCCGATGCCGACGACGCGCCGTACTACTTCATAGAGGCGAACCCGCGCCTCCAGGTGGAGCACACGGTCACGGAAGAGGCGATCGGCATCGATCTCGTGCAGGCGCAGTTGCGTCTCGCCGCTGGTGCGTCGCTGGCAGACCTGAAGCTCACGCAGGCCGACGTGCCCGCGCCGCGCGGCTACGCCATACAACTCCGCGTCAACATGGAGACGCCTCAGGCCGACGGATCGGTGCGCCCGGCCGGCGGCACGCTGACGGTCTTCGAGCCGCCGTCCGGACCGGGGCTGCGCGTCGATTCGTGCGGCTACGCGGGCAATGCGACCAGCCCGGCGTTCGACTCGCTGCTGGCCAAGGTGATCGCGCATGCGCCGGACTTCGGCGGTGCCGTCGCGCGCGCCTACCGTGCGCTGTGTGAGTTCCGCATCGAGGGTGTGGAGACGAACGTCCCGTTCCTCCAGAACCTGCTGCTGCACCCGGACGTCATCGCGGGGCGCACGTATACCCGCTTCGTCGAGGACCACAGCACCGATCTCGCGGAAAGCGATAGCGACGCCCACGCGCGCCTCTTCTTCGCCGGGGTGGCCGAGCGAGGCACGGCGCTCGCTGGCGCGCGTATCGACACCGCCGACCCGTTGGCAGTGCTGCAGCACGGCAAGTCGGGTGGCGCGCCGGCCCGCGCGATCACGCCCGATGCGCCCGAAGGCACGGTCGCGGTGCGCGCGCCGATCCAGGGCACGGTCATCGCGATCGACGTGCGCGAGGGTGACCTCGTGCGCAGGGGACAGCGGCTGCTGGTGATGGAGGCGATGAAGATGGAGCACGTCGTCGCCTCCGACGCCGGCGGCTTCGTCCGGCGGCTCGCCGTCGCCGTGGGCGATGCGGTGTTCGAGGGGCACCCGCTCGCATTCATCGAGCAGGCGGACGTGGGCGACGAGGCTGACGCCATCGCCGAGCAGGCGGACCTCGACGCCGTCCGCGCCGACCTGGCGGAGGTGCGGCAGCGCCACGCCTTCGGGCTCGACGCCGCGCGGCCCGACGCGGTCGCCCGCCGCCGCGCGACGGGGCAGCGCACCACGCGCGAGAACATCGACGACCTGTGCGATCCCGGCTCGTTCGTCGAGTACGGGCCGCTGGTGATCGCGGCGCAGCGGCGCAGGCGGCCGGTCGAAGAGCTGATCGAGCGCACGCCCGCCGACGGCCTGGTCGCGGGCATCGGCACGGTTAACGCGGACCTCGTCGGCGAGTCGCGCGCCCGCGTCATCGCCATGTCGTACGACTACACGGTGCTGGCCGGGACGCAGGGATCGCAGAACCACCGCAAGAAGGACCGCATGTTCGAGCTTGCGGAGAAGTGGCGGCTGCCCGTCGTGTTCTTCACGGAGGGCGGCGGCGGACGGCCCGGTGACACGGACGGTCTCGGCGTTTCAGGTCTGGACTGCCTCGCCTTCCAGTACTTCGGCAAGCTCAGCGGGCTCGTGCCGCTCGTCGGCATCGTCTCGGGCCGCTGCTTCGCCGGAAACGCGGCGCTGCTCGGCTGCTGCGACGTGGTGATCGCGACCGAGGACGCGAACATCGGTATGGGCGGGCCCGCGATGATCGAAGGCGGCGGCCTGGGTGTCTTTCACCCGGACGAGATCGGCCCGGTCGATGTCCAGTCGCGCAACGGCGTGATCGACGTCCTGGTGCGCGACGAGGCGGCGGCGGTGCGCGCGGCGACGCAGTACCTGTCCTACTTCCAGGGATCCGTGGGTGACTGGGTGTGCGCGGATCAGCGGCTGCTGCGCGGCATCATCCCGGAGAACCGGCGCCGCATCTACGACGTTCGTACCGTGATCGATACCCTGGCCGACGCTGGCAGCGTCCTGGAGCTGCGGCCGCGCTTCGGCCCCGGCATGGTCACCGCGCTCGCACGCATCGAAGGCCGTCCGATCGGCATCATCGCCAACAATCCGCAGCACCTTGCCGGCGCCATCGACAGCGACGGCGCGGACAAGGCGGCGCGCTTCATGCAGCTCTGCGACGCCTTCGATACCCCGCTGCTGTTCCTCTGCGACACGCCGGGCATCATGGTGGGGCCCGAGGCGGAGAAGACGGCGCTGGTGCGTCACGCCTCGCGTATGTTCGTCACCGGCGCCAGCATCACCGTGCCGTTCTTCACGATCGTGCTGCGCAAGGCGTACGGCCTCGGCGCGCAGGCGATGGCCGGCGGCAGCTTCAAGGCGCCGTTCTTCGCCGTCTCCTGGCCGACGGGCGAGTTCGGTGGCATGGGGCTGGAGGGCGCGGTGAAGCTGGGCTACCGCAACGAACTCGCGGCGATCGACGACCCGGCCGAACGGAAGGCGCTGTACGAGCAGATGGTCGAGCGCATGTACCAGCACGGCAAGGCCGTGAATACGGCGTCGCACTTCGAGATCGACGACGTGATCGATCCGGTCGATTCGCGCCGCTGGCTGCTTGGTGCGCTGCGCTCCGTGCCGCAGGCACCGCCGCCCGTCGGGAAGAAGCGGCCCTGCATCGACACGTGGTAAGCGCGTTGAGGCTAACCGCCCGATCCGGTACAGAGATGCCAGTTCTGGAAAGGAACTGCCTATGTCCGACATCTTCGTCACGTCACTCTCCAACCGCATCCGCGCGCTCAACATGCTCTGGCAGCGCGTGATCGAGGACATGACGCTGGAGCACGTGAACCACCAGGAGCGCGCCGGCGTGCTGCCGATCGCGTTCAGCCTCAGCCACTACATCCGCTCGCAGGATCAGTCGATCAGCGGCCCGTTCCTGCGTCAGCCGACGCTCTGGGAATCCGGCGGCTGGGCGGCGAAGGTGGGCGTGACCGTCGATCGACTCGGCCGTGAGGAGAGCGTCGACGAGATGGAGGGCATACGCTTCGCCGACTTCGACGCGTGGCGCGCGTACCAGGCGGACGTGCTCGCGCGTACGGACCGCGTGCTGGAGACCGTGACCGCCGACATGCTCGCGGATGCGCTGCTGCCGCAACTACCGCCGAACATGCTCGCCACGTTCTGTGCCATCGTCATCGGCCCGGGCGCACCGCTGCGCAAGCTTGAGGTGCTGGAGTGCTTCGTGTACCAGCACGGCCTGCGCCACATGGGCGAGATCGAGCATGGGCGCGCGCTCGTCGGCCTGAAGGGGATGACGAGTTGATGGAGCCGATCCCGCTGGATGACCCCGTCGTCGCCGGGCTGCTCGCCGGCCCGAACCTCGCGCGCCTGGCGTACATCGGCCTGAACGGCCGCCCGCACGTCGTGCCGATCTGGTTCCAGTACATCGGCGGCGAATTCATCATGATCACCGGCCCGAAGGCCGACAAGGTGCCCGCGCTCGCCGCCAACGGCGCCGTCTCGCTGACGATCGACTCCAGCACGCCGCCATACCACGTACTGCTCGTCGACGGCGATGCCGTGGTGGAGCCGACGCAGGGCATGGCGCCCGAATACCCCGATGTCGTCGCGCGCTACCTGGGCGCGGCGAAGGACGCGTATCTCGCCGGCATGCGGGTGAAGGAGCAGCGGCGCATCCGCGTGCGCCCGCGCGCCTGGCGCGTGCTCGACTTCCGGCAGCGCTTCCCCAAGAGCCTGCGCTGATCGGCGCCCGCCATACCTACCCCTCTGTGCGGCCAAACGCACGGTGCTCGCGCGTGCCGGTATACTCGCGCTGGAGCATGCGCATGAACGATCCCGGCGTCACGCCCACCGCGAAGGGGCTCGCGTTCGAGCAGCGACTGGCGCGGCTGTTCGAGCAGCGGGGCTACGAGGTCGTGCACAACGCCTGGCTGACCGGACGCTCCGGCGCCCGGCACCAGGTCGACGTCCTGGTGCGCTACGTTGCGCCGTTGCACACCACACTGGTGATCGTCGAGGCGAAGGCCTACCAGTCGGGTGTCGACAAAGACCGGATCATGAAGCTCATCCAGATCGTCGATGACGTCGGCGCGGACCGCGGCATCATCGTCACGACCAGCCACTTCACCGCCGACGCTGTGAAGACGGCGGAGGGTCGCGCGATCGACCTGTGGGATCGCGCGAAGCTCCAGCGCCTGCTCGGTGAGATGGAAATCACCTCCGTCGAAGGCGGCGAGCGGCGCCACCTCGCGGTCATCGAGCGCGGCGTCGCGCCGACGATCGACGCGGAAGCGTTGCGTGCCGAGCTGGAGCGGGCGGTGCAGAAGCGGGCTCGCGGTGTCCTCGGCTTGGGCAGGGTAGTCGAGACGCTGTCGGACGTGCGTCCGTTCTATCACCGCTATTACGACGTGGAACTCGAGGTGCAGTCCACCGGGACGCAGCGCGTCGGCCTCTTCAAGAAGGAAGAAGTCACGCGCACGTTGCGCACCTGCGTCAGCTTCGACGCGGTGCGCGGCTCGCTTGTTACGGCCGACGCGGCGGGCGGTCTCTCGTACGCGCACGACTGGCTGCGCGACCTCAGCGGCGAGGAACTCAAGGTGATGCAGGCGGCCGGGGGGCGCACGTTCGGGTATGCCGACCTCGCCACGACCGGCGTGCCGGACGCGCGTGTCAAGCGCGCGGTGGCTGCGCTTCGGGCGAAGGATCTACTGGTGCAGGTGGAGGAGCGCCCGCCGAGCTTCCGCGCCGTGCGCCCGGTGCCGCCCGATGCCACAGCCCTCCCTGCGATTTCGGAGATCCTGGACGTGCGCGAAGAAGTCGAGACGGGCATCGATGCGCCATCGCGCGCCGCCACCGAGCCGGGGGCCGTCGCGTCCGCCTGTGAGGCGTACTGGCCCGGCGCCCGGATCGGCCAGGTGCGCGTCGTGCACTATCCGTTCATACGCGCCATCTATACGCGTCCCGACGGCAGCGTCCGCGCCGAGACCTACGACGGCATAACCGGCCGCCAGAACGAGGCTGTGAACGACGTCTTCCGCCCGCAGCTTGCCGCTCCGGACTGACCGCGCCGCCCGGCCGGTGCCGTTATTTCCACTTATTGCACGTTATCGCAATAAGCGATAGCCTCCCGCGCATGAAGAAGCCTGCCTCGAACCGCGCCCGGCCCGTCCTGTCGCGCGAGGATGGGCGCGCCGTCCGCTCCGAGCGCACGCGCGATGCCGTCGTCGATGCGCTGCTTTCACTGATCGACGAGGGGTACCTGCGCCCGACCGCGCAGCAGATCAGCGCCCGTGCGGGCATCGCGCAGCGCACCGTATTTCACCACTTCCAGGATCGCGAAGATCTGCTCGCACTCGCCGCTGACAGCCAGGTACGCCGCCTGCTGGAGGCGCAACGCCCGGTGCCCGTCGGCGGCACACTGAACGTGCGCCTGGGCGCCTACGTCGCCGCGCGCGCCCGGCTCTTCGAGGCGATCACGCCGGTGCGCCGCGCCGCGCTCCTCTCGGAGCCGTTCTCGCAAGGCATCGCCGAGCGCCTCAACTGGGTGCGCCGGCGCGACCGCGACGAGGTAGCGCGTGTGTTTGCGACGGAACTCGCGGGGCGGAAGCGGGCGGACCGCGCGGAACTGCTCGCCGCCGCCGCGGCAGTCACGACGTGGGCGGCGTGGGAGACGCTGCGATCGCACCAGAAGCTCTCGCCCATCATGGCGCGGCGCGTCGTGCAGCGCGCCCTGCGTGCGCTGTTGTTGGAACCTGCGCCAGGCGCGAACTCCGTACGGACGCGCAGCTGAGGATCGCGCGGGAGGGCGGCGTGGCGTTCTCGGCAGCGCGGGGCTGCGATGCCCGGCCCTCCCACCGGTGCGCGACCTCCAGCGCTTCCCAGCGAGCGGTAACCGCGGGCCGGCGCATGTGCGGCGCCTTCGCGTGATCGGTCGCATCAGCCGGCATTCGCCTCTTCGCGGAGTTCGCCGCCCCGCCCACGCGTCGCGGCAGGGGCCATTCGGCACGGTAGCTACGTGCCATGCGGCACTGCCTTGCCGTAGTGGCGCACGCCTAACGTAAAGTCGAGTTTTTATATCGACTTTATCGAGTAGCCCGGAGGGGCGGAGAGGCGGCGCACATGGTAAGCGAGGCCACGAACCCAGCGAGCATCCCCGCGGGCAAGGCGGTGCGGCACCAGGTCGTGATCATCGGCGGCGGTAACGCGGGGCTCAGCGTCGCCGCGCGGCTACGACGCGCGCGGCGCGATACCGATATCGCGATCATCGAGCCTTCGGACAAGCACTACTACCAGCCGCTGTGGACGCTCGTCGGCGGCGGCGTCTTCGATAAGAAGGTGACCGAGCACAGCGAGGCGGCGTACATCCCCAAGGGGACCACGTGGATCCGTGACGCGGTGGTGCAGATGTGCCCGGACGAGAACACCGTCGTCACAAGTGACGGCACCCAGGTGAGCTACGAATACCTCGTCGTCGCGCCGGGCATTCAGATCGACTGGGAGAAGGTGAAGGGGTTGCCCCGGGCGCTCGGCCGCAAGGGCGTCTGCAGCAACTATTCGTACGAGTACGTCGACAAGACCTGGGAGTTCATCAAGGCGTTCAAGGGCGGGAACGCGATCTTCACCCATCCGAACACGCCGATCAAATGCGGTGGCGCGCCGCAGAAGGTCATGTACCTGGCCGACGACCACTTCCGGAAGGCGGGCGTGCGCGACCGCGCGAACGTCATCTTCGGCACGGCGGGCGCCGGCATCTTCTCCGTGCCGAAGTACGCCGAGGCGCTGAAGAAGGTGATCGCGCGCAAGGGGATCGACGTGCGCTACCGGCACAACCTTGTCGAGATCATCCCGGAGTCCAAGGAAGCGGTGTTCGAGCATCTCGATTCGGGCGACCTGATCTCCATACCGTACGAGATGATCCACGTCACGCCGCCGCAGAGCGCGCCGGACTTCGTCAAGCGCAGCCCGCTGGCGAACGAGGCGGGGTGGGTGGACGTCGACAAGTGCACGCTGCAGCACGTGCGCTACCCGAACGCGTTCAGCCTGGGCGACGCGAGCAGCCTGCCGACGTCGAAGACGGGCGCCGCGATCCGCAAGCAGGCACCCGTGCTGGTGCAGAATCTCGTGGCCGCGATGGAGGGGCGGCCGCTTGTGGCCTCGTACGATGGCTACGCGGCGTGTCCGCTGGTCACCGGCTACGGGAAGCTCGTCATGGCCGAGTTCGACTACGACCTGACGCCCCGGGAGACGTTCCCGTTCGACCAGTCGAAGGAGCGTCTCAGCATGTACCTGTTCAAGAAGTACGGGCTGCCGGCGATCTACTGGCACGGCATCTTGCAGGGCCGGATGTAGACGCCGGCATCCGGAGGCCATAGGACGCCCGTGCGCCGCCGCCGGTGGCAAGCTGAGGCGCTTGCGGACGCCGATGGAACACGCGCCAGGGGCGATAGCCGCGGCGGCCGATGGCGACTCGATAGATGCGGCATCCTGGCGCCGTACGATGCAGCCGTGGCTGCATCCACACATCATGTCCAGTCCCCGAGTTACGTGACCAGTATCGCGGCATCAGGTGGGCTCAGACAGGGCCGCCTGTTGCCTGTTGCACCCGACGCCTTCACAAACGGGTTAGGACTCTTCGACGACAGCTCGGCCCTCACCAAACCATTCGGGCCAGCCGCCGTCGAGGCGCACGGCGTTGAAGCCTTCGGCGCGAAGCAGAGCCACCGCGTCGTCGGCGAAGAGGCAGTACTCCCCGCGGCAGTAGGCGACGATGCGGCGTCGCTTCGGCAGCGTGGCGAGTCGCGCCGGCAGCTCATCGACCGGGATCGAAACGGCGCCGGGTAGGTGTCCGTGTTCGAACTCGATGCGGGGCCGGACGTCGATGAGCATGATCTTGCCCTGGTCGATCAGCACCCGTAGCTCATCGCGCGACACCTCATCGACGCCGGCACGCTCTACCGCGAAGTCCCGCCTCAACTGAGCGACCTCTGCCAGACGATTCTCGGCGACCGTTCTCAGCGAGAGCCAGAGCTTGAGCACGTCGTCGCCGGCGAGCCTGTACCGGACCTTCGTGCCCTCACGCTCGGTCTCGACAAGGTGCGCGTTCCGAAGTACCTGCAGGTGCTGCGAGACGCTGGCGACGGACATATCGGTCTCGGTTGCCAGGGCTTCGACGTGGCGTGGCGACTGGGCGAGGAGGTCGAGCAGCTCGAGGCGGCGGTCGCTGGCCAGCGCGTGACCGATCCGGGCGAAGAGCGGGTAGAGGCGCTGCTTGAACGGACGGTGTGACATGCCTGCACTGTACGATCCGCGGAGAATCTCCGCAATAGGTCAATAAATCTATTGACAAACAGACAACTGGGGGATAGGATCGCCCGCATAGGCACGCTTCAGCTTCACATGCGCCGCGTGCACGAAGCCGCGCGGCATCGGCGACGCCGATCTCATCGAGGTGCGCGGATCGTCACCGCCGCGAATCTAGTCGAATGCCTGGTGTCGGGCGCTACAGCATCAACGTAACGTAAAGGGAGGACTCAAACATGGTAGATCAAGTGGTAGCCGCCAATGTCGATCGCGACCGTTTGCGACGCGGAATCAGCGACAAGTACACCGAGGTTGCTCAAGAGCCTGAGAAGGGCTTTCACTTCCACACAGGGCGACCGCTGGCGAAGATGCTCGGCTACGCAGACGCAGACGTTGATCGGTTGCCTCAATCCTCCGTGGAGTCATTCGCCGGTACCGGCAATCCGTTTTCGATGGGCGACATCCGCCCAGGCGAGACCGTGGTCGACATGGGGTGCGGTGCCGGCTTCGACACACTGCAGGCCGCACTCAAGGTCGGAGACTCGGGCCACGTGATCGCGGTGGACATGACTCCAGCGATGCGCGAGAAGGCGAAGGCAGGAGCGGAAGCGCTTGGCCTCACGAACGTTGATGTGCGCGACGGATATCTGGAAGAACTGCCAGTGGCAGAGGGTAGCGTCGACGTCGTGATCAGCAACGGTGTGCTCAACCTCACACCGGACAAAGAGGCCGTCATGCGCGAGGTCTATCGCGTGCTCAAGCCGGGCGGCCGTTTTCAGGTCGGCGACATCGTGGTCCACATCGACGTACCGCAAGAGGCGAAGGACGACGTGGAGCTCTGGTCGAATTGCATCGCTGGCGCACTGACACCGGACGAGTGGAAGTGGGTGCTGGACCAGGTCGGCTTTACCGACGTGCGGTGGGGTGAACAGACCGATGTCTACTCCGGTTCGAAACACGAGTCCGACGCCAAGGAGTTCGAGACGCGCGGCGTGAGTTTCTGCGGCGTGAAGCCGAGGTAGTGGACACATGAGGCTGTCGCCAACGCTACGGCATCGACTCGACATTCAGGGCTATGCATGCGTGGATGATGCGACGCTCGCCCAGACGCAGATCTGGCTCCGGCTGTCACCAGGGCTATGCGCAACGATCGCCGCGATCGGGACGGCGCTCGCTTCACCGGCTATTCTCTGGGGGCTGATGATCTTCGCGGCGCTCGGCGCCGTCCTCCCGTTTCATCCGTTCGACCTGATCTACAACCTCGGCATTCGTCACGTCACGGGCACGCCGGAGTTGCCCCGCAATGGCGCCCCGCGCCGATTCGCGTGCGGCATGGCGAGCGTCTGGCTCCTGGCAACCGGCGGGCTCTTCTACGCCGATCTCGACATCGCCGGCTATCTGCTCGGTGGCGCGCTGTTCGCGACCGCTGCCATCATCACGGTGTCGCACTTCTGCATTCCGTCCCTCGTCTACAGGGCGCTGTTTGGGAGTGCCGATCTCGTCAGGGTATGAGGCTCGCGATCGGAAGCTCAGCAGGCGGTTCGAGCGGCGCCCAGGAGGGCGCTGCGCCGACCCTCGGCCTTGGCGCGAACTGGCAGCAGTTCGCGCTGCTCGTCGCAACCAACGCGTTTGTCGGCGGCATGGTGGGCTTGGAGCGTTCGATCCTGCCGGTGCTTGCCAAGGACGAGTTCGGCATCGCATCGAAGACCGTCGCCGTTTCGTTCATCGCGACGTTCGGCCTGGCGAAGGCGATCGCCAATCTGTTCGCCGGTCGCCTCTCCGAACGTTTCTCTCGACGCTCAATACTGATCGCAGGCTGGCTCTTCGGGCTCCCTGTGCCCTTCGTCATCATCTTCGCGCCCGCGTGGGGATGGGTGATCGCCGCCAACGCACTGCTTGGTCTGAACCAGGGACTTGCGTGGTCGATGACCGTAAACATGAAGATCGACCTCGCCGGCCCGCGGCGACGCGGTCTCGCCCTCGGGCTCAATGAGGCCGCCGGCTACCTCGCCGTCGCGGCGGCCGCGTTCGCCGCGGGCGCCATCGCCAGTGCGCACGGCCTGCGCCCCGAACCGTGGTACCTCGGGATCGCATTCGTCGCGTGCGGGCTCGCATTGAGCGTGCTCCTCATCCGTGACACGGCTCCGTTTGTCACGATCGAGTCCGCAACGACCGCCGCAAGCGCACCGGCAGCGTCGCTTGGCCGGAGCTTCGCGGCAGGGACGTGGCGGGACGGGCATCTCGTGGGCATTTCGCAAGCCGGCTTCGTCAACAACCTCAACGACGGACTCGCGTGGGGCATCTTTCCGCTGTTCTTTGCCAGTCACGGTCTCTCGCTCAACCGCGTCGCTATCCTTGCGGCGACCTATCCGCTCATCTGGGGTGGACTACAGCTCGTCACGGGGTGGGCGAGCGATGTCGCCGGACGAAAGCCGCTGATCGTCGCCGGTATGCTGTTGCAGGCGCTCGCCATTTCGATCGTCGGAGTATCGACAGAGTTCGGTCTCTGGTTGGCCGCCCTGGCGCTTCTCGGGCTCGGCACGGCGATGGTCTATCCGGCGCTGCTCGCCGCGACCGGAGACGCGGTCCATCCCGGAGAGAGGGCGACAGCACTCGGGGTCTATCGCTTCTGGCGCGATGCCGGCGCCATCGCCGGGGCGCTCGCGGCCGGAGCGCTGGCCGATGTCTTCGGTTTCAATGCGGCGATTCAGACCGTCGCCGTGCTGACTGCGGTCTCCGGCGCCGTTGCCGCAGTGGCGCTTCGTTCACCCCCGTCTGTGGTGCTTCCTGCGGAGGTCTCTTTGTGAACGTCGTTCCCTTCATCCACGAAGGTCTTGGTAACAGCTCCTACCTGATCGGCCTCGACCGGGGCGGCGCGATCCTGGTCGATCCCGACCGCGCCGTGCAGCGCTATCTTGACGCGGCGGCAGCTCGCGGTTGGCGGATAGACTTCGTGCTTGAGACGCACCTCCACGCTGACTTCGTCTCCGGGGCGCACGAGCTTGCTGCCGGCGTCGGAGCGAGGCTCTTCGTCCCGCAGGGTGAGGGCCTGCGGTTACCACACCACGCCGTTCGAAGTTCAGAGCGGTGGACCCTTGACGGCCTGGAGATCGAGAGCGTCGCTTCGCCGGGGCACACGCCGGAGCACATGAGCTACGTGATCCGCGCCGGATCGCATCCGCCGGCGTTGTTCAGCGGCGGATCACTGATCGTCGGAGGGGCCGCTCGGACCGATCTGATCGCGCCCGACATGACGGAGCAACTCACGCGCGCGCAGTACCGGACGCTCAAGTCAGCGTACGCCGGGCTCCCGGACGACACCCTGCTGTTCCCCACGCACGGGGGCGGGTCGTTTTGCTCAGCCGGCGGCGGAGGCGAACGCGCTTCAACACTCGGTGTTGAACGCGCGACGAATCCTCTGCTCGCGATCGACGATGAGGACGAGTTCGCCCGCTGGTTCCCGACGACCTTTCCAGCGACACCGTCGTACTACTCCCGAATGCGGGCCTTCAATCAGGCCGGGCCGAGGCTGCGCCGAGACATCTTGGCGCCTCCCGCCTTGTCGCCGTCCGAGTTCGATGCGCGGCGAAGGCAGGCGATCGTCATCGACGCGCGTCCTATCGACCAGTACCTGGCGTCGCATATCGCGGGAGCACTCAGCAACGCGTTTCGTGACGCGTACGCGGTGTGGCTGGGCTGGCTTGTCCCGGCGGACGCGGAACTGCTGTTCGTGACCGGCGACGGCATATCGACAGATCGGGTGGTCGATGAATCGCTGCTTGTGGGCTACGAACGTTTCGGTGGCGTGCTAGAAGGCGGCATCCCTGCATGGATGGAAGCTGGGCTTCCTGTGGAAACCCTTCCAATGATCGATGCAGCCGCGGCAGGCCGGGTGTTGATGGACGGCGGCATTGCCCTCGACGTCCGCGAGCCTGACGAGTACGCAGCCGGCCACATTGAAGGAGCGCTGCATATCCCGCTCGGCAGTCTGTCATCGCGCATCGATGAGCTACCGCGTGACCGGCCGATCGTCACCTACTGTGGTCACGGAGAGCGCTCGACGACGGCCGTGTCCATCCTCGAACGCGCCGGCATGCCCATGCTCAGCAACCTCGAATACGGCATTGGCGCCTGGCAACATGAAGGACGGCGCGTCGTCAGTTGACGACAGGCTATGCGCCGATCGTCTTCACGATCTGTTCGAGATGCTCGTGGTCGTGGCTCGCCACGTTCTCCAGCACGCTCACGACGCTGTACTGTTCGCGACCCAGAGTCTGCGGCTCATAGAACGTCATCTCATCGACGCCGGACACGGTGGAACTGAGCATCACACGATATCTCTCCAGGGCATCGACGACCGCGGAGATCGAACCCACGTCATCCGGCGTCGCGTCGGATACACGCCCGAAAGTAGATAATTAGGCGGTCCAACATGCTGGCTGCTAACGGAACAACGAACGGCTCAGACGCTGTCCCGAGATCTCGCCTGAGAACTGCGTGTGAACCGTTCGTCTTAGATTCGGATGGAGCGGAAGAACGGGACCTGGCGTTCGGCGTGATCGCTGTGAGCATCGTCGCCTGCTGGTGCGCGGCGACGCGCATGGGCCATCTCCGGTTTGAACCCGCCACCGCTATTCCACGCGCGGCGAGATCAGCCGTCGATTCCTCTGTTTCAGCACCCTAGCTGTTGCTCTCCTGCGCGGCGAATACCTCGCGCGCCACCTCGATCGCTTCCGTCGCGCGGGCGTGGCCGGCGATCACCATCATCGTGAGGATCACTTCTTCGATCTCCTCGCGCGAAGCTCCGTGATTCAACGCGCCGCGCACGTGCAGCCGGAGGCGCGCGAGCGTGCCCAGCGACGTCAGCGCGGCGACGATCACGAGGCTGCGTTCGCGCTCGGTCAGCGTCGGCCGCAGCCACATCGCGCCGTGCGCGATGACCTCTGCGGCGATCTCGTCGCCGTACATCTCCGTCAGCAGCAGCCGCGCTTCATCTGGCGGCCGGCCCATCACCTCGCCTATCGCGTCGAGTGGCTCCTTCATCGTTGACTCCATTCGGGCGCCGGGGGCAGCAAGCGTTCCAATCCGTAGGCAGCCTGCAGCAGGGCGGCATCATGACCGGGCCTGGCCACAAGTTGCACGCCGATTGGCAGGCCATCGCTCGTCCCGGCGCAGATGCTGATCGCCGGGAACCCGACGAAACTCCACGGGATGCAGTTCTCGGAAAGCACCAGCAGGTAGCGCCCCGCATCGTCGCGCTTCGGGGCGGCGACCTTGGAGGTCGGCATGATCATCACGTCGACGCCCTCGAAGGCTGCAAGCAGGCGGTCGCGAAGCTCGCCCCGCAGCCGTAGGCAGTGGACGTAGCCGACCGCATCGAGCTGCATCGCCTCCGTCAGCTGATCCCGTACCTCCGGCGTGCACCGTTCGATGTCGGTACCGGATGATCGATGGTACTGGGCCGCCTCGGCGCGGCTCACGACCATGCCCGCCGCGTTCGCGATCGACAGGTCGTCGGCCGACGGCCGCTCCCACACGACTACCGCTGCCCCTGCATCCTCCAGGGCGGCGACGGCTTGGTCGAACCGCGCCGCCACGGCGGGCTCGGCGCCTGGCACCAGGGCGGGGCTATAGGAGAAGGTCTTGCCTGCAACGCCGCCTGGCAGCGCTGAACGGAAGCCGCTCTCGCTCGCGCACAGCACGTCCATCATCAGCGCGATGTCCCGCACGCTGCGTGCCATCGGCGCGAAGTGGTCCATGCTCCACGAGAGCGTGAGCCAGCGGTCTACCGGTACGACCCCATACGACGGCTTGAAGCCGACGAGACCTGTTAGCGCCGCTGGTACGCGGATCGAGGCGCGCGTATCCGTGCCGAGCGAAGCCGCGGCCATACCGGTCACGATCGAGATTGCGGAGCCGCCGCTCGACCCGCCGGGAACGCGCGACTCGTCCCAGGGGTTGCGGGACTGCGGCGTCGTGACGCCGAGCGCGAACTCGTGCGTGACGCTCTTGCCAACGATCAGCGCGCCCGCCTCACGTAACCGTGCGACGGCCGTGGCGTCGCCGCGTGCAACGCGCGGCTCCAGCGCGAGCGAGCTGCCGGATGTGGGCATGCCCTCCACATCGATGACGTCCTTGATGCTGACCGGGATGCCGAAGAGCGGGCCGCGGACGCCTCCTCGCTGAGCTTCCAGATCGAGTTGCGCGGCGGCCGCCTCGAAGGGGGCGACGTACTCGAACGCGTGGAGGCGCACACCGTGCGCATCGATCTGACGCCGGCAGCGGGAAGCAGTGTCGGCGACGGACACGACCCCGGCTCCGATGTCTTCTCCCAGCGCCCACAGGTCGCCGGCTGCGCCCCTGACTTCACCCGTCGCTGCCTGCTCGAAGCGGAGCTGCGCGGGCGGCGGTGCGAAGAGCGGCTCCCTGTCCTCCGCGACGCGGTACGAGCGGGCGGTGCGTACGGCATCGCGGAACAGGCCCGCGGCGCTTTGATCGATGTCCGCCGTCATACGTTGCCGAACCGTACGAACGGAGCCAGCGCAGCGATCAATGCGTCGGATGTGGTGACTGCGCCGAACACCCCGTTCTGCATCTGGATCATCTTCACGGCCGCCAGATAGTTGCCGTAGTCCGTCGCGCCCGTGCAGTCGCTGAGCAGCAGGCACTCGTATCCCAGGTCGTTGGCCTCGCGGAGGATGGTGTGCACACACACGTCCGTTGTGATGCCGGTGAAGATCAGGTCCGTGATGCCACGATTCCGCAGCACCAGGTCGATATCGGTCGCGCCGAACGCGCCCTTCGTCGGCTTGTCGATGATCGGCTCGTCGGGCAGCGGCGCCAGCTCTTCGATGATCTGCCAGCCGGGTTCGCCGCGGACGAGGATCCGTCCGCACGGCCCGATATCGCCGATGCCTGCGCCAAAGTTCCTCGAGCGCCAGAGCTTGTTAGGCGGGCAGTCCGAGAGGTCCGGCTTGTGCCCCTCGCGCGTGTGCAGGATCGTCATGCCCTCGATGCCCCTGCAGTAGTCCAGGACGCGCCTCGTCGGCTCGATGGGCGCCCGTGTGAGGCTCAGATCGTAGCCCATGCGGTCGACGTAGCCGCCCGGCCCGCAGAAATCGATCTGCCAGTCAATGAGCACGAGGGCGGTATGCTCCGGGTGGAACGCACCGTCGTACGGCCAGGCGTATGGCTCGGATGCAACCTGCACCATGCTTGGTGTCCTTTCTATGCGGGCGACGCTCCGCCGCCCCGGAGCAGTTCCAGTACATCTTCCGAGCTCGCCACCGTACCGAAGATACCGCCCGACATCTGGATGCTGCTCACCGCGCCGGCGAACGTCTCCGGCGAAACGGCGGAGCAGCAATCTTCGACCATGACGCATTCGTACCCAAGGTCGTTTGCCTGCCGCATCGTGCAGTCGGCGCCAAGTTCAAACGGGAACCCTGCTATCAGCAGGTCCGTCCGCCCGAGGTTGCGCAGCACGAGTGCGAGGCCCGTGCCGGTGAAGCCGCCGAGCCGGGGGCGGACCACCACCGCGTCACAGCCTGCGACATCCGTCACTGGCGTCCCGCCGCCCGCAGCGGGCAGCGCGATGACGGCCACGCCGCTACTGCGCGCCTCGGCGATGAGGCTGTGCAGCCGCGATACCACTTCCCGCTCCGGTACTGCGTCCACGTCTCCGGTGAACAATAGCAGGGCGGCACCGGACGGCTCGAAGCGTCCGTGGTAGGGCCATGGGTACGGCCGCGACGACCCTATCACTTGCGCCTGCTGCTGTTCACTCACTGTCTTATTAGCTCCGGGTTTCTGAGGAAGGGGAGGCGCGTGGCTCGAAAGGCCGCCGCGCCGCTTTCCTCATTACTTGATCTTTCCGCTGACGCCCTCCACCAGGTAGTCCGTCGTCCCCAGCAGATCGGGGATGTTGCCGGTCTGCCCCGCTTCGATCACGACCTTCCCTCCGTTGTCCTTGATCGGCCCGGTGAAGACGTTGAGCTTGCCCGCGATGATGTCGGCCTTCTTCGCGTCGATCAGGGCCTTGGTGTCGTCGGTCACCTTGGGGCCGAACGGCGCGATCGTGGCGTAGCCCTTACCGATGGTGCCGACGTTGTTCGCAGACTTCCACGTGCCAGCCATGACATCCTTGGCGAACTGCGTGAACAGGTCGCCCCACGTGAAGCCGATGCCGGTCAGCCAGCCGTTGCCAGCCGACTGTTGCACGCAGAGGCAGTGGAAGCCGATCGACATGATCCCGCGCTTGTCCGCCGTCTCGACGACGGTGGCGGGCGAGTCGACGATCATAGTGACGACATCCACGCCGGAGTCGGCCAGGGCGTTCACCGCTTCGGCCTCCTTCGCCGGGTCAACCCACGCGTTGTCGACGATCACCTGCGTGGTGACGCTCGGGTTTACCGACTGTGCACCCAGCTCAAACGCGTTGATGGAGGTGAGGATGTTCGGGATCGGGAATCCGATGATCCAGCCGAGCTTGTTCGACTTGGTGGACTTCGCGGCCGCGATGCCCATCAGGTACTCCATCGACGTGGTGTCAGACCAGAAGGTGCCGAGATTCGGTGCCTGCTTGAACCCGGCCGGGTGCTCGAAGATGACGTCCGGGTGCTTCGCCGCCACGTTGAGCGCCGGGTCGAGATACCCGAAGCTCAGCGGCAGGATCAGCTTTGCGCCCTTTTGGATCATGTTCTCCATGACACGTTCCGCGTCGGCACTCTCTGGCACGTTCTCTGCTTCGATGACCTCGACGTTCGGCAGATTCTTCTTCATCTGCTCGAGGGCTTCATGCATGGCCTGGTTGTAGCCGTTGTCCTTGACCGATCCGACGTGGATCGCGCCGACGATGAGCTTGTCGGCGGGCGCCTGCGTCGCGCTCGTTCCGGCGCTGGCGGACGACGCTGCGGTCGGTGACGCGCTTGTACTGCCGCCGCCGCATGCCACCAGCGCGAGCGTGGCGACAGCCGTAACAGCCAGGGCGAGCGATTGCCTCAGTTTCATTCTCACGTGTTCCTCCTGATATCCAACTCGATCGATTCGTCCCCTGGCTCCCAGTTGCGACGTGTGCACCCGATCTCTCAGCTTGTCCCTTCGAACACCTCCGTTAGTCCCTGCGGCATCTGGTACTGGCGGTTCCTGCCCCACACAAGCAATACGAGGAGCGTCAGCAGGTATGGCAGCATGTCGAGCAGGAAGGGCGAGATGCTGGTATCGCGCGCTTGCAGCTGCAGCTGGAACGCGATCGCGCCGCCGAACAGCAACGCCCCGGCGATCGCGCGCAGCGGTTGCCACGACGCGAAGATCACGAGCGCCACGGCGATGAAGCCGCGTCCGGACGTCATGCCTTCGACCCACACGCCCGCGTACGAGAGCGAAAGATGCGCGCCCCCGAGGCCGCCGAGCATACCTCCGACGAACAGTGCCTGATACTGGATCCGCTCCGGCCTGAGCCCGGCCGCGAAGGCCGCTGTGCGGTTCTCTCCGACCGTGCGAAGCGACAGTCCCCAGCGCGTCCGGTACAGCGCATACCACACGGCGAGCGCCATCGGCACCATGCCGAACGTGAGCAGGTCGCCCCTGAACAACACCGGTCCGACCCACCGGATGTCGCTGAGCAGCGGCATGTGCCACGTATCGAGGCCCTGCACCTTGCGGCCGACATAGTCCTTGCCCACGATCGCGGTCAGCCCCAGCGAGAAGAACATCAGCGTCAATCCGCTGGCGAGCTGGTTCGCGCGCCGCGTGACGACGAGAAACCCGAAGAGCTGGTTGAAGACCCCTCCCGCCAGTGCCGCGGCGATCAGCCCGATGTAGGCGTTACCCGTCTCCGCCGTCGCCACGAAGCCGAAGCAGGCGCCGACGAGCATGCAGCCCTCGAGTCCGAGGTTCACCATGCCGGCGCGCTCGACGATGACCTCGCCAAGGGCGCCGTACAGGATCGACGTGCCGGAGCGGATGGCGCCGGCGGCCACCCCCTGCGCAAATGGCGTACTCACAGGCGCTCACCCCCCGGCTTCGACCGCAGAGCGAGCACCGCGAACAGCGTCAGCGCCATCAGCAGGTTGACGCTCGAAAACGGCAGCCCCTGGTTGATCTGCAGCGAGTCGCCGCCCGCGGTCAGCACTGCCAGGACGAACGTCATGAACACGATAGTCAGCGGGTTATGTCCCGCGAGCCAGCTCGCAAGGAAGCCGATAAAGCCGTAGCCGGGCGACACGCTCGGCCGCAGCCGACCCTGGATCGCGGACACTTCTCCGAATCCCGCGATGCCGGCCATCGCGCCCCCGGCGAGCAGTGCCATGACGATGTACGTCGCGATCGGGATGCCGCTGCGACGGGCCGCCTCCGCGTTGCCGCCGATCGCGCGCATTTCGTATCCCCATCGCGTGAACCGGAAGATGAAGAACAGCACGCCGGCTCCAACGAGTCCGAAGATGATGCCCCAGTGCACGCGATAGTCGCCGAAGGTCGGCAGCTGCGCGGCGTGCACGAACGTGCGGGACTGGGGGAAGTTGGCGCTCTGCGGATCCTTCCAGCTTCCGTACACGAAGTACTGGACGAAGAGGATCGCCACGTAGTTCAGCAGCAGCGTGGAGATCGTCTCGTTCAACCAGCCCTTCGCGCGAAGCAACGCCGGCGTCAGCGCCCACGCGGCGCCGCCAATCACGGCCGAAAGGAACATCATCGGGAGCATGACCGGCGCCGGCAGTCCCGTGAACGTCAGCGCCACCCAGCTCGAAGCCCACGCTCCGATGTAGAGCTGCCCTTCGCCCCCGACGTTGACCAGGCCGATCCGCGCAGGGATGGCGACCGCAAGCGCGCACAAGAGCAGCGGGATCATCCGCACGATGACCTCCGAGAAGCCGTACTTCGTGCGCAGCGTCGTGTCGAAGATGTCGCGATACGCGACGAGTGGGTTCTCACCCTGCAACAGCAAGATGACGCCGAACACCGTCAGCGCGGCAAGTACCGCCACTACGAAGCGCGCTGGCTCCGCAAGCGACGGCAGCGCGAGCCTTCGGGGGGCGACAACGCCCGGCAGCGGGCTGGAAGGATTAGCTGCCGCCACTGCCGTCCTCCAGCGCGCCGGTCATGAGCCGGCCGATCCTGTGCGCGTCCGCCTCGTCCGGGCGGAAGGCGCCGACCACGCGGCCCAGGTACATGACGATGATGCGGTCGCTCAGCGCGAAGAGCTCGTCCAGGTCTTCGGACACAAGCAGGACCGCCGTACCGCCCACGCTGTACGTCAGGAGCACCTCGCGTGCCGCGTTTGCCGACATGACGTCCATGCCGCGCGTCGGGTAATAGCTGACCAGGATCTTCGGCGCGCGCGCCAGTTCGCGCGCGAACACCATGCGCTGCACGTTGCCGCCTGAGAGGACGCCGACCGCCGTCGTGAACGCCGGCAGCTTGAGGTTGAACGATTGCAGCGCGTGCTCCAGCACCCGGCGGGCCGTCCGCCAGTGGATCGATAGTCCGGCAGGGCCGGAGAATCGCTTGCGCTCGGACAGGATCATGTTCTCGAGCACGGTCATCGACGGCACGGCGCCATGTCGCAGCGGATCCTCGGGGACGCAGCCGATGCCTGCCCCCAGCAAGCGCGAGGGCGTCCAGTGCGTGGCGTCCGCGCCGAAGACGCTGACCGATCCGCTGCGGCAGCGGCGCAGGCCCGCTATCAGTTCGCCCAGCTCCTTCTGCCCGTTGCCCGCAACGCCGGCGACGCCGACGATCTCGCCCGGACGCAAAGCCAGTGAGATGGCGGACAGATGCATGCGCCCGGCAGGGTCGGGCACGTCGGCGGAACGGATGTCCAGTGCGGGCGGCGCGTCGCTGTCTCCCGCGCCGACGGGATAGGCGGCACGGCGCGGCATCGAGCGCGCTTCGTCGGCGTTCGATTCGCCGAGCATCGCCGCGACGAGCGAATCTTCGGTGGCGCCCGCCGCAGGCATGGCCGCGACGACGACGCCGCGCCGCAACACCGTGATGCGGTCGGCGACCGCCAGCACTTCGCGCAGCTTGTGCGTAATGAAGAGCACGGCGAGGCCGTCGGCGCGCAGTTTCCGGAATACGTCCATCAGCTCGTCGATCTCGTGCGGCGCCAGCACGCTGGTCGGCTCGTCGAAGATCAACGTCTGCGCGCGCGCCATCAGCAGCTTCAGGATCTCGACCTTCTGCTGCTCTCCGAGCGAGAGCTGACGGACGTGCGCGCGAGGGTCAATGCCGAAGTTGTAGCGATCAGACAGGGCGCGTATCTCACGCTCGAGCTGCGCGACCGGTATGAGGAATGGCAGCTCGGGAAGCATGAGCGCGATGTTCTCGATCACCGTCAGCGCGGGTACAAGCGTGAAGTTCTGGAAGACCATGCCGATGCCGTGCCGCCGCGCGTCCTGCGGCGTGCGGACGCGGATCGGCGTACCATCTCGGCTGATCGTGCCGGAGGTTGGGCTGTAGTATCCGTACAGCATCTTCATCAGCGTGCTCTTGCCGGCGCCGTTCTCCCCAAGGATCGCGTGGACTTCTCCGCCGAAGATGTCCAGGTCGACGCTGTCATTCGCGACGAGATCGCCGAATCGCTTCGTCAGGCCGCGGACCGAAAGCGAAGGGCGTTGATGGAGCAAGGACGTGCCTTCTTCAATGCTCAGGTGCGCGTCGGCAGTCATGGTGGGCGCCTGGCTCATAGAGGCGCCGCTTCCGTATCGCTGACGCGGCTGCGCACGAACGCATAGCTCTGCCAGATGTGCGCGCGCAGCAGAGCCCGGGCGGTGCGCGTGTCACCGTCGAGCAGGCTGCGGAGGATTGCGGCGTGCTGTTCGAACGTCTGGCGGACTCGCTCCGGATCGACGAAGTCGCGAATACGCAGGGCGTGGAGCCGGTGGTTGATATTGCGCAGCATCGGCGGCAGCACCGTGCTGCCACCGGCCGCGGCGAGCGCCTCGTGGAACTGCTCGTCCAGGAACACGAGATTGACGTCGCCGCCTGCGACGTCACTTGGCATATCGTCCCAGTAGGTCAGCAGGTTCTCGAGGATTGGCCGTGCATCGGCCACCGCCAGGCGAGACGCCGCCTTCTCCTCGATCGCTACGCGGACTGCGTACAGGTCGTCCATTTCATCGAGGTTGACGGATAGTACGAGATAGCCGCTGCGAGGTGTGTAGGCGAACAGCGCTTCTTGCGTGAGCACCCGGAGAGCTTCCCTCACGGGCGTCCGGCTGGCGCCGTACCGCTCCGCGAGCGCTTCCTCCGTTACGCGCGCGCCCGCCAGCAGCACATTCCGGACGATGTCACGCCGGATCATCTCGGTGAGTTGCTCGGTCAGAGTCGCGGACGGCGGTTCGAACTTTGTGGCATATTGCATACAACCGGACTGTATGAGCAGGCAATTTCGACCATGTTGCGCCCAGGTTACGTTCAGATGAACGACACTCCGGTGAGGTGGCGTGCACGCTGGTATGCAATACGGCCTGTTTACTGCTCGCCAGCGCGGAGGGTGACGGCGAGCGATGCCGAGTGGGACTGCGTGGTGGGCTCGCCGGAGAGGACGCCGCGCACGGGACGAACATCGTCGTAATCGCGGCCAAACGCCACCGGCACGTAGGCGTCGTCCGCGTATCCGCCGGTCGTCGGATCCAGCCCGACCCATCCGAAATCGGGCCGGTACGCCTGAACCCACGCGTACATCGCTTCCGCCTCGATGCGGCCGCCGTCACGACTGCCGGTGTAGACGTATCCGCTCGCATAGCGCGCCGCGCAGCCCCATGCGCGGAGGACGGCTATGAGGATGTGCGCGAAGTCCTGACACACGCCCTCCCGCGTCCGCAACTCCGTCTCCATCGGCGTCTGGGCATCGGTCGCGCCGATCCGGTATCCGAACCACTGCAGCAGGCACGACAGGACCACTTCAATGGAGCTCCACGATCGCGGGTCCAGCGCCAGCTGCTGCACGAGACGCCCGACCGCGTCCATGCGCACGCGGTTGCTGTCGCGTCGGTACATCACCAGGTCGCCGGACGACGGCTGCTCGCCGTCCGCCTCCGCCGCTGTCTCGACCAGCGCTCCGAGATCGAAGCGTGCTTCCGCTTGGCGTCCGGCTGATTCGACGAGGTCGACGTGCGTGCCCCATCCGTCGACGTAGGAACGCACGACCCTTCCGGCGTGCGCCCGCAGCACCGAACGATCGACTCGCAATCCGGGGCGGTCGCGTGGCCTCAACCGGAGGGCGGTCAATCCGGCTGCCGCCCGAGGGTCGTACTGGTAGGCCGCCGATCTCGTCGGCCGTGTTCATCAGCAGGTGATATTTCGAATCCAAGAGTCGAGTGATCATGTTCGAACGCTCGAGATATGCGCGGCGCCCAGCCCGCTCGCTGCACAAGACCAACCGATTGGAGGCAAGAAGATGGGCTATGTCACGCGGAATGCGGGCGACGTAAGCTGCTGTCGCCCCCTTGTCGCCGAGGCTGAAAAGTAGAGGCTCAGGGCGCCAACATGCTGGCTGCTAAGAGAACGGCGCACGGCTCAACTCCTTGTCCGGGGCCGAAACCCCGGATTTTGAATCTGAGCCGTGCGCCAAATTGCCCGATGGAGCGGAAGAAGGGATTCGAACCCTCGACCCCCTCCTTGGCAAGGAGGTGCTCTACCGCTGAGCTACTTCCGCGCGGTGCCCCGCATTATAGCCGCGGCTTCGGGCGCGGACAACGAGTCGCCAGGGCCGCGAATATTCCGGCCCGCCCGCTACGTTCGGCTCCCGCGCATGTCGATGCTATCTGTGAGACGCGCCGGCTCCGTACGGGCGCGTGCCCGCTCGCAGGGGAGGTCTGCCGTGACGAAGCCCGTGGACTACTACCAGGTGTTGGGCATCCCGCCCCGCGCCCACCTGCGCGTCATCGAAGAGTCGTATTGGGAGCAGGCGCACGAACTGAAGAATCAGCCGACGCGCAAAGCCCAGCGCCGGCTGAGCCGGCTCAACGAGGCGTACGAAGTGCTTGGCACGCCCTACCGCCGCGCCCGTTACGACGCTGAACGAGCCGGTTTGCGGGGCACCGACGGCCTTGCAAGGCAGGGCCGGTGCGGCCGCTTTCTGGAGACGTTCTTCGGCCTGTTCGCGAGGCCGTTCCGCCCGGGCTGACGGTCGCCCGGACCTGCTGCATGCAGCAAGAAGAACGGCGCGTCACCTGACGCGCCGTCCGTGCGAACCCTGACGGTTGGCCGAAGCCTTATCCCTGCGCGATCTGGTAGGACTTGCCCTCGGTCTTGATAGCGGGGGCGATCACCATCTCGGTCTTCTGGAAATCGCGGATCGTCCGGGCGCCGCACGTGCCCATCGCCGTGCGCAACGCTCCGACCAGGTTCTCGCGGCCGTCGGTGCGAGAGGTGGGGCCGAACAGCGTCTGCTTCAGCGTCGTGTCGATCGAGACCTTCACGCGCGTCCCGCGCGGCAGCTCGCCGTGCGGTGTAGCCATGCCCCAGTGGTGGCCGTTCCCCGGCGCCTCTTCCGCCGCGGCCAGGATGCTGCCCAGCATCACCGCATCCGCGCCGGCGGCGAACGACTTGCACATCGCCCCGCCGTTGCTCACGCCGCCGTCGGTGATGATCGGGACGTAGCGGCCCGTCTCGCGGTAGTAGGTGTCGCGCGCGGCGGCGGCGTCGATCGTGGCGGTGACCTGCGGCACGCCGATGCCGAGCACCTCACGGCTGGTGCAGGCCGCGCCTGGTCCGACGCCGATCAGTACGGCCGCGATGCCCGTCTCCATCAACTCTTTGGTGGCCGAGAACGTCACGGTATTGCCGACGATCACCGGCACGTCCCCCATGTTCTGGACCAGTTCGTCGAAGATCAGTCCCTTCTCGCTGCGCGAGACGTGGCGGGCGCTGGTGACTGTCGACTGCACCACGAAGACGTCGACGCCCGCGTCTTTCGCGATCGGTGCGAACTTCTTGGTGTTCATCGGTGTGGCGGACACGGCGGCGACGCCGCCCGCGGCCTTGATCTGCCGGACGCGCTCCGCGATGAGGTTCGGCTGGATCGGCGCGGAGTAGACCTTCTGCATCAGCGCCGTCACCTGATCCCTGGGAGCGGCAGCGATTTCGGCCAGGATCGGCGCCGGGTCCTCGTAGCGGGTCTGGACGCCTTCCAGGTTCAAAACAGCGAGGCCGCCGAACTTCGAGAATTCGACGGCCATCTTCACGTCTGTCACCCCGTCCATCGCGGCCGCGATGAAGGGCAGTTGGAAATCGAGCTTTCCGAGCTTGAACCCGATTTCTACGAGTTCCGGGTTGAGGGTGTGGTGACCGCCGGGCACGATGGCCACGTCGTCGAATCCGTACGCGCGCCGCATTTCCTTGAACTGGGGCTGAGACATGGTTCGGGTACCTCCAACTAGTGCCGCCGGGCCTGCCCGCCTTGAGGCTTTGGGTGCTGGTCCCCGTCCGTCTCCCGCATGGATGCGGGTATAACGAGATCGAGGCCGGCGGAGGGTTCCTACCGGTTTCTACCGCTGGTCTGGATTCATTCGGTTTGACAGTCCGCCCATCGGGGCGTCGGGGGTATGATTTCGTTGAGTGTAGCGTCGGCCGCCAGGGACCGTCAAGCTTCTTGGGAGAAATTATTGAATCGCTATAGCGTTCGCCCAGTTCCCTCGCCACTGACGCATCGCGCCGATGCTGCGCGAGGCCTCCGCTGATGGGGCGGGTGTACCTCGTCGCTACGCCCATCGGGAACTTGCAGGACATAACGCTGCGCGCGCTCGATGTGTTGCGCACCGTCCCCCTGATCGCGGCGGAGGACACGCGGTCGGCGGGCAAGCTGCTGGCGCACTTCCAGATCCACGCCAGGCTCCTGAGCTACAACGAGCATAACGCGCGCGCGCGCACGTCCCAGATCCTGGCTGCGCTCGAGACGGGCGATGTGGCGGTCGTGAGCGATGCCGGGATGCCGGGCATCAGCGACCCGGGTCACGAACTCGTCGTTGCGGCTGTCGAGGCAGGGCACACGATCGTGCCGATTCCTGGTGCGTCAGCCGTGCTCGCTGCGGTCGCCGCCAGCGGCCTGCCGTCGCGCCGGTTCCACTACCTGGGCTTCCTGCCCCGACAGGGCGGGCCGCGCCGGCGGGCGATCGCCGAAGCCGGCGCGTCCGGCGACACGCTGGTCGTGTTCGAGTCGCCGCATCGGGTGTTGGCGACGCTCCGCGACGCGCGGGCGGCGCTGGGCGACCGGCGCATCGCCGTCTGCCGCGAGCTGACGAAGCTGTACGAGGAGATCTGGCGTGGCAGCATCTCGGGCGCGATCGAGCACTTCACAGAGCCGCGCGGCGAGTTCACGCTGGTGATCGAGGGCGGCCCGGCGCCAGCAGCCGCGCCCGAACGCACGGAATCGCTGCCGGATGCCATCGCGGCGATGCGCGCGGCCGGCATGCCGGCGAAGGACGCCGTTGCGGCGCTGATGCGTCGCTTCGGTCTCAGCCGCCGCGCCGCGTATGCGGCATGGCATCGCGACTGAAGACGGCGGCCCGAGGCCCAGGGCGCCGGATTGGTTAGAATATCCCCGCTTTGACTGACCGACCAAACACTCCACGTCACATTCTCGTCGCCGTCGCGTGGCCGTACGCGAACGGATCGCTCCACCTCGGCCACATCGCCGGCGCGTACCTGCCGGCGGACATCTTCGCGCGCTACCACCGCATGATCGGCAACCGCGTGCTGATGGTGTCCGGCAGCGACCAGCACGGCACGCCCATCACCGTGCGCGCCGAGCGAGAGGGCCGCACGCCGCAGGAGGTCGTGGACCAGTTCCACCCCGAGTTCCTGCGCTACTGGCGGGAGCTGGGCATCTCATTCGACCTCTTCACTACCACCGGCACCCCGAACCACACGGAGGTCACGCACGACGTCTTCCGCAGGCTGCTGGAGCACGGCTACATCCACAAGGCGAAGACGCTGCAGTTCTACGACCCCCAGGCGGAGCGCTTTCTGCCGGACCGCTACGTCCGCGGTACCTGCCCGAACTGCGGTTACGAGAAGGCGCGGGGAGACCAGTGCGACAACTGCGGCCGCACGCTGGATCCTGAGAACCTGATCGACCCGCAGAGCACCATCAGCGGCGCGACGCCCGAACAACGGGAGACCGAGCACTTCTTCCTCCGGCTCAGCGCATTCCAGGAGCCGCTCCTGGAGTGGCTGCGCGGCCGCCAGGGCTGGCGCAAGCACGTGCTGAACTTCAGCATCGGCTTCGTCGAGGAAGGCCTGCACGACCGGGCGATCACGCGCGACCTGGAGTGGGGCATCCCGTTGCCGGTGGAGGATCTCGGCCCCGGCAAGCGGATCTACGTCTGGTTCGAAGCGGTGATCGGCTACCTGTCCGCGGCGAAGGAGTGGGCGCAGCTCCGCGGCGAGCCCGACGCATGGAAGGAGTGGTGGGAGGATCCCGCCGCGCGCTCCTACTACTTCATCGGCAAGGACAACATCCCATTCCACACGATCATCTGGCCGGCGATCCTGATGGGCTATCGCGGCCTGAACCTGCCGTACGACGTCCCTGCGAATCAGTACGTGACGTTCAAGGGCGAGAAGGCCTCGAAGAGCGAAGGCGTCGGCGAATCCGTGCTGACGTACCTGGAGCGCTACCAGCCCGACGCGATCCGCTACGCCCTGGCCGCGAACCTGCCCGAGAACTCCGACACCGATCTCACGGAAGCGGAGATCATCCGGCGTATCAATGACGAGCTGGTGGCGACGTGGGGCAACCTCGTGAACCGCGTGCTCGCCATGACGCACAAGAACTTCGGTCCCGCGGTGCCGCAGCCCGGCGCGTTCGACGCGCGCGACCACCACCTGCTCGCGCGCGCGGACGACGTGCTGCGCGAGTGCGCTTCCCAGATCGAGGCGGTGCACTTGAAGGCGGCGCTCGGCTCGGCGATGGGGCTGGCGCAGGAAGCCAACGCCTATCTGAACGAAACGGAACCCTGGAAGACGGCCAAGACCGACCGGGATCGCACGGCCACGTCCCTTTACACCGCGCTCTGTGTTATAAACGCGCTGAAGGTGGCGCTCTACCCGTTCCTGCCGTTCTCCAGTCAGCAGATTCACGAGTTTCTGGGGCTGAGCGGGGACGTGGGTGCATCCGGGTGGGTAGCAAGCAGGCCGGAGCCTGGCTCGGCGCTGCGGCAGCCTGGGCCGCTGTTCAAGAAGATCGAACAGCCGGCTGTCGAAGGGGAGGCGCGGCTCACGGCCTGACATGCGCCTCATCGACACCCATAGCCACATTCACGACAAGGAGTTCGATGCCGATCGCGACGCCGTCATCGAACGGGCGCGTGCGGCCGGTGTGGAGTTGATACTGACACTCGGCGTCGACGCGGCGAACAGCCGCCTCGCCGTCGCGCTGGCCGAGCGGCACGCCTGCGTGCTCGCGGCGGCGGGAGTACACCCGCACGACGCGCAGGACGCCACCGATGCCGAGCTCGACCAGTTGGAGGAGCTGGCCCGGCGCCCGAGAGTGGCGGTGGTGGGTGAGATCGGGTTGGACTTCTACCGGAACCTGTCGCCGCGTGATCAGCAGGTGAAGGTTCTGCGTAGACAGCTAAAGACGGCGAAGCGCACCGGCAAGCCAGTCGCGGTGCATGCGCGCGAGGCGCACGGAGAGATGATGCCGCTGCTGGCGGAGTGGTCACGCGCGATGGGGGGGTGCCTGCCGGACGGGCGTCCGCTGGGGGTCATGCATTACTTCTCGTCCGACGCGGACGACGCGCGGCGCTATGCGGATCTGGGCTTCGTGATCTCCGTGCACACGTCCGTGACGCATCCGAAGGCGACGGTGCTGCGGGACGTAGCGCGGCAGGTGCCGCTGGAGCACCTGGTGATCGAGACGGACAGCCCGTACGGCGCGCCCCAGCGGTTCCGCGGCAAGCGCAACGAGCCTGCGTACGTCGGCGAAGCCGCTGCCGCGATCGCGGAGCTGAAGGGCGTGGCGGTCGAAGACGTGGCGGAAATCACATCGCGCAACGCGCTGCGCCTGCTGGGCGTGGCCGTCTCCGCGGCGGGAAGGAGCGAGCGGTGAAGGTCGCCTCGATCTACGGGCCGGTCCAGGAGGACCTGCAGCTCGTCGAAGACACGCTCGACCGGATCAAGCACGTCGAGAACTTCCCGGCGTTGTCGAAGATGCTGGGCCACGTCCTGGGCGTGGGCGGCAAGCGGCTGCGTCCCGCGATCGCGCTGCTCTCCGGGAAGTTCGGCGACTACAACGCAGGCCTGCACGTGCCGCTGGCCGCGTCGATCGAGCTGCTGCACACCGCCACCCTGGTGCACGACGACGTGATCGACGCATCGCCGTCGCGCCGCGGTCGGCCTACGGCGAACGAGCTGTTCAATAACTCCGCGTCGGTGATGCTCGGCGACTACATGTTCGCGCACTCCGCCGAGCTGATCTCCCGCACCGAGAGCACGGCCGTCGTCCGGCTCTTCGCCCACACGATCATGGCGATCGCCGGCGGCGAGCTGCACCAGGACATGAGCGCGTACGACTACGGCCAGGACACGATCAAATACTTCGGCCGCATCGAGGGGAAGACTGCGTCGCTGTTTGCCACGTCGGCCGAGGGCGGCGCGATGGTGGCGCGCTGCACGCCGGGCGAACGCGAGGCGCTGCGCCTGTACGGGCTCAACGTCGGCATGGCGTTCCAGGTCGTCGACGACATCCTGGACTTCGCCGGCGATGAGCAGGAGATGGGCAAGCCGATCGGCAGCGACCTGATGCAGGGGACGATCACGCTGCCGTCGCTGATCCTGATGGAGCGCTACCCGAACGACAACCCGATCAAGAAGGCATTCCGCTCGCGCAAGCCCAAGACCGAACTGGTGGCCGAAGCGGTCTACATGGTGCTGAACTCCGACATCCTGAACGAGTCGTACAACGTCGCCCGCGACTTCCGCGACCGCGCGCTGGCGTCGCTGCACACGCTCCCGGACATCCCGGCGCGCGCCACGCTGGAGGACATCGCCGGCTACGTGCTGGAGCGCCGCGCATAGGCGGCCTGCCACTGCGGCGCGCATCGGGCGCTGCTATAGTGGCTGTACGGGTGCGCCGCCCGCGGAGTGCTACGGAAAGCCGCAGAGATGCCGATCTACGAGTACGCCTGCCACCGCTGCAAGAAGTTCGTCGAGGTGATCACGCGCCGCGTGGCGGCCGATGACTTCGTCGCAGCATGCCCGGAGTGCGGCAGCAAGAAGATGACGCGGATGATCAGCCGGTTCGCGTTCCACCTCTCGATGCGGTCGCAGATCGACCAACTCGACCCCAAGTACGACAAGATGATCGACGCGTCGAACCCCGACCTCTCCTTTGACAACCTTGTGAAGCAGTACGCGATGGACCGCCCGATGTCCACGCCGAAAGAGCGCAAGGCGTTCAAGGAACAGGGCCGCAAGGACTTCATCCCGTAGCCCGGCGCCCGCTCCCTGTCGCTTGCACCTCCCCGCTCGCTAACCTGATCCGCACACATCATCACGGCAGCGAGACAGGGGGCGCGCGTGCGCAAGATCTTCGACATCCATATGCACTTCCCGCGGAATTGGGAGCAGCTCGACGCGGACCCCAAGCCGCTCGTCGAGAACCTCTACCGGCGCGCGGTCGAGGCCGGCATTACGAAGGCGAACTTCCTGTGCGGCGGCCGCTTCGGCATCTCGCACGAAGCGTCGATCAAGCACGCGCTGCGTCACCCGGATCTCTTCATCCCGACCGCGATGATCGACCCGGAGACGACGCCGCCTGCGCGCCTCGGCGAGCTGCGCGACATGGGCTACCGCGGCCTGAAGATGATCGGCGTGCTGCGCGACTACGACTGCCCGGACTACTTCCCGATCTACGAGAAGGCGCAGGAGTTTGGCTGGCCGATCCTGCTGCACATGGGCGTCATCGGCGGCGGCATCGATTACCGCGTCACGCATCCTCGCCGCGACCCGCAGGCGGCAGAGGCGTACGGGCGGATGCGGCAGATGGCGGCGACGCCGCGCAACATCTCCGCGACGCGCATGCGGCCGTTCCACCTGGACACGATCGCCAACAACTTCCCCTCGCTGCGGCTGATCGGTGCGCACCTGGGCGGCACCGGCAACTACGACGAGGCGGCCTCGGTGGCGCGCTGGCGCCACAACGTCTACTTCGACTTCAGCGGCGGCACGACCATCGAGCGGCATGCGGTCGAGCGGCGATTGATCGGCCACGAGATCGGCTTCGAGAAGCTGATCTTCGGCTCCGACACCGCGCCCGAGAAGATCGCCGACCACATCCGCCGCTGGGACACGATCTTCGACCTGCTCGACGTGCCGGCCGACGCACGAGAGCGTATGTGGTGGGAGAACGGCGCCGAGATCTACGGCGAAGCGCCCGTAGCGTGGGCGAAGCAGAAGCGTGCGCGCGCGGCACCGGCCGCGATCGTCGTGCGCACGCCGGCAGCGGCGGCGAGCGGCGCGAAGCGCGCGGCGTCCGCGGCGCGGTCGCCGAAGAAGCGCGGAGGGCCGCCGAAGCGAGCCGCGACGAAGCGAGCGCGTACGCGCTGACGGCGGGCGTCGAGATGTCGCGGCTTGCCATGTTCAGATTCACATCGCGCCCATTTAGTTGACACCCCCCGGCTCAGGGGATAGGATCGGCACGTCCTGACGCGACAGGTTCACGCCCCGGTTTCTGGGCGTCCGCTTGTCCCGAGGTACAACACCTTATGGCACAATCTCCCGCGCTCGAGCGCGGCGCGCCGCCCTTAGCGGAGCGCCCGCCGGGCTCTCAACTTGGCGGCGCCTCACGTGCGGGCCGCATCCCTCTCCTGGCGCTGGCCTTCACGGTCGGCCTCGCCTTGTTCATTACTATCGATCCGGTGCGCCCGTGGATCTTGATGGCGGTGACGGCGCTGGTGGGGCTGGGCGCCGATGGCATCATCCGCTCGCACCCGCGCGGCGAGTTCCACACGATCGCCGACACGTCGCCGTACCTGTTCGTGCCGGTGCTGTTCACGCTGTCAGCCGGGCTCTTCCTGGAGGACGTCGTGCTCAGCTACTGGGCGGTGCCCGCCGTGATGGGCGCGGGCGTGCTGATGGGGCTGACGCTGTACGCGGAGCACATCTCCGTCGAGCCGGAGCACCCGCAGTTCCCGATGGCGCGCTTCATCCTCAACGTGATCACGTACCTGACGGCGTTCGGCTTCTACGCCGTCGTCTACGGCTTCGACGTGGACCTGCTGCCGGCCGCCTTCGCGGTCGGACTGATCAGCATGCTGCTGTCGATCGAGGTGTTTCGCGAGGCGGAGGCCGATCCGCTGCGGTCGCTGGTGTTCGCGGCGGTGATCGGCGTCATCGCCGGAGAGGCGCGCTGGGTGCTGTACTTCATCCCGCTCGAGGGTTTCCTCGCGGGCGTCTTCATCCTGCTGGTGTTCTACCTGGCGACGGGGGTCATCTCTCACTACCTGACCGAGCACCTGAGCCACGCTGTGCTCGCGGAGTTCGCGATCGTCACGGCGGCCGGGCTGGCGATCGTCATCGGCGGACGCCTGGTGGGGTAGCGGCTACGCCTTCTCCGCGCTGACGTCCTTCACAAGCTCGACCGTCCGCCCCAGCGTCTCCAGCCGCTCCTCCAGCGAGCGGCCCTCCGGCTGGATGCGGAGCGTCGTCACGCCGGCGTCGCGATAGGCGCGGATGCGGTCGCGCACCATCGCCTCGGTACCCAGCAGGTTCGCCTGCCGCACGATCTCGTCGGGGACGAGGTCCGCGGCGCCCTTGCGGTCTCCCTCGATCCAGTGCCGCTGGACCGCCTGCGCCTCCTCCTGGTAGCCGGCGCGCTGGAAGGCCGCGTTGTAGAAGTTGTGCTCCTTCGACCCCATGGCGCCGAGCGTAAACGCGAGCCCCGGCTTGTGGCGTGCGATGAGGCGGTCGACGTCGTCCGAGAAGGCGACGGCGCCGCCCGCCTGCAGGTCGATGTCCGCCAGCGAGCGGCCCGCTGCCTTCGCGCCGCGCGCGATGTGGTCGAAGAAGACGTTGGCGTGCTCCGGCATGAACGACGTGCCGACCCAGCCGTCGGCGAGCTCGCCCGTCATCTCCAGGCTCTTCGGGCTGAGGGTCGCGAGGTAGACGGGGATGTTGGGCTGCGGCCGCGCCCCCGAGCGGATGGACTTGCCCTCGCCGCCGGGCAGGGGCAGGTGGTAGATCTGGCCGTCGTACTGGAGCTTGTCGCCGCGCGAGATGATGCGCACGATCTCGATCACCTCGCGGATGCGCTGGATGGGCTTGCGGAACGGCACGCCGTGCCAGCCCTCCACCACCTGCGGGCCGCTGGCGCCGAGGCCCATGATGAAGCGCCCGTTCGAGAGCGACATCAGCGTCATAGCCGTCATGGCGGTGTTGGCGGGCGTGCGGGCGACGGCCTGCATGATGCCCGCGCCCAGCCTGATGCGCGATGTCTTCGCCGCGAGATAGGCGAGCGGGGTGACCGCGTCGTGGCCCCACGCCTCCGCGGACCAGACGAAATCGACGCCGAGGCGCTCCGCCTCGACGGCGTAGGCCGCCGCCTCGTCCCAGTTGTCCTCGCCCGTGATGCCGAAGCCGATAGCGGTCTTCATGTCTCGCCTCCTGTGTTGCCGGTTGCGGCTACCGTACGAGCTGGCGCAGCACGAACGGCAGGATGCCGCCGTGGTTGTAGTAGTCCACCTCCACAGGTGTGTCGATGCGGCACGTTACGGTGAAGGATTTCACGCTGCCGCCGGCGGCGCGGGCGCGCACCGTCAGCCGCTTGCCGGGCGCCAGCGCGCCGGCGATGCCCTCGATGTCGTAGGTCTCTTCGCCGGTCAGTCCCAGTGTCTCGCGGTCCTCGCCGGGCTCGAACTGCAGCGGCAGCACTCCCATGCCCACGAGGTTGCTGCGGTGGATGCGCTCGAAGCTCTTGGCGATCACGGCGCGCACGCCGAGCAGCAGCGTGCCCTTGGCCGCCCAGTCGCGCGACGAGCCGGTGCCGTACTCGCTGCCGGCGATGACGATCAGCGGCACGCCGTCAGCCTGGTAGCGCGCGGAGGCGTCGAAGATCGTCATCTGCTGGCCGTCCGGCAGGTGGCGCGTGAGACCGCCCTCGGTGCCCGGGGCGAGCAGGTTGCGCAGGCGGATGTTGGCGAAGGTGCCGCGCAGCATCACCTCGTGGTTGCCGCGGCGCGCGCCGTACGAGTTGAAGTCCTCGGGCGCGACCTCGTGCTGCATCAGGTACGTGCCGGCGGGCGACGTCTTCGGGATCGATCCCGCGGGCGAGATGTGGTCCGTCGTGACGGAGTCGCCGAGCAGCGCGAGCACGCGGGCGCTGCGGACGTCGGCGGGCGGCTCCGGCTCCATCGCCATGCCGTCGAAGTACGGGGGGCGCTTCACGTAGGTGGAGTCGACGTCCCAGTCGAACAGCTCGCCCTGCGGCACGTCCAGATTGCGCCACTGCTCGTCGCCCTCGAAGACGTAGCGGTACTTCTCGCGGAACATCTCCGACTTCACGGCGGTGCGCACGGCCTCGTGCACGTCGGCCTGCGACGGCCAGACGTCGCGCAGGTACACCGGCGCGCCGTCGCTGCCGGTGCCGAGCGGCTCGGTCCGCAGGTCGATGTCCATCGTGCCGGCGAGCGCGTACGCGACGACGAGCGGCGGCGACGCGAGGTAGTTGGCCTTGATCTCCTGCTGGATGCGGCCCTCGAAGTTGCGGTTGCCCGAGAGCACCGACGCGGCGACCAGGTTGCCCTGGCGGATCGCGTCCGAGATGTGCTCGGGCAGCGGACCGGAGTTGCCGATGCAGGTCGTGCAGCCGTAGCCCACGAGGTAGAAGCCCAGCTGCTCCAGCGGGGCCGTCAGGCCGGCCTCGTCCAGGTAGTCGGTGACGACTTTCGAGCCGGGCGCGAGGCTGGTCTTCACCCAGGGCCTCGTGCGCAGGCCGCGCTTCACGGCGTTGCGCGCGAGCAGCCCCGCGGCGAGCATCACCTGCGGGTTCGAGGTGTTGGTGCACGACGTGATCGCGGCGATGACGACCGCTCCGTGCTGCAGGTGGAACGACTGCGCGCCGTCGCTGCACGACACCGGCTCCCACGGGGCCGGCGCCTGCGCGGCGCCGGTGCTGCCGCCCTCGGCGACCCACGCATCGAGGCGCTGCGGATCACCGCTGCCGGGCTGGCCTTCGAGCATGGCGGCGAGGCTCTTTCGCCACTCGGATTTCGCCTCGGTGAGGATGACGCGGTCCTGGGGCCGCTTCGGCCCGGCGATGCTGGGCACGACGTCGCCGAGGTCGAGCTGCAGCGTGTCGGTGAACATCGGCTCGGGCGTGTCGTCGGTGCGGAAGAGCCCCTGCGCCTTCGTGTACGCTTCGGCGAGCGCGACGAGCGGCTCGGGCCGGCCGGTGAAGCGCAGGAAGTTCAGCGTCTCGGCGTCGCAAGGGAAGAAGCCCATCGTCGCGCCGTACTCCGGCGCCATATTGGCGATCGTCGCGCGGTCGGGCAGCGGCAGGCTGCTGAGGCCGCTGCCGTAGAACTCGACGAACTTGCCGACGACGCCCTTCTTCCGCAGCATCTGCGTGACGGTGAGGACGAGGTCCGTGGCCGTCGCGCCCTCGCGCAGTTGCCCGGTCAGCTTGAAGCCGATCACCTCCGGCGTCAGCATCGGCATCGGCTGGCCGAGCATCGCGGCCTCCGCCTCGATGCCGCCGACGCCCCAGCCGAGCACGCCCAGGCCGTTGATCATGGTGGTGTGGGAGTCGGTGCCGACGAGCGTGTCGGGGTAGGCGACTGTGGCGCCGTCCTCTTGCTTCTCGTACACGACGCTGGCCAGGTACTCGAGGTTGACCTGGTGGACGATGCCGGTGTCCGGCGGGACGACGCTGAAGTTGTTGAAGGCGTCCTGCCCCCAGCGGAGCAGCGCGTAGCGTTCGCGGTTGCGGCTGAACTCCAGACCGGCGTTGAAGGCGAATGCATCGCTGGTGCCGAAACGGTCGACCTGCACCGAGTGGTCGATCACGAGGTCGGACTGCTGCAGCGGGTTGATGCGGCGCGGATCGCCGCCGAGCGTGCGGATGGCGTCGCGCATGGCGGCGAGGTCGACGACGCACGGCACGCCGGTGAAGTCCTGGAGCAGCACGCGCGCAGGGCGGAACTGCACCTCGGCGTCGCTCGGCGTCTCCGGATCCCACGCGGCGAGCCGCGCGATGTCGTCCTTCGTGACGCTCCGGCCGTCCTCGTAGCGGAGCAGATTTTCGAGCAGGATCTTGAGCGAGAACGGCAGCCGCGACACGTGGCCGACGCCGGCGCGATCGAGCGCGGCGAGGCGGAAGATATCGACCGAGCGATCGCCGACGGCGAGCGGGGCGCGGCTCCCGAAGCTGTCCAGGGCGGGCATGGGAAGCTCCCTTCAAGGCCGCGGGCGGGAATGCCGGGCGGGAGGCCCGCTCTGGGCGGCCAGGTCCGAGCGAGATGTTGCCCTCATTGTAAAGCTGCGCGCGCTTAGGCGAAGCCGAGGCGCGGAAGGCGTGATCCGGGCGAAATTGGGGGGTTGTCAGGCAGACGGAGCCAGGCGCAGAATGGGAATCCATGAAGAGCATAACAGGTGAAGCTATTCCTGAATCACGCAGCACCAGTACCGCCGTGAGCCCCCGCATCGCCGCCACCCGCGCGCGCTGGGGCTTCCTGACCAACCACGCGATCGTCCTGGTCTACGTCGTGCTGCATCCGGAATCGACGGTCCGAGCCGTCTCGGCGGACGTCGGGATCACCGAGCGGGCGACGCTGGCGATCCTGCGGGACCTGGACGAGGACGGGATCGTCGACCGCCATCGCGACGGGCGGCGCAACACGTATTCGGTGAATTTCGGCCGCCTGAGCGCGGTGCGGCGAGGCGGATCGTCGTCGCCGCTGACGCCGCGGCTGTTCGTGGACGGCATCGTGAAGACGCTGTTCGAGATCGGCAAGGATCGCGCCGAAGCGCACGTCGCGCCGGTCGATCGCCTGCCCGAACACGAGCTGGAAGAGCGCGTCGGCACGTTCGGGTTTTTCACGAACCACATGCTGGTCTTGCTGGCGATCTCGCGCGACCACACGCGCACCGTGCGCGAGCTTTCCGCTTCGGTCGGACTGACGGAGCGCGCCATCGTCGCGCTCACGAACCAGATGGAGGCGGAGGGGATCGTCACGCGGACGCGCGACGGCCGCCGCAACGTCTACGCCATCGACTTCGACGCGTTCCGCGAGTTCCGCGGCTGGTCGTTCGGCGCGTGGGAGATCCCGCCGCAGCTGATCGACGTCGCGACGAAGGCTCTCCGCGCCCTGTCGGTGCACCGGGCGTAGTCCCCATCCGTCTCGCTTCGGTTATCGAGCGAACGCGGCCGCCAGCGCGGCGGCGGCGGCGCGCGGATCGTCCGCCGCGCAGACGGCGCTGATCACGGCGGCGGCGTCCGCGCCGGCGGCGACAACGTCCGCGATGTTCGCGGCGTTGATGCCGCCGATCGCGACGACGGGCAAGCGCACGGCCTCCTTCACGTCGCGCAGGCGGTCGAGGCTCGCGGGGCGCGTGGTCTCCTTCGATGCGGTGGCGAAGATCGCGCCGACGGCGACGTAGTCCGCGCCGGCGGCCTGCGCAGCGAGCGCCTCGTGCGCATTGTTCGTCGAAACGCCTATCACGAAATCATCTCCGACGATCGGCCGCACCGCGGCGATCGGCAGATCGTGCTGGCCCAGGTGCACGCCGTCTGCGCCGCAGGCCAGCGCGAAATCAGCGTGGTCGTTCGCGACGAGCAGGATGCCGCGATCATGGCACAGCGCCGCGATCGCGCGCGCGTCCGGGAGCTGATCGCCTTTATCGCGCCGCTTGTCGCGCCACTGGATGACGCGCGCACCGCCCTCGATCGCGAGGCGCGCGATATCGAGCGGCGCGCGGCCGCGGCACGCGTCGGGGTCGATGATCAGGTAGAGGCCGGCGATCGCAAGAATCGGAGTGTCCCTTCTGGTGCGCGTCCGCGACAATGGGATGATAGCCGCAGGCGTACGAAGGAGCAGCATCGTGAAACCCGGCCAGATCGCCGCCATGCTGGTCCTGAGCGCGATCTGGGGCGGCGCGTTCCTGTTCATCCGCGTGGTGGTGCGCGACGTGCCGCCGGTGACGGTGGTGGCCGGACGGCTGGCGATCGCCGCGCTCGTGCTGGCGCCGCTGGCGGCGCGACGGGGCGGCATCATGCCGCCGCGGAGGGCGTGGCCGGCGCTGATCTTCCTCTCCGCGTTCAACAACGTGCTCCCGTTCTCGTTGATCACGGCGGCGGAGCAGCACGTGAGCGGCAGTCTGGCCGCGACGCTCGTCGCCACGATGCCGCTCTTCACGCTGATCTTCGCGGTGGCGGGGCGGACCGAGCGGCCCAGCACCGAGAAGGTGGCGGGGCTGATCATCGGCTTCGTCGGCACGGCGGTGCTGATCGGCGCGGACGTCACGGACCTGACGGACTCAAACACGCTCGCGGAGTTCGCCGTGATCGCCGCGTCGGCCTGCTACGCGATCTCGACGGTGGTGGCGCGGCAAACGTCGCGCGGCGCGCCGCTGTCGCTGGCCAGCGGCCAGATGATCTTCGGGGTGATGATGGCCGCGCCGCTGGCGCTGGTGATCGATGGCCGGCCGGATTTCGGTATCTCGGCGGAGGCGGGTGCTTCGTGGCTGGCGCTGGGGCTGCTGTCGTCGGGACTGGCATACGTGATCTTCTTCACGCTGGTGCAGAGCATGACGGCGACGCAGGTGGCGGTGGTGACGTACCTGGTGCCGGTGGTCGCGACGGCGCTGGGTTGGCTGCTGCTTGGCGAATCGGTCGGGCCGAACCTCGTCATCGGGCTCGTGCTGGTGATCGCGGGAGTCGCCGCGACGAACGGCGCCCTGCGCCTGGCGTGGGAGCGGGCGCGCTTCGCGCTGGCGGGCGCCGGGCCGACTTAGCGGCGGGCGAGTTCGGACGCGGCCGCGGTATCGAGCAGCCAGGTCACGTCCACCTGATCTCTCAGCCACGAAGCCGGCACGTCGGGCGTGGGGGGGCCGTCGATCGCCGCGTGCACGATGGCGGACTTGTGCGCGCCCTGCGCCAGCACGAGCAGCGCCCGTGCCTCCATCAGATCCGCGATGCCGAGGGTCATGCCGCGCAGGGGGACGCGATCGATCGTCCCGAAGTTGGCGGCGTGCGCCTGCCGCGACGTCTCCGTGAGCGCCACGGTGCGGGCGCGGGAGTCGCGCGCGGCGCCCGGCTCGTTAAACGCGACGTGGCCCGTCTCGCCGATGCCGAGGACGCAGAGATCGAATCCGCCGGCGGCGCGGACCTCGTCGGCGAACGCGCGGATGTAGGCATCGGGATCGGCCGCGGCGGGATCGGGGCAGCGGAGCGCGCGGAGGGGGAAGCGCACGAAGTCGCGGAGGAAGGCGGCGTTCGTGCCGGGGGTCTCGGCCGTGCAGCCGGCGAACTCGTCAATCGCGAATGCGGTGGCGCGGGAGAGGTCGGCCTCGTCGGCGGCGACGCGGCGAGCGATCTCGGCGTAGGTGGCGACCGGCGTGCCGCCGGTGGGCAGACCCAGCACGGCGGCCGGCGTTGCGCGCACAGCTCCGCAGATGATATCCGCGGCCCGCGCCGCGACCGCTGACCCATCCGCCACGATCTCTACGTGCATCGGCGGCATCCTAGCACTGTGCGTACGTTGACCGTAGCGCGGCGCGCGGCGATGATCGCGGGGCCGCTGCGTGGGTCGCGGTGGACCGATCACGGAAGGACCGGATGAGATGACGAAGCGTCTTGGCTTGCAGATCGGCTTCGCGGGCAGCCCGACGGAGCGCGAAGACCTGGTGAAACGCGTGCAGATCGCGGACGACCTGGGCGTGGAGTCGGTGTGGGTGGCGGAGGCGTGGGGGCGCGACGCGTTCAGCATGCTGACGCAGCTGGCGCTGACGACGAAGAAGATCCAGCTCGGGACGGCGATCGTGAACGTGTTCAGCCGGACGCCGGCGGTGCTGGCGATGACGTTCGCGACGCTCGACGAGCTGTCGCAGGGGCGCGCGATCATCGGCCTGGGCAGCAGCGGCAAGAACGTGATCGAGCACTGGCACGGCGTGCCGTTCGAGAAGCCGGCGACGCGGCTGCGCGAGTACATCGAGATCATCAACATGATCATGCGGCAGGAGAAGCTGAACTACGACGGGAAGGTCTTCCACCTGGCGCGCGGCTTCACCATGCAGTTCCCGACGTTCCGCGACCACATCCCGACGTTCATCGCATCGATCACGCCGAAGAGCATGGTGCAGACGGGCGAGGTATCGGACGGCTGGATCCCGATCTACTGGCCGAAGGACAAGATCCGCGAGGGCGTGGACATCGTGATGGAGGGCGCGAAGAAGGCGGGCAAGACGCGCGACCAGATCACCGTCGCGCCGTCGCTCGTCGTGCAGATCACGGAGGCGGGCAGCGACGAGCAGATGCGCATGCAGGCACGGGGCCCCATCGCGTTCTACGTGGGCCGGATGGGCACGTACTACTACGAGATGCTGGAACGGCACGGCTTCGAGGAAGAAGTGGCGAAGATCAAGGCGGGCTGGGCCGCCCGCGACCCCAGGGCCGCCGCGGCCGGCGTTTCGGACCGCATGCTGGATCAGACGGCCGTGGTCGGCCCGCTGGACCGCTGCAAGGAAGAGATGGACGAGCGTCGCGCGCTTGGCGTCGATCTGCCGCTTATCGGCATGCCGGGCCGCGATGCGGCGGAGATGGGGAAGATCCTGGAGAAGCTCCTGGTCTGACACAAGCGTCGCCGAAAACAGTTGTTGAGCGCGCTGCGTCGCCCTTCGGAGCGTGCAAGCGGTGCGCGATCGCCGGCGCGTTGATGGCGCTCCGTGCGAAGCCGGGCGGAGCCCGGTTTGGCTTGACACTAGCTAGGGGCCGGTGCTAGATTCCCGCTTGAAACGATATTCACAAACAGCGCTGCGGCGGCGGCCGTCCGCCGCGCACGCGCCGGGAGTCTCGAATGCTCACCCCGCTAGCAGCGCTGCTTCTTGAGATCCCGCACCTGACCTGGCCGCCGTCGGGCACCACGGACTTCGGAGAACTCGTCTTCGTCGCCCTTACGATGGCCATTTCGTTCGGCATCATGGTGGTCCTGGGGCAGTGGTGGTCGCGGTAGCAGAGGGAGCATAGGGGATGTCCGTTTCGGAGCGGCCGAAGGGTCCAGGGCTCGGCGATTTTCTCTACGACAAGCTGTTCCATAACTACCTCTGGCGCTCGGTGTTCCGTTCGGGCTATCCGAACACGCCGCGGAACCAGATGCTGGCGATCGCCACAAACGTCTTCCTGCACCTGCACCCGACGCGCATCCACAAGACGCACGTCAAGATCACGCACACCTACTGCTTGGGCGGCCTGAGCTTCTTCATGTTCCTGGGGCTCACGGTCACCGGCGTGATGCTGATGTTCTACTACGTGCCGTCGGTTGACCGCGCGTACGGCGACGTTGCCACGCTGGAGACGCAGGTCCGCTTCGGCATGCTGATCCGCAACCTCCACCGCTGGATGGCGCACGCGATGGTGATCACCGTGCTGCTGCACATGATGCGCGTGTTCTACATGGGCGCGTACAAGCCGCCGCGGGAGTTCAACTGGGTCGTCGGCGTGATCTTGCTGGTGCTGACGCTGCTGCTCTCGTTCACGGGCTACCTGCTGCCCTGGGACCAACTGGCACTGTGGGCCATCACCGTCGGAACGAACATCGCGGGTTCGGCGCCCATACTGGGCGGCCAGACCAGGTTCGTGCTGATCGGTGGATTCGAGGTGGGCCCGAACGCGCTCATACGGTTCTACACGTTGCATGTCATCGGGCTGCCGCTACTGGCCGCGATCTTCATGTCGGTCCATTTCTGGCGCATCCGCCGCGACGGCGGCCTGGCGCGACCGCTGTAGGTTGGAGGTAGAAGAACCATGGCGGTAGCTACTCCAACGGCCGATCGCGAGTCGGTCCGGCAGAAGCGTGAGCGCGACCAGGAGCTGCTGGTCTGGCCCGATCTCGTCTTCATCGAGTTCATCGCCGCGATGGTGTTCACGATCGCGTTCGTGGTGCTGTCGACCGTGCTGAACGCGCCGCTCCTGAACCGCGCGAACGCAAACATTACGCCTAACCCGTCGAAGGCGCCGTGGTACCTGATGAACCTGCAGGAGCTGCTCCTGCACATGGACAAGGGCCTCGCCGGCGTCACCGTACCGACGGTGGCCCTGATCGTCCTGATGGCGATCCCGTACCTCGACCGCAGCAACGAGGGACAGGGCGGCTGGTTCGCCACACCGAACGCCCTCCGCATCACGATCTTCAGCGCCATCTACTCCGCGTTTGTCATCCCGTTCTGCATCCTCTGGGACGATGGCGCGCACGTGCGCATCTACAAGCAGTTCCCGCTGACCTTCAAGGACTGGCCGATCATCGGCAGGCCGTTCCACGGCTTCGACGGCAAGGCGAAGTGGATCGGTGACAAGAATCCGTTCGACGGGTGGCCGCTCGGCGACCTCTGGAAGGCGATCTGGGATTTCGCCTTCTTGAAGAACCGCGTCGCGATCCGCGACGAATGGCACTGGAGCCTGCCCGTGCCGAAGTCGTTGCAGTTCGGCAACGGCGCACACGACGGCTCGCTCGATTGGCCGAAGGACTTCAGCCAGGTGCCGGTGCCGCTGAACGGCACGTGGATCTGGCACTGGGGCAAGCCCACCTGGATGCCCGGCTGGATGGCGCACGTCTATTGGTACGACTCCGACCTGAACATCCCGGCGCTCACGGCCGAGTTCGTGATGCCGATCGCGGCGATCCTGATCGCAGGCGGCGCGCTGCTGCTCATCCTGCGCAAGCTCCACATGATGAACTCGATGCGGGACGCGTTCCTGGCGCTGTTTACGGGCTTCATCATGGTGTACCTCTCGCTGACGATCATCGGCGCGGCGTTCCGCGGACGCGGGCAGCAACTCGTGCCGTTCTGGAAGGTGCCGAACCTGGAGCACGATCCATCGATCCGGTACCAGCTGCCGCATCCCCCGCAGTACGGACTTGCAGATCCCGGAAGTGGAATACATGCCTGACGAGACCGAGCAGAAGGCCGCACCGGAAACGAAGCCTGCGCGCGTGGCAGCCGGGGGCGGAGCTGTCGCCGCGGCGGCCGCGGGCCACGGCGTCATCGTCGTGCAGTCGCCGTCCGAGCGGCCGGCGCTGCCGCAGATCTCCCGCCGCAAGGTGCTGCTGATCGGATTCTGGGCGGCGCTCGGCACGATGGTCCTGGGCATCGTCACGACGATCCTGAACTCGCTCTACCCGCGCGGCATCACCGGCTTCGGCAGCGCTGTGTTCGTCGGCACGATCGACCAGCTCGAGCCGGGCAAGAAGCTGCACAACCTCGACGCCAAGGCATGGATCGTTCGGTTCGATGCCGACCAGGCAAAGCATAACCCCGGCGCGCAGGAAGGCTCGGTGCTTGCGATCTACCACAAGTGCGTACACCTGGGCTGCACGGTGCCGTACCGCCCCGACTTCGCCCGCGAGGATCCGCGCAACGGAGAGACGTACGCAGGCTGGTTCCTCTGCCCGTGTCACGGCTCCACCTACAGCGATGCGGGCGTGCGCGTCTTCGGGCCGGCGCCGCGGTCGCTGGACACGTTCGCCATGACGATCAAGGACGGAAAGATCACTGTAAACACCGGCAAGATCGTCACCGGCACCACGGAAAACCCGTCCCGCGCGATTATGCCCGGGTAGGCCGCGAGAGGACTGCGAGCGCCTGTAAAGGTTTGGGATGAACACAAGCAAGCAGATCAACGTCATCGTCGCGCTCGTGTTCGCGGCCGTCATCGCGACCGGTGTCTACACGATGTGGGACCCGACGCGCTCGGCCGACGCGAAGGACACGCAGCTTGAGTCGACGATCACGCGCGGCGCGTTTCTGTTCGCGCAGAACTGCATCGTCTGCCACGGCGACAAAGGCGAAGGCGGGGCCGTGGCGAACCGGCTGAAGCTGGCGCCGCCGTTGAACGGCCGGAACGACTTGCAGGGCAAGGATCTGAAGACCGGACAGGTGGACGCCCAGGCGAAGGCATTGGCCTTCAAGCTGGTCACCGACACGATCACGTGCGGCCGCATCGGCAAGTCGATGCCACCGTGGGCGATCGTCAACGGCGGCACCCTGAACGACGACCAGATCCGCCAGCTCGCCACCTTCATCACCGAGGGCACTGGTTGGGATCAGGCGCAAGAATTGGCGGTCCACGGGGACCACAAGAATCACATCCTCGGCTACGACAGCGACCACATGACCCTGGCGCAGGGGCTGACGGACACGTCCACGACGGTCTACCTGAACCTCATCGATCCCCTGGGGAAGGGGTCGCGGATTGAGATCGACGGCGAGCTCATGTTGATCACCGCAAACCCGGACAAGGACAACAAGAGTGTAGAGGTCACGCGCGCGCTGGGCACGACAAAAGCGAAGGCGCACGATGCGGGCGCCCAGGTGCTGAAGCCGCCGGTACCGCCGGATCCTCCCTCAGTCACCGGTGCGAGCACCCAGGTCTGCGGGCAGCGCGCCGCGTCGGCCGTGGCCACGGTACCGGCAGTGGCGTCTGACAAACTGACAATCACCGCGTCGGCTATCGCCTGGAACACGGACACGCTGTTGGCGCCGGCAAGCGTACCGCTGACGCTGACCGTGCAGAACAACGATGCCGGCATCCCGCATAACTTCTCCATCTACAAGGGGAAAGACGCGACGGGCGATAAGGTCGCCGGCACCGAGATCGCGACGGGCGTGGTGACGCAAACGCTGAACTTCGGGCCGCTGGACGCCGGCAGCTACTACTACCAGTGCGACGTGCACACGCAGATGCAGGGCACGCTGACGGTGCAGGCGGCAGGCGCCGGCGGGGCGGCGACGCCCGCGGCGAGCACTCCGGCAGCCAGCGGCACCGTTGCGCCGACAGCGGCGGCGGCCGGGTCGGCGACGCCGGTGGCGTCGTCGACGCCTTGACGAACGGAAAACGCGGAAACTAGACTCATCTCGCAGGACGCGTTGGTAGACGCGTCCTGTCTTGCGAGGACGAGGACAGAGGAGACAAGCATGGCAGCGCAAGTGGGCAAGCGGTACGTCGCCGCAAGCGGCGCCGAGATCATCGTGACGAAGGGCGCCGACGGCACGCTGCAGGACGGTGGCACGCCGCTGAACCTCAAGGAAGACGGGCCGCCGGCCGCGGGCGGCGCCGGAGGCGACATTGCGCTGGGCAAGCGCTACACCTCGGCGGACGGGTCGGTGGAGGCGCTGTGCATCAAGCCGGGCGCCTGCGACCTCCGCTACAACGGCGAGGCGATGGCGCTGATGCAGCCGAAGGTGCTCCCCTCGGCCGACTGATGGGCCCGGAGATCGACTGGACAAGACAGGGCCGCGCACCCGAGCGCGGCCTTGCCGCTTGGAAGGGGCGAGCGGGCTTGTCCAGACGGCGGAATTCTTGCCGCTTTGACAGGCTGGTCATGTCTCTGTATACTCCCCCGCAACAGGCTGAGAAGCGCGGTAGTAGGTCCAGTCGCAGCCTTTAGCGAGCCGGCGTTGGTGGAAGGCCGGTGGCAGGTGCGGATCGAACTCAGCGCGGAGCCGCCGGGGTGAACCTCAGGGATAGCCCCGGCCGGGTCGCGACCGTTAAAGCGCTCCGAGAGCGTCCGCCACGGCGGACGAAGAAGGGTGGCACCGCGGGCCATGAACCCGTCCCTTTGCTGGGTCGGGTTTTTTTGTTGGCGGCGTCATACATGGAGCAGATGGCACACTTCACAGCTTCTCGCACCGAGGTCCAACCGGCCCCGGCTGACCGCGCCCGGCGGATTAGCCGCGGCCGCGTCGTAGTACGTCCCCTGATTCCCGCGGCGGGTCTCTTGCTTCCGCTTGACCTGCTGCTGGGCCTCCCGCTTTAGCGTCCCCTCATCCGCGCGCGGACGGAAGGGGACGAAACCACCAGTGGACACAAGGCGACGATGCAGCCCCGCGCCGCGGGGCAGGCCAGGAGAAGCAGAATGACGAAGATCAAGGGCGCGGAAATCATCATGGAGTGCCTGCGCAAGGAGGGAGTCGAGATCATCTTCGGCTACCCCGGCGGCGCGAACCTCCCGATGTACGACGCGCTGAAGAAATACCCCGACATCAAGCACGTGCTGGTGCGGCACGAGCAGGGCGCCGCGCACGCCGCCGACGCGTACGCGCGCGTCAGCGGCAAGGCCGGCGTCTGCTGGGCCACGTCCGGCCCCGGCGCGACGAACCTCGTCACGGGCATCGCCAACGCATGGATGGACTCCGTGCCGCTGGTGTGCATCACCGGCCAGGTGGTGTCATGGCTGCTCGGCCGCGACGGCTTCCAGGAGGCCGACATCACGGGCATCACCATCCCGATCACGAAGCACAACGTGCTGGTGCTCGATGTCGAGGACATCGCGCCGGCGATCGCGGAGGCGTTCCACATCGCCACGACGGGGCGGCCCGGCCCGGTGCTGGTGGACATCCCGCGCGACGTGCAGCAGGCGCTGTGCGAGTTTGAGTACCCGGACCACGTGTCGCTGGCGGGCTACCAGCCGACGGTGACGGGGCACCCGCAGCAGGTGAAGAAGGCGGCCGCGATGATCGCGGAGGCGGAGCGGCCGCTGATCCTGGCGGGGCACGGCGTGGTGATCTCGCGCGCGGCGGACGAGCTGAAGGAGCTGGCGGAGAAGGCCCAGATCCCGGTGATCACGACGCTGCTGGGCCTGGGCGGCTTCCCGGGCTCGCACGAGCTGTATCAGGGCATGCCCGGCATGCACGGCATGTACTGGAACAACATGGCGATCCAGGAGGCCGACCTGATCCTGGCGATCGGGATGCGGTTCGACGACCGCGTGACCGGGTCCCTGAAGGACTTCGCGCCGAACGCGAAGATCGTGCACATCGACATCGACCCGGCGGAGATCGGCAAGAACGTGAAGACGCTGCTGCCGATCGTGGGCGACGTGCGCACGGTGCTGCAGCAGTTGCTGCCGAACGTGCAGCCGGCGCGCCACGACGAGTGGCGGCGCTGGATCGCGGACATGCGCGAGAAGCACCCGTCAATCGCGATCCCGGAGAGCGAGAAGATCCTGCCGCAGTACGTGATCAAGAAGATCTACGAGATGTCCGGGCCCAAGGCGTACTACGCCACGGGCGTCGGCCAGCACCAGATGTGGGCGGCGCAATACTTTTGGAGCGACAACCCGTACTCGTTCGTCACGTCGGGTGGTCTGGGCACGATGGGGTTCGAAGTGCCGGCGGCGATCGGGGTGCAGTTCGCGCGGCCGCACGACACGGTGTGGGCGTTCTGCGGCGACGGCGGCTTCCAGATGACGATGGAGGAGTTGGCGCTCTGCACGGAGTACGAACTGCCGATCAAGTTCGCCATCATCAACAACAACTACCTGGGCATGGTCCGGCAGTGGCAGGACCAGTTCTACGATGGGAACAAGCAGTCCGTCCGCATGTTCCAGCCCGACTTCGTGAAGATCGCGGAGGCGATGGGCATTGCCGGCATGCGCGTCAGCGACAAGGCCATGGTTGATTCGGCGATCCGCGCGGCGCTGGACCACCCGGGCGCCGTCCTCATCGACTTCCAGGTGCAGGACGTGGAGAACTGCTATCCCATGATGCCTCCCGGCGTCAGCCTGAGCGACACCATCGACCAGCCGCGCGTGGAGCGACCGGAGTTTGCGCGATGAGCGGCCGACTGCACACCATCGTCGCGCTGGTGGAGAACCGGCCCGGCGTGCTCAACAAGATCGCGAACAAGTGGCGCCAGCGCGCCTTCAACATTGAGAGCCTGACGGTCGGACACAGCGAGGTGCCGGGCCTGTCGCGCATGACGTTCACGGTGGACGGCGCGGCGCACGACATCGAACAGGTGACGAAGCAGCTCTACAAGGTGATCGAGGTGGTGAAGATCACCGACGTCACGGACGAGCAGGTGGTGGCGCGCGAGCTGGCGCTGATCAAGGTGGCCACGACGAAGGAGAACCGCAGCGCCGTGATCGAGATCGTCGATATATTTCGTGCCAAGATCGTCGATGTGGCGGCTGACTCGCTGGTCGTCGAGGCCACGGGGCAGGAGGACAAGATCGACGCGCTGGTGTCGATGCTGACGCCGTTCGGGCTGAAGGAGCTGGTGCGGACGGGTCGCGTGGCCATGGTGCGCGGTGGCACGTCCACGGTGACCGCGCCGACGGTGAACGGGGCGTACCATCGCCGCTCAGCGGGCGAGGGCAAGCCGAAGGTGGGGAGCCTGATCTGAGGGTGACGGGGGCGGCTTGCGCCAAGCACCCTCCAACGCGACACACGTAGAATCTCGCACGGTGCGATGAAGATGAGTGAAGCAGGGGACTGATTCGAATGGCAGAGATGTACTACGACAAGGACGCGGATCTCGCGCTGCTCAAAGGCAAGACGATCGGCGTGATCGGCTTCGGCAGCCAGGGGCACGCGCACGCGCAGAACCTGAAGGACAGCGGCTGCAACGTGATCGTGGGCTTGTACCCGGGCTCGAAATCGTGGAAGACGGCCGAGGCCGCGGGCCTGCGCGTCGGCAACGTACGCGAGGTGTCGGAGGAAGCCGACATCATCATGATCCTGACGCCGGATCAGGTGGCGCGCGACGTGTACTACGGGCACATCGCGGACGGCCTGAAGCCCGGCAACATGATCATGTGGGGGCACGGATTCAACGTGCACTACGGCCAGGTACAGGCGCCGGACGACGTTGACGTGACGATGGTCGCGCCGAAGGGGCCCGGGCACCTGGTACGCCGCGTCTACACCGAGGGCGGCGGCGTGCCCGCGCTCTTCGCGGTGCACCAGAACGCGACGGAGTCGGCGCGGCAGATCGCGCTGGCGTACGCGAAGGGCATCGGCGCGACGCGCGCCGGCGTGCTGGAGACGACGTTCAAGGAAGAGACGGAGACCGACCTCTTCGGCGAGCAGACGGTGCTCTGCGGCGGCGTGACGTCGCTGGTCAAGAGCGCGTTCGAGACGCTGGTCGAGGCCGGCTACCAGCCGGAGTTGGCCTACTTCGAGTGCATGCACGAGCTGAAGCTGATCGTCGACCTGATGTACGAGGGCGGCATGGGCTACATGCGGTACTCGATCAGCGACACGGCGGAGTACGGCGACTACACCCGCGGCCCGGTCGTGGTGGACGCGCGCGTGAAGGAGAACATGAAGCGCGTGCTGGGACAGATTCAGGACGGCACGTTCGCGAAGGAGTGGATCCTGGAGAACCAGGCCGGCCGCCCCAGCTTCAACGCGCTGCGCCGGATCAACGCCGAGCACCCGATCGAGGAAGTCGGCGCGGAGCTCCGGGGCATGATGGCCTGGCTGAAGAAGAGCAGGTAGCCATGACGACTCGCCGGCTGCTGTCCTGGATCGGGGTACCAATGCTCGGCGCGAGCATGACGGCGTTCGCGTGCGGCGGCGGCTGGCTCCGAAGCCCGGCGGAGATTGTGATGGCGTGCGGTAAGTGGCAGCCCCGTGCCGGCCTCACACTTCGCCGGCCCTCGACCGCCTGACGTAGCGGTCGGAGGGCCATGCGGAGCATCGGCCAGCCCAGCCCCCACACGGGGGGATCATCACGGAGGTATCTCCATGGAAAAGGTCATCATCTTCGATACGACGCTGCGTGACGGCGAGCAGTCGCCCGGCGTGGCGCTCACCACAGCCGACAAGATGGAGATCGCGCGCCAGCTCGAGAAGCTGGGCGTAGACATCATCGAGGCGGGCTTCCCGCGAACATCGCCCGGCGACTTCGACGCGGTGCAGACGATCGCGCGCGAGATCCGCGGCAGCCAGATCGCCGGGCTCGCCCACGCGAACCCCGACGCGGTCGACGCGTGCTGGGACGCGGTAAAGGTGGGTGCCCAGCCGCGCATCCACGTCTTCCTGTCCAGCTCGGATATCCATATCGCCCACCAGTTGCTGAAGGACAAGGAGACGGTGCTGGAAATGGCGCGCAGCATGGTCGCGCGAGCGGCCGGCTACTGCGGCGACGTGGAGTTCAGCCCGATGGACGCGACGCGCTCCGACCGGCAGTACGTGTACTCGATGCTGGAGCAGGTGATCGACGCGGGCGCGACGACCGTGAACATCCCGGACACGGTCGGATACACGGTGCCGGAGGAGTTCGGCCAGTTCATCAAGGACATCTACGAGAACGTCAAGAACATCCACAAGGCGCGCATCTCGGTGCACTGCCACAACGACCTGGGCCTCGCCGTGGCGAACTCGCTGGCGGCGGTGCGGTCGGGTGCGCGACAGATCGAGACGTGCATCAACGGCATCGGCGAGCGCGCGGGCAACGCCGCGCTCGAGGAAGTCGTGATGGCGATCAAGACGCGCCGCGACTTCTTCAACCTGGAGACGAACATCCGCACGCAGGAGCTGTACCGCACGAGCCGGCTCGTGTCCGACCTGACCGGCATGAGCGTACAGCCGAACAAGGCGATCGTCGGCACCAACGCGTTCCGCCACCAGTCCGGCATTCACCAGGACGGCATCCTGAAGATGCGCGAGACGTACGAGATCATGGACGCGAAGGACATCGGCTGGCCGTCGGGCGGCGCCGAGATTGTCCTGGGCAAGGTGTCGGGCCGCCACGGCTTCAAGGCGCGGCTGGAGGAGCTGGGATACGACCTGACGGAAGAAGAGCTGTCGCGCGCCTTCATGGCGTTCAAAGAGCTGGCGGACAAGAAGGCCGAGATCGACGACCGCGACCTCGAGGCGATCGTCGCGGACAAGCTGCGCACGACCGCCGAGATCTACCGTCTGGACTTCGTGCAGGTCTCGTGCGGCGACCACGCGGCGCCGACGGCCACGGTGCGGCTTGTCGCTCCCGACGGCTCGATTCACGCGGATGCCGCGATCGGCACCGGCCCGGTGGACGCGGTCTACCGCGCCATCAACCGGATCATCGACATCCCGAACGAACTCACGGAGTTCTCCGTGAAGAGCGTCACCGAGGGTATCGACGCGCAGGGTGAGGTGACGATCCGTGTTGAGGGAAACGGGCGAAGCTTCGTGGGGCGCGGCGCCGACACGGACATCATCGTCGCGTCGGCGAAGGCGTACATGAACGCGCTGAACCGCATGCTCGCGGTGGACCGCCGGAAGGACTCGGAAGTCCGCACGAACCCGTAACAGGACAGGTGGCAGCACACGGGCCGCCGCCCGACGCCGCGCGAGAGTGTGCCGGTCGCGGGCGTACGGCCTGTGTGCCGGGACGAGAACGGGATAGAGGCGATGGGAAAGACACTCTCCGAGAAGATCTGGGCGGACCACCTGGTGCGCCGCGCAGAGGGCCAGCCGGACCTGCTGTACATCGACCTGCACCTGGTGCACGAGGTGACGTCGCCGCAAGCGTTCGAAGGGCTGCGGCTCGCGGGGCGCAAGGTACGCCGCCCCGATCTCACGCTTGCGACGGTGGACCACAACGTGCCGACGCGCGACCGCGACAAGCCGTGGCCGGACGAGCTTTCGACGCAGCAGGTGCGGATGCTGACGCACAACTGCGAGGAGTTCGGCGTGCCGATGTTCGGCGTGCGCGACCGGCGCCAGGGCATCGTGCACATCATCGGGCCGGAACAGGGGCTGACGCAGCCTGGCATGACCATCGTCTGCGGCGATAGCCACACGTCCACGCACGGCGCGTTCGGCGCGCTGGCGTTCGGCATCGGTACGTCGGAAGTGGAGCACGTGCTGGCGACGCAGACGCTGGCGCAGGGGACGCCGAAGACGATGTCCGTGGAGGTGAACGGCACGCTGCACGAGAGTGTGACGGCGAAGGACGTGATCCTGGCGATCATCCACCAGATCGGCGTCTCCGGCGGCATCGGGCACGTCATCGAGTACCGCGGCGACGTGATCCGCTCGCTCTCCATGGAGGGCAGGATGACGATCTGCAACATGTCGATCGAGGGCGGCGCGCGCGCCGGCCTGGTCGCGCCGGACGACACGACGTTCGCGTACGTCGAAGGCCGCCCCTTCGCGCCGAAGGGCGCCGCCTGGGAGCAGGCGCTGGAGCTCTGGCGCGCGCTGCCGACGGACGCCGATGCGACCTTCGACGCCACTGTCGAACTCATCGCGGAGGAGATCGCGCCGACGGTGACGTGGGGCACGACGCCGGCGCAGAGCGTGCCCGTCACGGGCCGCGTGCCCGACCCCAACAGCTTCGACGACGCGAGCGCCCGCGAGCTGGCGGAGCGCTCGCTCACCTACATGGACCTGAAGCCGGGCATGGCGGTCGAGGACATCGCACTCGACCGGGTGTTCCTCGGATCCTGCACGAACGGGCGTATCGAAGACCTGCGCGCCGCAGCGGCGGTCGTGCGCGGGAAGCACGTCGCGAAGAGCGTCTCGGCGATGGTGGTGCCCGGCTCCGGGCTGGTGAAGGCGCAGGCGGAGCAGGAAGGCCTCGACCGCATCTTCGTGGACGCGGGGTTCGAATGGCGCGATGCCGGCTGCTCGATGTGCCTGGGCATGAATCCGGACTTCCTGCTGCCGGGCGAGCGCTGCGCCTCCACGTCGAACCGCAACTTCGAGGGGCGCCAGGGCCGCGGCGGCCGCACGCACCTCGTCAGCCCGCAGATGGCCGCTGCCGCGGCGATCGCCGGCCACTTCGTCGACGTCCGCGCCTGGAGGAGCGACTGATGGAACCCATCAAGAAGATCCATGGCAAGGTGCTGCCGCTTCCCCGCGCGAACGTCGACACCGATCAGATCATCCCGGCGAAGTACCTCAAGCGCATTGAGCGCACAGGCTTCGGCGAGTTCGCGTTCGACGAGTGGCGCAAGGATCCGAACTTCGTGCTGAACGACCGGCGCTACGACGGGGCGCAGATCCTGGTGACCGGCCCTAACTTCGGATGCGGCTCGTCCCGCGAGCACGCGCCGTGGGCGCTCCAGCAGATGGGCCTGAAGGCGATCATCGCACCGTCGTTCGCTGATATCTTCCGCAACAACTGCGCCAAGATCGGCTTGCTGACCGTCGAGTTGCCCCAGGAGAGCATCGACCGGCTGATCGCGCGCGCGGAGGATTCGCCCGGCTACGAGATGGAGGTCGACCTGGAGTCGCAGACGGTGTCGCTGGGCAACGGCAAGTCGCGCCACTTCGACATCGATCCGTTCGTGAAGAACTGCCTGCTGAACGGACTGGACGAGATCGGCCTCACGCTGCAAGAGACCGCGGCGATCGACGCGTACGAGTCGAAGCGGCGCGAATCGCTGCCGACGACGGCCGCGGCGCGGGCGTAACACAAGCCCACGGTGAGATAACAGAAGCGGGGCCGCACGTGCGGCCCCGCTTCGTCGTGTCGGTGGTATGACCGCGTCCGATCAGGCGGAGGTGTCCCAACTCTTGAGCGTCGCGGTGATCTCGATGTCCTTGCCGTCGCGGTGGACCGTGAGCGTGACCTTGTCGCCGACCTGCTTCCCGTCGATGTAGTTCGCCAGGTCCTCGAACGTCTTCATCTGCTGGCCATCGACAGCGGTGATGACGTCGCCCGTGCCGTTCGCGGAAGACTTGAGTCCGGCCGCGTCGGCGCCGCTGCCGCTCTCAACGCTCACGACCGCCACCCCGGACTGCACACCGAGCTTCTGTGCCTCGTCCGGCGTGAGGCTCGAACCGGCGATGCCGAGCCGCGCGTGCGTGATGGTCTGGCCGGTGGTGAGTTGCGTGAGGAAGCGCTTCGGCGTGTTGATCGGCACGGCGTAGGCGATGCCCGCGAAGCCGCTGCCGCCCGGATTCTCGATCGCCGTGTTGATGCCGATGATCTCGCCCTTCAGGTTCATCAGCGCGCCGCCCGAGTTGCCCGGATTCACGGCCGCGTCCGTCTGCAAGAGGCCGCGGATCGGCCGGCCGTCGCTGCTGGAAGAGAGCGTGCGGTCGAGGCCGCTGATCACTCCCGTAGTGAACGAGCCGTCGAGCCCGAACGGGTTGCCGATCGCGGCGACGACCGTGCCGACCTTCACGGCGCCCGAGTCGCCGAGGGTCGCGGGTTTGAGTTCGCTCGCGTCGGCGCCGACGGCCTTCACCAGCGCGACGTCGTCGCCGGGATCCTTGCCGACGACGTCGGCCTGCACGACGGTGCCGTCGGCGAACGTGATCGTGACCGAGTCGAAGCCGTTTACCACGTGGTAGTTCGTGAGGATGTGGCCCTCGGTGTCCAGCACGATGCCTGAGCCGAGACCCTGGGTGCCGTTGGAGAAGGGGCTGGTCGTTTGCGTGCCGGTCGTGATGCGGACGATCGACGGACGCACCTTGTCGTAGAGTGCCGTGAAGTCGCCGCTGGTACCACTCGCGGATGCGCCTCCCTGCGCCGATGAGGTGTTACTGGTGCCGCTCTGCGCCGCTGCGGCGGACACCGGCGCGCTCGTCGTGCTGCTGTTGCCGCCGCGCGCCCACGTGATGCCGCCGACGATCGCCGCGCCGGCGAGCATGCTCACGAGCACGATCGAAAATGTCGTTCCAAGCCGTTTCATCGCATCTCTCCGCTCTGCCCAACAACCTCCGCCACCGGGATCGCCCGTGGCGGCCCGGGAGGGCGTATCCCTCGCTACCAGTATGTGATTCGGCGCGCGCGCGAGGTACTGCGAACATGTTACGCGGGCGGCGCGCGAAGCGGTGCCTTTCGGATTCTCAACCAGGAAGCGAAGAGCCACGCCTGGGCGAGCGTGGCTCTTCTTCCGAGGGTTTGGGTCCGCAAGGGGTGCGGACCCGATTCCGAGGGAGGGCTATCCTGGTCGGGCGCGCCGTAACGCGCCCGCGGCGAAGCGGCTGAGCGCCGGTATCGGGCGCGCCTGCCGCGTCGCGTGCCCGGCGGTCGAGATAGCCGATGAGTGCGCGCTGAATCGCGCGCCCGGTATGCGGTATGTCCGACCGCTCACCCGCTCCAGCCGTCGCTCACCGTTCATAGTGCGGATAGTAGGGTGCGGGGATTAACGTCCCGTTATCGGGGATTATCGTGCGGTTAAGCCGTGCGGGACCTGCGCAAAGCAAACGGAGGCGGATCGCCGACGGCCGAGGGGTCATGGGGCCGCTGCCGCCCGGAGCCACTAGCCCCAGCGGGGCTGGAAGTCCATGGGGATGCCAAGGGCGGTCTTGCCGATCAGCTCCATCGCGACGTCGTTGGTCATCGGGTGGAAGGGGCCGGGGCGCACGTCGCGGTAGTAGCGCTGCATCGGGTGGCGGCGGAAGATCCCGGGCGCGCCGACGATCGTCATCGCCTGGTCGACGATGCGCACCGCGGCGTTCGTGGCGTGGTACTTGGGCAGGATGATCCGCGCCAGGTCGTCGCGTTCGCGCAGGCCGCCCGCCATCCACTCCTTCGCGGTCTCGCGCACCAGCGCGCGCGCCGCTGCGAGCTCGATCTCCATCTCGGCCGCGTGGAACTGCACGCCCGGGAAATGGCCGATCGGCCGCTCGAAGAGGATCGGCTTGCGGGACTTCGCCCAGTCGATGGCGAAGTTGCGCGCGGCTGTGGCCACGCCCAGGTAGACCGACGCGACGCTGCAGCAGAACCACGCGAGCAGCACGTTGGCGCCGATGTCGGCGTCGCCGGGCTGGCGGAAGCCGACGCAGGCCATCGCAGGCACCCAGCAGTCCTTGATCACCAGGTCGTGGCTGGCGGTCGCGCGCATCGACATCGTGTCCCACGTCTCGACGATCTCGATGCCGGGCGTGCCGCGCGGCACGACGAAGAGGCCGATGGCCGCGTTGCCGGCGTCGTCGGTCGTAGACGTGTTCGCCGAGAAGAGGTCGATGATGGGCGAGAGCGAGGTGAACGTCTTGCGGCCGTTGAGGACGAAGCCGGGCACGCCGTCGTGCTCCTGTCGCACGGCGGTCGTCGTTGGGAAGCCCCAGTTGCCGCCGATCTCCGCCTCGGTGAAGCCGCCGCCGATGATCAGCTTGCCCTGCACGAGCATGCTCGCCATCAGCTTGGCCTGCATGTCGGTGGGGCCGATGCTCTCCATCATCGAGCCGAGCGCGAAGAGGTGCATATTGACGGCGAGCGCCGTGGAGCCGCAGCCCTGCGCCAGCCGCTCCTGGCACTGCACGAAGTCGAGCAGCGATCCGCCGAGGCCGCCCAGCTCCTCCGCGATCGGCAGGGCGATGTAGTTCTCGTGCTTCAGCTTCTCGAAGTTCTCGAAGGGGAAGCTGTTGTCGCGGTCGTGCTCATCGGCGCGAGTGGCGAAGTCGTCGGCGAGGCGGCCGGCCATCTCGAGCAGGCGCTGCGAGCGCGCGGCGGCGGTGTCGGTAGGCGTCATCGGATCGCTCCAGTTCAGGTAATCCCAACTTCGGGCAGTGTACGGTGCCGAATGTGCAGCGGCTACCGGCATCCCTCTGCGCAAACGGGACATCGAGCGAGCAATCGGGTGCCGCGAGCGCGGCGCGACGACGGTGCTAGATCCGGTCGGTGTTCCAGAAGTGCAGCGGCGTTGCGGGCAGCAGCGCGTCGAGGCGGCGCGCCGTGGCGGGGTCGAGGCGGCGGCGGACGGCGCGGCTGGTGCGGCGCTGGCCGAGCAGCGCCTCCAGCGTGCCTGTGGCGTCGAACGAGAAGTCGGGGCGGCCGTGGTTCAGCCACACTGACCGGCCGCGCGCGGCGACCGTCGCGGCGTCGCCGTCGGGTGACGTGAGGCGCAGGCGGAACTCCGGGCCGGGATGGCCGGCGGTGCGCGCGCGCAGCCCCGGCAGCAGCGCATCGACGAGGCGGCCGAGCGAGATCACGCGCACCATCATCGGGTGCTCTACCTCCGTCGTGTCGGTGGTTGAGGGCAACGTCCGCAACGCCGTGGCGAGCTGATGGTCCGATGGCGCCTGGGCGACGATCGTATCGCCGCACGCGCACGGCCGCCGTGCGACCGCGACGAGCAGCTCCGCGACCGCCGTCTCGTAGCCGGGCAGCGTCTCCACCTCCAGCACCTGGTGGCCGAAGGCGCGGCAGCGTGAGCGCACGTAACCCACGATCCGCCCGGTGGCAGGCTCGCAGGCCGCAAAGTTCGCCGTCTCGTCGAGCCAGCTCAGCGCGTCCGCGTTGGTGCGGCGCGTGCGGGCGATGGCGCCGGTCGAGCCGGCGATGGCGCGCGTGTAGATACGCATCGCCTGCGCCGCATCCGCCTCGACCAGCGGGCGTACGTCGAATTGCGGCGTGGTGGCGCCGGCCAGGATCTCGGCCCGGCTCGCCGAGAACTGCGGCTCGCGCACGATGCGGAAGCCCACGCGTTCGTAGAATTCGGGGATGCCGGTGAAGAGAAACGACAGCGCCATGCCTTCGCGCCGCATCTGATTGATGGCGTCGCGCAGCAGCGCGGTGGCGAGGCCACCGCTCCGCGCGCTTGCCGCCGTGGCGACGGAGCCGATGCCGCCCACGGCCACAGGCACGCCGCGCACGAGCATACGGCGCGCGAAGACGCGGACGTATGCGGCGATCTCGCCGTCGACCACGGCGACCCGGCCGTGGCGCAGCCGGAACGTCGAATCGTCCTCGGTGTGGGAGACGAAGAGCGAGCGAGCGGCCTCCGGGAAGGCGGACTCGAGCAGATCGTAGATGGCCGGCAGGTCGGCGCGGCGGGCGGCGCGGATGGTCGCGGTCATGCGGCGATGGTACACGCGCGGGAAGCCGGCACCAACGGGCGCCCCGGGAGCCGCACGGGGTCGGCTTGACGCGGCCGGACGCAGTACTTAAGATCGTGCCACGAACTGAAGAGTGACCTGGCGGGTCATACCTGCTGGCGGTACGAGCCAGTCGCCGGGCCGCGAGGCGCCTCCCAAGCGGGGGCGCGGCGGCGCGGCATTTTTTTTCGCCCGCGGCCTGAAGGACTGTCAGTGGTCAGCACCGGCACTCGCACCGCGCACGACATCGACGCGATCCTGCGCCGCGCGCTCGACGGCGAGCGGCTCACCGCCGACGACGGCTACCGGCTGATCGGCGTCGACGCCACGGAGCTGACGGTGCTGATGGCGGCGGCGTCGGAGCTGCGCGACCGCGCGCACGGCCGCACGATCACGTACTCGCGCAAGGTCTTCATCCCGCTGACGAACCTCTGCCGCCAGAAGTGCGGCTACTGCACCTTCGCGCGCGGCCCGCGCGATCCCATCGCCCACACGATGTCGCCAGACGAGGTGCTGGCGGTCGCGCGCGCGGGCAAGCGGCAGGGCTGCAAGGAAGCGCTGTTCTCGCTCGGCGAGCGGCCGGAGGAGACCTACGACTTCGTGCGCGAGGATTTGGCGCGCTTCGGGCACGCGACCACGTCGTCGTATGTGCGCGAGATGGCGGAGCTGGTGCTGCGCGAGACAGGACTGCAGCCGCACATCAACCAGGGGCTGATGGAGCGCGACGAGATCGTCTCGCTGCGCGACGTCAGCGCGTCGATGGGGATGATGCTGGAGACGGTGTCGATGCGGCTGCACGAGAAGGGCGCCGCGCACTGGAACTGCCCCGGCAAGGTGCCCGAGGAGCGCCTCCGCACGATGCGCATCGCCGGCGAGGAGAAAGTGGCGTGGACGACCGGCATCCTGATCGGCATCGGCGAGACGCGCGAGGAGCGGGTGGACTCGCTGTGCGCGATCCGCGACCTGCACGACGAGCACCGGCAGGTGCAGGAGGTGATCGTGCAGAACTTCCGCGTGAAGGAAGACATCGCGATGCGCCACCGTGACGAGCCGAGCGTCTTCGAGATGCTGCGGACGATCGCGACGGCGCGGCTGATGCTGGGCGCGGAGATGAACATCCAGGCGCCGCCGAACCTGACGCCGGATGCGCACGGCATGTACCTGCTGGCCGGCATCAACGACTGGGGCGGCATCTCGCCCGTGACGAAGGACCACATCAACCCGGAGCGGCCCTGGCCGAACTTGGCTGAGCTGAAGGAGACCTGCGCCGACGCCGGCTTCGAGCTGCGCGAGCGCTTTGGCGTGTACCCGGAGTATGTGCGCGAGGACGCGGGCTACCGCGGCTTCGTCCCCGATGCGATCCGCGCGGTCATCGACCCGATCGCGGACAGCAGCGGGCTGGTGAGACGGGAGGACGAGCGATGGTGACGCGGGGCGAGAACAAAGAGCAGACCACAGACAACAGCGAGCAGACGACGGACGACAGGGAGGCCTGGAACAGCGTGTCCTTGCCCGTGGAGCGCGACGTGGCGCGCATCCTTGACCGCGCGCTCGACGGCGAGGACATCAGCGTCGATGAGGGGACGGCACTGTTCGACGTGCGGGGGCCGGCGTTGAGCGCGGTGATCCTGACGGCGGACGAGCTGCGGCGACGCACGTCGGGCGAGGTCGTTACGTACGTCATCAACCGGAACATCAACTTCACGAACGTCTGTATCAAGCACTGTGGCTTCTGCGCGTTCAGCCGCGACCACCGCGAGGAGGAGGGCTACTTCCTGCCGATGGAGGAGGTCGTGCGGCGGGCGCAGGAGGCGTGGGACCTGGGCGCGCGCGAGATCTGCGTGCAGGCGGGCCTGCCGCCGAAGATGGACGGCAACTACTACGTCGACCTGACACGCGCGATCAAGAAGCAGTTGCCGGAGATGCACATCCACGGCTTCTCGCCGGAGGAAGTGCTGTACGGCTCCATCCGCGCCCGCTGCTCGATCGAGGAGTACCTTCAGGCGCTGAAGGACGCCGGCGTCGGCAGCCTGCCGGGCACGTCGGCCGAGATCCTGGACCAGGAGATCCGCGACATCATCTCGCCGGGCCGTATCACGAAGGACCAGTGGATTGACGTCGTGACGACGGCGCACCGCCTGGGTATCCGCACGACGTCGACGATCATGTACGGCCACATCGAGACGACGCGCCACCGCGCGGCGCACGTCGGCCTGCTGCGCGACATCCAGCGCGAGACGGGCGGCTTCACGGAGTTCGTGCCGCTGAGCTTCATCGCGTCGGAGTCGCCGATGTACAGCAAGGGGCTGGTGCCGCGCATCAAGCCGGGCGCGACCGGCGCGGAAGTGATGAAGATGTACGCGGTCTCACGCATCATGCTCAACAACTGGATCCCGAACCTGCAGGCGTCGTGGGTGAAGGAGGGGCCGAAGCTGGCGCAGATGGCGCTGAACGCCGGCTGCAACGACTTCATGGGCACGCTGATCAACGAGAGCATCAGCACGTCGGCTGGCGCGATCTACGGCCAGCGGATGGCGCCGCGCGAGATGCGCGAGCTGATCCGTGAGATGGGGCGCATCCCGGCCGAGCGCAACACGCTGTACGGCATTACGCGGCAGTTCGGGCCGGAGCCGGACGACCACTACGACCCGCTCGACCTGGCGGACGGCACGGACGAGCGCTTCGGGTCGTACGTGCAGCTGACGCAGGCGCCGCAGTTCCGCTTCGCCGACCAGTACCGCCGTGCGCCGTCGCCCGCCAACGCGGGCAGCTGACTACGGGCTCCCGGCGTCATGAACGGCGTTCAGCGCGTCGAGCAGACGGCGGGACGCCGAGCTGACCTCGTCGACCGCCGCGTCGAACGCGGGGGCGTTGCGGCGCGACGGTGTGCGGTAGCCGCTGACCTTGCGCACGAACTGCAGCGCGGCCGCCCGGATCTCTTCGTCCGTCGCCGTGTCTTCGTCCCGGCGTAGTGTCTTGATGCTTCGGCACATGGTGCGGCCACGGTACCACGTGCCGCGTCCGCGTTCCCAGGGCGGGCTACGGCTCGCCATCGGCGTCCGAGTTGCTGTGCTGGGCGATGCGGCACTCGTGACGCATCCCGGCGCCGAGCGGCAGTGTGTGTGAGCGAGCACATGGTACTATGTACGGAATCGCGGGGGACTGTTGCAGGCGACGCGTCAGGAAATTCTCGACTATCTGCGGAGGCACGGGCAGGCGACGGTAAAGGAGCTGGGCCCGCACCTTGGCTTGACTTCGACCGGCATCCGCCAGCACCTGACCGTACTCGAGCGTGACGGTCTCGTCGAAGCGCGCGAGGAGCGCGGCCACGTCGGCCGGCCCGCGCTGGTGTATCGCCTGACGAGCACGGGCGATGCGGTATTTCCCAAGAGATACGATGAACTCGCGACCGCGCTCATCGAAGAGTCACGCATCCTGCTGGGCACGGATTCGCTGCAAAAGCTGATGAAGAACGTCGCCGGCAGCTTCGCTGCCCCGTACATGTCCAGGCTGGAAGGGCGACCCGCCGCCGAGCGGGCGGAGGAGACGGCGCGCATCCTCGTTGAGCGCGCCGACGTGACCGAGTCATCTTGGTCGGGGAGTGAGTTCCTGATCAAAAGGTACACGTGCCCGTTCTGGAGCGTCGCCCAGCGCAACAGCGCCGTCTGCGCGCTCGATGTCGAGTTCATGCGGCGGCTGAGCGGCTGCGACACGAAGCTGACGACGAGTCTGTTGCGCACTGACAGCAGTTGCACGTTCCGGCTGCGCCCGCCGGCGGCGGCGGCGCCGCCGGAGCACCGCTAGGCCGCGTCGATCCACGCCGCCACGCTGAACCCGAACGCCAGCAATCCGCCGAACAGCATGTGCAGCCCCGCGGTCTGCGCCAGCACGACGTTCAGCCCGCGCGCGGACTGTTGGCGCGCCTCTCGCCGCACGAGCTGCAGCGCCATCGGCAGCGTGAGCAGCGGGGCCAGCGCCGGCCACGGCGCCGCGCCGGCGATCGTCATCGCGAGGACGATGCCGTACGCGCCGAGCACGAGCACCGCGAACTCGTAGTCGGCAGCGGGACGGCCGGCCAGCGCGGCGAGCGTCCACTTGTGATTGCGGCGGTCGTTCTCGATGTCGCGCACGTTGTTGGCCTGCAGGATCGCGGCGACGAGCAGGCCGATGGACAGCGACGCGATGAACGGTTCCCACGCCCACGACTGCGTCTGCACGTAGTATGAGCCCAGCACGATCACCGGCCCCATGAAGACGAACACGACGACTTCGCCGAGGCCGCGGTACGCCAACGAGAATGGCGACGCGGTATAGAAGTAGCCCGCCAGCACGCTGGCGATGCCCAGGGCCAGCACGGGCCATCCCGTCATCGACATGATCACCAGGCCGACCGCGGCGCCGACGGCGAACGCCACGATGCCGCCGACCAGCACCGCGCGCGCGGACAGCATGCCGCGCTGGATAACGCCGCTCTGTCCGAGCGACTCCTCGTTGTCGGTACCCTTGACATGGTCGAAGTAGTCGTTGACAAGGTTCGTGCCGGCGTGGATCGCGATCGAGCCGAGGAGCGCGAGCGCGAAGATCAGCGCGTGGAACTCGTCCTGCGCCGCGATCGCGGTGCCGACGAGGACGGGGATCACCGATGCGGTGAACGAGACGGGGCGCAGGGCGGCGGACCAGAGGCGGATGAGCGTCATGTGACGCTCATGCTACCAGCGGCGGACGCAGGCGCAATCGCGCCGCCGCCCTTACGGCTGACGCATCGAGTCCGTGCGGTGCTCTCGCTTCGGACATAACGATCGACGCGCGCGCTCTGCGCGCTGTGCGCGCGTGCGCGACGCGCGGAGCCTGCGTATACTGTGCGAAAACCACGGTGCCGCTGCGGACGCAGCTCGATGTTCATCTCCCATCAACAGCCTGCCGTTGTCGCGCCCGCGCGGGCGCTGCAAGGCAGAACGCTGTGCTGGGTCTGCGCGCACCGAGTGCTGCCAGTGAGGCCGGCGTCCAGGGAGGGACATGACCGTACGTACGTGGGTAGGGCGGTTCTGCGTGGCGGACGGCCACGTCGCGGAGGAGGGGCCGTGGCTGGGCTCCCTGATCCGCCAGCGGCCCGACGAAGAAGCCGATGAGCTGTACATCCTCATCGAGCCCGCCTCGCCGGCGAGCAGCGAGTTCACGTCCCAGCTCGTCAACGTCGTCTCGCAGCTCTATCACCGCGACCCGCTGTCGCTGACGGGCGCGCTGATGCGCTCGCTGCGCGCGGCGCACGACCACCTGCGCGACTGGAACCAGAAGAGCCTGAAGGAGCACCAGGTCGGCGCCGGCGCGACCTGCTTGGCGCTGCGCGGCGGCGACGCCTACCTCGCGCAGGCGGGGCCCGCCGTGGCGTGGGTGCGCTCGGCCGATGGCGCGATGCGCCGCATCGAGCCGGAGACGCAGGACTTCGAGCACTCCCTCGGCGTGGCGGAGGAGTTCGAGCCGCGGCTGACGCGCATCCAGCTCAACCCCGGCGACCTGGTGCTGGCTGCGTCGACCGCGCTGGAGCACACGGTGCCGGAGTCGCACATCGAGCGCATCCTGGCGCGCGGCGCGGACGACGCGCTGCCGGAGCTGTACCTGCTATGCCGCGACATCCCGGAGTTCGCGCTGGTGCTGCTCGCCTGCTTCGAGCCGGAGCCGGAGCGCCCGCCGGACTTCCTCACGCGCGCCGGCGACGCGCTGGGGCTGTCCGCGCCGCTCGACGACACGCCGCCGGCCGCGCTGGGTGTGCTGGTGGGAGTGCCCGCCGGAGACGGCCCGGAGACCGCCGAGGCCTCGTTGGCCGCCGGCACGATGGGAGACTTCGCGCTGCCGCCGCGCCCGATGCACGAACAGGTGGCTGAGATCGCCGCGTCGAACGCGCCGCCGCCCGCGACGGGCGTGCGGCTGCGCGGCGACAGCGCCACGCCGCACTACCGGCGCAGCACCGGCGCCGGCGCGATCCCGCAGCTGCGTTTGCCGAAGCTGGCGGTCTTCGCTGTGTTCGCGCTGGCGATCGTCGGGCTGCTGGCGTACGTGTACCTGCCCGGGTCGGTGCAGCAGAGCCGCGAAGACAAGTTCACGGCGCTCGTCGCGGGCGCGCGCGAGGCGAACGCGCGCGCGCAGGCGACCGGCGACGCCGGCATCAAGCGGCAGCTGCTCGCCGACGCGCGCTCCAAGCTCACCGACGCGGCGAAAATCCACAAGGACAACACCGACGTCACGGGGCTGCAGGCCGACGTGGCGTCCGCGCTGGCGGTGCTGGACGCGATCTACGAGATTAAGGACTTCACGACCGTGGCGAACCTGCCGCAGCTCGTCACCGGCTCGCTCAGCGTGACGCGCAGCGTGATCGGCGGCGGCGACGCGTACTTCCTGGACGCGAAGGGCAAGCGCGTCATCCGCGTGCCTCTGGACGGCAAGACGGCGCCGGAGACGGTGCTGCAGGACGGCGGCTTCGCCGGCGTCATCCAGACGTCGCGGCCGGTGCAGATCGCGTGGTCGGAGCAGACGGGCAGCCTGACGGTGATCGACGACAAGCGGCAGGCGTTCGGCTACTTCCCGGGCCGCGGCACGCTGCCGCTGACGGTGCGCGGCATCGACGGCATCGGCACGATCGACGCGATCACGGGCGGCGGCGGCAACCTGTACGTGCTGGACGTGAAGCAGAGCCAGGTGTGGCGCTACCTCCCCGGGCAGAGCGGCTACGACAGCGAGCGCACGGCGCTGCTGGACACGGTGGACCTGCGCAACGCGACGGAGCTGGCCGTGGGGCAAGACGTCTACGTGCTGGACGCGAAGACCGGCATCCGGCGCTTCGTGAGCAAGGCCGAGGCGCCGTTCCCGCTGGCGGGCATCGATACGCCGATGACGTCGCCGGCATCGCTGGCGGTGCTGCCCGGCTCGAACCGGCTGGTGGTGGCCGACCGCGGCAACAAGCGGGTGATCGTGGCGTCGGCGGAGGGCACGTTCCTGCGCCAGATCGTCAGCCCGGCGTTCACGGACCTGCGCGCGGTGTCGGTGGACGAGGGCAACGGCATCATCTACGTCCTCAACGGCGACACGCTGCTGAAGGCCGCGTTCCCGCCGTAGCCGGTAGGGCCGTCGCTGGTCGCTGGTGGGTGGCTCATTGCCTTTCGAGCCACGACGTACGGATGGATTCGAAGAACTGTTGCTGTTCCTCGATCTTCACGACTTCGGCGCGATGGAAATTGCCCACGTGGTCGCACAGCTCCAACATCCAATCGCGCCGCGCGTAACCCTGCACGATGTCGATAGAGTTGGCATTCTTGATCTGGATCTGCCCGAGTCCTAACGCACCGATGCGGAGACACTTCCAGGATATGAACTCGATTGGCACAAAGTGCACCTGTGACACGCGTACCCGCCCTCCGTCGATGTGGTACTGGATGATGAGGGTGACGAAGAAATTGCTGCTCGTGCGATAGAACTCAGCGATCCGCCGCACGGATGTGAGATTCGGCATGTTGAACTTCGTGTCGAGCCTGTGCGTCTTCACGTCGACGGCGTAGTAGAAGCCGTCGTCGTCGGAAAACGCTACGTCTGCCATCGCGCGGCGCTCAAACTGTCCGACGTAGTTCCCGATCTGCCCGGTGAGGATGGACTCCAGGTTTTCTGAAATGATCGACTGGAGTTCGTCACCGACGCCCCGCGTACTTCGTGCCGCGCGAGATGAAAGGAACTCGGGCTGAGCGTTGATCATTTCGAGGATGGCCGTCTCAATGGTCCGTGCGTTCGCCGGAACGAACAGCTTGCTGCTCACCGGGAGCGTTCTCGGAACAGGAGCGGTTGACGCGCGAGGCGTGAGGCCGCCGTCTTTGGCGAGGACTGAAGAGAGTTTCTCTCCCAGAACACTCCGTCGGCGTAGCCCTGGATGGAGGAATCACGTCCGACGGCGGCCAGACGTTTCTCGGCGATTTCGCAATATGACCGGTCGATTTCCACTCCTAGGTAGTCACGTCCGAGCTTCGCTGCCACGACGGAGGTGGTGCCCGATCCCAGGAAGGGATCGAAGACGGTGTCGGAGGGGTTGGTACTCGCGAGGATAAGTTTGGCGATGAGTTTCTCAGGCTTCTGAGCAGGGTGTTCGGTGTTCTCCGGCATAGACCAGAACGGGACGGTCACATCGGTCCAGAGATTAGACGCGTGGGTTAGACGAAAGTTCCCAGCCTCCGACAACTCCCAGTCCTTCGGACGGCCAAGCGCGTCCCGATAGGGCGCCTTCACGCGCCGACGCAGTCTTACGGCATCAGTATTGAACCGGTAATCGTCTGATACCGTGCAGAACCAGATGTCCTCGGCGCAATTCTTCCAATTGCTCGCCGCACCCCGCCCTTTTTCGCGTTCCCAGGTGATGCGATTGCGTACCCGAAGATACTTCTCAGCAACGAACTGAATGGCGGACGATGAGCGCCAATCGCCGCAGATATACACGGATCCTGTCGGCTTGAGACAAGTGAGCAGCCTCGGCAACCACGACTCCAGCCACTCCGCATACGCTGCGGACGATCGCCGCCTGAACGTCTGGTCGCCGAACTTCTTGGTGAGGTTGTAGGGCGGGTCGAGAATCAGAAGATCAGCAAATGCCGGGGGCAGCCAGTCGAGAATCGCAAGCAGATCCTGATTGATCGTTCCGTTTCTGATCTCTTCGATCGTCGTCGGCCCGGATAGCCGTATCAGCTTGTCCTCAAGAGACGAACGCTCGTTCGGTGAGAGCGTGATGGTTCTGTTCCTGGATGCCTTCGGTTGCGCCATCGCCGCATTATACTCGCGTGATCGCGCCCTCGCTCGCGCTCGACACGAGGGCGGCGTACTTGGCCATGACGCCGGTCTTGTAGCGCGGCTCCGGGGCGCGCCAGTCGCGCAGGCGGGCGGCGATCTCGCCGTCGCTGATCTCCACGTCGAGGCGGCGGTTGGCGATGTCGAAGCTGATCGTGTCGCCTTCGCGCACGGCGGCGATCGGGCCGCCGACGTACGCCTCGGGCGCCACGTGCCCGGCCATCAGGCCGCGCGTGGCGCCGCTGAAGCGGCCGTCGGTGAGCAGCGCCACCGTCTCGCCCATGCCCTCGCCGACGATCGCGGAGGTGACGCCGAGCATCTCGCGCATGCCGGGGCCGCCCTTCGGGCCCTCGTAGCGGATCACGACGACGTCGCCCGGCTTGATGCGCTTCTGCGTGACGGCCGCCATCGCGTCTTCCTCGCGGTCGAAGACGCGGGCGGGGCCGCGGTGCGTGAGGCGCTCGTGCCCCGCCACCTTCACGACGCAGCCTTCCGGCGCCAGGTTGCCGTGCAGGATGACGAGCCCGCCCGTGGCCTTGAGCGGGTCGCTGAGCGCGTGGACGACGACCTGGCCGGGCGTCTCCTTCGCGGCGGCGGCCTCCTCGCCGAAGCTGCGGCCGCTGGGCGTAGGGCGCGTCGCGTCGACGTAGCCGCCCGCGACGAGGCGCTGCGCGACGAGCGGGACGCCGCCGGCGCGGTCGAGGTCGGCGGCGACGTACTGGCCGCCGGGCTTGAGATCGACGAGCAGCGGCGTGCGGCTGCTGACGGTGTCGAAGTCGTCGATAGTGAGCGGCACACCGGCCTCGCGCGCGAGGGCGAGCAGGTGCAGCACGGCGTTCGTCGAGCCGCCGGTCGTGGCGACGCCGGCGATCGCGTTCTCGAACGCGGCGCGCGTGAGGATGTCGAGCGGGCGGACGTTGCGGCGCAGCACGTCCATCACGACTTCGCCGGCGCGCACGCCGACGTCGTCCTTGCGCGGATCGACGGCGGGGACGCTGGCGCTGCCCATGGGCGAGAGGCCGATGAACTCCATCGCCAGCGCCATGGTGTTGGCGGTGAACTGGCCGCCGCAGGCGCCGGGCCCCGGGCAGGCGGCGTGCTCGAGGCGGTCGAGGTCGGCGTCGGAGAGGGTGCCGGCGGCGTTCTGGCCGACGCCCTCGAAGACGTCCTGGATGTTGACGTCGCGGCCGTCGAACTTGCCGGGGAGGATGGTGCCGCCGTAGACGATGATGCCGGGGATGTTGAGCCGCGCCAGCGCCATCGCCGCGGCGGGGATGGTCTTGTCGCAGCCGACGAGGCAGACGAGCGCGTCGAACATGTAGCCGCGCGTCGTGAGCTCGATCGAGTCGGCGATCACCTCGCGCGAGACGAGCGACGTCTTCATGCCCTCGGTGCCCATGGTGATGCCGTCGCTGATGGCGATGGTGTTGAACTCCATCGGCGTGCCGCCGGCCTTGCGCACGCCCTCGGCCACCTTCGCGGCAAGGAGGCGCAGGTTGAAGTTGCAGGGCATCGTGCCGATCCAGGTGTTGGCGATGCCGATGATCGGCTTCTGCAGGTCTTCCTTGGTGAAGCCAATGCTGTAGTAGTACGAGCGGGCGGCGGCGCGCGTCGGGCCCTCGGTGATGGTGCGGGAGTTGTGCTTGGGGTCGAATGTCATGGGGTGATCCTCCGTATCGGAAGATTACCGGCTTCGTTGAGCGCGTGACAGAACCGCGGGGGACGGATTCAACACAGAGGCTCAGCGGGCGCAGAGGGGTGGGGGGTTGGAGGTTGGGGGTCGCGCGGCACGGGTGGTGTGCGCTATCGTCGCGGTATAGGCGACAGGAAGATCTCGATCCGGGTGGCTGAGGGCCTGGCCGTGACGGCGCTGCGGACGGCCGCTTCGGGCGCGGAGTGGACGTTCGTGTATGCGCCGGGGGCGGGGTCGAACCTGCGCGACCCGTTCGGAGCGTACGCGGCGAACGCGCTGGCGGCGGCGGGCATCGCCACGGTCCGCTTTCAGTTCCCGTACATGGAGGCGGGCCGGCGCGCGCCCGACCGGCCGCCGGTGCTGGAGGCGACATGGCGCGCCGTCATCGAGGCAGTGCGAAGCGACGCGGGGCGGGTCGTCGTGGGCGGGCGGTCGATGGGCGGCCGCATCGCGTCGATGGTGGTGGCGCAGGGCGTGGTGGTGGACGCGCTGGCGCTGTTCGCCTACCCGCTGCATCCGCCGGGGCGGTCGGACCAGCAGCGGGTCGAGCACCTGTCGGCGATCCGCGCGCCGGTGCTGTTCTGCTCCGGCACGAACGACGCGTTCGGGACGCCGGAGGAGCTGCGTGCCGCCGCGAAGAGGGTGAAGCGCGCGAAGGTGCGCCTGCTGCAGTCGGCCGATCACGGCTTCTCGGCGCCGAAGGCGAGCGGGCGGACTCGCGAGGAGATCTGGGCCGAGGCGGTGGGGGCGCTGGGGGAGTGGCTGGCGGGGCTGTAGCGCGCCGGGGGCGCGACAACAGACAGCAGACAGCAGACAACAGATGGTTATTGCGCAGCTGTTAGCGCTTGCCGGCGACGCGCCAGAGGGACAGCACTAACAGCAGCAGCGCGGCGAGCGGCATCAGCCACCAGGCGGCGACGTCGCGATGGGCGAGGAGCGCGGTGAGCACCAGCGCGACGATGACGCCCGCGGCGACGCGCCAGTCGTCGCCGACGATGAAGTCGTACCAGAACGCGACGAAGTTGCGGACGAAGGTCATGACGCCGCCCCTGCGCCTGCGCGCTCGCGCATCGCGCGCTCGAAGCTGTCCTGGCGCTGGCGCAGCAGCCGCACGAGCAGCAGCGACGCTGCGACGATCAGCGCCAGCACGCCCAGCAGCGCGCCCTCCGAGCCTGGCCAGTCGACGCCCGCGCCCTCCGCGCCCCAGAAGGTGCCGAACGAGGTGAGCATGACGCCGACGGCGAACTTCATGCTGTTCTCCGGCACGCGGCTCAGCGGCCGGTGCACGATCAGCCCGGTGCCGGCGACGATGATCAGCGCCGCGGCGGCGCCCAGCGCGGCGAGCGGGATGTTGCCCTGGCTGCTGCCGAACGTCACGACGATGAACGCGACCTCGAGCCCCTCCAGGAACACGCCCTTGAACGAGAGCGTGAAGGAGTACCAGTCCAGCCCCGCGCGTTCTTCGGCGGCGGCGCGTCGCGCCTCTTCGACCTCGGCTTCGAAGATCGCCTCCTCGTCGTGGAGCGCCTTGTAGCCGCTGGCGCGCAGGATCGCCTTGCGCAGCCACTGCAGGCCGAAGATCAACAGCACGCCGCCGACGAAGAGCCGCAGCGCGTCGATCGGCACGAGCGTCAGCGCGGGGCCGAGCGCCGCGACGACCGCGGCCAGGACGACGAGCGCGGCCGCCACGCCGATCAGCGATGAGCGCCAGCCGCGCGTGACGCCGACGGCGAGCACGATCGTCAGCGCTTCGACCATCTCGACGGCGCTGGCGAGGAACGCGGCAAGGACCAGGAAGACGTTGCTCACGCTGGCTCGATTCCGAAAGATGCGCGGTTCAGTTGTGATGAGATTCTAACAGAGGGGGTGTGGGCGTCAGCCCAGCTTGCCTTTGATCTTCCCCATGAGGCCGCGGTCTTCCTGCGGCGTGATGGTCTGCCCCATCGACGAGGCGAGCTGCTTGAGGAGGTCGCGCTGCTCCTTCGTGAGGCTCTTCGGCGTGACGACGTTCGCGCGCACGATCATGTCGCCGCGGCCGCTGCCGCGCAGGTGCGGGACGCCCTTGCCGCGGACGACGAACATCTCGCCGTTCTGCGTGCCGGCGGCGATGCGGAGTGCGTGCGGCTCGCCGTCGATCGTGGGGATCGACACTTCGTCGCCGAGCGCCGCCTGGGCGAAGTTGAGGTCGAGTTCCAGGAGGATGTCGTCCTCGTCGCGTCGGAAGACCTCGTGCTCTTTGACGGAGATCTGGAGGTAGAGGTTGCCGCGCGGGCCACCCTGCGATCCGATCTCGCCCTCGCCCGTGAGGCGCATCTGGGAGCCGTTGTCGACGCCGCCGGGGATCTTCACGGAGATCTTGCGTTTCCGCTTCTCTCGCCCGGTGCCGCGGCAGTGCTTGCAGGGGGTGTTGACGACGCGGCCCTCGCCGCGGCAGCGGTCGCAGGCGGCGACGTTGACGAACTGGCCGAAGATGCTCTGCTGGACGCGACGGACTTCGCCGCTGCCGTTGCACTGGGTGCAGCGCTCCGGCTCGGTGCCGGGCTCGGCGCGGAGGCCGTTGCAGACGGAGCAGATCTCCGCGGTCTGGATCTCGATGTCCTTGTCCACGCCGAAGACGGCTTCCTCGAACGTGAGCGTGATGCCGCGGCGCATGTCGGCGCCGCGCGTCGGGCCACGCTGGCCGCGGGACTGCTGGCCGCCGAAGAAGGCGTCGAAGATGTCGCCGAGGCCGCCGAAGCCGAAGCCCTCGAAGCCACGAGCGTCCGCGCCGCCCTGCGTGGCGGCGTGGCCGAAGCGGTCGTACATGGCGCGCTTCTCCGGGTCGGAGAGCACCTCGTACGCCTCGTTGACCTCTTTGAAGCGGGCCTCGGCGCCCGCCTCCTGGTTGCGGTCCGGGTGGAACTGCATGGCGAGGCGGCGGAAGGCCTTCTTGACCTCATCCTGGCTGGCGCCGCGCGCCACGCCGAGCAAGTCGTAGTAATCCTGTTTGCGGTCGGTTGCCATCTGCCTCTGTGCCGTCAGGGTGATTCAGTCCCGGGTAGTTGCGTTCATTGTAGCGGGCGGACCGCTGTTTCGCCGATCGGGGGCATCCCGCATGTTCCCGGCGGAGGCGGCTGCTTCGAGGCCCCGCGCCTGTGGGGCGGCGGAGCTTCGAACGCGGCCTGCGGTAAAGCGCGCTACTTGATCGCCCAGGTGACGTTGACGCTTACGGTCACGTCGAGCGTGCCGGGCTCGATCGGCGTCGACGGAGTCGTCGCCCCCGAATCGAGACCCTTGCCGGCGCTGACCGGGATCGGTACGCCGACCTGAACCTCAGACACGCTGATCGGGTCGCCGACGCTGATGCCGGCGGCCTTCGCCAGCGTCTCCGCCTTCGACTTTGCGTCGGCGATCGCCGCCTCGCGGGCCTGGCGCTGCAGGTCGTCGGGCTTGTCGATGGTGAAGGAGATGCCCTGCACCTGCGTGCTGTCTCCGCCGGCGGTGACGGCGTCGTCGACGACTTGGCTGGTCTTGTTGATGTCGCGGAGTTTCACGGCGACGATGTTGGTGACGCGGAAGCCCTTCAGCGTCTGCTTGCCGTTGCTGTAGTCGTACTCGGGCGAGATGTTGAACTGCTGCGTCTGGATGTCGTCGGCGGCGACGCCGTCCTTCTTCACGGCGCTGATGATCGCGTCGAGCGACGTGGCGGCGCGGTCGCGGGCGTTCTGCACGGTGTCGGCGAGGACGGAGACGCCGAGCGAGATCTGTGCGATGTCCGGCTTGCCGGTCGCCTTGCCCTCGCCGCTGACGGTGATCCCCGTCGGCTGGTTCGAGCCGGCGTTCTCGATGCGCGTCGTCGTGCCGCCGCAGGTCGCGGCGCTGAGTGCGACGAACAGCACTGCGCTGACCGCCGCGAAGACGATGGTCCTGTGTGATCGGATGTTCATAGCCCGTCTCTCTTTCTCCGCGCGTAGAGCGCGGCTCCCGCTGTCGCTGCGGCGACGATGCCGGCGGCCGCTGCGGCGTACCACCACAAACCTGCGTTGTCGTGCGTGCCGCCCGACGGGGCGGCGCTGTCGCTGTAGGCGGCCGTGGTCGGCGCTGTCGGCGGCGGCGCGGTTGGCGCCGACGCACCGGAGCCGGACGGCGCTGGTGCGGCGGCGCCCTGCGTCGTTGTGGGCGCCTCCGCGCCGCCGAGATCTGACTCGTTGGCGGCCGGTGTGGACGCGATGCGTTTGCCGGCGCTATCCGCGGCGGATGCGGCGGCGGACTGCGCCTCGGTCTTCGCCTGCTGGCCTGTGTACGCGGTGAGCGAGTTTCGGCTCGAACTGGAGCCGCCGCTGTTCGCGTAGACGCCCGCGCCGATCAGGACGATGAAGGCCGCTACGGCGGCCGCGCTCATCAGCGGCAGCGCCCGCGCGAAGCCCCCCGGCGCCGCCACGGGCCGCGCGCGTTCGACGTCGGCGGCGCGCAGGCGAAACGAGCGCGGCGTCTCGGCGGCGGGCATCGCGCGGAGCGAGTCGCGGACGGCGCGCAGCTCGGCGAACCGCGCGCGGCAGGCATCGCAGGTGGCTGCGTGCGCGTCGAGCGTGGCGGACCGTGCCGCGTCGAGTCGGGCGTCGAGCAGGGCGGAGAGCGCCTCCGTGTCGGGCCGGTGTTGTCCGAACGCTAACAGTTTCTTCACAAGAATCCCCGGAGGAGGCCGTAGGATGAACCGGCTTCTGATCTACTGACGGTGCTCACCTTTGATTTGTTCCAGCCGCGGCCCCAGCTCCCGTCTCATCTTCTCGCGTCCGCGCGCGATCCGCGACTTCACCGTGCCGACGGAGGTGCGCATCGCCTCCGCGATCTCCTCGTACGCGAAGCCCTGGACGTCGCACATGACGACCGCCATGCGCTGGTCGGGCGGCAGGAGCAGCAGGGCTGCCTGGACAGCGTCCCGCTGTTCGCGTCGCAGCGCCAGTGCCTCCGGGCCAGCGGCGGTGTCCGGGGCGTCGGGCGGGTCGTCGCTGCCGGGCACCGGCGCGTCGAGCGAGACGGCGGGGCGGCGGCCGCGCCGGCGCAGCTCGTCGAGGCAGGCGTTGGCGGCGATGCGCATCAGCCAGGGGCGAAAGTTCGCGCCTTTGAACGAGCCAATGTGGCGAAATGCGGACAGAAACGCGTCCTGCGCGGCATCTTCGGCGGCCGCGGAACTGCCGAGCATTCGGAGGCAGAGGTTGTACGCCGGCCGCTGGTGCAGATCGACGAGCGCGTTGAACGCGTCGAGCGAGCCGTCGCGGGCGCCGCGGACCAGCGCCGCCTCATCGGGCAAGTCGGCAGCCTCTGTCGCAGGATTCGTCATCAGTGGGCCAAATTCTAACAGAGGGCGCGACCGCCGCCGTCCGGCGGGCATGCTAGAATAGAGAGCTTATGTCCTACGATCCCGCCGCGCCGGACAACTCGCCCGGCGATCCCTCGTACGAGGCCCCGCAGCCGCCATTGACGCCCCGCACGGAGCGTGATGAGGCGTTGCGCGCGTTCGACGCGCCGCCGGCCGAGGCGGCTGTGCCCCTCCCGGACGATGACCCGGCGGCGCCGTACCTGGACGTGCCGGCCTCGCTCGAGCTGGCCTATTCGACGTCCGACCTGGGCCTGAGCCCGAACGCATGGGACCGCGCCGTCCCGTACGAGCAGATGCAGCGTACACGGCGCGGTTCCGGGGCGCGCGCCCGTCGTATCGGCCGCGAGCTGGCCGAGACCGTGATCCTGGCGCTGCTGATCTTCTTCGCGGTCAAGGGAGTTGTCCAGAACTTCCGCGTCGAGGGCAACAGCATGGAGCCTTCGCTGCAGAACTCGCAGTATCTGCTGGTGAACAAGGCGCTGTACTTCCGGGTGAACATGGACAAGATCCACGACTACATTCCGTTCGTTCCGGGCGATAACGGCCAGGAGCGGCACCTGTTCCGGCCGCCGCGGCGCGGCGACGTGATCGTCTTCCGCTTCCCCCTGGACCCGACGCGCGACTTCGTGAAGCGGGTGATCGGCGTGCCGGGAGATACGGTAGAGGTGCGCGACGAGAAGGTGTACGTGAACGGCGCGCCGCTGAAAGAGAACTACATCAAGGACACGCCGAACTACACGTTCGCGCCCAAGACCGTGCCGCCGGGACAGTACTTCGTGCTGGGCGACAACCGGCGCAACAGCTACGACTCGCACGCGTGGGGGCAGAGCTGCGCCGCGACGCAGCAGTGCGACTTCGTGCCGGAGGAGAACATCATCGGCCAGGCGTGGATACGCTACTGGCCGTGGGACGCGATGGGATTCGTGAACAACAAGGTGATCAAGCCGATCGCCGCGGTAGCACCGTGATCTGGTGACCTGGGTGCTGGTGATCGGTGACTGGCGCCTGGTTACGGGTGGCAGTGCAATGAAACGCGGCGGGAACCCCGCCGCGTTGCTCGTTCTCCGGTAGTCCGCTATTTCGTCGCGACGAAGGCGGCGTAGAGCGGCTGCTCGAGCTCCAGTTCCCGCACGTCGTGCAGGCCGGCGCCGGCCGCCATCTCCTCGACCTCGCCGCGCGTGAAGAAGCCGACGGCGTGTCCGCCCTTCGCCACGGCCTGCGGGATCTCGTAGAAGAGGTCGATGTGAGACAGCACGGCGTCGTACGGCCCGGCACAGTCCTCGATGCGCTCCGGACCGCGGATCTCGGTGATCAGGATGGTGCCGCCTTCCTTGAGGGCGCGGTAGGCGTTCGCCAGGACGATGCGGGCGTCGTCCATCTCGTGCAGCGAGATCTGCGTGTAGATGAAGTCGAAGGCGTCTTCGCCGGTGAGGTCTTCGCCGCGCATCTCCTCGGCGTGGACGCGCTCGCCGAGACCGGCTTCCTCGATGCGCTGCCGTGCCAGCGCGATCGACGTCGGGTCGGGGTCGAGGCCGGTGACGGTGCAGTGCGGGAACGTCTTGCCGAGCGAGACGAGGCCGGCGCCGGCGCCGCAACCGAGCTCCAGGATCGTGCCGCCGCCGGCGAGGCTCTGCGTGAGCTCCGGCAGCGCCGGCAGGAGGACGCTGGGGAGGAAGAGCTCGTAGGCCGCCTTGCTGAAGGCATGGATCGTCTCGACCATCTCCTGCCCGTAGTCGGCGAAGGGGATGCCCTCGCCGCTCTGGAAGCAATCGACCACGCGGTCAGCGAGCCGTGACTCGACGGCGTGGCTGGTGACGAGCCCGGCCTGGTACTGGAAGTCCTGGTCGTCCATGAGCAGCGCCTCCATGAAGGAGGCCATGATGAAGCGGCCGCTGGCCGGATCGTACTCCAGGAGCTCGCCGGCGAGCGCGGTCTTCGCCCAGGCGCGCACGTAACGCCCGTCCAGGCCGGTTCGCTCGATTATGCCTTCGATCGTCAGCCCTTCGGGCTGTGCGGTGATGGCGTTGAAGATGCCGAGCCGCAGGCCGTAGTAGGCCATGCGCAGGCTGGCCGCGCCGGCCGCCCACGTGAAGATCTTCAGCGCCTGGTCGTCTTTCGTCACGAATGTCTGGTGTACCATCACCCTCCCGTGGTCTCGGCCACGTCCGGCCGCGCGCGGCGCGCATGCCGCGGCTCCGGACTATTACATATCATCATCGGGCGCCGCGACAGTGCCGTCCGTCACACCGCCGATCGCCGCGCCCACACGGCGTACAGCGGATCATTGTACGCTCCGCTGTCGATGCTGCGGTCCTCCGCGGTCACGTCGCCGAAGCCGCCCGCGTCCCGGAAGTACGCGCCGATGAGCCCGGCGCGCTCGCGGTCGTCGAGCGCGCGCCACACGCGCACGGCCTTGGTGGGGAACATGCGGTTGGAGTAGGTGACGACGAACGGCGCCCCGGGTTTCAGCACGCGGCAGACCTCGCGGAAGATCTCGACGGGCTTCGTCATGTACTGGACGGAGACGGTGACGACCGCGCCGTCGAACTCGGCGTCGCCGTAGGGGAGGCGCGGGTCGGCGTTGAGGTCGCGGACGGCGTACTCGGTGAGCTGCGGGTTTTCGCGCAACTCGACCTCGTTCATGCCGAGGCCGGCGAGGCGGGACCAGGCGAGCGCGTCGGGCAGGTGGGAGCGATAGCTCGACATAAGGTCGAGCAGGGCGCCGCCGACCGGCAGCAGCGCGCCGTAGAGCGCGCCGGCGGCGGCGATCGCGTGCTCGTCGATGTGCACGAGCAGCCGCGCCTGCGCGTAGAACAGCGCGTCCGGCGACTCATCCTCGCGCTCGAAGAAGTGCGGCTTGAACGGCGATTCGCTCACGCTACAGGGTAGCGCGCGGCCGGCGCGGGGCCACGGTGGGGCGTGCGCACGTTTGCGCGGCGGGGCGCGAAGAACCTGCCGAGCGGCACCTCCGCGCCGCAGCTGCACCAGCACCTGCCGGCGGCGAGTAATCGCTTCGCCATCGCCGCCGCCCTTGTCATAATCTCTAGCTGATAACTCTGGTATACCTCGGTAGTGATGTATCCATAAAGAGCTGCGATGAACTAGAATAGCAACGACGTAGCGCAAGGGGGGCGTATGCTGGACTGGTATCGCACGACTGTCGATCTCGTTGGTGCCCTCGCGTGGCCCTCGACCGTTGGTGTGCTCCTCGCGATTCTCTTGTTCAAGTTCCGTGACGAAATCAGCACCCTATTGCAGCGCGATATCCAGGCAGAAACGCCTTTCGGCAAGCTAGCGTTTAACCAACAGCAGTCGGAGCCGTTACAGCAGCAAGCAGAAGCGGAGGAGGCCCCTGCGGAGGAAGTACCTGCGACGACAACGGCCACGACGACCGCGGCCACGCCGGTTGACGCCGAGTCGGCGTGGAGGCAGTTGTATTCGTTCGAGTTCGCCTACCGCATCATCTACGGCACACAGCTCGCGTTGCTCAAGCACCTTAATGCGGTGCCGCGGGCCTCAGCGGATGACCTGGACTGGTTCTACCAGCAGCACCTCACCTTTGCGCGAGCACAGTTTCCGAATTGGAACCTTCCGCGTTCCGACTACCTGCAATTCTTGGTGAACCAATGGCTCGTCACCGTAACCGATGATCAATATGCGATTTCACCTCACGGGGTGGAGTTTCTCGTCTATCTAACGCGCCAGAAGATCGCGGACAATGTGAAGCCATTCTGACGGAGCCCTCGCGGCGATCTGGTCGGTGTTGCTGAACCGCTCCAGCAGCCGCAGCGTGATCAGCGACGGTTCGGCGCGGCGGTGCGCGTGGGCGTGCTGGTCGCGGCGTTCGTGCTGCTCGTGCTGCCGCCCATCTCGCGGTGGGCGGGGTGATCCTCCGGCCTTGGACAACGTACGTCGCACCCCCTAAGTTCGTAGAGCACACGGTGAGTCGATGCCGAACCCGGGGTGTCTGCGATGACGCGCACGATGTACCACAAGGGCCCAATATTGCCTCCCTCCGTGTCCTCCGCGCCCCTTTGTCCATCCCGTCCCGGAAAAGTCGAAATTACGAAACAGGTACACAGCCAGATTCGATTTGCGCGACATAACGAAAATTGAGGTACCTGGAAGCGCAAGTTTGCGCCGCGCTGGGCGATTCCCGACAATGGACATAATCGACTCGGAGCAGGTGAGGGATGGACGAGACCCCGGCAGAGAGCAAGATGCCGCCGTGGTTCGGCGCGGCGGTGCGGGCGGGCGCGCTCGTCGCGGCGTTCGTGCTGTTCGTGCTGCCGCGCATCTCGCCGTTCGAGTCGCTGAACCACAATCTGGCGTTCGTGCAGCGCCTCAGCGAGTGGAGCATCCGCAAGCTGGAAGCGCTGTTCAAGGACTACGGCTACTACGTGGTCTTCTTCGGCGTGCTGATGGAGAACAGCATGTTCCTGGGGCTGCTGGTGCCCGGTGTGATCATCCTGATCTTGGCCGGTCTGGCGGCGGAGAACGGCGCGATCAACCTCGGGCTCGTGCTGGTGCTGGCGGTGGCGGCGACGTGGACCGGCGACACGCTGAGCTACGGCATCGGCCGGCTGGGCTGGACGCGGGCGCTGGAGCGCGGCGCGACGGGACGGCTGATGGAGCGGGTGCGGGGGACGATGGAGTCGAACCACCGCTGGATCATCCTGGTGTACCACTTCGCGGGCTACTCGCGGATGCTCGGCCCGGTCGCGGCGGGGCTGTTCCGCATCCCGTACCGCCGCTGGGCGCCGCTCGACTACGCGGGCGCGACGCTGTGGGCCGTGGTGTTCACGATGGTCGGCTACGTGCTGGGCGTCTTCGGCCTGGAGTTCGGCGACACGAAGAGCATGGCGCGCTTCGTCGAGATCTTCTTCACCGGGCTGATGGCGGTGGCCGTCGCGGTGACGATCGTCCGCGCGAACCGGCGGACGGTCGCGATCGCGGTACCCGCGGCAGGGGAGTGACGAGGGCGCGGGCGCGGCGCTCTGCCGCGCGGGGGCGATGTGCTACCTTGTCGCTCGTGAAACAGCTTCCCGACTACCTCCGTGACGGGCTGGACCTCGTGTTCGTGGGCATCAATCCGGGCACGCGCTCGGCCGCGGCGGGACACCACTACGCGGGTCCCGGCAACCACTTCTGGCCGCTGCTGAACGAATGCGGCCTGGTGACGGAGCCGTTGACGTACGAGCAGGACGCGCGCGTGCTGGAGTGGGGCATCGGCCTGACGAACATGGTGTCGCGGCCGTCGCCGTCGATCAGCGACCTGTCGCTGGCGGAGATGCGCGCGGGCGCGGGTGTGCTGCGGCGCAAGCTGCTGGCGTGCCGGCCGAAGCTGGTCTGCTTCAACGGCAAGCGCATCTACGAGGTCTTCGCCGGCCACGCGTGCGAGTTCGGCTTGCAGCCGGAGCGCATCGGCGAGGCGGCCGTATACGTGATGCCGTCGACGTCGGCGCGGACGGCGGCGTACCAGCGCGCGGACAAGCTGCGGTACTTCCGCGAGTTGCGGCGACTGGTGCGGGGCGCGTCGGCGCGGGCGGTGGCGTCGTGAACGAGCGCACGTACGAGGGCAGCGAGATACCGGTCTTCTCCAAGCGACTCGACGAGCTGATGGCGGCGATGATCGCCGGCGAAGCGCCGAACGTGGGGCGCTTCTGCGGCTACTGCTATACGCCGCTGGGCAAGAAGGCCGACACGTGCGGCCACTGCGGCCACACGACTGCGGATGTCGAGCCGTGCGCGAAGATCCCGAGCGACTTCTTCGACCTGTACCGGCGGATGCGCAAGCGCGAGAGCCTGATCGTCAACTCCTTCGCGTTCGCGGGCCTCGGACTAGGGCTGGTGCTGTTCATCGCGCTGGTGGCCGTAGCGGTCTACCGCTACAACCAGTCGCTGTGGATGCTGGCGGGCGCGACGGCGGCGCTGATCATCGGCGGGCGCGTGTTCGCTGGCATCCTGGGCGGCTGGATCGGCGACCAGATCGGCTACGACTACGCGCACCGCAAGCTGATCGTGGAGTGGCAGACGTACGAGCAAGAGCGCGCCGCCCGGCTGGGCGGCGCGCGCGCCGACGCGCCCGATGCTTCGGCCGCCGCCAGCGCCGCGCCGAACGCGTAACCCCGTGGACTACATCGAGATCATCGCCACCGTGCCCGCATCGCAGACCGAGCAGGCGGCCGACGCGTTGCGCGCCGCGACGGGAGGCGACGTGTGGATCGAAACGCCGTTCACGCAGGCCGACCTGGAGTCCGATGCGGTGATCCGCCGCGACGGCAGCGCGCAAGTGCACGCGTACGTGCCGCGTGACCGCGGCGGCGACGTCGCGGTGGAGGCGGCGCGGGCGCTGGGCGGCGAGGGCATCGAGCCGCGCGTGGCGGTGCGCGACGTGGCGGAGGAGGACTGGGCGGAGTCGTGGAAGGAGTACTTCCACATCGAACGCTACGGCGAGCGGATCGTGGTGGTGCCGTCGTGGCGCGCGTTCGAGCGAGGGGCGGGCGACGTGGTCTTGACGCTCGACCCGGGGATGGCGTTCGGGACGGGGCAGCACGAGACGACGCGGATGTGCCTGGAGGCGATCGAGCGGCACGTGCGGCCGGGTATGCGTGTGCTGGACGCCGGCTGCGGCTCGGGCATCCTGGCGATCGCGGCGGCGCTGCTCGGCGCGCACGAGGTGCGGGCCGTCGACATCGACGCGAACTGCGTGAGGGTGACGGAGGCGAACGCGCGCGCGAACGGCGCGGACGCGATCGTGCGCGCGGCGGAGGGGAGCCTGGGCGGCGCGTGGCCGTTCGCGGAGCCGGCCGCGGCCGCGGGGTTCGACGTCGTCGTGGCGAACATCATCGCGCGCGTGATCATCGAGATCGCCGTGCCGCTGGTGGCCGCGCTGGCGCCGGGCGGACGGCTGATCGTGTCGGGCGTGATCGGCGAGCGCGAGCGCGAGACCTGCGACGCGCTGGCGGCGGCCGGCGCGCGCGTCGAGAGCGTGCGGGTGATGGGCGACTGGCGCTGCATCGAGGCGGTGGGGCCGGGAGGTGCAGCGTGACTCGCCGATTTTACGTGGATCTGCCGGCGCTGGCGGACGATCGGATCGAGATCACGGGCGCGCTGGCGCAGCGGCTGGCGAACGTGCTGCGGCTGCGCGAAGGCGACGAGGTCGAGCTCTTCGACGGCAGCGGCGGCGACGTGCGCGCGCGGATCGAAACGATCTCGTCGCGTCGGGTGCTGGCGGCAGCGGTGGAGCGCCACGAGGGGCCGCCCGAGCCGCACGTGAAGGTGCATCTCTACCAGTCGATCACGAAGGGCGAGCGCTTCGAGTGGCTGCTGGAGAAGGGGACGGAGATCGGTGTGGCGCGCTTCGTGCCGCTGATCGCGGCGCGTGCCGTGGTGAAGACGGCGGGCGAGGGCGCACGCATGGACCGCTGGCGCCGTATCGTCGTCGAGGCAGCCGAGCAGTGCGGGCGCGGCGCCGTGCCGGTCGTGGAGGCGCCGCAGCGCTTCGACGAGGCGCTGGCCGCCGCTCCGGGGCTGCTGCTGCTGCCGTATGAGGAAGCTGGCGGGAGTGCGCCGAACATCCACGCGGTGCTGAACCAGGAGATCGACGCGCTGTACGCGCTGGGCGAGGTCAGCATCTTCATCGGGCCGGAGGGCGGCTATGAGCCGGCGGAGGTGGAGCGAGCCGAGGCGGCGGGCGTGACGATGGTCACGCTGGGCGAGCGGGTGCTGCGCTCCGAGACGGCGGGACTGGTGGCGGCGACGCTGGTGCTGCACGCTGCGGGCGAACTGGGGTAGCGGCTCAGTCCATCGGTGCGCCGCCGTTGACGTTCAGCGTCTGTCCCGTGATCCACGACGCGTCATCGCCGGCGAAGAACGCGACCGCGCCGGCGATGTCGGCGGGGCGTCCCTGGCGGCCCAGGGCGATGCCGCGCACGACGGCGGTCTTGATGTTCTGCATCTCGGCACCGAAGCGCGACGCCATGTGGGTGAACGTGCCGTCCATCATGTCCGTATCGACGGAGCCGGGCGCGACGGCGTTGACGGTGATCCCGTGCGGCGCGGCCTCGAGCGCGAGCATCTGCGTAAGGCCGATGATGCCGAACTTCGTCGCGCAGTAGGCGCCGTACTGAGGGACGCCCATGCGTCCGGCGGTGGACGAGATGTTGATGATGCGCCCGCCTTGCTTCGCCTCGACCATGCGGCGCAGCGCGCGGCTCGTGAGCAGGTAGACGGCGTTGAGGTTCACGTCGACGACGTCGAACCACTCGCGGTCATCGATCTCCCAGAGGTTCTTCTCGCCGCAGAAGGCGAGGCCGGCGTTGTTCACCAGGATGTCGACGCGACCGAACGCGGCGATCGTCTCGGCGACGGTGCGCTCCGCGTCGTCGGGGCGGGTGAGGTCGGCGTCGAAGCCGACCGCGCGGCCGCCGGCCGCCTGGATCTCCGCCGCGACGGACGCCGCGCCGCGCCAGCCGACAGCGCGCTCGTGCTCCGGGTACTGCTCGGACGCGCGCGGCGACCCGACGGCGGCGACCGCCGCGCCGGAGCCGGCGAGACCGAGCGCGATGCCGCGGCCGATGCCGCGCTGGCGCGCCGCGCCGGTGACGATCGCGACCTTGCCTTCGAGTGCGCCCATGTCGTGTGCCTCCTCCAATCTGTCAGTGCTGGTGCAGGTGCAGGCCGTGGTCGGCGTGCGCCTGCGGCACGGGATTTCGATCCATGATGCCGGGCTCGTCCGGGTCGACGTGGACGCTCACGACCGCGCCGGGGATCATCGAGCGGATGTCGTCCTCCACCGTCTCGACGAGGCGGTGCGCCTCGCTGACAGTGAGTTCGGGGTCGACGAGGGCGTGCAGGTCGATGTGCGTCTCGCGGCCGGACTTGCGTGTGCGCAGCGCGTGGTAGCCGCGGATGCCGTGGTGTTCGTGCGCCAGGCACTCGTCGAGCGCGGTGCGCGTCGATGCGGGCAGCGCGGAATCGACCAGTTCGTGCAGGGCGGCGCGGAAGATGCCGAAGGCGATCCAGAGCAGGTACGCCGCCAGCAGCAACGCGACGATGGGGTCGAAGATGTGGTTGCCGGTGACGCCTACGACGAGCAGCGCGACGATGATCGCCGCGGCCTGCGCGACGTTCGTGAGCAGGTGCCGAGCGTCGGCGGCGATGGCGACGGAGCCGCTGACCTTCGCGGCGTGCAGCGAATAAACGGCGACACCGGCGTTGGCGGCGGCGGCGATGAGCATCGTGACGAGCGAGGGGCCGACGCTAATCTCGGCGCCACCGTTGATGAAGCGGTACAGGGCCATGGCGGCGATGAAGACGCCGCCGCTGGCGATGAGCGCACCCTGTGACATGGCGGCGAGGCTCTCGGCCTTGCCGTGGCCGTAGGGGTGGGCCTCGTCGGCGGGCTGGAGCGAGAGGCGCACGGTGAAGAACGCCAGCCCGGACGCGAAGAGGTCCTCGGCGCTGTCCACGCCGTCGCCGAGGACGGCGATGGAGCCGAAGGCAAGGCCGACGGTGAGCTTCAGTACCATCAGCAGCGCGTTCGACGAGAAGGAGAAGAACGCGGCGCGGCTGGCGATATCGAAGTCGGAGAAGCGGCGGCGGCCGGCGTCGATGACAGACATCGCGGGCATGGTACCGCAGCAG
>JBGQBE010000006.1:0-107915 GCA_041494685.1 Dehalococcoidia bacterium | reverse complement strand
TGCGCGAGCGATACGGCGCGCGCAGCCGGAAGATCGTCCAGGGCTACAGTATCGAGGCGTGCGCGGACGGCATCGTCAGGGCGTGCCTTGGCGGCCGGAGAGAGGAGGCCGCATGGAAGCGGCAGGAAGCGCTCGGCTGAGCGCCGTCGAGAAGCAGGCGTACTACCGTGGCGGCGGCATGCCGGCGGGGCTTGCGGCGCGCTACCACCGCGAGTTCGCGGGCGCGCGCACGCTGCTCGATGTGGGCTGCGGTACCGGAGACTTCGGCAGGCTCCGCCCGTTGGAGGACGTGGTGGTGCACGGCGTCGACGTCGACGCGGCGGCGGTTGCGCAAGCGATGGAGCACGAGCGCGCGCTGTGCGTCGACCTCGACGCCGCGCCGCTGCCGTATCCGGACGCGACATTCGACGGCGTGCTCGCGAAAGACATCTTCGAGCACGTGCAGGATCCCGGCCACCTTGCCCGCGAGGCCTTTCGTGTGACACGGCCCGGCGGTGTCATCGTTGCCTCTGTGGTGATGGCGCGCCCAAGGCGCGTGTGGGCCGATTACACGCACCTGCGCGGGTTCACGGAGCGGTCGGCACGGCTGCTGCTCGAAGACGTGGGCTTCCACGTCGAAGCGGTCTGGCGCATGGGCGGCGTGCCGCTCTCGTCCCGCCTCGGCTTCCTGGACGCCGTGCCGCACCTCCTGCGCATGCCGTTGTTCGACGCACTGTGGGGATCGAGCTGGGAACTGAGGGCGCGCAAGTGAACCATCGCGGTGACGCGCAGCATAGTGATCGCCGGACGAACGTGCTGCTCCTGCGCGACGTGCCGGAGCAGCGGTTGTACTCGATGGAGCGGCTCGCCGATGAGATCGAGCGCGGCTTCGCCGGCCACGAGTCCATCGTCATGACGTCGACGATGCTGCACGAATCGGCGCTTGCGGCCCGCCTCGGCCTCCGCCGGCTGGACAGCTACGCGACCCGCTTCGCGCGCTATCCGCTCGCCGCGCGGTCGAAACGGGTGGGGATCTACCACATCCTGGATCACGGCTACGGCCATCTTGCGGCGCTGTTGCCGCACGAGCGTACGGTGATCTCGTGCCATGACCTGATGCAGTTGAAGGCGGCCGAAGGCGTCGCGGGCTTCACGCCGCGGCGCGTCTCGCTGGCGCGATTTCGCTGGAGCACGTCGTGGCTGCGGCGCGTCGCGCACGTGATCTGCCCCAGCGACGCGACGAAGCGCGACCTGATTGCGCTGCGCGGCGTCGATCCGGATCGGATCAGCGTCGTGCCATACGGCGTGGACGCGCGCTTCCGCGTGATGCCCGACGGTGCGCGGAACCACGTGAAGCTGGCCGTTCCGGGCGCCGCGCGGCAGACGATCCTGCACGTGTCGACGGGCGACGCATACAAGAACGTCGCCGGCACGCTGCGGGTGCTGGCCGCGCTGCGGCAATCAGGCGTCGATGTCGCGCTCGTGCGTGTGGGCGTGCCGCTCGATGCGGCCGAACGGGACCTCGCGCTGCGGCTCAACGTCGCAGGTGCGGTGATCGAGTGCGGCCGCGTGTCGGACCAGCGCCTCGTCGAGCTGTACAACGCGTGCGACGTCCTGCTCTTCCCATCGTTCTACGAGGGCTACGGCTGGCCGCCGCTTGAGGCGATGGCCTGCGGGCTGCCGGTCGTCACCTCGGACTGCCAGTCGCTTGTCGAAGTCGTCGCTGATGCCGGGCTACGGGCCGGCGCCGGCGATGTTCCCGGTCTTGGTGCGGCGGTGCGCGCGATCCTCGAGTCGCCCGAACTCGCTGCCAGGATGCGCCGGCGCGGCGTCGAGCGCGCGGCTCAGTTCACGTGGGCGCGGACGATCGAAGGCGTCGCGCGAGCGTACGAGCTTGTGGCGGAGTCCGGTGGCGCGAAGCCCGGTGATGGCGGCAATGAGCGGAGGACCGTATGTGCGGCATAGCGGGAGCTGTTGGCTGCCGAGGCGACGACATGCGCGCGGCGGTGGCCGCGATGTGCGACCAGATGGTCGCGCGCGGGCCTGATGACGGCGGCGTCGTCGACATCGCGGCGGGCGATCGTTCGGTGGCGCTTGGCAACCGCCGGCTCGCCATCATCGATCCGACGCCGGCAGGGCACCAGCCCATGCGGGACGAAGCGCGCGGACTGACGGTTGTCTTCAACGGGATGATCTACAACTATCGAGAATTGCGCGAAGAGTTGGCGCGGGACGGCGAGCAGTTCGCATCGAGCTGCGATACCGAGGTCGTGCTGAAGGCATACGCCCGCTATGGCGAGGCGTGCGTACGGCGCCTGCGCGGCATGTTCGCCTTCGCGATCTGGGACGGGCGCAGGCGGCAGCTGTTCATGGCGCGTGACCCGCTCGGCATCAAGCCGCTGTACTACTGGCAGCACGGCGGCTCGCTGCTGTTTGCTTCGCAGGTGAAGGCGCTGCTGCAGTCCGGCCGCGTGCCGGCTCGCATCTCGGCCGGCGGTCTGCAGACCTACCTGGCCTTTGGCGCGGTCAGCGAGCCGCTCACCGCGATCGAGGACGTCTTCGCGCTTCCGGCGGGATGCACCGCTGTGCTCCGCGACGGCGACCTACGGGTAGCCCGGTACTGGTCGCCGCCCCACAGCGGCGGCGTGCAGCGAAGCCGCGAGGACGCGGCGGTCGAACTACGGGCGCTACTGGAAGACAGCATCGACCGCCATCTCGTCAGCGACGCGCCGCTTGGCGTGTTCCTCTCCGGCGGCATCGACTCGTCGGTACTGGCGGCGCTCGCGGCGAGCCGAACGTCGCGGTTGCGGACAGTGTCGGTGGTGTTCGACGATCCGGCGTTCTCCGAACGGCCGTACATCGATCTGGTCAGGGAACGTATCGGAAGCGATCACGTATCGGTGATGCTGCGTCCGGACAGCCTGCTGGAATCGCTGGGCGGCGCGTTCGCGGCGATGGACCAGCCGACGTTCGACGGCGTGAACTCTTACGTTGTGTCGCGTGCCGCCGCGAGCAGCGGGCTGAAGGTCGCGCTGAGCGGCCTCGGCGCCGACGAGCTGTTTGACGGCTACGGCTACGAGAGCCGGATGGCGTCGCTCGAGCTTGCCCGGAGGCTGCCTCAGCCGGTCGCGCGGTTCGCCGGCGGCGTCATGCGGGCGGCGGGCAGGTCCGGAAACGATGACAAGCTCGACGCCTGGCTCTCGCATCGCGAGCAGGGTGACTCATCGTACGAGTTGCTGAGGCGGCTCTTTCTGCCGAACGAGGTGGCGCGCCTCTCGCCGTGTCGAGACGACCGCGGCATTGTGTCCGCAGTGCAAGCGGTCGACCGATCGCGGGATCTGTCCGGGCAGGTGTCCGCGCTCGACCTGACGAACTACACGAAGAACGTGCTGCTGCGCGATACGGACGCGATGAGCATGGCTCACAGCCTGGAGGTGCGCGTACCGTATCTCGACCAGCCGCTCGTCGAATGGGTGCTCAACCTTGCGGGGCCGGCGAGGCGCGGCGGCCACAAGCGGCTGCTCGTCGAGGCGACGCGCGATCTGCTGCCGCCGGAGATCATGGATCGCCGGAAGCAGGGGTTCGCGCTTCCGATCAGCCGCTGGATGCGCGAATCGATGCGCGCGGAGGTCGAATCGACGCTGCGCGAGCCGCCGGCCGCGCTGTCCGAACTGCTGAACCCCGATGCGATGATCGACGTTTGGGAGCGGTTCGTCGTGGACGGGCGGCGCTGGCTCTCCGCCTGGTCGCTCTTTGCGCTCTGCCGCTGGGCGCAAACCATCGCGACGCCGGTCGGACGTGCCGCATGAGAGTGCTGCACGTCATCCCGAACCTCGCTGCCCGCACCGGCGGCCCGCCGGTCGCGGTCGTCGAGTCGTCGCTGGCGCTCGAGCGCTGCGGCGTCGAGACAACGATCTTCACGACGGACATGGCGGAGGCCGCGTCGGCGTCGTACCACGCGCGCGTGGACGCGGCGGACCTGCCGCAGGGCGCGGAGACGCTGGACCTGCGCCTCTTCCCGGCGCGCGCGCCGTACCGCCTGGCGTTCTCGCCGGAGCTGTGGGGCGCGCTGCGTCGCGAGGCGAAGGACTACGACGTCGTGCACATCCACTCGCTCTTCCTGTTCCCGCAGTTCGCCGCTTACCGCGGCGCGCGCGGCGGCGGTGTGCCGTACGTCGTCTCGCCACGAGGCTCGCTGGACCCGTACCTGCGCGCGCGCAACCGCCCGGTGAAGCTGATCGCCGATGCGCTGTGGCAGCGCGGCATGCTGCGGCACGCGTCGGCGCTGCACGTCACGTCCGACGAGGAGGCGAGGCTCACGGACGACGTCGCCCCCGGCGTGCCGCGCGATGTCATCCCGAACGGCATCCGCTGGGACGAGTTCCAGGACCTGCCGTCCGGCGAGGAGTTCCGCGCGCGCCATCTCGGCGGCCACGACGGCCCCGTGCTGATGTTCCTCGGCCGGCTCTCGCGCAAGAAGGGGCTCGACGTGCTGATCCGCGCGTACGCCATCGTCCGCCGCGACGTGCCGGCGTGCCGCCTGGCGATCGTCGGCCCGGACGACGAGGGCCTGCAGCCGGAACTCGAAACGCTGGCCGTGCGCGAAGGCGTGGGGGACGGCGTCGCGTTCACCGGCATGCTCCGCGGGCGGGACAAGCTCGCCGCCCTGGCTGCGGCCGATGTCTGGGCGCTGCCGTCTCACTCGGAGAACTTCGGCATCGCCGTCGCGGAAGCGCTGGCGGCGGGCCGTGCGGCCGTGATCGCGCCCGGCGTCAACATCGCGCCGGAGATCGCTGACGCGGGCGCGGGCGTGATCTGCGACCTCGATGCGGCGGCGTTCGCCCTTGCGATAGCTTCGCTGCTGGGCGACGGTGCGCGGCGCGCATCGCTTGGCGTTGCCGCGCGCGCGTTTGCGCGGCGCTACGACTGGGCCGCGGTCGGCCCGCGGCTGGCTGCGATGTACGAGAGGGTGGCGGCATGAGCGACAGCAACATCACAGTGATCATCCCGACGCGCGACGAGTCGCTGCACGTCGCGCGCTGCGTGCGCTCGGCGCGGCCGCTCGGGCGCGTCATCGTCGTGGACTGCGGCAGCAGCGACGGCACGCGCGAGATTGCGACGGCGCACGGCGCGGAGGTGGTGCAGCACGAGTGGGAGGGGCACGCGGGGCAGAAGAACTGGGCGCTCCGCGAACTCGACATAACTACAGACTGGGTGCTGTTTCTCGATGCCGACGAGTACCTGCCCGAAGCCGCGGTTGCTGAGATGCGCGACGCCGTGGGCGCGCCGGGTGTGGCCGGCTACTACGTCGCGCGGCGCTACATCTTCCTGGGACAGGAGCTGAAGCACGCGTGGTGGTACCCGGATTACCAGCTGCGCCTGTTCCGCAGGGCAGGGGCCCGCTGCGAGGATGTGCAGGTGCACGAGCACATGATCGTCGACGGCGAGGCGCGCCCTCTGCGCGTCGCGCTGATGCACGAGAACCGCAAGGGGCTCACCGCCTTCATCGAGCGGCACAACCGTTACGCGGCGCTCGAGGCAGCGCAGATCATGGACCCCGCCGCGGACCGCAAGAAGGGGTCGTGGATGGGATCGTGGGCGGACCGTCGCCGCGCGATGAAGGACCGCGTCTGGTTCCGGTTGCCGGGCCGGCCGCTGATCCGCTTCGCGTGGCTGTACGTCGTGAAGCGCGGCTTCCTCGACGGGCGGCGCGGCCTGCTGTTCTGCGCCCTGATCGCCATGTACGAGCTGATGATCGACGCCAGGCTGGCGGAGCGCCGCATCGCCGGCGCGTCCGGGCCGGCGTCGGACGCGGGCCGCGACGCTGTGTCGGAAGGAGAGACCCGTGCAGCGGCCTGATCTGCTCGGACTCCTTGTCTGCCCCGACTGCCGCGACGGCGAGCTGATCGGCCTCGACGTGGCAATGCGCGACGGCGAGATCATCTGCAGCCTCTGCGCCGCCGCCTACCACGTCCACGGCGGCATCCCGATCCTGCTGCCGGCCGGCTTCGACGCGTCGGACGTGCATGACGAGATCGACCACATGCACGCCCACAAGCACCAGCAGGCGGACTACTTCGACCGTGGTGTCGCCGAAGAGTTCGAGATCAGCCGTCCCAACGATGCGCCCGAGGCGTACCGCTGGCTGATCCAGCAGAAGTTCCGGCGCAGCGTCGAGCACCTGCCGCCGCTGCGCGGCGCGACCGTCGTCGACGCGTGCTGCGGCAGCGGCATGGACGCGGAGCTGCTGGCGCGGGAGGGCGCCGGCGTGATCGCCGTCGATATCTCGGAGGGCTGCGCGCAGCGTGCGCTCGCCCGCGCGCAGCGCTACGGCCTCGACTACCTGGTCGTCGTCGGCGACGTCGAGCACCTGCCGCTGCGCGACGCCGCGGCGGACATTGGCTACGTGCACGACGGCCTGCACCACCTCGGGCAGCCCGCCCTGGGTCTGCGCGAGCTGGCGCGCGTCGCGAGCGGCGCCGTCAGCGTCAACGAGCCCGCCGACGCGCTGGGCACGGCCGCCATGGTGAAGCTCGGCATCTCGCAGGCGTGGGAGGATGCCGGCAACCGCGTCGCGCGCCTGCGCCCGGAGGATGTCGCTCGCGAGCTGCGCGCTCACGGCTTCGACGTGACGGCGCAGGGCCGCTACCTGATGTACTACAAGCACGAGCCCGGCCGCGTCATGCGCCTCGCCTCGCGCCCGATCACGCGCCGCGCCTACCGCGCCGCCGTCTCGCTGGCCGACGCCGCGCTCGGCCGCTGGGGCAACAAGCTGCAGGTGACGGCGCGTCGCGCGGCGTAGGCAGCGGGTCAGCTAGTCAGCCTGTCAGGACGAGAGTTTGTTAGCTGACAGGCTGACCAGCTGACAGCCCTTTGTTGCCCGCTGTTTGCCGTTCGCCGCGTGGAGATCAGAACGTGAGGACGCGGTCGGCTGCCAGTGTCCAGTCGGTTAACTCGTCCATGCTGCTGCGATGCGCCCCTTCAACGAGTTCCGGGTCGGTGATGCCGCGCGCATCCATGCAGCTGCCGCACACGCCGACGTCACCGCCGCGGCGGGCGATGGCGCTGAGCATGCGTTCCAAGTTGTAGTAGCCGTTCGGCACCTGCTGTCCACGTTTCGCGCATGAAGCGGCGTCGCCGATCAGGAAGACACGCACGCCGGCACCGTCACGCTGCACGAGCGAATACGCCAGCCGGAGCGCGTTGTAGGCTCGTTCCGTGCCATATGGCGGGTCGTTGATGATGAAGAGAGCGTTCATGACTTCCTACCTCAATGCGACTGTGGTGTAACCCGCACCTGGCGGGTGCTGGGCTGATCCCTGCGAGAGCCTCATGTCAGTACCACCTGTAGAGCCACCAGCGCTCGAACAGCATCTTCCCGAGACGCCGCAAGCGGGCAGGATCCTGCATCTGCACCTGCCGGGGCGATGCGTAGAAATCGCCGTTGGCGGACGCCGCTTTGCCGTCGCCCACTTCGAGGAAGCAGTACCCGTGGCCGTCGAAGCGGCGACGCTCGCCGCGTCCGCGGATCTCAGCGGCGATGTTCCGGGCGACGACCTCGGCCTCGGCATGGGCGAAGACGCCGGCCTTGGGCAGCATCATGCCGTCGAAGAGCGGAATGGCGGTGACATCGCCGATCGCGTACACATGCGGACGCTCCGTAGCCAGCGTATTGGCATCGACCTTCACCCATCCTGAGGGAGCTGCGATCGCTGATTCGCGCACGACGACCGGCGGCCGGTGGGGAGGCACGGCGACAAGAAGGTCGTACTTCTCGCGTACGCCGTCGTCGAAGACGATCTCGTGCTCACTCGCGGCGATCTCGGTGGTCTTGCGCTGCGGGTGGTAGGCGATGTCTTTCTGTTCGAGCATGGAGACGACAGCGGATCCGAGCACGGGACCGGCCACCGGCAGCGGTTGCGGCTCGGGCGTCGATAGCGAGATGTCGACGCGGCTGCGGATGCCGCGCTTGCGGAAGAGTGCATCGAGCAGCATGGCGCCCTCGTATGGAGCCGCAGGGCACTTGTACGGGAGCGATGGGATCAACACGGCGACACGGCCGCCCGTGAAATCAGCCAATGCTCCATGCAGCCGCTCGGCGTCGGAAGCGCGGTAATAGGAAAACGCCTGGTCGGCGAGTCCCGGGATGGCATCGGAGGCGAGCTCGGCGCCCAGCGCCACCACGAGGTAGTCGTACGCGATCTCCGAGGCGCCAGCGACGATCTTCCTGGTCTCGAAGTCGATGGCCTCGACCGCGCCCTCGATCACCTCGATGCCCTTCCGCCGGAGCCGGCGGAGATCACGCGTGATGGCAGCGGTGTTGCGCTCGCCGGTCATCACCCACGTGTAGGAGGGCGGGAAGGTTTGAAGCGCCTGGTGATCGATCAGGATCACACGGGTGTCGCCCGGGGCGAGGGAGCGAATGCGGCGTGCGGCGACGACGCCACCGATGCCGCCTCCGAGCACTACGACGCGTGGTGATTCGGCCATCTCGGTCTCCAATGCTGTCTCGTACGGAAGAGGCGACTTGCGGTCGCGGGAGGTAAGTTCTACGATTATCCAAACATATATGGAATATAGGGGGAAGCGCAAGTCGTGCAGCCACGCGAAGTAAAGGACGCCCTGTACGAGCAGTTCGCCCGAGTCGGCAAGGCAGCGGGCAGCCCAAAACGGCTCGAAATCCTCGACCTGCTCCGCCAGGGGGAGCGCAGCGTCGAAGGGATCGCCGCGGCGACCGATCTCGGCCTGACCACCGCATCCTCGCACCTACAGCTACTGCGCCAGGCCCGTCTCGTGTCCACGCGCAAGGAGGGCACGCGCGTCTACTATCGGATCGCCGACGACACCGTGTCGCAATTCCTGGTGGCTCTCCAAGACCTCGCGCGGGCCCGTTTGACCGAGGTGGAACAGACGGTGCGGACGTATTTCGCCGCACGCGACGCGCTCGATCCTGTCGGTCGTGAAGAACTGCTGCGGAGGATCGACACCGGCGACGTCGTGGTGCTCGATGTGCGCCCGGTAGAGGAGTTCACGGCCGGCCACATCCGTGGGGCACTCTCGATCCCACTCGAAGAATTGTCCGCTCGACTCGATAAGCTGCCTGCCGATGTCGAGATCGTCGCGTACTGTCGCGGCCCGTATTGCGTGCTGGCGCCGCAGTCGATCGAACTGCTGCACGCGAACGGCCGGCGTGCGCGCCGCCTTGAAGGCGGATTCCCCGAGTGGCAGGCTGCGGGCCTTCCGGTTGAGCAGGGCGTGTAGCGCCGGACCTCTACAGGATCTTGCGCGAGGCTGGCGGCGGCGCTTTGTCGTTTGGTACGTGCTGACCGGCTGACGCGCTACACTCCCTCCGTGAAGTACCACATCTGGACCGTCGGCTGTCAGATGAACGTGGCCGATTCGCGGAAGCTGGCCGCCGGGCTGGACCGCGCCGGCCTGAGCGCCGTCGACGCGCCTGAGCTGGCCGACCTGGTCGTGCTCAACACGTGCTCTGTCCGCGAGCACGCCGAAGACCGCGCCATCGGCCAGCTCGGCCGGCTGAAGAAGCTGCGCTCGCGCGGGCACGACATGAAGATCGCCGTCATGGGCTGCATGGTCGGCCCGAAGGACGACGACCTGCGGCGCCGCTTCCCGTACGTCGACGTCTTCGCGCGGCCGCAGGACTTCTCGCCGATCATGGAGATCGCCGGCGCCGACGACAGCGGCGGCGAGTTCTGGCCGACGACCTTCGCCGAGCCGGACGCCGTGACCGCGTTCGTGCCCGTTATCCACGGCTGCGACAAGTTCTGCACGTACTGCATCGTGCCGTATCGCCGCGGCCGAGAGCAGAGCCGCACGATCGCCGACATCCGCAACGAGATCGAGCACTACTGCGCGCGCGGCGTGCGCGAGGTGACGCTGCTGGGCCAGACGGTCGAGGCGTACGGCCACGACCTGCCGGACGCGCCCGACCTGGGCGACCTGATGCGCGCCATCCACGACACGCCAGGGCTGGAGCGCATCCGCTTCCTCACGTCGTACCCGAAGGACATGACCGCGCGGATCATCGACGCCGTCGCCGAACTGCCGAAGGTCTGCGAGAATTTCTACATCCCGGTGCAGGCCGGCGACGAGGCGGTGCTGGAGCGCATGCGCCGCGGCTACACGCTGGCCGAGTACCTGGAGAAGTTCGAGCTGGTGAAGTCGCGCATGCCGGACGCCGCGATGGTGACGGACATCATCGTCGGGTTCTGCGGCGAGACGGACGCCGCGTTCCACAACACGTACGCGCTGCTGGAGCGCCTGCGCTTCGACAAGGTGCACGTGGCCGCGTACTCGCCGCGTCCGGGGACGATCGCGCACCGCAAGCTGGCGGACGACGTGCCCGCCGAGGTGAAGCAGGAACGGCTGCACGCGGTCGAGGAGCTGGAGGCGCGGATCTCGCTGGAGATCAACCGGCGGCTCCTTGACACGGTGCAGGAGGTGCTTGTCGAAGGCCGCCGCGAAGGGCGCTGGAGCGGTCGTAACCGCGCGGGCAAGCTGGTACACTTCGAAGGCGACGCGGAGATCGGCCGCATGGCCGCGGTCCGCATCGCAAACGCAACCGCGTGGTCATTGCAAGGAACAGCGCTCCCCGCACCGGTCCGTGCATAGATATGTCACTCGACGCACTCGTACTGCCACTGCTGGCCGGCATCGGCGCGTTCGCCGCTGTGGGCCTGGTCTGGAACCTGACCGAAGGGTACTTCGAGGAACGCCGCAAGGATCAGCGATAGTTCCGTGCCTCCCGCACAACGCACCCCAGTCGCGCCGCTCGTAGCGGTCGTCGTCGTCATCCTCACCGTCGTGGAGGATGACCTGCGCGTGCTGCTGATCCGGCGCAGCGCCGAGCCGTTCCGCGACTACTGGGCGCTGCCGGGCGGCCTCTTAGCCGAGGGCGAGACGCTTGACCGCGCGGCCGCGCGCAAGCTCCTCGACGAGACCGGCGTGCAGGACGTCTACCTGGAGCAGCTCTACACCTTCGGCGAACTGTCGCGCGGCGACGGCGCGGGGCGCGGCGTCGCAATCGCCTACTTCGCGCTGGTGCAACACACGCAGGTGCGGCTGCGCGACAGCGAGGCGTGGCGTCCCGCATGGCACAGCGCGTACAAGCTGCCGGCGCTGGCGTTCGAGAACAACGCCGTCGTCGACTACGCCGTGCGGCGGCTGCGATCGAAGCTCGACTACACGAACGTGGCGTACAGCCTGCTGCCGCGCCAGTTCACGCTCAGCGACCTGCAGCAGGTGTACGAGGCGATCCTCGACCATGAGCTGGACAAGCGGAACTTCCGCCGCCGCATGCTCTCGCTCGGCATCATCAAGCCCGCCGGCGGCACCCGCATGGAGGGCGCGCACCGCCCCGCGCAGCTCTTCACGTTCACGAAGCGAGAGCCGGTGACGGTGTGAGGGGAGTTGGTAGTTGGTAGTTGGGTAGTGGGCAGTTGGAAGCTTGTGCCAGCGACCAGCAACTAGCGACCAGCGGCCGTTCCGCTACCCTGCACGCATGCCACATCTCGCGATCCGCGGCGGGGAGCCGCTGCGCACGGAGCCCTGGCCGGACTGGCCGCAGCACGATGAGCGCGAGCTCCGGAACCTGCAGCGCGTGGTCGAGAGCGGCAACTGGGGCGGATTCCCGTCGCCCAACGTCTTTGCGGGCGAGTTCGCGCAGAAGTTCGCGGACTACCACGGCGCGAAGTACGGCATCTGCACCACGGGCGGCACCACCGCGCTCGAAGTATCGCTGCGCGCCGCCGGCCTGGAGCGCGGCGACGAGGTGCTGGTACCGGCGCTGACGTTCTACGCCACGGCGTTCGCGGCGCTCGTGCAGGGCTTCAAGCCGGTATTCGTGGACGTGGACCCGCAGACCTGGTGCATGGACGCCGCGCAGATCGAGCGGCACATCACGCCGGATACGCGCGCCATCCTGCCCGTGCACCTGGGCTCGCGCATGGCCGACATGGACCGCATCGGCGAGATCGCGCGGGCGCGCGGCCTGCGCGTGATCGAGGACTGCGCGCACATGCACGGCGGCTTCTGGCGCGGCCGCGGCGCCGGCACGCTGGGCGACCTCGGTGCGTTCAGCTTCCAGTCGTCGAAGCTGATGACCAGCGGCGAGGGCGGCATCATCATCACCAGCGACGACGCTATGGAGGAGCGCTGCCACGCGTACGTGAACTCCGGCCGCGTGAAGACGACGGACCGCGAGGCCGCCGAGGGCACGATGCTCGGCTGGAACTACCGCATCACGGAGTTCCAGGCGGCCGTGCTGCTGGCGCAGCTCGAACGCCTGCCGGAGCAGGTGGCGCGCCGCAACGAGAACATCACGCACTTCGAGCGCCGCGTCGCCGAGATCGAAGGCGTCAGCACGCTGCCGCAGGACGAGCGGATGACGCAGCGCTCCGGCTACGGCGTGGTGCTGCGCTACGACGAGCGCGCCTGGCGCGGCACCCCGCGCGACCGCTTCGCGCGGGCGCTCTCCGCCGAGGGGATGAAGCTCTACGGGGCGTTCTACACGCCCGTCTACAGCAACCCGCTCTTCGCGTGGAAGGACGCGCCGATCGAGGTGGACTACAGCCAGACGCACTGCCCTGTCGCCGAGAAGGCGGCCGGCAAGGAGATGATCTGGCTGCCGCACGAGATCTTCCTCGGCACGGCGGCGGACGTCGACGACCTGTGCGACGGCATCCTCAAGATCCGCGCGCACCTGGACGAACTCGAGAGCTAGATCCCGCCGCACTCCGACCGCCCGACGCCGTCCCCCTCCGACCAGCATGGTATTCTTCGTGCATGACTGACTGGCGGGCCAAGGAAGAGCGCTACTTCATGCGCACCGGCCGCCGCATGGACATCGTGGCCGTGCGCGGCGAGGGCACGCGCATCTGGGACGAGGACGGCAAGGAGTACCTGGACTTCTTCGGCGGCCCCGCGACGATCAGCCTCGGCCACTCGCACCCGGTGATCGTCGAGGCGCTGCGCGACCAGGCGTCGAAGCTGATCCACGTCTCGAACGCGTTCTACTCCATCCCCCAGCTCCAGCTCGCGGAGCTGCTGATCGAGAACTCGTGCTTCGACCGCGTCTACTTCCAGAACAGCGGCGCCGAAGTGAACGAGGGCGCGCTGAAGCTGGCGCGGAAGTGGGGCAAGGAGAAGAAGCAGGGCGCGTACGAGATCATCTGCACCGAGAACGCCTTCCACGGCCGCACGCTGCAGACGATCACCGCCGGCGGCACCGAGCGCTACAAGGCGCCGTTCGCGCCGCTGCCCGAGGGCTTCGTCCACGTCCCGTTCAACGACATCGACGCGGTGAAGCGCGCCACGACAGGCAAGACGGCGGCCATCTTCATCGAGCCGATCCAGGGCGAGGGCGGCATCAACGTGCCGGACGCGGGCTACCTGCCGGCGCTGCGCGCCTGGTGCGACGAGCAGCACATCCTGTTGATCTTCGACGAGGTGCAGACGGGCTGCGGCCGGCTCGGCACGCTCTTCGCCTACCAGCTCTTCGGCGCCGAGCCGGACATCATGACGCTCGGCAAGGGCATCGGCGGCGGCGTGCCGCTGGCGGCGTTCCTGGCGAAGGAGCACGCGGCGGTGTTCACGCCCGGCGACCACGGCAGCACGTACGGCGGCGAGCCGCTGACGACGCGCGTGGGCTACGAGGTGATGAAGTACATCATCGACAACGACATCCCCGCGGACGTCGCGCGCAAGGAGAAGATCGTCGAGCGGCGGCTGCAGTCGCTGCTGGACCGCTGCGCGAACGTCGCGTCCGTGCGCGGCAAGGGGTTGATGTGGGCGATCGAGTTCACCGGCGACATCGGCCAGCGCGTGACCGACGCCGCGCTGAAGGCCGGCGTCATCGTGAACAACGTCCGGCCGAACGCCGTCCGCATCGTGCCGCCGCTCACCGTGACCGACGAAGAGCTGGAGCAGGGGCTGGCGACGCTGGAGCACGTCATCGAAGAGGACGCGCGCGCCGCGGCGAAGTAGCTACGCCCGGCTGCCGCCGTCGATGCGCAGGATCGCCCCCGTCGTAAAGCTCGACGCGTCGCTGGCGAAGTAGAGCGCCGCGCCGACGATCTCGTCCGGCTCGCCGCCGCGCCGCATCGCGAAGCGCTGCGCCTGCCGTTCGAAGGCGGGCATATCCCACGCCTTCGAGATGTCCGTCAGGAACGGGCCCGGCATGATGCAGTTCACGCGCACCTTCGGCCCGTAGGCGTACGCGAACGCCTCGGTCATCGCGTTGACGCCGGCCTTGGCCGCGGCGTACGGGATGACGAACTCGCTCGGCCGGATCGACGCCGTGCTGCTGATGTTGATGATCGAGCCGCCGTCGTCCGCCGCCATGCGCGTGCCGACGAGCGCCGTCAGCCGGAACGGCCCCTTCAGGTTGACGTCCAGCACCTTGTCGTACAGCTCCTCGGTGACGTCGACCGGGCGCGGGTAGACCGGCGACATGCCGGCGTTGTTCACCAGCACGTCGACGCGCCCGAAGCGCGCGTACGCGGCCTCCACCAGCCCGTCGATCTGGTCCCATTGCCCTACGTGGCACGCGTGCGCCAGCGCCCGGCGCCCCGTCGTCGCTTCCACCTCGGCCGCCAGCGCCTGGCAGGCGTCCAGCTTGCGGCTGGCGATCACCACGTCCGCGCCGGCGCGCGCGAAGCCGAGCACCATCGCGCGCCCGAGCCCGCGGCTGCCGCCGGTCACCAGCGCGACCTTGCCGGTTAGCGAGAAGTCGGTGGGCGCGTCCATCTTGCGTCTCCCTGCGGCGGGCGCAGCAGGCTGCGCCCCTACCATGCCATATGCGACGCCCGGCGGGCGTGGCGCCCCGCGCCCCTACACGATGCCGAGCGTGGTCTCGAGGATGCGGCGCGGCGACATCGGCAGCTGCGTCTGGCGCACGCCCGTCGCGCGGTACACGGCGTTCGCGATCGCCGCGAGCGGCGGCACGATCGGCACCTCGCCGACGCCGCGCACACCGTACGGGTGCAGCGGCGACGGCACCTCGACGATGATCGTGTCGATCATCGGCACGTCGAGCGCCGTCGGCATGCGGTAGTCCAGGAAGCTGGAGTTGGCCATGCGGCCGCTGTCGTCATAGTAGTACTCCTCGTTCAGCGCCCAGCCAATGCCCTGCACGACGCCGCCCTGCATCTGGCCTTCGACGTACGATGGGTGGATCGCGGTGCCCGCGTCCTGCACGGCGGTGTAGCGCAGCACCGTCACCTTGCCGGTCTCCGGGTCCACCTCCACGTCGGCGATGTGCGTGGCCAGCGCGGCGGAGCCGAACCCCGCCTGCACGGAGCCGCTGGCGGTGATGCCCGGCCCGCGGCCAAGCAACTGGCCGGCCAGCTCCTTGAACGTGCCCTGCTTCGCACCGTCCTTCGTACGGAAGGTGCCGTCCCCGTACTCGATGTCGTCCTTGGCGCACTGCCAGTGCTTCATCAGCCGCTCGATCATCTCGCGCTGCAGCGCGAGGCCGGCCTCGTGCACCGCCATGCCGGAGGCGTATGTGACGCGGCTGCCGCCGGTCACGTCGTTGTAGCCCACGGAGTCCGTGTCGACCACGCTCGGCTTCACGTCGTCGTAGTCGATGCCGAGCGTCTCGGCGAGCTGCATCGCGAGCGACGCGCGCGTGCCGCCGATGTCGGTCGAGCCCTCGATCAGGCTGACGGTGCCGTCGGGCAGCAGCGTCACCGTCGCGCTGGAGCGCATGCCCGCGTTGAACCAGAAGCCGGACGCGACGCCGCGCCCGCGGTTCGGCCCTTCGATCGGGGCGTTGTAGTGCGCCGAGTTCAGCGCCGCCTCGAGGCACTCGCCGTGGCCGATGCGGCCGTGCGGCCTGCCGCCGGGGCCGCGCACGCCCTCGAACGCGCTGTTCTGCAGGCGGAACTTGAGCGGGTCGATGCCCAGCTTCTCCGCCAGCTCATCGATCGCCTGCTCCGCGGCGAACGCGGCGGCCGGCGCGCCCGGCGCGCGGTACGCGGATGTCTTCGGCTTGTTCACGACGACGTCGTACGCGTCGAGGCGGACGTGCTCGATGTCGTAGGGCGCGAGCATCGTCAGCGAGCCCTCGACCACGGGCGAGCCGGGGAACGCGCCGGACTCGTAGGCAAGCTCCGCCTGCGCGGCGACGATCTTGCCCTCCTTCGTGGCGCCCATCTTCATCTTGATCGACGTGCCGGAGGTCGGGCCGGTGGCCTCGAAGACCTCGGTGCGGTCCATCTGCAGCTTCACGGGCCTGCCGGTCCGCTTCGCGAGCAGCGCCGCCAGCGGCTCCAGGTAGACGTTGATCTTGCCGCCGAAGCCGCCGCCGATCTCGGTCGGCACGATCTTGATCTTCGAGATCGGCTGGCGCAGCACCTCGGCGCACTGCGCGCGCACCGCGAACGAGCCCTGCGTCGCCGTCCACACCGTCACCTGGCCGTCGGCGTTCCACGTCGCCGTCGCGGCCTGGGGCTCGATGTAGCCCTGGTGCACCATCTTCGTCGCGAACTCGCGCTCGACGATCACGTCCGCCGCCGCGAACCCCTGCTCCACGTCGCCGAAGTTGAACTGCGTGTGCGCGGCGACGTTCGATGGCCGCTCCGACGGGCCGGCGACAGAGCGCGTGCGCAGCCCTTCGTGCAGCAACGGCGCGTCCGGCCGCATCGCCTCGCGCACGTCCAGCACGGGCCGCAGCACCTCGTACTCGACGTCGATCAGCTCGAGCGCCTGCCGCGCGATGTGGGCGCTGGTCGCGGCGACGGCGGCGATGGCGTGGCCGCGGTACAGCACCTTGTGCGCCGCCAGCACGTTGCTCGACAGCTCGCGCAGGTTCGCGGTGCTCTCGCCGAGGTCCTGCACCTTGTCTTCCGCTTCCGGCAAGTCGGCGGCCGTGATCACCGCCTTCACGCCGGGCAGCGCCAGCGCTTTCGAGACGTCGATCTTCTTGATGACCGCGTGGGCGTGGGGGCTGCGCTTCACCTTGCCGTAGAGCATGCCGGTCAGGCGGATGTCCGCGCCGTACTGCGCGCGCCCCGTCACCTTGTCGATGCCGTCCGGGCGCACCGGGCGCGTGCCGATCACCCTGTACTGCGGCTTGTTCGTCGTCACCATCGTCTCGCTCCTGTCGGCTACGCCCCGGCGGGCGTGCGTCGCATCTCCGCCGCGGCATCCAGCACCGCGCGGATGATCTTGTCGTATCCCGTGCAGCGGCAGAGGTTGCCCGCCAGCCAGTGCCGGATGCGCGCCTCGTCGGCGTCCGGCTCCCGGTCCAGCAGCGCCTTCGCGGCCACGATGAACCCCGGCGTGCAGATGCCGCACTGCAGGGCCGCGTTCTCGAGGAAGCTTCGCTGCAGCGGGTGCAGCTGGTCGCCGGTCGCGATGCCCTCGATCGTGCGGACCTCCGCGTCCTGCACCTCTACCGCCAGCACGCAGCACGAGTTTACGAGCGCGCCGTCCAGCGTGACGTTGCAGGCGCCGCAGTTGCCGTTGTTGCAGCCTTCCTTCGAGCCTGTCAGCCCCAGGTCGTCCCGCAGGACCTCCAGCAGGCTCTGGCGCGGCTCGCACAGGAACTCCATGCGCTCGCCGTTGATCGTCGTCGTGACGTGGGTCTTGCCGCTCATGCCGTCCTCGCTCGTTCCACTGCCGTCTCGATCACGCGGCGCGCCAGGACGCCCGCCAGGTGGCGCCGCTGCGCCGCCGAGCCGCGCATGTCCGTGATCGGCTGCGCGGCGGCCCGCACCGCCTCGACGGCGCGGTCGATCGCCGCCGCGCCGACCGGCCGTCCGGCCAGCGCGTCGCCCGCGGCGCGCACGAACAGCGGCGTCGGCGCGACGGCCCCGACAGCGATGCGCGCCGACACGAACGCCGCGCCGTCGGCGGAGAGCGTGACGCTCGCGGCCGCGTTGCAGACGGCGATATCCATCTCGTTGCGGGGGATGAAGCGCTGGAACGCCGCGCCCGCGTGCGCCGACGGCGCCGGGAGCACCAGCGCCACGAGCAGCTCATCCGCGGCGAGCTGGTTCCGGCCGGGGCCGGTGCAGAACTCCTCGACCGGCACCTCGCGCCGCCCGTTCGGGCCGGCGATGCGGCAGACCGCGCCCAGCGCGATCAGCGTCGGGATCGAGTCGGCGGCCGGCGACGCGTTGCAGAGGTTGCCGCCCAGGCTCGCCCGCGACTGCACCTGGATGCCGCCGATCAGCGACGCCGACTCGATGAGCGCCGGGTAGCGGCGCGCGATCTCCGGGTCGCCGTAGATGCGGGCGCACGGCACGGCCGCGCCGATGGTGAGCCCGCCCGCTTCGAGGCGAAGCTCCGTGGTCTCGGGCACGTGCTTCACGTCGACCATGACCGCGACGTCCCGGCGGTTCTCCCGCGCCTGCACGATGAGGTCGGTACCGCCGGCCAGCACGCGCGCCGATGGCCCGTGCCGGCTCAGCACGCCCACCGCCTCTGCGAGCGTGCGCGGCGCTACGTATTCGATGTCTTGCATGCCGTGACTCTCCCGCGTCGCTACGATCGATAGGCTGGATGCAGCATATCGCCGCGACCGCTTACACTACAGGAGCAAGAGTACGGGGTGGACGCATGAAGAGCGATGTCCTGGGTGAACTCTGCCGGGCGCTGGAGGCGGGCGAGCGCGTCGCGCTGGCCACGCTGGTCGATGCCCGCGGCAGCACGCCGCAGAAAGTGGGCGCGCGCCTGCTCGTCCGCGCCGACGGCTCCACCGCTGGCACGCTGGGCGGCGGCTGCATCGAGGCGGAGGTCTTCGAGGCGGCGCGCGAGGCGATCGCCAGCGGGGCGCCGCGCGTGCTGGACTTCGAATTGAACCAGGAGATCGCGGTGGACTACGGCCTCGCCTGCGGCGGCACCGAGGTGATCCTGATCGACCCGACGTTCGGCCCGCGCGATCTCCAACTCGCCGAGCAGATGCGCGAGGCGGCGACCGGCGGACGGCGCGGCGTCGTGCTCAGCCTGCTCGATGGCGCGGACGGTGTCGCGGCGGCGTCGAAGCTGGCTGCCTGGGACGATGGGCGCAGCAGCGGCGACCTCGGGCCGCTGCACGCGGAGGCGCTGCACCTCGCGACGACCGTCGTGCATGCGCCGCGGCCCGCGCCCGCGCTCCTGGTGCTCGCGAACGGCGCGCGCGCCTTCGCCGACGTCTTCGCCGAGTCGCCGGAGATCGTGATCGTCGGCGGCGGGCACGTCGGGCACGCGCTGGCCGCCGTCGCGAAGGTCAGCGGCTACCGCTTCAGCGTCATCGACGACCGTGAGCAGTTCGCGAGCCGCGAGCGCTTCCCCGACGCCGAGACCGTGATCGCCGCCGATATCGAGGCCGCCGTTGCGGGCTACTCCGCCACGCGCAACAGCGCCATCGTCATCGTCACGCGCGGCCATAAGTACGACTACCAGGCGCTCGCCGCGGCCGCGCGCACGCAGGCCGGCTACGTGGGGCTGATGGGCAGCCGCCGCAAGGTCGCGCTGATCTACCGCCAGCTGCTGGCCGACGGCGTGCCCGAAGAGCGGCTGCGCGACATCCACGCGCCGATCGGGCTCGACATCGGCGCGGTGACGCCGGAGGAGATCGCGCTGAGCATCGTCGCGGAGATCACGATGGACCGCCTGGGCGGCGCGGGCACGCCGCTGCGCGAGCGCTCGGATACGGTCGCCGCGGCGCGGCGGCGCCCGGTGGCGTGACGGCCCGCGTCTCCGCCATCGTCCTCGCCGCGGGCCTGTCGACTCGTATGAGCGCGCAGAAGGCGCTGCTCCCCTGGCACGGTGTGCCGTTGCTGGCGTACCAACTCCGCGAGCTGGCGTCGCTGGCCGACGTCTCCGAGATCATCGTCGTGACGGGGCACGATGCCCCCGCGCTCGCGGCGATCATCGCGGCCGAGCCGAAGGCCCGCGCCGCGCACAATCCGGCGTACCAGAGCGGCAAGGCCGGCTCGGTGCTCGCCGGCCTGCGCGCGCTCGACGCCGCGGTTGACGCGATCCTGCTCTGCGCCGTCGATCAGCCGCGCGAGGCAGCTGTCCTGCGCCGCCTGCTCGACGCGCACGACGCGCACGACGCGTCCGGCGTGGCGATCAGCGTGCCGGCGCACGCCGGGCGGCGCGGCCATCCGGTGGTGTTCGCGCGCACGCTGCTGCCGGAGCTGCTGGCGATCGACGAGGCCACGCAGGGCGCGCGCGCCGTCGTGGCGCGCGACCCCGCCCGCGTCCAGGAGGTTCCGTTCGACGATCCGGCCGTGCTGGCGGACCTGAACACGCCCGACGATCTGCGCCACGCGACGTAAGATGGGCCTCCCGGGTCTGCCGCGTTGCGCGGGGGAGGCGTAGACTTGCGACGGCAAGCATCGATAGCGCGCGGAGGTACGGCATGCCGGCATTCGACTCGAACGGGGTGAGCATCAACTACGTCGTGGAGGGCGCCGGCCCGCCGATCGTGCTGGTGCACGGCTTCGCGGCGAACCTCGAGGGGAACTGGCGCGCGCCCGGCATCTTCGACGCGCTGGTGAAGTCGGGGCGGCGCGTCATCGCGTTGGACTGCCGCGGCCACGGGCGGAGCGGCAAGCCGCACGACCCGGAGGCCTACGCCGACAACGCCATGCCGAACGACGTGATCGCGCTGATGGACCACCTCGGCATCGCGCAGGCCGACCTGATGGGCTACTCGATGGGCGGCTTCATCTCCGCGACGCTGCTGGTCACGCATCCGGAGCGCTTCCGCGCCGTCATCCTCTCGGGCGTAGGCGACGCGCTCGTGCAGGGCGGGATGCCGCGCGAGCGCAGCGAATCGATCGCCCGGGCGATGGAGAGCGGCGACCGCGGCAAGTCGGAGCCCGAGGTGGCGCGCAACTTCCGCATCTTCGCCGAGCGCCTGGGCAACGACCTGGCGGCGCTGGCAGCGATGCAGCGCACGCCGCGCCGCCACAACTACGATCCCGCGAAGCTCCGGCAGGTGAAGCAGCCGGTGCTGGTGTTGATCGGCGAGGGCGACACGCTGGTCGGCCCCGCGGACAAGCTCGCCGCGGCGATCCCCGGCGCGAAGTACGTGAAGGTGCCCGGCGATCACCTCACCGCGCTCGGCCCCGCGTTCGCGCCCGCGGTGCTGCGTTTCCTGGCCGAGGCGTCGCCGGTGCCGGCGGCGTAGCTCAGCCGGCGATCTCGCGCTCGACGTCGGCGGCACTCAGCGACCCGGCCGCGAGCTTTTCGCGCGTCATCCGCTGGCCGATGCGCTGCAGCGCCGCGTTCACCGGCGTGGCGACGCCGTGGAGCCGTCCGAGCAGCACGATCTCGCCGTTCAGATAGTCCGACTCGATAGTGCCCGCGCTGCGCGCCAGGCTCTGCCACGACGATCCGCCGGCCCGCGCCCGCCCGGCGATCGCGCCGAGCGGCGACATCGACTTCCGCCGCTGCTCCATCTCCGCGTCGCTCGCCCAGTCGATACCTGCGGCGCGGTAGCAGGCGAGCGCCTCGTCGCGGGCGCGCGCGTGCAGCGCGCCCGCCGCCGCGTCCAGCCCGCAGGCCGCCTGCACGGCGTTGCCCAGGTTCGAGAGCAGCTTCGCGTACTTCCAGCGCATCGCGTCCGGGACGGCGTGCGACGACAGGCCCGCCGCATCGAGATCCGACGCGACGCGCGCGATCAGATCGTCCGTGCCGGACGGATAGCGGCCCGTATCGAGCACGCCGCTGACCGGCGCGGCGTGCGCCTGCACGAGGCCGGGTACCAGGTAGGTCGCCGGCAGGATCACCAGCATCGCGTAGACCCGCGCGAAGAGCCGCGCCGCCATCCGCTCGTTCTCAACGCCGTTCTGCGCGCAGACCACCGGCACGTCCGGCCCCGCCGCGGAGCGCAGGTCGGCGAGCGCGGCGGCGGTGTGCTGCGTCTTCATGGTCAGCAGCACCACGTCGTCCGCGCCGAATCGCAACTCCGAAGGGTGCGCGACGGCCGGGATGCGCAGCGTCTCGCTGCCGAGCGGCGTCTCCAGCGTCAGGCCGCAGTCGCGGATCGCGTCGAGGTGCGCGCCGCGCGCGATCAGCGCCACGTCGTGCCCGTGCCGGTGCAGCTGCGCTCCGATGACGCCGCCGACCGCGCCTGCTCCGAAGATGATGTACCGCATGAGGTTCGCCGCTCCCGCGCCACCTTAGCAGCACCACGCGGCGGCGGCTACGCCGTCAGGGCACCAGCGACAACGCGTCGAGGTCGATCACGGCCGTGGCGACGCGCTCGAACATCTCGTCGAAGAGCTGAGCGCCGCGCTCGTTCGCCGTGTCCAGCGTGGCCACGTTGCCGATGTTGTTGCACAGGTACACCGCGAGCGAACGGACGTAGTCCTGCCAGCAGGCCTCCCATGTGTAGCTCACGCGCGGGCCCGCGGCGGTCAGCGTGTCGTAGTACTCGCGCACCAGATCCCGTTCGTGCGCGCGGCGGTCCGCCACCGGCAGGTTCAGGCTGACGAAGTAGGCGACGTCGTACGTGGCCCAGCCGCGGTTGAGGATCTGCCAGTCGATGACCGCCACGTCGTAGCCGCTTCCCGGATCGCCGAAGAACATGTTGTCCAGCCGGTAGTCGCCGTGCATGATCGTCTGCGGCATCGCGTCGAACTGCGGCAGCATGGCGAGCAGCCGCTCGTTGAGGTGCGGCGCGGCCTCCCGCACCTGGGGCGTCAGAAACCGCTCGTAGCGCTCGAGCGCCGGCTGCCAGCCGTACGGATAGGCCTGCTCCCAGGAGATCCGCGTCAGGTCCGTGCCCACCGGCAGCCACGACATCGCCGGCAGCCCGGGGTGGTCCCACCACGCGGCGTGGAAGCGCGCCAGCTCGCGGGGCGCCATGCGCGCCTGCTCGAGCGAGCAGCCGCGCACCTGGTCGCCCACGTGCCCGGTCTGCGACAGGTCCTCCGTGACCAGTGCGAACTCGCGCCCGTCGTCGGTAATCGCGGCGTAGTAACAGTGCGCCGTGCGCGTCGAGACTTCGCGTGCGATCTCGCGGTAGAAGTTGAGCTCGGCGCTGTAGAAGCCGTACATCGCGGCCATGTCGCGCGCGGCCTCGTCGTCCGCCGGAAACTTGCCGATGAGCGCCGACGGCGCGCCAGCTTCCGGGCGGTCGTACGCAGGCGTGATCCGCCCGAGCTGGCCCAGGAAGCCGACTCCCACGCCGACGCGCTCCATGCCGAACGACGTGACGCTGGCGCTCGTGATCGCGCCCGCGCCACGCAGAATCTGCGTCAGCCAGCCCGGCGTGACCTGATCCAGAGCCCGTGGAAAGTCCGTCGCGTCGCCCATGCCGCACCCTCCTTCAGCAAGTGCGTCATCGTGGCACGATCCCGGCCGGCGGGGCAAGCGCCGGCCTCTCTCCTTGACACTGGCCTGCCCCACCGTAACGATCAGATCGCCGATCATGTCTCATTTGCGGAGGGACGCGCGATGGTCACGCTGCGCATCAACGGGCAGCCTCACGAGGCGGCGGAGCCAGGACGCAACCTCCTGAGCTTCATCCGGTACGACGTGGGGCTCACGGGCACGAAGTACGGCTGCGGCGAAGGGCTCTGCGGCGCCTGCACGGTACTGGTCGATGGCCAGGCGCTGCGGTCCTGCACCACAACCGTCGGCGCGGTGGCCGGTGGCGACATCACCACGATCGAAGGGCTGGCGGCGGACGGCGCGCTGCACCCGGTGCAGCAGGCGTTCGTTGACGCGTCCGCGATGCAGTGCGGCTACTGCATCCCTGGCTTCATCATGACCTCGGTGGCGCTCCTCGCCCGCGACGCGCACCCGGGCTCCGCCCAGATCCGCGAGGCACTGGCGCTGAACATGTGCCGCTGCGGCACCTACCAGCGCATCCTCGGGGCGGTCGAGCAGGCCGCGCAGCGCATGAGCGGAGAGCGGCAATGAGCGGCGACACGGCGGCGGCGACCCAGGAGCCGGGGCTGCACGTCGTAGGGCAGGTGGCGATGGGCTTCCCGCTGCCCCGCCAGAGCTACGCCAACGCCGCCTACGGCAACACCCAGCCCGACACCGTCAGCGCGCGCTGGCTCACTGTCCGGCCCGACGGCAGCGTCGTCGCGTACGCGGGCAAGGTGGAGTACGGCCAGGGCATCCGCACCGGCTTTGCCATCGAGGTCGCGGACGAGCTGCGCGTGCCGCTGGAGTCGGTGGAGGTCGTGCTGGCGGACACGGACCTGGTGCCGTGGGACATGGGCACGTTCGGCAGCCAGTCGACCGCGCGCGTTGGCCTGCAGCTGCGCAAGGTGGCCGCCACCGCGCGCCAGGCGCTGATCGAGATGGCCGCCGACCGCCTCGACCTGCCGGCGGGCGAGCTGACGGCGTCGGACGGCCGCGTCGCGCCGCGCGGCGACGTGTCACGCGCCATCAGCTACGGCGACCTCATCGCCGGCCGCAGCATCGCGCGCGACGTCGACGAGGAGATCGCGCTCACGCCCCCGGCGGAATTCACCGTCATGGGCGGACGCCACGTCCGTATCGACGCGGTCGCGCGCGTCACCGGCGCGGCGAAGTACACGCAGGACATCGCGACGGACGGCATGCTCTTCGCCGCGGTGCTGCGCCCGCCCTCACGCGGCGCGCAGCTCGCCTCGGTCGATCTCTCCGTCGCCGAGCGCATGCCCGGCGTAGCGCAGGTCATCCACGATGGCGACCTCGCCGCCGTGCTGGCGGATACGGACGAGCACGCCGCGCGGGCGGCGTCCATCGTGCAGGCGCAGTGGTCGGAGCGCGCGGACCACCCGTCGCATCTCGATCTGCCGGCGCTGCTGCTGAGCAGCGGCCACGACCCGTTCGTGACGCAGGAGGCCGGGTCTCTCGACGAAGGGTTCCGCGCCGCCGCGAGCGTGCTGGAGGCGACCTACTTCATCCCGTTCGTCTCGAACGCGCCGATGGAGCCGCGCGTGGCCGTCGCGCGCTGGGACGGCGGTCGCGTGACCGTCTGGGCCGGCACCCAGCGCCCGTTCGGCATCCGCACGGAGCTGGCGCAGGCGCTCGGCATCGAGGAGACGCAGATCCGCGTCATCGTGCCGGAAGTGGGCGGCGCGTTCGGCAGCAAGAGCCCGTACCCGCTGGCGATCGAGGCGGCGCGGCTGGCGAAGCTGGCGGGTCGGCCGGTGCGCGTGGCGTACGACCGCGCCGACGAGATGACCTACGCGACGTTTCGCCCCGCCGCGCTGATCACGATCAAGAGCGGCTTCCGCGCCGACGGCACGATCGTCGCGTGGCAGTGCGACGCCTACCACGCCGGCGACCGCCCGTTCATCGGGCGCCGCGGCTCGGACACGCCGTACGAGACGCCGCACGTCAAGGTGACGACGTACACCAGCGACAGCCCGCTGCCGCCCGGCTCCTACCGCTCGCTGGGCGGCGCGGTCAACCACTTCGCGCGCGAAGTCCACATCGACGAGATCGCGGCGCTGCTCAAGATCGATCCGGTCGAGCTGCGGCTGCGCAACCTCGCCAACCCGCGCTTCCGGCGCGTGCTGGAGCGCGCAGCCGAAGCGCATGGCTGGGGCGCGGGCAAAGGCCAGGGCGTCGCCATCGGCATCGACGTCGGCAGCTACGCGGCGACGTGCGTGCAGCTCGACGTGCAGGGCACGGAGGCGCGCGTCGAGCGCGTCACGGCGGCGCTGGACTGCGGCCTCGTCGTGAACCCCGACGGCGTGCGCAACCAGGTGGAAGGCTCGATCGTGCAGGGCATGGGCACCGCGCTGTACGAGGCGATCGACTTCCAGGGCGGCCGCGTGCTGAACGCCGGCTTCACCCGCTACCGCGTGCCGCGCACCAACGACGCGCCGGCGATCGAGACGCTGCTCTGCGGCGACGACACGACGCCCTCGACCGGCGCCGGCGAGCCCGCCATCGTGCCGATCGCCGCGGCGATCGCGAATGCGGTGTACGACCGCACGAGCCAGCGCATCCGCGAGCTGCCCTTGCAACGCCACCTGCGGTAGTTGTCCGAGAACTTAGAACCAAGAACCCAAGACTCGGAACCGGACGCCGGAGCCTAGCATGAGTCGCGACGTTCCTTACGAAACGGATAAGGGCTACCATTTATCACTCGCCCAAGCGTTTCGAGCCGCGGCAGTTCGCTGCCGCCCGGGGATATCGTGCTTCTGCTGTTGGAAATCGTGGTGCCCTGGCTGATTCTCGTGCTCGTCACGATGATCATCGTGACGTATCTGGCCCTGCGGTGGGGACGCGACCCCTTCGGCTGGTTGCTGCTCTCGGCGGCGATGGGACCAATCGCCATCATCGCGCTGATCGGAACGCGAAGCGCTGACGTCGAACGCCAGCGGCGGCCATCGGCGCCCGGCACCCGCAAGGTTCCGGGTCGAACCCGTATCGTCGTGGGCAGTGACGGGTCCGCGGCCGGATCTCGTATCGCGGACCACATTCTGAGAGACGGGAGCGGGAACACTGAAGTGATCCTTGTCTGTGTGCTCCCCCACGAAGCTGAGCCCGGGAACAGCGAACAGGCCGGCAGAGAGCGCGACGCGAGCGTAGCGGCCATGACGGGAGCCACGCTCGAAGCGCTCGGCTCCGGAGGTGTACCCGCGCGCATCGCCGTCGCGTTCGGGCAACCCGGAGAGGAGATCGTGCGGCTCGCGGACCGCGAGCAGGCGGACCTGATCATCGTCGGCCGCCGTGGCGCCGGCGTCAGCCGTGCGCTTCTCGGATCCGTCTCCGATCACATCGTGAAGCACGCGACGCGGCCCGTTCTCATCGTCGAGTGAGCGGACGGCGTTGATTCGTTTCGACTCTCCCGGACGCGGCCAGGTTCTAAGTTCCGGGTTCTCGGTCCGCTAGATGTCCGCGAAGTTGCCGTGGCGGCCCTTACCCGCGGCGAAGCGCGCCGCGCCCGCCAGTGTCTCGCCGGAGCGAATCGTCTCCAGCCCGCGCGCCGTCTCGTTCGCCAGGGCGTCGCGCAGCGGCATGCCCCACTGCTCGTACGACGACTGCCGGTCGGAGCGCAAACAGCGCTGCGGGAACGCGGCCAGGTCGCGCGCGAGCGCCAGCGCCGCGTCCAGCGCCTGGCCGTGCTCGACGATGCGGTTCGCGAGGCCCATGCGCAGCGCATCGTCGCCGGAGACGCCGCGGCCCGTCAGGATCAGATCCAGCGCGTGGCTCTGGCCGATCAGCCGCGGCAGCCGCACGGTGCCGCCGTCGACCAGCGGCACGCCCCAGCGGCGGCAGTAGACGCCGAACACGGCGTCGCGCGCCGCCACGCGCAGGTCGCACCACAGCGCCAGTTCCAGCCCGCCCGCGACGGCGTGACCCTCGACGGCCGCGATCACCGGCTTGGAGAGCAGCATGAACGTCGGCCCCATCGGCCCGTCGGCGGCCGCATCGACGCGGTTGCCCCGGTCGGTCGCGACCGCCTTCAGGTCGGCGCCCGCGCAGAACGCGCCCTCGGCGCCCGTGAGCACGGCGCACTTCAGCGCGTCGTCCGCGTCGAAGCGGCGGAAGGCGTCCGCCAGCGCCGCCGCCGTCGGCCGGTCGACCGCGTTGCGCACCTGCGGCCGGTCGATCGTGACGACCGCAACCTCGTCGTGAGTCTCGTATCGGACGGTCATGTCGCACACTCCTCGCTGCTGCGTCTTGGGTCGATTGTAGCGCCGGCGGCGCGTATGGGGACGGCGACGACGCGGGGGCCACGGTGCGCCGCCCGCCAGCCTGGCGATAGGATCCCGGAAGCACGCCGGGCCAGTTCGGTTCACCAAGGGCGCGGCGAAGGAGGACGCTATGGCGCTCCACCGCATGAACTCCGTCACGATCGGCGTGCCGAACGTGGACGCCACCAGTGAGTTCGAGGACGTGGACGAGATCGGACTGGGCGCGCACGCGCTGCTCGCCAAGGACCCCGCGCGGCACGTCTGGGGCTTTGGCCGCCACCCCATCGGCTCCAACTTCTTCTGGTACTTCCGTGACCCGGCCGGCAACTTCAGCGAGTACTACGGCGACCTGGACGTCATCCTGGACGACCAGCTCTGGAAGCCGGAGGTGTTCGAGGGGATGCGCTCGCTCTACTCGTGGGGCCCGCCGCCGCCAGCGTCCTTCCTCCGCCCGGACGACCTGGCCGAGTTGATGGCCGGCAGCCACTCCGCCGCCGCGCGATAGCCGACCGACCGACCGCCCTCCTGATCTCCGACCTCCGACATCCGCCCGCCCGGCCCGTCCGGCTCCGTCGACGAAGCGTAGGCCGCGCGTAGCCGCCGCGTCCGGCAGCGGCTGCGCCAGCCGCGCGATACTCGCCGCTGCAAGGGACAGAGCACGGAGGGGGACATGCGCTGACGACCGCGGGGGACGCCCGCCACACGGCTGAAGATCAACCAGACGACATCGGACATACATGGACGGAGGAGACGACATGAAGCGGACTATCACCCTGGTCACGGGCGCGGCGCTGGCCGCGGGCGCGTTGGTGCTGGCGAGCGTTGCGCTCGCGGCGGCGGCCACGGACGTCGACGCGTACAAGGCGGCGCTGACGTCGGCCGGCAACACGGTGACCGTCAACGCCACGCCGGCCAGGCACACGTCGCTGCACGCGGATGGCGTGCTGATCACCGCCGCCAAGGGTGGCCAGAGCGCCGCCGTGGAGCTGATCGTCTACGACAGCCGCGCCAAGCTGTTGGACGACTGGAGCGCCGTGAACGGCTCCGGCCCGAAGCCGAAGGCCGCGACGAAGGAGTTCGACGGCAAGGTGCTGTACTGGAACGAGAACGCGGTGCTGGCCGTCAGCTTCGCCGCGCCGAACGAGCCCGGGCTGGCGCAGGCCGCGGCGGACATCTTCCTCGGCCGGCGCGGCACCGGCGGCCCCGCGGCGGGCGCCACGACGGGCGGCGCGAAGCTGCCGAACACCGGCGACGGCGCGTCGGCGGCGGAGGCCATCGGCTTCGGCGGGATGCCTGCGGCGCTGGCCGCCGCGGGAGCGCTCGTCGTCGCGGCGGCCGTTGCCACGTCGTGGCGCTCGGCGCACCGCCGCGCGCGTTAGCGCAGTCGCGACGGACGCGAGAAGGCCGGGGCCGGGGAACGGCCCCGGCCTTCCGCCGCATCGCGCGCTGCCGGATCGCCGTGGGCTGTGCGTGTCAGCGGCTGGTGTCCGCGCCGGGGTCGACGTTGTGGACGATGAGGCCGATGCTTTCGAGCCAGCGCTGGTAGCCGGGGACGCTGCTCGTCGGCAGTGTCGTGAATTCGAGCCGCACGCGGCTCCCCTGTCCCTCCGGCGTGATCGCCACGTCCGCCACGATCGGCGCGCCGGCGGGACTCGCGCCGCGCGACGTGCGGAGCGTCAGCCCCGTGCCGTCCTCGTGCGACTCCACGATGCGCCAGCTCCCGTCGGCCAGCCTTTCACGCAGGATGCCGGCTACGTCGCTGGTCGGGGCGTCCGTCTGCCAATCGACGCGGTACGGCAGGACCGAGCCGGCCCCGGCGTGTTCGACGGTGGCCTCCGCCGGTACGGGGAAGTCTACGGGCAGCGCGCGCATGACCTGCGCTTCGTTGAAAAACTGCGGCGAACGGAACGGCCCGCTGCCGCTGACGTAGGCCGCCGCGAGGAATCCCGCGCAGACCGTCGCAAGCGCCGCGCCCGCGAGGGGCGCTGGCGCGAGGCGGCCGCGCGGCAGCTCGAAGCGCCGAAGTCGCTCCACGGTGGCCGATGCGTCCGAAGCGGCCGCATTCTGTCGCGCGCCGGCGATCGCCAGCGCGAACAGCGTCGCGAGCGCCGCCGGCTGCAGCCAGTAGAAGCCGCGCGTGCCCGGCGGGCGGAAGCGGTCGTAGGGGATCGGCCACGGCGTGGCGTTCTGCGTCGCCACCGCGGCCAGCGCCAGACCGGCGACAATCACCGGCACGAGGCCACGTGGGCGCAGGTCGGACCGCAGCAGCAGCGCGGCACCCGCGGCCAGGATGCTCCAGTTGTAAAACGTGGTATGGGGCTGCAGCAGCAGCATGCCCAGCACCGTCGCCGCCTTCGCGACCGACGGCGTGCACTTCCACCACGCGAGGACCATGGCGCCGAGGCTGAGCAGCAGGAGGTCGCCGGCGATCAGCGGGTTCGGCTCGGCGCCGATGCTGACGAGGAAGCCGTACCAGGAGTACTGCCACCCCTGCACGTACATCTCTTTCTGCTGGCCGAACGTCACGTGGTACGCGATGATGCTCACGGAACTGCTGTAGTAATGCGCGATGTAGGGGATGATGTCGTGGCCTTCCTTCATCGCCATCCCCAGGACGCCGAACACGGCCAGCAGCGCCAGCATGCCGACGCACGATGCCACGGCGCGCCAGTTGCGCGACCACGCCAGGTAGAGCAGCGGCACCGGCAGGTACTGCGGCTTGAGCGCGAGCATCCCCAGCAGCAGTCCCGCCAGCACCGGCCTCCGCTCCGAGACGAGCAGGCCGGCCAGCGCCGCCAGCGACAGGATCTCCGTGAAGTGACCGACGCGCAACGCCCAGTGCGTCTGCGGCAGCGCCAGCACGCCGAGCGCGATGGCGAGCTTCGCCGGCAGCGAGCGTGCGGCCGATTGCGCGATCGCCGCGACGCCCAGGAGCGAGGCGACGTTAACGCCGAAGTAGATCTGGAACGCGACGCGCTGGCTGAAGTACGTCAGCGGGTGCATCAACACCGAGAGCGCGGGGCTGTAGGTCGCGTTCAGGCTGATGTGCTTGGCCGCGCCGTAAAACGCCGGGAAGTCGCCGTAGCCGGTCGTGTCCGGGTGAAACCAGACGTCCAGCGTGTCGGGCAGCCACGTGCCCAGCACCAGCAGTTCGACGCCGATGGCGGCGAAGAGCAGGGCGGGCGCGTAGCGGCGCAGCGCGTCGAGGCGCGCGAGCGGCGATCGGGACAGAGCGGCTGCGAATGAGGCCATCGGCTCCGGCGAACCGGGCGTCCGCGCATCCTGCGAGGTTCACCCGCAGGATGATCGCCCTGCTGGAGCCGGCGGCGGATCAGGGAACTCCCTTGGCCCGCCCGGCAAAGACGCTGCGGGCCACAGCCGCGATCCCCTGCCGCGGTCGCGGTCCTCTGTTGTCTGTTGCCTGCTGTCAGGTCGTCTGCCGCGGCGCCGTCAGCCGCCGAGGATCTCCTGCTGCCGCTTGATCATCGGGTATGCCGAGCCTGCGCCGATGACGGCAAACAGCGCGATGACCCAGAACGCTTCGAATCCACCCGGCTTCGTTGTCATGTTCCACATGATCCCGAGCACCGTCAGCGTCAGCGCGTGCATGCTGCCAAACAGGATCGGGTCCATCACCTGCGCGGCCATCTCAGGCGTAAGCGGCCCGTCCGGCGCCGCTTCGGCCGCCGCGTGCATCGCGTCGATGCGCTGCTTGTTGATCACGAAGCCGATGATGGTCGCGACGATCAGCGCCAGCGCTGACCAGCCGACCCAGCCGTCGCTGAACTCGTAGTGGAGCTTGTCCACCAGGTAGGCTCCCGTCAGCAGCTGCAGCAGCGACAACGCCGGGAAGATGGGCCCGACTATCACGCCCAGTCCGGACCACAGCCGCACGTCCTGAACCTTCGTCGCCCGGCGCGCCATCGTCATCGCGAACAGCTCTGTGATGGCGGCTCCGCCGAACCCGAACACCCCGACGACGTGGATGAATATCGCGATTTCCCAACTGTCCGGCATGGCTCTCCTCTTCCTACGTGCTGCGAGTGGGGGCAGTGTAATGGATGCGCCCTGCCGTCCGTTGCCCGGCTAGGCCTGGGCCTGCTGCCGCTGGTACGCCGGATACGCTGAGCCGACGCCGATGCCCACCAGGACGACGATGGCCAGCAGTGCGCCAAGCCCGCCCGGGCGCGTCGTCATGTTCCACAGGATCGCGATCGACGCCATCGTCGCGCCGTGGATGCCGGCGAACAACACAGGATCGTTCAGCAGCGCCGTAATGTTACCCGGCACGGGGCCGTCCGGCGCCGGCCCGGCGGCCATGCCGATCGCCTTCATCCGGGGCGTGTTCACGAAGAAGCCGACGGCTACCGCCGCGATCAGCGCCAGTGCGGATATGCCGATCCAGCCGGTGCCCCAGTCCTCGTGTACCTTGTCCACCAGGTAGCCGCCTGTGAGCAGCAACAACAGTCCTGCGGCCGGGAACACGTAGTACTTGCCCAGCAGCGCACCGAGGCCCATCCAGTGCCTCAACTCCTGCGTGGTCTGCGCCCGGCGCGCCATACTGAACACGACCAGCGAGATCGCTGTCGCGCCCCCCAGCCCGAACACCCCCAGGATGTGCAAAAAGATGCCGATTTCCGCGGACTCTGGCATGGATCTCCTCCTCCTGAACGGGGCCAGTGTAATGAATGTGATCCACGCTGGATAGCCCCGCCAGGGAGCCGGGGCTTGTCCGAAGTGACGCTCAGGCACCGAACCGCGACGGCGCGAACTCGGCAGGCACGCCGCTCCAGTCGCGCTCCAGCACGCCGCGCACGACGACTCTGCCCGTCAGCGGCCCCAGCAGGATGCCGTTGCGGTAGTGCCCCGTCGCCGCCGCCACGTTCTCCCACTCCGGCAGCGGCCCGATGATCGGCAGCGCGTCCGGCGTGCCGGGCCGCAGCCCGGCCCAGTCGAAGTGCAGCGCCGCCGCCGCGAGCTGCGGCACCAGGGCGTTTGCCATCGACCGCAACCGGCGCAGGCCCGCCTTCGTGGTGTGGCGCCGGAACCCCACGTCCTCCACCGTCGCGCCGGCGAATACCAGGCCGTTGGCGCGCGGTACCAGGTAGCCGTCCGGCCCCCAGACGATGTGCCGGATCGGCGCGCTCATGCCGCCCAGCGCGATCATCTGTCCGCGCACCGGCCGCACCGGCACGCGCGCGGGCAGCTTCGCGGCGATCTGGCCCGATCGCGCGCCCGCCGCCAGCACCACCGCGTCGCACGCGAACTCGGCGTGGCCCGATCGCACGGCCGTGACGCGCCCGGCGCGCGTCCGGAAGCCGGTGACGGGCGTGCGGTCGCGGATATCAGCGCCCAGCGCGCCCGCCGCGCGCTCCAGCCCGAGCGCCAGCAGCTGGTTGCTGACCGATCCCTCGGACGCCGAGAACACGCCGGCGGCGACGCGCGGGCTCAGCCGAGGCTCCAGCTCGCGGCAAAGATCGCGGTCCAGCCACTCGATCGGAAACCCCTGCGTGCGCTGCCACGCGAAACGCCGGCGCAGCCTGTCCGCGCCGGCTTCGTCGAACGCGGCCTTCAGGATGCCGTGCGGGCGGTACTCGACGTCGAAGCCGCACGCGCGCTCCACCTCCGCGACGCCGTCCGCGTACTCGCGCAGCGCCTGCGCGCCGAACCGCAGCATCGGCCCCACGCCGTCCGCCTCGATCAGCGGCGCCAGCATCCCGGCCGCGGCATTCGTCGCCTGCATGCCGGTCTTGCCGTACTCCAGCAACGTCACGCGCGCGCCGCCCTTCGCCAGCTCGTACGCGCACGCGCAGCCGACGATGCCGCCGCCGATGACGACGACGTCGCTCACGACGCGCCGCCGCCGACCATGCGCACGATCTCCAGCGCGTCGCCGTCGCGCACGGTGATGCCGGCGTACTGGTCCTTCGGGATGACCTCGCCGTTGATCGCGACGGCCACCAGGCGCGGGTTGATGTCGTGCGCGCGCAGGAAGTCTGGCAGCGCGACTTCCGCCTCGATCTCGCGATCTTTCCCGTTGACCGTGATCCGCAGCGTCACGGGCGCGCCCCCGTTTCCACGGCCGCGCACAGTTCCGCCGCCGCCGCGCGCGCGTCCTCCGCGTCGAAGATGGCGCCGATCACCGCGATGCCGCTCGCGCCCGCGCGCATCACGCCGCCGGCGTTCGCCGCCGTGATGCCGCCGATCGCGACCACGGGCACGCGCACGGCGTCGCAGACGGCGCGCACGCCGGCGAGGCCGATCGTGGCGCCGCCCGGATGCGACCCCGACGCGAAGATGGTGCCGAGCACGAGCATGTCCGCGCCGTCGCGCTCTGCCGCGACCGCCGCTTCGACGCCGTGTACCGCCCGCGAGATCAGGATGTGTTGGGGGATGTCGCCACGGCGCGTGGTCGTGTCGTCGGATCGAAGGTGCAGGCCGTCCGTGCCGGCCGTGATCGCCGCATCCGCGTCATCGTTGACCAGCAGGAGCGCTCGCCCCGCTGCCGCGTCGCGGACCTCGCTGGCGAGCGCGAGTCGCTCGTCGTGCGATAGCGCCGTCTCACGGAGCTGCACGATGTTGACGCCGCCATCGACCGCCGCGCGCACCACGCCGGCCATCGTGCGGCCGCGCAGCCGCGACGCGTCGGTCACCAGCATCACCACCGGCAGATAGCGCGCGAGCCGCGCCCGCCGCCCGTCGGCGTCCATCACGCCCGCGCGATGGGCGCGGCCTGCGCGACGCCCTCCGTCGGGCTGCTCGCCGACGCGTACGGCTTGCGGTCGATGCGCCCCGCAAGGTGGGCGGCGCGCCCCGCCTCGACGCCCAGCTTCATCGCCGCCGCCATGAGCGGCGGATCCTGCGACTTCGCCACGGCCGTGTTCACCAGCACCGCGTCCGCGCCGACCTCCATCGCCAGCGCCGCGTCACTGGGCGCGCCGATGCCGGCGTCCACCACGACGGGCACCTTCGCGTTCTCGATGATGATCTTGATCTCGTCCAGCGTCAGGATCCCCTGGCCGGAGCCGATCGCCGACCCCAGCGGCATCACCGTCGCGCAGCCCGCCTCCTCCAGGTGCTTCGCCAGCACCGGGTCGGCGTGGATGTACGGCAGCACCACGAAGCCCTCCGCGATCAACTGCTCCGCCGCGCGCAGGGTGCCGATCGGGTCCGGCAGCAGGTACTTCGGGTCCGGGATCACTTCCAGCTTCACCCAGTTGCTGCCCGTCACCGAGCGGCCCAGGCGTGCCGTGAGCAGCGCCTCGTCCACCGTCTTGCAGCCGGCGGTGTTCGGCAGCACCGTGTAGCGCGACCAGTCGATGTAGTCCAGTTCCGTCCGCGCGTTCGGGTTGTCCAGGTCGAGCCGGCGGATCGCCACCGTCACCATCTCGGTGCCCGACGCCTCCAGCGCCGCCAGCGTCTGCTCCGGGCTGGCGTACTTGCCGGTGCCCAGGAACAGCCGCGATGAGAACTGCTTTCCCGCGATCGTCAGCGTGTCACTCATGCTCGTCCCTCCGTGCTTCCACCGCGCGCCGCGATGCCTCCGCCGCGGCGCCCAGCCGTCGCATCAGCGCCGCCCCGCCGACCGTCACCGGCGCCATCGCCGCCGCGATCGCCGCGACGGCCCAGTCGTGTTGCACCGCGCCCCACACCGCGAACGCCGCGAACCCGACCGTCAGCGCCGCGTAGAACCACGGCGGCGCGTAGCCGGAGCGCGAGTAGCGGCGCCACAGCAGGTTCATGCGTCCTCCGCCGGCCGCGGCGACGCCGGCACGATGCGCGCGCCGGCCTTGTACCTCGGCCCCATCGGCTGCCAGTAGCGGTAGAAGTGATGCACCGGCCCGTGCCCGTGGCCGATCGCGTAGGCGTGCTGGATCGCCAGCGTCACGTACGACTTCGCCAGCGCCACGGCGTCCGCCGTCGCCATCCCCTTCGCCAGCCCCGCCGCGACCGCCGACGCGAACGTGCAGCCGGTCCCGTGCGTGCTCGTCGAATCGATCCGCACCGACGTGAAGTCGCGGAAGCCGCGCGCGTCGAAGTAGAGGTCCGTCGCGTTCGCATCGCTTTCGAAGTGGCCGCCCTTGATCACGACGCTGCGCGCGCCCATCGCGGAGATCTCCTGTGCGGCGGTCTTCGCGTCGTCCCAGTTGCGGATCGCGTGGCCGGTCAGCACCTCGGCCTCCGGCAGGTTCGGCGTCACGACGAGCGCCAGCGGCAGCAGCTCGCGGATCAGCGCGCTCACAGCGTCGTCCTCCAGCAGCTTGTGGCCGCCCTTCGCGACCATCACCGGGTCCACCACCAGGTTCTCGACGCCGTGCTCGCGCAGCTTCGCCACCACCGTCTCGATGATGCCGGCGTTCGCCAGCATCCCGGTCTTCACCGCGCCCGCGCCGATGTCGCTCATCACGGCGTCGATCTGCTTCGCCACCAGATCCGGCGGCATCGCCAGCCAGTCGGTGACCTCGCGGGTGTTCTGCGCCGTCACGGCAGTGATCGCGGACGTGCCGTACACGCCGAACGCGGCAAAGGTCTTGAGGTCAGCCTGGATGCCGGCGCCGCCGCCGGAGTCGCTGCCGGCGATCGTGAGCGCGCGCGGCGCCTGTTCGAAGTCGGGTGGGCTGGTCATGAGGTGTGCGCCTTGGGCGGCGGGCGCGAGGCGGGCCGGTGTCCACTCCCTGCGCCGGCATTACCCGGGTCAGGTTCGGCGGTCGGCCGCGCCGGCGGCCCTCTCAGCCGGGCATCTCCCAGCTCCCGCAGAACGATCTGCTGTCACATCAGCGTACCAAGATCCGCCGCCCCGCGTCATGCGGCCCTGGCATGCGTTGCGCTCCTGATCCCTACCGCACAGTCAGCAGCGCGCCGCCGTCCACCGGCAGCACTACGCCCGTGATGAACTTCGCCTCGTCCGACACCAGGAACAACGACGCGTACCCCACGTCCCAGCCCGTCCCCTCGATGCCCAGGGGCGCCGCCTTCCGCCGCCGCTCACGCTCGTCGGCGCTCATGCGGCCGCCCGCGTACACCAGCGGCGTGTACATCATCCCCGGCTCGATGCAGTTGACGCGGATGCCGTCGCGCGCGTAGTCGGCGGCCATGCCGCGCGTCAGCGCCTCCACCGCGCCCTTCGACGTCGCGTAGGGCGTCATCCGCCACGGTCGCGCCGCCGCGATGGACGACACGTTGACGATCGCGCCGCCGCCGCTCTCGACCATCGCCGGGATCGCGTGCTTCGCGGCCAGCATCATCCCCGTCACGTTGATCCGCATCACGCGCTCCCAGTCGCGTTCCTCGACGTCGGTCACGCGTCCCGGCCCGCCGATGCCGACGTTGTTCTGCAGGATGTCGAGCCGCCCCCAGCGCTCGATCGCCGCACGCACCATCGCGGCGCAGTCCTCCGCGCTCGTCACGTCCGCGGCCATCGCGGCTGACTCGCCATCCTCCGCGGCGATCATCTCGCGCGTGCGCTCCGCCAGCTCCGGCTTGCGGTCCACCAGCAGCACCTTCGCGCCCTCCCGCGCGAACAGGATCGCCGCCGCGCGCCCGTTGCCGATGCCGTCTTCCGCCGCGCCCGCGCCCGTCACGATCGCGACCTTGCCAGCCAGCCGTGTACCCATGCCGCTACTCCTTCAGCCCGCCGCCGCGCGCCGTGCGCTCGTCCACGAAGCAGATCGGGTTGCCGAACGGGTCCCGCGCGCGGAACGAACGCTCGCCGCCGTCGCGCGTCTTTGGGCGCCGTTCGATCCACTGGCAGCCAGCCCCGCGCACGCGCTCGAACGCCGCGGCCAGGTCTGGCACGGCGAAGCAGACGTGCTCGGCGTTCGGCCGGGCGTCGCGGTCTTCGCCGTCCGCGCGCGGATCGACACACGCCAGCACGACGCCGCCGCAGTCGAAGTCGTGGCGTCCCGGAGAGACGCGCGCGCCCGGCGTGCCGAGCGCCGCCGCGTAGAACGCCGCCGCGCGCTCGATGTCGCTCACCGGCATGACGACCCGCAGCAGCGCCGGCGTCACGGCCGCCTCGCCGCCGCGCTCCGCCTCGACCAACCGCCGCTCGGCCGCCGTCAGCGTCGCCTTCGCCAGCAGGTCGGGGCGGCGCCGCGCCGTGCGGAGCACGCTCTGCTGGCGCCGCCACTTCTCGATCTCGGCGTGGTGGCCCGAGAGCAGGATCTCCGGCACCGCCATCTCGCGGTACAGCGGCGGCCGGGTGTACTGCGGGTACTCCAGCAGCCCCTGCGCGTGTGACTCCTCCTCCAGCGACGCCTCCGACCCCAGCACGCCCGGCTGGTGCCGCGCCACCGCGTCGACCAGCACGATCGCCGCCGGCTCGCCGCCGGACAGCACGTAGTCGCCGATGCTGATCTCGTCGTCCGCCAGGAACTCGCGCACGCGCTCGTCCACGCCCTCGTAGTGGCCGCAGATCACGATCAGCCGCTCTTCGCGCGCGAGCTCCGCCGCCACCGCGTGATCCAGCAGGCGGCCCTGCGGCGTCAACAGCACGACCTTGCCGCGCGGGGCGGCCAGCGCCCGCACCGCGTCCACGCAGTCGAACAGCGGCTCCGGCTTCATCACCATGCCGGGCCCGCCGCCGTACGCATAGTCGTCCACGACGTGGTGCTTGTCGCCGGTGTAGTCGCGTGGATTGTGGAGGGCGATCTCCAGCACGCCGCTCTGCCGCGCCCGCGCGATGATGCTTGCGTCAAACGGCCCGGAGAACATCTCCGGGAACAGCGTCAGGATGTCGATCCGCATGCCGTGAGGGTAGCTCATGGAGACTGGAGACTGGAGACTGGAGACTGGCCGCCGTCCCGCTACCCGTGCGCGGCGACCCAGTCCCGCAGCGCCGCCTCCGTGGTCACGAACGCCAGCTCCGGCCACGGGATCTCGTCGATGCCGTACCAGCGCACCGCGGTCGACTCCCAGTCCGCCACGACGGCCTCATCGGTCGAACTGGTCCCCTCGTACACTACGAGCACGATGCCCACTTCCGGCCGGCAGTAGACGCCCTGGAGCGACCGTACCGTCACGTCCAGCCCGACCTCCTCGTTCGCCTCGCGCACTGCGCCGTCCTGTGGCCGCTCGCCGACCTCGAGGAAGCCGCCCGGGAACGTCCAGAAGCCTGTCCGCGGCTCCATCGCCCGCTGCTGCAGCAGGAGCCTGCCGCCGTGCTCGATGATGACGGCCGCCACGACCCTGGGGTTCTCGTAGTGGATGTACTCGCACGCCTCGCACTGGTACCTTCGCCGCCCCTCGGACGCGATGAAGCGTTCGACGAGCGAGCCGCCGCACACGAGGCAAAACCGGGGGGTTACGAGCCGTTCTGGTGACACGATTGACATCCTGCAGGCGCAATTATGATGTTCGCTACCGAAATGCTTGACTTCAAGTTTGATGCTCGCCTACACTCGCGCCCAAGGTCCGTGGGCATCCACGCGGGCCGCACACCTGTCTCAAGGAGGAACGAAGGTGGCTTTCGAGGATAAGTCATTGACCTGCCGCGATTGTGAGTCGATGTTCGTCTTTACGGCGGGCGAACAGGGGTTCTATCTGGAAAAAGGATTGTTGAACGAACCCCAGCGCTGCCCGACCTGCCGCGCCAGCCGGCGCCGTGAGCGCAGCGCCACTAACGGCCGCGAACTCACGACGGTCCCCTGCGCCAACTGCGGCGGCGACGCCAGTGTACCGTTTGTGCCGCGGCTAGACCGGCCGGTGTACTGCAGCAGCTGCTTCGAGCAGGCGCGCGAATCCACCGCCGTCGCCGGGTGAGCGGATAAGCCGGTCAGCCAGTCCGCTTGTCAGCGCGTCAGGTGGCCGGTTCTGTGCCGGACTTCTGCTACGCGGGCGGCTGATACACTCGCGGCGCCACCTGGATCGACGAAAGGACTCGCACGCATGACCGCCGACGAGCGCCAGCGCCGCATCGAGCGGTACGCCACCGGCGCGCAGCGCTTGCGCGATGCCGTCGCCCGCGTGCCCGCCGAGGCGCGTGCCTGGCGGCCATCTCCGGAGGAGTTCTCCGTCCACGAGATCGCCTGCCACTGCGCCGACTCCGAGACGAACGCCGCCGCACGCATCCGCTACCTCGTCGCCGAGAAGGAGCCCGTGATCCTGGGCTACGACCCGATGAACTGGGCCGTGGTGCTCGGCTACCAAAGCCATCCGCTCGAGGCGGCGCTGGCGGCGGTCGAGGCCGTCCGCGCGAACACAGTGCCGATCCTGCGCCGCCTGCCCGAAGAGGCGTGGGCCGCGGCCGGCACGCACAGCGAATCGGGCCGGTACACCGCGGCCGACTGGCTGCGCATCTACAGCGACCACGTCGAGGAGCACATCGAGCAGGTAGCGGCGACGTACGCCGCCTGGCAGGCGCGCGGGCGCGGTTAGGGCGACGCCGTCCCCGGGATCTCCGGCACGTGGCCCTCGATCCACTCTTCGCCGTCCTCCCAGACTTCCTTCTTCCACACCGGCACGATCTGCTTGATGCGGTCCACCGCGTAGTGGCACGCTTCGAACGACGCCGCGCGGTGCGCCGACGACACCGCCACCAGCAGGCTCGTCTCGCCGATCTCGAGCCGCCCCGTCCGGTGCATCACGCCCACGCCCGTCACGTCGAACTTCGCGCGCACCTCGTCCGCTACCTCGCGCATCTTCTTCAGCGCCATCTCCGGGTAAGCGTCGTACTCCAGGTACCGCACCGCCCGGCCCATGTTCTCGTTCCGCACCATGCCGTAGAACAGCGCGACGGCGCCGCTCTCGTCGCGCCGGACCGACTCCACCAGCGGCGCCGGATCCAGCGGCTGCTCCGTGATCACGAACATGCGCAGCCTCCGCTCACCGGCGGGATCAGCGCCACGTGGTCGCCGTCCCGCAGCACGTGCTCAGGCGGCACGTACTCCTCGTCCACCGCGCACACCAGCGTCGGCAGGAACGCCAGCACGGCCGGGTACAACTCGCCCAGCCGCTCGCGCAGCGTGCCGACCGTCGCGCCCGGCGGCAGCTCCATGCTGATGTCGCGTGCGCCGATCAGGCCCTGCAGCCCGGCGTACAGGCGGATGCTCACCGTCGTCATGCCCGCTCCTGTCTCTCTCGCAGCAGGCCCATTGTAGCGAGCGCCCGCCATGCCGCATTCCCGCCGCGCGGGGTTCACGCGCCGCGTTCGCGGGCGTATACTCGCCGCACGATGCCGAACGTTATCGAACGCGCCTCCCGCGCCGCGCTCGACCTGCTCTTCCCGCCGCGGTGCGCCCTCTGCGACCGCGGCGGCGCGTTGCTCTGCGACGCCTGCGCCGTGGCACTGCCCGCCGCAGTCGGCCGCCGCTGCGAGCGCTGCTGGATGCCGCTGCCCTTCGGCCCCGTCTGCCGCCACTGCGTTGATGCGCCACCGGCGTTCGCGTCGATCCGCGCCGCCTTCGTGATGGAGGAGGGGGCGCGCCGCCTGGTGCACGAGTTGAAGTACGAGGGGCTGACGTCGCTGGCGGAGCCGATGGCCGCGCTCGTCGCCGCGCGCTGCGGCGTGCCGGGGGCTGACCTCGTCGCGCCGGTACCGCTGCACCCCTCTCGCGAGCGGTCGCGCGGCTACAATCAGTCCGCGGCTATCGCCCGCCGGATCGCCGCGGTGGCCGGGCTGCCGTGCGAGGCGCGCGCTGCCCGCCGCATCCGCGACACCGCACCGCTGGCGCGGACGATGCACCGTGATGAGCGCCGCGCCATCGTCGCCGGCGCGTTTGCCGCTGACGCGCGCCGCGTCGAAGGCCGCCGCGTCCTCCTGGTGGACGACGTCGTCACCACCGGCGCCACGCTCGATGCCTGCGCGTCGGCGCTGCTCGCGGCGGGCGCCCGCGACGTCCGCTGCCTTACCTTCGCCCGCGCCGACTGAACTGAACCGTGCCCGGCCTCCAGCCTCCGCGGCCCAGCCGCTATAGTTGCCCCATGCTGGGCGAATCCGAGATCACGCGCATCGCGCAGACCGTGCTGGCCGCCAGCCGCGCTGACCAGACCGAGGTCGCCGTCTCCGCAACCCACTCGTCGCTCACGCGGTTCGCCAACAACTACATCCACCAGAACGTCGAGCAGACCGACGTAGGTGTCACGATCCGCGCCGTCATCGGCCAGAAGATCGGCATCGCCTCGTCCAACGAGATTGACGAGGAGGCGCTGCGCCGCCTCGCGGCGAAGGCGTTCGACCTGGCGCAACACCAGCGCGAGAACGAGGACTTCCGCTCGCTGCCGCGCCCCCGGCCCGTCGCCGGGGCCGCGGCCTTCGCCGACGCCACCGCGCGCTGCGGCCCCGAGGAGCGCGCGTCCGTCGTCGCGCAGATTTGCGACGCCGCCTCGCGCGCCGGGCTCACCGCCGCCGGCGCGTTCCAGACCGCCGCTACGGAGCACGCCGTCGCCAACTCGCTCGGCGTCTTCGCCCGCCACCGCGAGACCCAGGCCGACATCAACACCGTCGTCATGTCTGAGACCTCCAGCGGCTACGCGGCGCGCGTCAGCAAGGACGCCGGCGACATCGACGGCGACGCCGTCGCCCGCGAGGCCGTGGACCGCGCGCTGCGCGGCGTGGACCCGCGCACCGTCGAGCCCGGCGTGTACGAGGTGATCCTGGAGCCCTACGCCGTGGCCGACCTGCTCGACTTCTTCTCGTACCTCTCGTTCGGCGCGTTGCCGTACACCGAGAAGCGCAGCTTCATGGCCGGCCGCCTGGGCGAGCGCGTCATGGGCGAGAACGTCAGCATCTGGGACGACGGCCTCTCGCCGGCGGGCATCCCATCGCCGTTCGACTTCGAGGGCGTGCCGAAGCGCCGCGTCGACTTCATCGACCACGGCATCGCGCGCGAGGTCGTCTGGGACAGCTACTACGCCGGCAAGCAGGGCGGCGACACGCGCTCGACCGGCCACGCGCTGCCGGCGGGCAACACGATCGGCCCGCTGCCGTTGCACATGTTCATGGGCACGGGCGACGCCACCGTCGACGACATGGTCCGCGCGACGAAGCACGGCATCTGGGTTAGCCGCTTCTGGTACACCCGCACGGTGCACCCGCTCAACGTCGTTACCACGGGCATGACCCGCGATGGCACGTTCCTGATCGAAGACGGCCAGGTCGTCGCGCCCGTCCGCAACCTGCGCTTCACCCAGGACTACGTCGCCGCGCTGAACCACGTCGATATGGTGGGGCGCGCCGCCGCGCTCGTGCTCGGCGATATCGGCGGCGGGGTGCGCAGCGTGCCCGCGCTCAAGATCGCGCAGTGGGAGTTCACGGGCGTCAGCGAGACATAGCGTCAGCCGCGGTGGCAGCGGCGTAGCCAGATCGGACCTGCATGATCCTCTTCACGCTCGAACAGGCCGAAGCCCTGCTGCCGCAGGTGCGCGACGAACTGCTAGCGATGCAGGCCGCCAAGCGCGAACTCGACGCCCTCCGCGCGCAGATGACGCACGTGGCCGAATCGTCCACGGGCAACGGCCACGTGAAGGACGAGAGCGCTCTCGCGGGGCAGCGCCGCCGCGCTGAAGAGCTCGTCGATCAGCTCAACGAGCGGCTGCTCCGCGTCAACGGCTGGGGCGTCGAACTCAAGGGCGTCGACGAGGGCCTGCTCGACTTTCCCAGTGAGCGCGACGGCCGCGTCGTGTACCTCTGCTGGCGCGCCGGCGAGGACCGCATCGCCTGGTGGCACGAGATCGACGCCGGCTTCGCCGGACGCCAGCCCCTGTAGCGCCTCGCGGCGCTCGTGCCCGGCTGGCCGCCGACGCACAACGTGCCGAACGTCCCCAAACACGGGCGTACGGTACCTTTGTTCTCGGACGGCAACGCCGATACGATTCCGACACACATGTGAAGCGCCCAACGTGAGACGGGTGCGGGAGCCAAGAGGGAGGCCTGATGAGAATGAAGGGAATCACCGCGGCGGCGCTGCTGTTGCTGGCGGGCCTGATGCTGGGCGCCGTGGCCTGCAGCAGCGGCGAGCCCGCGGACCCCACGCCGGTCACCAAGTTCAAGATCACGCCCGCGTCGGGCACGCAGCCCGCCTCGGCGACGGCCGCTGCCACGAAGCCGGCCGGCACTCCGACCGCCGCCGGCACCCCGTCCGTCGCCGGTACTCCCACCGCCGCGGCGGGTACGCCGACGGCTGCCAGCGGCACGCCCGCCGCCGGGGGCTCGCCGTCCACCGGTGGCACGAGCCTGACGATCACGGCGTCCAACACGCTCTTCGACAAGAGCACGCTTACGGCGTCGCCGGGCGCCGTCAAGATCATCTTCGAGAACAAGGACGGCGGCCTGCCCCACAACTTCCACCTCTATCTGGGCAAGGATACGACCGGGAAGGACATGGGCATGACGCCGATCAACGTCGGGCCGGCCAAGGACGAGCTCGACGTGACGCTGGAGGCCGGCAGCTACTACTTCCAGTGCGATGTACACGTCGCCACCATGTCGGGCACGCTTACCGTAAAGTAGCCGCCGCACCGGATCCAACTACCAGACACGAGGGCCTGATCCGGATCAGGCCCTCGTCGCGTAGCTGCTGACCCCAGGGGATGGGCGCAATCCCATAGATACGGCGCTCAGGCTCGCCTTATGCGCGGCCAGAATTGCGCTTAGAAGGGGCCTCCCCCAGAATGTCGGCAGATTGGGCGATCCTCTGTGTGAAGGCGGTGTGATGGAACGATCAGTTGTGGAAGCCCGGCGCGAGATTGTGGCCCGGGCCGATGCTCCGGCGACGCAAGTCCTCTGTGAGGCTATCGAGTACGAAACGACCGGAGCTCCCGAGTTCATCGACATAACCGATGACATCGTCCGCATCGTCGATGCGTCCGGCGTCCAGTTCGGCCAGGTAACCGCCTTCTCTCAGCACACCACCGCCGCCATCAAGATCAACGAGCACGAGCCGCTTCTGCTGCGCGATATGGCCCGCGTGCTGCGCCAGTTCGCGCCGCCCGCCGCCTACTACGAGCACAACGACTTCACCCGCCGCACCGTCAACATGAACGAGGATGAGTGCGCGAACGGCCACGCCCACGTCCAGCACCTGTTCCTGAGCGCCAGCGAGACCATCCCGATCATCGATGGCCGCATCGCCCTGGGCACCTGGCAGCGCGTCTTCCTGGTCGAGCTCGACCACCCGCGCCTGCGCCGTGTGCTGGTCAACGTTGTCGGTACCGCCTGACCGCAGCCGCACCCGGGTGAACCGTGCCGCCGCCTCCCGCTCCGACCGCGGGTTCTACGCGATCGCCCATCGCGCTGGCAACAACCTGCATCACCTGGAACAGGCGCTCGCGGCCGGCGTCGATGCCATCGAGTGCGACTTCTGGCACGACCGCGGCCGCCTGACGCTGCGCCACGAGCGCAAGCTGCCGGCGCTGCCCGTCGTGTACGACAAGTGGTATATCCGCTTCGGCCTGGGGCACCTCGACCTGCCGGAGCTGTTGCGCCAGATCAACTTTCGCGCCGAGCTCTTCCTCGACATCAAGTCCGCCACGCCGCGCGCCGCTGACTCCGTCCTCCAGCTCTATCACGACAACGAGTCGATGATGCCGCGCACGCTCGTCTCGTCGCGGCAGTGGAAGCTGCTCGACCAGCTCGCTGCCGCCGGCACTGAGATGCGCATGTACTACTCGATTGGCAGGCGCTCGGCGATCGACGGGCTGCTCCGCCGCAGCGGCGTCCGGCCCGCCGGCGTCTCGATCCGGCACACGCTGCTATCGCCGGACGTCATCCGACGGCTGCACAGCGAGGGCCTGGAAGTGTTCGCGTGGACGGTGAACACGCGCCACCGCGCCGAGGAGCTGCTCGCGATGGGCGTGGACGCCATCATCTCCGACGACGTCGATCTGGTCGCCACGCTGCGCCGGCCGCGCTGACCGCCTACTTCGGGATCAGGTGCACCGCCGTCGCCTTGAACGACGCCACCACCTCGGCGCCCTCGGCGATCGCCAGCTCGTCGAGCGACCGCCGCGTCACGCGCGCGGTCACCACGACGCCGCAGTCCACCTCCACGCGCGCGTCCGCGCCCGTGCGCACGACCCGCCGCACGCGGCCCGCGAGCCGGTTGCGCGCGCTGTCCGCCGGCCGCTCGCCAGGCGCGGAGATGCTGATGTCCTCGGGCCGCAGGCACACCAGCGCCGCGCCGAAGCTGCCCGCGTCCACGGTCTCGATCGTGTGCGCGCCCGCCGCCAGCGTCACCATGCCGTCAGCCCGCGAGGTGACGGTCGCCAGGAAGATCGTTTCGATGCCGACGAACGCCGCAACGTCCTCGTCCGCCGGCGCGCCGAAAACCTCCGCCGGCGTCCCCGTCTGCCGGATCTGGCCGCCGATGAGCACCGCGACGCGTTCGCCCAGCCGCGCGGCTTCGTCGTGGTCGTGCGTCACGATGACCGTCGTCACGTGCGTCTCCCGCAGCGCGCCGGCCAGGTCGCCGGTGATCGCCTCGCGCGTCGGCGTGTCCAGCGCACTGAACGGCTCGTCGAGCAGCAGCACCTCCGGTTGCAGCGCGAACGCTCGCGCCAGGCTCACGCGCTGCGCCTCGCCGCCGCTCAGCGTGTGGGCGGCCCGCCCCGCCAGCGCATCGACGCCGAAGCGTGCCAGCCAGCGCAGCGCTCGCTGCCGCCGCTCGTTGTGCGGCACGCCGCGCAGGCGCAGCCCCGTCTCGACGTTCGCCAGGACGCCGCGGTCCAACAGCAGCGGCTCCTGGAAGACCACCGCCATCCGCCGCCGCAGCGCGAGATCGCGCCGGCGCGCCGGCGCGCCCGCGAACAGCACCTCGCCGGCATCCGGGCGCTCCAGCAGCGCCAGGTGCAGCAGCAGCGTGCTCTTGCCCGCGCCGTTCGGCCCGATCACCGCCAGCACCTCGCCCGCGCGCACGTCCAGCGACGGCACGTCGACGATCGCGCGGCCGTCGCGTCGTACGATCAGCCCGCGCACGGCCAGCTTTGGCACGGTCAGCGCGGCAGCCATGGTGATGAGATCGGCCGCGCGCCGCCGTCGTGCGCGTCGTCTCCCGCTGCGCGCCAGCGGTCACGCCGCGCGCTGAACTGCACCCAGGTGAACAGGGCGTTCACCGCCACCATCATCGCCAGCAATACGATGCTCAGTGCCAGCGCGATGCCGAAGTTGCCCTTGCTCTGCTCCAGCAGGATCGCGCCGGTCAGCACGCGCGTCTGCCCCGAGATGTTGCCGCCCACCATCACCGAGGCGCCCACTTCCGAGATCGCCGCGCCGAAGCCCGCCATGATCGCCGCCAGCAGCGGCAGCCGCACCTCCTGCAGCACGATCCACAGCATCTGCAGCCGGGAAGCGCCGAGCGCGTATACCTGCAGCCGCAGCTTCGCCGGCAGCGCCGCCAGCGACGCAGCGGTGAATCCGACGATCACCGGCGTCGCGATCACGACCTGCGCGATGATCATCGCCCGCGGCGTGTAGATCCAGCCGAGGTCGCCCAGCGGCCCGCTCCGCCAGAGCAGGATCGCCACCACGAGTCCGACGACGACGGGCGGGAAGCCCATGCCCGTGTTCACGAGCGTCAGCACGACCAGCCGCCCCGGGAACCGCCGGAAGGCGATCACTGCCCCGGCGCCGACGCCCAGCAGGAGGCTGATGATCGTCGCCGTGCCGGACACGTAGACCGACCGCCACGCGATCTCGTAGACGTGGCCCTCGTTGTGCGCCAGCATGCGCAGCGCGTCGCGCAGGCCCTCCCAGATCAGCTCCACGGCGTCCCTCCGAACAGCCCGGCTAGTACAGGCGGCCGGAATCGCTCCGGCCGCCGCAACGTACTACGAACGCGGCCCTGCCGCGACTTACTTCGTCGGGTCGGGCTTGCCGGCGTCCGCGACGAACAGCGGCTCGCCCGCCTTGTCCACGCCGAAGTTGCCGATGGCCGCCTGCACGTCCGGCCGCACCAGGAACGCCGCGAACGCGCGCGCGGCCGCCAGGTTGATGTTCGGGTGCTTCGCCGGGTTCACGACGATCACGTGGTAGACATTCAGCAGCGCCCTGTCCTTCTGGAACAGGATCTGCAGCGAAAGCTGCGACTTCTGCGCCAGGAACGTCGCCCGATCGCTGATCGTGTACGCGTTCTTCTGGTTCGCGATCTGCAGCGTCGCGCCCATCCCCTGCCCCGACTCCTCGTACCACGGCTGCCCCTTCGGCGTCACGCTGATCGCCTTCCAGAGGGTCAGCTCCAGCGCGTTCGTGCCGGAATTGTCGCCGCGGCTGATGAAATGAGCACCCTTCGTCGCGATCGCCTGCATCGCTTCGTTCGTCGTCTTCGCCGCGGCCACGCCCGCCGGGTCGTCCTTCGGCCCGACGATGATGAAGTCGTTGTGCATGACGAGCGTCCGCTCGATGCCTTCGCCCGCATCGACCATCTTCTGCTCCGCCGCCGGCGAGTGCACCAGCACCACGTCGGCGTCGCCGTTGGACGCTTGCTGGATCGCCTGCCCGGAGCCGACGGCGACGGTCTTCACGGTGTACCCGTACTGGTCCTGGAACATCGGTACGAGCAGGTCCAGCAGGCCGCTGTCCTGCGTGCTCGTCGTGGTCGCCAGGATCAGCGTGCCGCTCGCCTTCGTGATCGCCGGCGTCGGCGCGGTGGTCGGTCCGCTCGTCGCGGCGGGTGTCGCCGTCGCGCTGCTCTTGCTGTCGCCGCCGCACGCGGCCGCTGTTATCAGTGCCAGCAGCGCAACCGCCGCCAGCGCCATCGTCCGTAGTCTCACGGGGGCTCCTCCCTCAACTGCAATCGGATATGCTCCCGCGAGCATAGCGCCGCCGCGAGCCACCGTCTAGCACGAATGAGAAGCGCTGTGGGCTGTCAGCTGGCCCGGGCCGCTCAGTCGCCCCGGAATGCGCGTGTGAAGTCGCGCGTCAGGTCCTGCTCCGCCGCCGTACGGAAGCGCTCGTACGTCTCGACCAGCCGCCGCCCCTCGGGCGTCAGCTTCGAGCCGCCGCCGCCGGCGCCGCCGGTGGCGCTCTCGACGAGCTTGGCTCCCAGGTTCTGCTCGATCTCTTTCACCTTGCCCCACGCCCGCCGGTACGAGAGCTGCATCCGTCCTGCCGCCTCGGACAGCGAGCCGGTCTCGTCGATCAGCGCGAGCAGCCGCACGCGATAGTCGCTCAGGACGATGCGGCCGTCCTTCTCCACCCAGACCTTGGCGCGTGGCTCCATGCGGGGAAGGTTACAGCGAACGGGTGACTCGTTACAGGGGCGCTCGCGGGGGGAGAGCAAAACCCGCCGAAGGGGGCGGCGGGGAGCGTCCCTGCTCAGGACGCCACCTGACCCTTCGGCGGGTTGCTTCGTCGTGTGCAGATACTACCCCAGCGGGCGGCGCGAGAGCGCGGATATTATGTGGATTTTTCGGACGGATGCGCGCGCTGTGAGGCGCCTGTGAGGAAGCGCCCGTCTCAGGCGGCGCGGGAGGTCGTCGCGCCGGCGCCGCCCTCAGCGTCCGCGGCCGCGGTGTCTTCGGACGCGGACGCGTCGAAGGCGCGATGCCGGTACTGGTGCAGCAGGATGGCGGTGGAGATGGCGACGAGGGCGCTGAGGGCGATGAACAACGGCATGGGGATGGCTCCCTGTGCTTGCCGGCTGCCCCGCTGTGAGGGTGTGGTCTGGCCCCGAACCTCGGGGCCAGACCACATGTCTTACACGCCTGTCGGGGAGAAGGCGTGCGGGTGGCGGCCGGGGACTGCCGCCACCCGAGCCATTTACTTCTTCGCCGCCGGCTTGCGCTTCGCGGCCGGCTTCTTGGCGGTTCGGGACTTCGCCGCTGCTGCCTTCTTGGGGGCAGCCTTCTTGGCGGCCGGCTTCTTCTTGGCGGCCGGCTTCTTCGCCGCCGGCTTCTTCTTGGGGGCAGCCTTCTTGGCGGCCGGCTTCTTCGCCGCAGCCTTCTTGGCCGCTGGCTTCTTCTTGGCGGCCGGCTTCTTCGCTGCCGGCTTCTTCGCTGCTACAGCCATTCTTTCCCTGCCTCCTGTCTTCCTTGACCTGTTTGCCCCTACCGTTAGGAGCAGCCACTCGTGCTACCGCAGTTCTCACAGCGGTAACACGTCCCCGACCGAATCATGATCCAGCCGCAGCTGGCGCACGCAGGCGCATCGGCGTGCCCGTTGGCACGCGGCGCCTGGTACATCGCCGGCACGGCCGTCCCCGCGCCCAGCGTCGCGGCTGGCGCGCTCTCGCTGCCACCCGCCACCGGCGCGACCGCTCCCGCCAATGGCAGCGGGTACTGTCCGGCCGCCAGCGCGGCCTTGATCTCCGGCGTCATCACGCCGACTTCGTACGCGTCGCCGGGCGACATGTAGCGGCTCGCAAGCCAGCGGAACACGTAGTCGATGATCGACTGCGCCACCGGGATGTCCCGGTTCTCCGTCCGGCCCATCGGCTCGAACCGCATGTGCGCGAAGTTCCGCACCAGGTCCTGCACCGGCACGCCGTACTGGAGCGTGTACGAGATCGCCCGGCCGAACGCCTCCATCAGGCCGCTCACCGTCGAGCCCTGCTTCGCCATCGAGAGGAAGATCTCCCCTGGCGTGCCGTCGTCGTACAGCCCGACGGTGATGTAGCCGTCGTGGCCCTCGATGCAAAATTTATGCGTCAGCGAGCTTCGGGTGTCCGGCATCTTCCGCCGCACGGGCTGCGCCGGCTCCGCCGCCGCGGCGCCCGTCCCGGATGACGACTTCGACGTCGAGAGCGGCTGCACCGTCTTCGAGCCGTCGCGGTAGATGGCGATTGCCTTGACGCCGTGCCGCCACGCTTCCACGTACGTGTCCGCCACGTCCTCGACGGTCGCCTCGTTCGGCAGGTTCACCGTCTTGCTGATCGCGCCGGAGATGAACGGCTGCGTTGCGCCCATCATCTTGATGTGGCCCATGTGGTGGATCGAGCGCTTGCCGTTCTCCGCCTTGAACGCGCAGTCGAAGACCGCCAGGTCCTCGTCGCGCAGGCCGGGCGCGCCCTCGATCGTGCCGGTGGCGTCGATGTGCTTCACGATCTGCTCGACTTCCGGCGCACCGTAGCCCAGGCGCTTCAACGCGCGCGGCACCGTCTGGTTGACGATCTTGATCATGCCGCCGCCGACGAGCTTCTTGTACTTCACCAGCGCGATGTCCGGCTCCACGCCCGTGGTGTCGCAGTCCATCATGAACGCGATCGTCCCGGTCGGTGCCAGCACCGTCGCCTGCGCGTTGCGGTAACCAAACTTCTGTCCAGACTCCAACGCGTCATCCCACGCTTGCTGCGCTGCGCCGATCAACGCCGACGGCACATGCGCCGTCTGTATTGTACGCGAAGCGTCACGATGTTTCGCAACTACCCGCAACATCGGCTCGCGATTCAGGTGGAAGGCGTCGAACGGGCCGACCCGCTGCGCGATCGCGGCGGACGTCGCGTACGCGTGTCCCGTCATCAGCGCGGTGATCGCCGCGGCGTACGCGCGGCCCGCGTCGGAGTCGTACGGAAGTCCCAGCGACATCAGCAGCGCGCCGAGGTTCGCGTAGCCGAGGCCGAGCTGACGCATCGCGATCGTGTTCGCCGCGATCTTCGGCGTCGGATAGCTGGAGTTGCCGACGATGATCTCCTGCGCCCAGATCGTCACCGTCACCGCGCGTCGGAACGACTCGGAGTCGAAGACGCCGTCGTCATCGATGAACTTCATCAGGTTGAGCGACGCCAGATTGCACGCGCTGTTGTCCACGTGCATGTACTCCGAGCACGGGTTGCTCGCGTTGATCCGCGCCGTGTTCGCGCACGTGTGCCAGTCGTTGATCGTCGTGTCGTACTGCATGCCGGGGTCGCCGCAGGCCCACGCCGCGGCCGCCATCCGGTTCAGCAGATCGCGGGCGTTGACTTCGTTCGCTACCGAGCCATCTCGCACCGATCGAAGCTGCCAGGGGCGGCCTTCGACCGCCGAGCGCATGAATTCGTCGGACACGCGGATGGAGTTGTTGGCGTTCTGGAACTGGATCGACGACCAGGCGTCGCCGTTCAACGACATGTCCCAGCCGGCCTCGCCCAGCGCCAGCGCCTTCCGCTCCTCGTTCACCTTGCAGTCGATGAACTCCTCGACGTCCGGGTGGTCGACGTTCAGCACCACCATCTTCGCCGCGCGCCGCGTCTTGCCGCCCGACTTGATCGATCCGGCGATCGAGTCCGCGCCGCGCATGAAGGAGATCGGCCCGCTTGCCTGGCCGCCGGCGGACAGCTGCTCCTTGCTGGACCGGATCGGCGACAGGTTGATGCCGCTGCCCGATCCGCCCTTGAAGATCATGCCCTCCGTCTTGCACCAGTCGAGGATCGACTCCATCGTGTCGTCCACGGAGAGGATGAAGCACGCCGAGCACTGCGGCTTCTCTTCGACGCCGACGTTGAACCACACCGGGCTGTTGAACGCCATCTTCTGGTGGACCAGCAGGTGCGTCAGCTCGTCATGGAACGTCTGCGCCTCTTCAGCGCTCTCGAAATAGTCGTCCTTCACGCCCCAGCGGGTGATCGTGTCGGACACGCGGCCGATCATCTGCTTCACGCTGCGCTCGCGCCGGTCGGTGCCGAGCGGGCCGCGGAAGTACTTCGACACGACGACGTTGGTCGCGGTCTGCGACCACGCCTTCGGGATCTCCACGTCCTTCTGCTCGAAGAACGCGTTGCCCGTCTCGTCGGCGATGACGGCCGTCCGGTATTCCCACGCGAGATCGTTGAACGGATCATCCCCGGAGCGCGTGAAGAAGCGCTCGACGGTGCATGCGGTTCCGTTCAGCGATCTGCGGGCTTCGGGCTCGGCCTGGAGGACCATGACGCGGGATTCCTTTCGCTTGCTAGCCTGCCTGTGTTGCCGTCATCACCGGACTGGCGAGCCTCGCGATGGCGCGCCATGCCGTGCTGTTCGCCTGCCATGCGGGGAGGTCGTTGAGCGTCACACCCGTGGCGCGCACGAACTCCCGCAGTCTCCGCTGGTGGTATGCGGCGGTCGCGCGCACGTCCTCGGCGACGCCGTCGTGGACCTGTTGCAGGAACGCGATCACGTCCGCGCTCAGGTCAGCCACAGCCTGATTTAACGCCGGGTCCATTGCAACAGTCGCGCTCAAGTTTCCTCCCACCTATCGAAGCGCTAAGTCCACGCTTCCCCGCAATACATCGGCGCCGCCCTCGCCCCGCAGCGATTGGACGGCGCCGTGCTTGCTGCTTCTAGTTCCGTGCCGGGTAGGCGGTGCCTCCGGCGAAGGCGTCCCACCGCCGCGCCAGCTCTCCGGCCAGCAGGGCCGGCTTCAGCACGGGCTGACCGTCCGGCGTGCGCCCCGCGCGCAGGGTCGAGAGCAGCATCTCAAACCGCGCTTCATCCATGCCGCGCAGACGGTAGCGGGTCAGCAGCGCGATGCCATCCTCGATCGCGCGGCGGTCGCCGCTGTCGCCCAGCAGCGCGAGACGCCGCCGGAGTCCGGTCACGACTTCATCCATGAAGAGCTCGACGTTCGGCACTCCCTGCCTCCTGCGCCCCGCACATCGCGGGCCGTGCTGCTATTGGGAAGGCTGTGTGCGCTCCATGCGCACCACGTTGTCGGGCACGGCCGCGGCGTCTTCCGCGTCGGCCGCCGCGGCCGGCGCATCCTGCGCCGGTGCGGCGTACCCCGTGGCCAGGTGCTCCGGCACGCGCTCGATCACGCGCAGCCGGTACACGGAGATCCGCTGCTCGGCCGGGCCGCGCAGCTTGAACGTCAAATGCTTGTCGCTGATCGCCAGCTGCGTGCCGTCCTCAAGCTCCAGCGTCAGGGCGCCGCGCTCGCGCTCCAGCATGTGCAACTCCCACGAGGGCCACATCGTCACCTCGCCGCGGTCCCGGTTCACCTCACACGGGCCGCTGGCGATGAACTCGCCGCCTGCGTTCGTCAGCTTGCCTTCCATGCGCACGCGATTGCTCTCCTTGCACTCCCGCCGCGGCGGGCTGTCCTACGCCTGGCGCGCGTTCTTCGCCCTCTTCGACGGCCCCCGCGGCGCAGCCTGCTCCGCAATGGAGACAGGAGTCTGCACCGGCCGCACCGGGCGGCGGGTACGGGTTCGTGAATTCGGTGCGGCCGGTCGCAGCCGAAGAGAGGTGGGGGAGAACTCCGCGTCCAGCAACGGCAGTTGGGCCTGTGCGGGCCGCGTGCCGGAAGCCAGCGCCTCCAGTTCTTCCCGGAACGAATCGACATCGGCGAACTGGCGGTACACGCTGGCGAACCGTACGTAGGCGACCGGGTCCAGGTCGCGCAGCCGCTCGATCACCAGTTCACCCACAACGCTGGACGGCACCTCCGCCGCGTTCGACGCGTACAGCGCGGACTCGATGTCCGCGGCCAGCGCCTCGACCGCGCCCGCGGCCAGCGGCCGCTTCTCGCAGGCTCTCCGCAGCCCGCCCAGCAGCTTCTCGCGCGAGAACTCTTCGCGGCGCCCGTCCTTCTTCACGACGTAGATCGCCACCGCCTGCACCCGCTCGTACGTGGTGAAACGCGACGCGCACGCCGGGTTCAGGCACTCGCGCCGGCGGCGGATCGCGCCGTCAACGTCGCGGGAGTCCACCACGCGGGAGTCGGGGTTGCTGCAGAATGGGCACTGCATGGTTCTCGTATCCCTCGGACCGCTCGCCCCTGATCAATCGGTCAAGCGCCTTCACAGATCAAGGGCTGCGCTGGTAGCAGAGGTTAGCACTACATCTAGTGCTTGTCAACGGCTTCTGAGTGAACGTGGCGCTAGATGTAGTGCTGGTCACCTGGTGATGGAGACTGAAGACTGGTCGACAGGCTAACCAGCCGATCGGCTGACCCGCTGACGAGCTGGCCGGCTGACGACCTCGCCCCACTACATAACTACTGCCGAAACCGCTACAATTCCCCCCGTGGCCCAGGCTCCCGGTCTTGTGGCGTCTGCCCATGCCGCTCCACCGGGTCGGGCCGCTTCTCTTCTCCTCTCGGGGAGATGGGTAGGCCGTGAGCGTCGTCATCTCCCAATTACGACGCTCACGGCCCTGTTCTTTCCCTGGTGGGGGAAAGTTCCCGAAGCACCTCTACTCCGGGACCGACTGGCTAGACAGGCTCCTCCTTTCCTCCAACTTCCTACAAACGCCCCTTAGCGCGCCGCGACGGTGCGGCGCAGGAACGTCGGTAGCTCGGTGTCGCGCGGGTCCGGCGTCGCCGCCTGCGCCTGCGCGTGTGCGGGCTCCTGCTCGGCCGGCTCGTCGCCGTCCGTGCCCGCGTCGTCGTCCGGGTTCCGCTTGCGGTACTGCTCCGGGATCGGGTGCACCGCCACGGGTCGCGCGAACCCGGTCGCGATCAGCGTGATCTGCACCTCGTCGCCCAGCGACGGGTCGATCGCCGTGCCGAAGATGATCTCCGCGTTCGGGTCCACCACGTCCTGGATCACCTGCGCCGCCGCGTTGATCTCGTGCAGCCCCAGGTTCTTGCCGCCGCTGATGTTGAACAGCACGCCGCGCGCGCCGTCGATCGACACCTCCAGCAGCGGGCTGCTGATCGCCATCATCGCCGCGTCCGCCGCCCGGTTCGCGCCGCTCGCCCGGCCGATCGCCATCAGCGCCGGACCCGCGTCCGACATGATCTTCCGCACGTCCGCGAAGTCCAGGTTGATCTCCCCGGGCAGCGTGATGATCTCGCTGATGCCGCGGATGCCCTGGAGCAGGATGTTGTCCGCCGTGCGGAACGCGTCCTCGACCGTGGCCTTCTCGTCGCAGATCTGGAGCAGCCGGTCGTTCGGGATGATGATCAGCGTGTCGACCTTGTCCTGCAGGCGCTGGATGCCCTCTTCCGCCTGCGCGCGCCGCTTCGCGCCCTCGAAGCCGAACGGCTTCGTGACGACGCCGATCGTCAGCGCGCCGGCCTCCTTCGCCACCTCGGCCACCATGGGCGCCGCGCCCGTGCCCGTGCCGCCGCCCATGCCGGCCGTCACGAACACCATCTCACAGCCGCGCACGGCCTCCAGCAGCTCGTCGCGGCTCTCCTCCGCCGCCCGCAGGCCGCGGTTCGGGTCGCCGCCGACGCCCAGCCCCTTCGTCAGCTTGTCGCCGATGCGGATCTTCACCTCCGCCTGCGACTGCTGCAGCGCCTGCGCGTCCGTGTTCACCGCCACGAATTGCACCCCCGGCACCTTCTCGGCGATCATGCGGTTGACGGCGTTGCAGCCGCCGCCGCCCACGCCGACGACCTTGATCGGTGGCAGTCCGTCCGTGTACCCCCTGCTCATGATGGCCTCCCTACGCTCTTCTTCCTGCTTCAGCTCTCGCACTTCCGCTTCGAACATCACCGTCTGCTGGTATTCAGGCATTCAGCCTCCTCCGCTGGTCGCCTCGTGATTGGTTTCTGGTGATTGGTGGCGAACGCCACGGCGCTCACCGCCAGTCCCCAGCCCCTAATCCCTGCCTCCTCCGCCAGCTCCGTCCCCGACCGCTAACCGCTGACTCCTACTCCGGCAGCAACACCCGCGCCCAGTTGCCGACGCGGCGCCAGATGCTCCCCACGTCGAACGACGCACGCGCCGGCCGGTGCCACGAGCTGGCCTCGGCTTCGTTTACCGCCCACTGCAGCAGCCCGACGCTCGTCGCGTACGCCGGGTCGATGAGCAGGTCCGTCAGGCCGTGCAGGTTGCGCGGCATCCCGACGCGCGCCGGCCACCCCGTCACCTGCTCCGCCAGCAGGTCGATGCCCGCCAGCTTCGCCCCGCCGCCCGTCAGCACGATGCCCGCGCTGACGATGTCGTCGTGGACGACCCGCTTCACCTCTGCCGTCACCATCTCCAGCACTTCTTCCATGCGGGCCTGCGCGATCTCGCACAGGCGGCGCCGCAGCTCCGTCTTCGATCCTTCGGAGCCGAACGCCTCGATCGTGATCTCCTCGCGGGCGTCCACCATGCTGGGGATCGCGTGCCCCCACTTCCGCTTCGCGTCTTCCGCCGCCTGGTACGGCGCGCGCAGCCCCACGACGATGTCGCGCGTCACGTGGTTGCTGCCCACCGGCAGCACCGCCGTGTGGTACACGCTGCCCTCGATGAACAGTGCGATGTCCGTCGTGCCGCCGCCGATGTCGACGAGCACCACGCCCTGCTCCTTCTCCTCCGCGTCCAGCACCGCCTCGGCGGCGGCCAGCGGCTCCAGGATCAGGCCGTCCACCTGCACGCCCACGTTCTCGACGCACTTCGTCAGGTTCTGGATCGCGCTGTCCACGCCCGTGACGATGTGCGTCTCCACGTCCAGCCGCGAACCGAACATCCCCACCGGGTCGGACACGTTGTCCTGCCCGTCCACGACGTAGTAGCGCGGGATCACGTGGATGATCTGCCGGTTCGTCGGGATGCTCACCACCCGCGCCCCGTCCAGCACCCGCGTCACGTCGTCCGGCATGATCGGCCGCGTCCGGTCCGGGATCGCCACGATCCCCCGGTTGTTGAGGCAGGCGATGTGCTGTCCCGCGATGCCGACGTGCGCCGAGAGGATGCGCGTCCCGCTCGAGCGCTCCGCCTTCTCGACGGACGACCGGATGCTCTCCGTCGCGTCGCGGATGTTCTCCACCATGCCGCGCGAGAGCCCCTCCGACGGCGCGACGCCCACGCCGAGGATGCGCATGTCATCCTCGTGCACCTCTCCCACGACGGTACAGATCTTCGTCGTGCCGATGTCGATTGAGGCGAACGTTCCCCCACGGCTCATGGCTGCCTCCTGCTTCTACCTGAAGCTCAACCGGTCGCCGAAACGCAGGTCCACCGCGTTCAACGCCAGCTCCTGTTCTTGCGCCTGCTGGATAAGCACGTACAGCGCGGCCACCTTGAACTCGTAGTCGCGCGAATCGCCGAACGTCGCCCAGATCGGCGCGCCGTCCACGTCGCTGCCGCCCAGCACCGCGGTCAGCCCGTTGTCCTGCCGGTAGACCAGCGCCAGCACGTTCCGCCCGAATGCCGACTGCGACTCTTTCACCAGACGCGCCGCCAGGTCCACCGCGCCGGGGTCGATGCGGTCGCCCGCGTTCAGCACGCGCTGCGGCCCCACCTCGATGATCACGGGCGAGCCATCGGGCGCCGGCGGTCCGCCCAGCACGTAGCCTTCTGCGTCGATCGGCACGTTGACGCCGTTCATCTGCCAGGAACCCCACGCCGTGCGCTCCTGCACGTCGATCACGACGACGTTCCAGCCGTCCTTGCGCACGGTCGCGGTGCGTACCATGGGCAGCGCCGCGACGCGCTGCTGCGCGCCCCGCAGGTCCAGCCCGAAGACGCTCTCCCCGTCGAGTGCCGCCGCATCCCTCACCTGCGACGGTGGGACCTGCAACGTGCCGCTGATCGTCACGTGCTGCACGGTCACCCACGGCGCGTGGTAGCCCCACCAGGCGGCCGACCCCAGCATCGCCAGCACCGCGAACGCCAGCGCCAGCCGCGCCTGCTTCCGGGTGATGCGGAAGCGCGGCTCCGGCGGCGCCGGCCGGTGCACGCCGCGCGGCGCGGACGTGTCGCGCGTCTTGATGACGCGGCGCGAGCGCCCCGGCTTGGCCGCGCGGTACGGCCACCTGGAAGGAGTGCCGGTGCTAGCCACCGCGCTGCCTCCCTTCACGGAACCGCTCGACCGCCAGGTCCACGATGCGGCTGATCAACTCGCGGTAGGTCACGCCCGCCACCGCCCACAGCCGCGGGAACATGCTGACCGGGCGGAATCCCGGCAGCGTGTTGATCTCGTTGACGATCGGACGCCCCTCCGGCGTCAGGAAGAAGTCCACCCGCGCGAAGCCGGCGCCGTCGATCGCGTCGAACGCCTCGACCGCCCGCGCCTGCAGCGTCGCCGCGATGCCCGCCGGCACGTCCGCCGGCGCGACGATGCGTGCGCTCTCGTCCAGGTACTTCGCGCCGTAGTCGTAGAACTCGCCGCTCGTCACGATCTCGCCGATCGGCGACGTCTCCTTCGCGTCGTTGCCCAGCACGCCGCACTCGACCTCGCGCCCGGCCACCGCCTCTTCGATCAGCACCTTGCGGTCCACGTCGAACGCTGCTTGCATCGCGCCGTCGAAGTCCTCGCGTGAGCGCACCTTGCTGACGCCGACGCTGCTGCCGCCGTTGGCCGGCTTCACGAAGCAGGGGTACCCGTACGACCGCTCCACCGACTGCACCACGTCGGCCCCGTGCTCCGCCCAGCCCCGCGCGCCCACGGTCGAGAAGCGCGCGACGTCCAGTCCGGCCTGCGCCAGGATGCGCTTCTGCAGCGCCTTGTCCATGCCCACCGCGCTCGCCGCGACGCCGCAGCCCGCGTAGGCGATGCCGAACATCTCGAGCATCCCCTGTAGCGTGCCGTCCTCACCGTTCACGCCGTGTACCAGCGGGAACACCACGTCCACGCCGCGCAGCTCGCGCAGCACCTCGTCGCGCTGCAGCAGCGGCGGCACATCCGCCTCCATCCGCTTGCGGAAGAGCGGCTCCTCGCGGGCGAGTTGCGCGCGCGTCTCCGCCGGCGTCAGCCAGCGGCCGACGCGCGTCACGCCGAACGGCACCGTCTCGAAGCGCGCGGGGTCCGCCGCCTGGAGCAGCTCCATCGCGGACACGACGGAGACTTCGTGCTCCACCGACTGCCCGCCGAAGACCACGCCCAGGCGCAGCTTCTCCGTCATGCGAACCCCTCGCCCACCAGCTCCACCTCGTTCTCCAGCGCGATGCCGAACTGCTCCTGTACGCGGCGCTGCACCTCGCGCATCAAGGCGTGTACGTCGGCCGCGCTCGCCTCGCCCAGGTTCTCGATGAAGTTGCAGTGCTTCTCGCTGATCCGCGCGTCGCCGATGCGATGGCCGCGCAGCCCGACGCTTTCGATCAGCTCCCACGCCTGCTGCCCGGGCGGGTTCTTGAACGTGCTGCCGGAGTTGCGGCCCCGCGGCTGCGCGTCCAGCCGCTGCGCGTCGTATTCGGCGATCGTCCGCTGCAGGCCGACGCTGTCGCCCGGCGTCACCGTGATCTCGAGGCTCAGCACGACCGTCCCGGGCAGCTCGCCGCGCGTGAAGGCGCTGCTGCGGTAGCGCAGCCCCAGCTCCGCCGCGTCCAGCTCGCGCTCGCGGCCCTCCGCGTCCAGCACCGTGACGCGGCGCAGCACGTCGGCCAGGCAGCCGCCGTACGCGCCCGCGTTGTAGACGGCCGCGCCGCCCAGCGTGCCCGGGATGCCGCACGCCCACTCGACGCCGCTGTAGCCGCGCTTCGTCAGGTTGCGCGCCAGCGTCGCAAAGGCGACGCCCGACTCCGCGCGCAGCACGTACTCGCCGGCCAGCTCACGCGGCCCCTCGATGCCACGCGCCTCGTTGTCGATCACGACGCCGCGGATGCCCAGGTCGCCGACGAGGATGTTGCTACCGGCGCCCAGCACGAACGCGGGCACGGCGCTCTCGCGCGCCGCGAGCACCGCCTCCGCGAGCTCGCGCGCGTTGCGCACCGTCACGAAGACGTCGGCCGGCCCGCCGATGCCGAACGTGGTGTGCCGCGACAGCGGCTCCCCCGTCTTCAGCGGCGCAATGGCCCGCAGCCGTGCGATCAGCCGGTCGTCCATCTCCTGCTTTCCATCGCCGCCGCGCGCCAGCGCCCCGGCGATCACGTCCGCCCCGCTCACGCGCCCCTGCTCCGTAGCCGCTCGATCACGATCGCGTCGGCGCGGTCGATATCGCCCGCGCCGACCGTGAAGAACACGTCGCCGGGCCGCAGCACCTCCGCGACCGCCGCCGCGGCCTCCTCCGTCGCGCCCGCGTACACCGCGCGCGGCGTCTCGATGATGTTGATGAACTGCTCGCTCGTGAGTCCCGCCTCGGGCGTCTCGCGCGCCGCATAGGTGTCGGACACGTACAGCGTGTCCACGCGTTCGAAGCAGCGCCGCCATTCGTCACGCAGGTACTTGCTGCGCGAGTACGTGTTCGGCTGGAACAGCACGACCAGCCGCCGGTCCGGGAAGCGCACCAGCGCCGTGTCCACCAGCGCCCGGATCTCCGTCGGGTGGTGCGAGAAGTCGTCCATCACCGTGACGCCCGCCACTTCGTCGACGTATTCGAACCGCCGCACCGCGCCCTGGAAGGTGGCCAGCGCACGGCGGATCACCGGCGTCTCCAGCCCCATCGCGTTCCCCGCGACGATGCCCGCGAGCGCGTTGGCGACGTTGTGCCGCCCCGGCAGCAAGATCGTGAAGGTGCCGAAGCCCTTGCCTCCGCACTCCACCTCGAAGCGCTGCCCCTCGGGCGTCTGCGTGATGCTGTGCGCGCGCCACGCCGCCGGCGCGTCGAGCCCGTACGTCTGGATGTCGCGCGCCGCGAAGCCGCCCGCAGCCACCGTCTGCGCCACGCGCGGGCTGTCCGTGCAGGCGACGATGTGACCGCTCTCCGGCACGTTGCCCATGAACTCAGCAAAGCAGCGCTGCATCTCTTCGATCGTGCCGAACACGTCCAGGTGTTCCGGGTCGATGTTCGTCACCACTGCCACGTCCGGGTGGTAGGCCAGGAACGCCCGGTCGTACTCGTCGGCCTCCACGACGATGTAGCGGCCCGAGCCCGGCGCCGCGTTCAGGCCCAGGTTCCGCACGATGCCGCCGATCAGGTACATCGGGTCCAGCCCCGCCTCCACCAGCATGTGCGCCATCAGCGAACTCGTCGTCGTCTTGCCGTGCGCGCCCGCCACCGCCACGCCGAAGCGACCTTGCATCATCCGCGCCACCATCTCGTCGCGCTTGATGACCTCGATGCCGCGCCCGTGCGCCTCCACGATCTCCACGTTGTCCTGCCGCGCCGCCGACGTGAACACGACGAGCTGCGCATCGCCCACGTTTTCCGGCCGGTGGCCCGTGTAGATGCGCACGCCCAACGCCGCCAGCTCCTGCATCGGCGGCGTCGAGTACTGGTCGCTGCCGCGTACGTCGTGCCCCCACGCCTTCAGCACGCGCGCGATCGCGGACATGTGCTTCCCCGCCACGCCGATGATGTGGATGCGCTCCGGCAACTTCGCGGTGGCGCCTTCGGTCACGCCGCCACCTCCCGCACGATGCGCGCCAGCTCCCGCGCGGCGTCCGGCCGCGCCAGCGTGCGCATCGCCGCCCGCATGCTTGCGAGCCGCGCGTCGTCCGACAGCAGCGTCAACACGCGCTCGGGCAGATGCGCCAGCTCGCTGTTGCGCAGCATCACGCCGGCGCCCAGCGACTGCAGGTACTCCGCGTTCGGCGCCTGCGACCAGCCCTCGTATTCGCCCGGCACCAGCACGGCCGGCAGCCCCGCCGCGGGTAGCTCGCCCAGCGTCGAGGCACCGGCGCGGCTCACCGCCAGGTCCGCCGCCGCCATCGCCGCCGGCATCTCGTCCATGTAGCCGCGCACGTGGTAGCGCGCCTGCTGCGCGGGCGTCAGCGCCGCGCGCTGCTCGTTCGCCCACGCCTCGTCAGCCGCGCCGGTGACGTGCAGCACGTCGCAGCGCTCCAGCAGCCGCGGCAGCGCCGGCGCGATCGCGCGGTTGATCCGCTGCGCGCCCAGGCTGCCCGCCGTGATCAGCAGCACCTTGCCCTTGGCCGGCAGGCCCAGCCGCGCGCGCGCCGATTCGCGGCTGACGCTCCAGAACTCGTCGCGCACCGGGTACCCGACGATCGCCGTCTTCTGCTTCGGCAGGTACTCCAGCGCGCGCTCGGACGTGGTCGTCATCTTCGTCGCCAGACGCGAGAGCAGGCGCACCGCCCAGCCCGGCGTCACGTCCGGCAGGTACACCACCAGCGGCACTCGCAGCAGCCGCGCCGCCACGCCGACCGGTACGCTGGCGTAGCCGCCCGTCGCGAACACCACCTGCGGCCGGAAGCTGCGGATGATCCCCGCCGACTGCACGACGCCGCGCGCCAGCCGAAGCAGGTTGTTTGCCAGCTCCAGCGGCGATCCCACGCGCATGGGACCCGCCGACACGGCGCGGAACGTCATCCCCTGCGCCGGCACGATCGTTTCGTCCACGCGGCCGCGGATGCCGATGTACAGCGCCTCCAGCGTGTCGCCGCGTTCCCGCGCCGCCGCGTCCAGCGCGCGGGCGACGGAGAGGCTGGGGTACACGTGGCCGCCGGTGCCGCCGCCCGCAAAGATCACCCTCACCGCGCTCCCTTCCGCGCCGGCCAGGCGTCGCGCAGCATCGCGCGCGCGTCCACGCGGCGCGTCCTGTTCGTCGTCTTCCGCGCCGGATGCACGATCTTGTCGGAGTCGTCGACCGGCTTTGGCTTCTTGCCGATCGACTTTGCATCCACGCCGTAGCGCGACACGCTCAGCAGGATGCCGATGCCCGCCAGCATCGAGAGCAGCGCCGAGCCGCCGTAGCTCAGGAACGGCAACGGGATGCCCGTCAGCGGCACGGTGCGCGTGATGCCGCCGACGTTGATGATCGCCTGGTAGGAGATCCACGAGATCACGCCCACCGCCAGCAGCGAGCCGAAGTCGTCGCGCGCCCGCAGGATTACCCGGAAGCCGCGGATCACCAGCACAGCGAACAGCACGATGACGATCGCCGCGCCGATGAACCCCAGCTCCTCGCCGATGATGGCGAAGATGCCGTCCGTGTGCGCGCCCGGCACGTAGAAGAACTTCTGCCGGCTGGCGCCGAGCCCGAGCCCGTGGATGCGGCCGCTGCCCAGCGCGATCAGCAGTTGCAGCGTCTGGTAGCCGCGCCCGGCCGGGTCGGTCTCGGCGCTCGTGAAGGCGAACACGCGGTCCGTGCGGTACTCCCCGGCGAAGATCAGCATCGTCGCCACGAGGCCGGCGATGCACGCGAACGCCGCCACGTGCCGCAGCGACGCGCCCGCGACGAACACCAGCGTCATCGCCGTCAGCACCAGCACGATCGACGTGCCCATGTCGGGCTCCAGCATCACCAGCCCCGCGACGAAGCCGACCAGCAGGACGCACGGGAAAAAGCCCAGCCAGAACACCTTCACATTGTCGCCGCGCCCCGCCAGCCACGCCGAGACGTAGACGATCAGCGCCAGCTTCGCGAATTCGCTCGGCTGGATCGGCGGCACCGGCCCGCCGACGGCGATCCAGCGCTGCGCGCCGTTGCGGTCCAAGCCGATGCCCGGCACCAGCACCGCCACCAGCCCGAAGATCGCCGCCAGCATCAGCAGCGGGCTGATCACCCGCAGCTTGCGGTAGTCGCTCTTCATGAGCGCGTACATCACCGCCGCGCCCGCCATCGCGAAGAACACCTGCCGCAGCACGTAGTAGTTGGCGTCGCCGAACTCCACCAGGCCCAGCGCGAAGCTGGAGCTGTACACGGCCAGCACGCCCAGCACGACGAGCGCGCCGACGACCGCCAGGATCATGTAGTCGGGGCTGCCGGTGCGCAGGCGAGACGGGTGCGCGGTGACTGCCATCAGCGCCCCTCCGTCCGCATCGCGCGCACCAGGCGGCGGAACTCTTCGCCGCGCTCCTCGAAGTTGTTGTAGGCGTCGAAGCTCGTGCACGCCGGCGAGAGCAGCACGACATCGCCTGGCGACGCCATGTCGCGGGCCGTCGCGACGGCCTCGGCCAGCGTTGCCACGCGCACCGTCGGCGGCCGCTCCTCGTACGCCACGGTCGCCACGTTCGCCTCGATCGCCGCTTCCAGCAGCGGCCCGTCCTTGCCGAAGAAGACGATGCCGTCGCAACGCCGCAGCGCTTCCTGCGCCAGCTCGTCCTTCGGGAGGTCCTTGTCCTTGCCGCCCAGCAGCAGCACCAGCCGCTCGTCGAACGAGCGCATCCCCGCCAGCGTCCGCTCCGGCGTCGAGGCGATGCTGTCGTTGACGTAACAGACGCCGTCGATGATCGCGACCTCTTCCAGCCGGTGTGGCACCGCCTGGAAGCCGCGGACCGCCCGCGCGATGTCGTCCAGCTTCACGCCGGCGAGCGCGCCGAGCGCCGTCGCCGCCAGCACGTTCTCGACGTTGTGCATGCCGCGCAGCGGGACGTCGTCCACGGGCAGCACCATCTCCTCGACACTCTCACGGCGCAGGAAGATCGCTCCGTCGCGCACAAAGGCGCCGTTGCCTGGCACCGAGGCGCCGAGCGTGAAGAAGTACGGCTGCGCGGGCGTCAGCGCGGCCATCGCGGCGGAGATGTCTTTGTCGAGATTCAGCACGACATAATCATCAGCCGTCTGGTACCGCACCAGGTTCTGCTTCAGCGCGATGTACTGCTCCCACGTGAACTGGTCCAGGTGGTTCGGCGTCACGTTCAACACCGCCGCGATGTGCGGGCTGCGGTCCGCCAGCTGAAGCTGGTTGTGGCTGATCTCCAGCACCGTCCACGTCCGCTCGTCGATGCCGTCGAGCAGCCCTAGCAGCCCGGCGCCGATGTTCCCGCCGACGCGGTAGGGGCGGCCGTCCGCGGCCATGATCGCCGCGACGAGGCTGGTGGTCGTGGTCTTGCCGCTGCTGCCGGTGATGCCGAGCATCGGTCCCGGGCAACGCGACACGAAGTAATGGAGCATCGACTCGATCGGCACGCCCCGCCGCCGCGCCTCGACCATGGCGGGCTGATCCAGGGGCACGCTCTGGGAGACGAAGACCACGTCGCTCGTCGCGATGGCTTCGATGTCGTGGCTGCCGAGCGCGTATTCGATGGGAAGGCCCTCTAGCTGCTGCAGACGAGCGGTGAGGGCTGCGGGAGATTTCGTATCGGAGACGGTGACGCGCGCGCCGTGCGTTGCCGCGTAGCGCGCCATGTCCACGCCTTCAATGCCGAGACCGATAACGGTCACCCGTTTCCCCACCAGGAAGTCTCGTTCACCTGTCATATCACGTTATCAATTCTGTTGTCAAGATAGTCGCAACCCCAAAATCACCACCCGGCCAGCGCTACGCCAGCCAGCGCGCCGGCCACCGTGACCAGCAGGAACCGCACCGTCACCTGCGTTTCCGGCATCCCCAGCTTCTCGAAGTGGTGGTGGATCGGCGCCATGCGGAACACCCGTTTGCCGCCTCGCAGCCGGTACGAACCTATCTGGATCACCGATGACAGGATCTCCACCACGAACATCACGCCGATCACCGGCAGCAGCAGCCACCACCCGGTCATGAACGCCACAATCGTCAGCGTTGCGCCGAGCGGCAGCGCGCCGGACTCGCCCATGAAGATGCGCGCCGGGTAAGCGTTGAACCACAGGAAGCCGCAGAGCGCCCCAACCGTGACGAAGCAGAACGCGGCCACGCCCGTCTGCCCCTGCATCAGCGCGATCGCGCCGAACGCGGTGAACGCCACCGCCGACATGCTGCCCTCCAGCATGTCCAGCCCGTCCGTGACGCCGAACGCGCTGTTCATCGACATCATCACCAGGACCACGATCACCACGTATACGGGGCCGATGTCGTAGCTTCCGGAGTGCGGCACGAGCAACGTCGGCGCGCCGATGCGGTCGTAGAGGATCCAGCCGGAGATCACGCCGACCCCGGCGAAGCCCACGAGCTTCAGGATCATCCCCGTGCGGTCGTGCGCCTCACGCTGCGCCCGGTCCACGAGCGTCCCGAGGTCGTCGTACCAGCCGATCGCCCCCATGATCAGCGCCACGATCACGGGCAGCAGCACGTTGCGGTCCTTCGGCACCGCGAAGACCAGCCCGGCGGCGACCGTCACGCCGACGATCAGCAGTCCGCCCATCGTGGGCGTGCCCTGCTTCAGCATGTGCGACTCCGGCCCGTCGCTGCTGATCGCCTTGCCGATCTTCCGGCCGCGCAGGAACGCCACGAACGGATAGCCCGCCGCTACCGCCACGATCGCCGCGATGACGCCCGTGATCAGCGCGTAGCTCATGCCTGCTCCTTCAACTCGTCGCGCACCGTCTCCAACTCCAGCGCCCGAGAGGCCTTGAGCAGCACTACGTCGCCCGGCCCCAGCTGCGGCGCCAGCGACGGCGCGATCTCCGCCTTGTCCAGCACGATGTGCACGTCGCCGTGGCCCGCATGGATGGCGGCGTCGCCGATCCAGCGCCCCAGGTCGCCCACCGCGTAGATGACGTCCGCCAGCTCCGCCGCGCGCCGCCCGACCTCCCGGTGCCCCTCGGCCTCCGCCGCGCCCAACTCGCGCATATCGCCCAGCACCGCGATCTTGCGTCCGGGCACCTCGCCCAGCAGTTCCAGTGCCGCGATCATCGAAGCGGGGCTGGCGTTGTAGCTGTCGTCCAGGAGGATCGAACCGTTCACGCCCGCGCACTGGTGCAGCCGCGAAGGGATCTGCGCTTCCGTCAGCGCGTTCGCCACTTCCTCGACCGACAGCCCGTCCACCAGGCCGACCGCCGCCGCGGCCAGCGCGTTCGACACCATTGCCCGGCCCGGCAGCCGCGAGTACACCTTCGCGCGGTCGCCGCCGTGCGCCAGCGTGAAGCTCACGCCGGAGAGCCCGTGCCCCTCGACGTCCTCCGCGCGCACGTCCGCGTCGTCGCCAAGCCCGTAGGTGAGCACGTGCGCCTGCGTGCGCTCCGCCATCCGTTTCACGCGCGGGTCGTCCGCGTTCAGCACCGCGACGCCGTCCTCCGGCAGCAGCGCCACCAGGTCGCCCTTCTCCTTCTCAATCGCGTCCAGCGTACCCATGCGCTCCATGTGCGACGGCCCGACGTTCGTGACCACGCCGATCTCCGGTTGCGCCATCTCGACGAGGAACTCGATCTCGCCGGGCGCCCACATGCCCATCTCCAGCACGGCGCGCCGATGCCGCTGCGTCAGCTCCAGCAGCACCAGCGGCATGCCGATCTCGCTGTTCATGTTGCCTTCGCTCTTCAGCACCGGGTAGCGCGTCGCCAGCACCGCCGCCACCAGCTCCTTCGTCGTCGTCTTGCCGACGCTGCCCGTGACGCCCACGACCTTCAGCCGCGGCCGCGAGAGCCGCCGCATGCGCGCCAGGTCCTGCAGCGCCGCCAGCGGGCTTGCCACCACGTACTGCGCGATGTCCACGTCCAGCAGCCGTGCGACGATGGCACCGGCCGCGCCGCGCGCCGTCGCGTCCGCGACGTAGTCGTGTCCGTCGACGTGCTCGCCCTTCAGCGCGATGAAGAGGTCGCCCCGGTGCGCCTTGCGCGAGTCCACGACGGCGTGGCGAAACCGCAGCGGCCCCACCGCGGGCGCGCGGATCAGCGCCGGACGCAGCGTCGTAGCCAGTTCCTTCGCAGTAATCATCAGCGGCGCCCGCCTGCCTCGGGCATGCTGCGCTGTCCCGTTACCCGATTGCTCCGCGCGCGGCCGGTGTGCGATCCGGCGCTCTGGCGGGCGATGCCTAGCGGCCCGTTCGTACGAGCTGCGGGCCATCCGGCCGCACGCCCAGGTACGCGAGGATGCTGGGCGCGAGGTCGTGGAAGACCGGGGCCGATACCATGCCGCCCAGCTTGTCTTCCTTGAAGTCCAGCTTCACGAGCATGATCATCTTCGGGTTGACCGTCGGCCCAAAGCCAATGAACGAAGCTACGTTCCCGTCGTGCACCGTGCCGTCAGCCAGCGTCGCCCCGGTCGTCGTGCCGGTCTTGCCGGCGACATGGTAGCCCTTGATCGCCGCCAGGTTTCCGGGGATGCCCTCGACGACCTGGTTCATCATGTCGGCCACCGTGTTCGCTGTTTGCTCCGTCACCACCTGCCGCACTACCACCGGGCTGAACGAGCGCGTCCCCTCCGGCGTGTCTATCTGCTGCACGATATACGGCCGCATCAGCTTCCCGCCGTTCGCCAGCGACGCGATCGCCGTGATCACCTGCAGCGGCGTGGCGGCGATCCCCTGTCCGAAGCTGTTCGTCGCCAGGTCCACCGGCGACCACGCCCTGTCGGCGTTCGTCCGCACCAGTCCTTCCGGATCGCCCCCCAGCCCGACGCCCGTCTTCGAGCCGAGCCCGAACGCCTTCATGTACTCGTAGAACTTGTCCGGCCCGATCAGCCCGCTCATCCAGACGGCGCCCGTGTTGAGGCTGTGCTGCAACACCTGCGTCACCGTCGTGATGCCGTTTACGCTGAAGTCCCAGTTATGGATCGTGCTGTCGCCGATTCGCGCCACGCCCGTGTCGTTGTACGTCGACTCAGGCGTCACGAGCCCCTCATTGACCGCCATCGCCGCGGTCAGCGTCTTGAACACCGACCCCGGCTCGTAGAGGTCCGTCACCGCGCGGTTGCGGAAGAGCGCCTGGTTCGCGTGGTTCAGGTCCAGTTGCGACAGCCGGAATCCCGGCTCGCTCGCCATCGCCATCACCGCGCCGGTGTGGGGGTCCATCACGATGATCGTGCCGCCCAGCGCGCCGGTCTTGTGGATCTGCGTGTCCAGCTCGCCCTCGACCAGATGCTGGATGTAGCGGTCGATCGTCAGCCGGATGTTGCCGCCCGGCTGCGGCTTCTGCCCGACGCGCTCGCTGCCCAGGGCGATCTGGTTGCCGATGCTGTCGTGCTCGAAGTAGATCGTGCCCGGCACGCCGCCGAGTTCGTGGTCGAAGTCCGCCTCCACGCCCGTCAGCCCCACGTGGTCGCGCCCGACGAACCCCAGCAGCGTCGACGCCAGGTCGCCCTCCGGGTAGAAGCGCTTGGTCGTCTGCACGAGCCGCAGCCCCGGCGCCTTCAGGTCGTGCAGCGAGGTTCCCTTGTCGAAGTCCAGGCCGCCGTACGCCAGGTACAGCCCGGTCTTCTCCTGCCGCACCGCATTCACCAGGTCATCCGGCTTCTGCCCGATGATCGGCGCGATGACGCTGGCGGCGCTGAACGCCGCGTTGAGGTCCTGCCAGTCCGGGCGGTTCACGTACACGTCGTACGCGTCCACCGTCGTCGCCAGCGGATATCCGTTGCGGTCCAGGATCGCGCCGCGATCGGCGCGCACCTCCTGCTGCCCGAAGTGCTCGTCGTGCGCTTCGTTCTGGTAGTGCTTGCCGTTGACGATCTGGATGTAGACCACGCGCGCGGTGAGGCCGGCGCAGGCCAGCGCGAAGAGCAGCGCAAGCACCGTCAGACGCGCGTTCATATGGCCGCGTTGCCCGAACATGCGATCCCTCGCAGTCCTCGTGCGCGCCCGTCGCGGCGGCCGCGCACGATCCCTCGCCCGATTACGCCGCCGTTAGAACGGCAGCAGGTCCAGCGCCCGCTTCCAGAGCGACCGCTGCCCGGCGGGCGCCGCCGCCGGTGGCCCCTGCGGCGGCAAGTAGCGCGTCGGCAGGAGCTGTTGCTGCGGCACCGGCTGATTCACCGCGACGTACAGCGTCTGCTGCGCGGGCTCCATGTGCAGCCGCACGCGCGCCTCCCAGTCCACCCGCGCCAGCGACGACAACTGCGCGACCTGCGCCGCCAGGTCGTGGTTCTCCGCTTCTCGTGCCGCGCGCTGCGTGTTGAGCTCGTCGATCTGGTAGCCCGTGCTCGTCAGCCGGCTGAACTGGTTCACCTGCAGCAGCGCCAGCACCACGATCAGTGCGATGGCGCCCCAGAGCAGCAGGCGGCCGGAGCGGACCTTGCCGAGGCCGGGCACGCCCAGCTTGCGCGGCAGTGGCAGGGCGGGCCTGTGAAGCGCGGCCATGTGCGCCTCCTAGGCTGCGTGGTCAGCGATACGCTCCGCGGCGCGAAGCTTCGCGCTGCGCGCCCGCGGGTTGGCGGCGATCTCGTTGAGGCCGGGCGTCAGGGCGCCGCGCGTCACAGGCCGCAGGGTGGCCTTGTGTCCGCAGCGGCACTCCGGCAGCCCGGGCGGGCAGATGCAGTCCCGCGACTCGCGGCGGATGTACTCCTTCACGATGCGGTCCTCGAGCGAGTGGTAACTGAGCACGGCGAGACGTGCTCCAAAGCCGAGCAGGCCGTGGGCCTGAGGAAGCGCGGCGGCTAGAGAGTCTAGCTCTTGGTTGACCGCGATGCGGAGAGCCTGGAACGTCCTGGTGGCGGGGTGGGTTTTCAGATTGGCTCTCCTACCCACGGCCTGCTCGACGGCTTTGGCTAGTTGGGCGGTGGTCCGTACCGGACGTGCCGCGACGATAAAGCGGGCGATCCTTCTGCTCGCCGGGTCCTCTCCATACTTGAAGATCAGGTCGGCCAGTTCGGCCTCGCTGTAGTTGTTCACGATGTCCTCGGCGGTCAGGGTCGTACCGCCGAAGCGCATGTCCAGCGGCGTCTCCCGCCGGAAGCTGAACCCTTCGCCCTCGTCCAGCTGGAACGAGGAGAGCCCCAGGTCCATCAGCACGCCGTGTACCGGCGCGAACTCCATCTGGCGGCAGATCTCGCCGACCTGGCGGAAGTTCCCCTGCACCAGGCGGAAGGCGCCCTCGAACCTGGCCAGCCGCTCCGTGCCGCGCTCGATCGCCGCCGGGTCAGCGTCGATGCCGACGAGCGTGCCGCCGGGCTGCGAGCGCTCCAGGATGGCCTCCGCGTGGCCGGCGCCGCCGAGCGTACAATCGACATAACGGCCGCCCGGTCGCACGGCCAGGGCTTCCAGCACTTCTGGCAGCATCACCGGGACGTGCTTGGTAATCGACATAATCATGCGTCCCGTGGCTCGATCGATTCCTGGGCGCCCGGCAACTCCTGGTCGACGCGCGCCATCTCTGTCGCGTACGTCTCCGGCGCCCAGATCTCCAGCCAGTCTCCCGTGCCCACAACCAGCACCTTGCCCGACAGCCCCGCGTACTCCCGAAGCTGCTGCGGGATCAATACGCGGCTTTGCCGGTCCAGCTCCGTCTCCCACGTCCGGGAGAACAGCGCCCGGCGCAGGACCCGTCCGCGCCGGTGCAGCGGCGACTCCACCGTGTGCTCCCGCGCCTGGTCGCCGAACGCGCTCGTCGTCGAGACCCGCACGCAGGTGTCCGGGGAACCCTGGCTGAGCACGACCCCTTCCCGGAACAGGTCGCGATAGCGTGGAGGGAGCGGCACCCGCCCCCTCTCGTCCATCGCATAGTCGAAGGTTCCGAGAAAATACACTGGATCGCGTGTCCTGCCGGACGCTCATCGGGTCCATCCGTAGCCAGATTTCCCACGAACTCCCACAGATTACCATCGAATGTGCAGATGTCAAGCGCGTAGACAAAACAATTCCCCACTGGACCGTGGATTGGGCAGCCAGAGACCGGATGTCGGAGGCGGGGACGCGCCGCTGGCGACACCCACCGCCCTAACCCCGCGCCGCCGCGCCTGCTACCATCGCCCCATGCCCATCCGCGCAGCCATCCTCACCGTCAGCGACGCCGGCAGCCGCGGCGAACGCGCCGACACCAGCGGCCCCGCCATCCGCGAGCTGCTGGCCACGATCGACGCCACGGTCGAGCGCTACGAGATCGTCCCGGACGAACGGCAGCAGATCGCGGCCACGCTCGCCGCCTGGTGCGACGAAGGCGGGCTCGACCTGCTGCTCACGACGGGCGGCACCGGCCTCGCCGCGCGGGACGTCACGCCGGAGGCCACGCTCGACATAGCGCACCGCCTCGTGCCGGGCATTGCCGAAGCGATGCGCGCCGAGGGCATGCGCCACACGCCGCGCGCGATGCTCAGCCGCGGCGTCGCCGTCACGCGCGGCGGGACGCTCATCGTGAACCTGCCGGGCAGTGAGAAGGCCGTGCGCGAGAGCTTGAGCGCGGTGCTCGGCGTCCTGCCGCACGCCGTCGAGCTGCTCGCCGGCGTGACGGAGCATCCGAAGTCGTCACACTGATCGGTCCGGCGCATGAGTTGGTGGACATGCGCGAATTTCGGGTGCCGCCGCGTCGCGCGCGCGCGGTCGATCGTCTATACTCGCTGCTGACTCACACCACTCCTCAACCCTCGAAGGCGGACGGCGGGGCCAGACCGCGTCTTCACATAATGCTTTCGGCACCGCCGCGCCGGGAGGAGCGTCGTTCTGATGACCGCGCGCACGCTAGCCTGGACCGGCTTCATCGCCATCGCGGCATTCGTGCTCATGGTGGCGAGCCGTCTCACGCTGCTCGATCCGGTCGAGAACCTCACGCTCGGCGTCACCGCGCCCATCCAGTCGGTGATGCACAACGCGACGCGCCCGATCGCCGACTGGGTCAACGCCATCACCGACGCCCGCGGCCTCTCCGCCGAGAACAAGCGCCTGCACGACGAGAACGAACGCCTCACCAACGATCTCGCGCGCGCACGCGAAGACGCGGCGGCGCAGCAGAACGCGCAGGACCTCAACAAGGTCCGGCAGCAGTTCCCCAACGACACCTTCCTCGCCGCCAGCGTCGTCTCCCGTGATTCCGGTAACCTCCGCTCGCTCGTCGCGATCGACCGCGGCCGCGGCGACGGCATCAGGGAAGGGATGATCGTCGTCACGGAGGGCCGCAGCCTGGTCGGCACCGTATCGAAGGTGCTCGACGGCTACGCGTGGGTGACGCTGATCACCGATCCGAAGAGCGCGGTCAGCGCGATGGTGCAGGAGTCGCGCGCGGAAGGCGTCGTTGCCGGCAACTACAACGGGGCGATGAACATGGAGTTCGTGGGGCAGGGCGCCGCGGTGAAACAGGGCGACTTCGTCGTCACCTCCGGCATCGGCGGCGGCTACCCGCCCGGCATTGCTATCGGCCGCGTCTCGACGGTGCAGAAGAACGACCAGGAACTCTTCCAGTCCGTGCAGGTCGATCACCTCGCCAGCCTCACCAAGCTCGATCACGTGCTCGTGCTGATGTCCTTCGAGCCGAAGCGGCTGGAGACGCCCTGATGCGATACTGGGTCGGCGGGTTCATCGTCTTCGTCCTGGCGCTTCTGCAGGCGTCCAGCGTCGAACAGTTCAAGATCGTCGGCGTCGCGCCGAACCTCATGCTCGTGCTGCTGGTCGCGTGGCTCGTCGTGCGCGGCCTGGACGACGTGCTGCCGATGATCGCCGTGGCCGGCATCACGCTCGGCCTCGTCGGGTTGCAGACGCCCGGCCTCGTGCTGCTCGGCCTGCTGCCGATCGCCGGCCTCGGCCTGCTGCGCGAGCTGCACGTCATCCACAGCGATGCATTGCTCACGCTCGCGCTCGTGCTCGCGGCGTCGCTTGCCTATGAGACCATCATGCTGCTCCACGTCATGGCGACCGGCGGCGTGCTCGATCTCACCACGGCCTTCACGCGCGCGGTGCTGCCGGCCGCGATCGTCAATGTGATGCTGACACCGCCGATCTACCTGGTCATGCGGTTCGCAAAGCCCAACGCCACACGCAGGAGGCTGTCGTACTGATGTCCGTGAGCATCCTATGGGACTGCTGAGCACCGGCAACCGGCGCCGCTGGCGTTCGGAGAAGACGGAGACGCCCGACCCGAAGGCCGAGCTCACGCGCAAGCTGTGGGCGCTCCGCATCGGCGTGCTGCTGGCGTTCGTCGTGCTCGGCATCCAGCTCGCCCGCCTGCAGCTGGTGCAGGGCTCCCAGTTCCAGGAGCGCGCCCAGTTCAACCAGCTCCGCATCGAGCCCGTCATCCCGTCGCGCGGCCTGATCACCGACCGCAACGGCGTGCCCCTCGTGCAGAACGTGCCCAGCTTCTCCGCCGCCGTCGTCGCCGCCGACCTTCCGAAGGCCCGCGAACTCGAGATCGCCGGCGACATCGAGAAGATGCTGGGCGTGCCGGCCATGGAATCGCTCATGAAGATCGAGGCGGCGCGCCAGTCCAACGACCCGTTCACGCCCGTCATTCTCAAGGACAGCCTCGACGCGACCACGACCTTCAGCCTGCGCGAGCAGTTGCCGAAGATGCCCGGCGTCCAGATCGTCACGCTGCCCGTGCGCAAGTACATCGCTGGCAGCCTGCTCGCGGACGTGCTGGGTTATACCGGCCGCGTCGACGCCGAGGACTTCGCAACGCTGAAGGACAAGGGCTACATCGCCAGCGACCGCATCGGCAAGGCGGGCGTGGAGTCGGCGTACGAGAGCTACCTGCGCGGCACGCCCGGCCGCAAGGAGATCGAGAAGGACGCCTCCGGCCGCGAGATCCGCACCCTCGACGAGGAGCCCGCGAAGCCCGGCAACGACCTCGTCCTCTCGATCGACCTCGATCTGCAGAAGAAGGCGACGGAGCTCGTGCAAGCCGCCGCGCCCGGCCAGCAAGCCGCCGCCATCGTCATGGACGTCCACACCGGCGAGGTGCTCGCGCTCGTCTCGCTGCCGCAATACGACGACAACGCCCTCTCGGGCAAGGTCGACGAGGCGCGCCTGCAACAGTATCTCGACGACCCCAAGAAGCCACTGGTCAACCACGCGCTCTCGGAGCAGTACGCGCCCGGATCGATCTTCAAGCAGATCACCGGCTCCGCCGCGCTGCAGGAGGGTGTCGCCAACCCCGGCACGACGATCACCAGCAACGGCTACATCCAGATCCCGAACGAGTACAACCCGTCGATCCTCTACACGTTCCGCGACTGGCGCACGCTGGGGACGCTCAACTTCTACGGGGGCGTCGCGATGTCCTCCGACGTCTACTTCTACTATCTCTCCGGCGGCTACCACGCATTCGGCCAGAACTTCGACGGCCTCGGTATCGACCGCCTTGTGCGCTACGCCGGCTACTTCGGTATCGGCCGCCCGACGGGCATCGATATCGCCGGCGAGGCCGACGGCATTCTGCCGAGCCCGGCCTGGAAGAGGGCGACCTTTGGTGACGACTGGCGGCTGGGCGACACGTACAACATGGGCATCGGCCAGGGCTTCGTCGCCGCCACGCCGATCCAGATGGTGCGCGTGACCGCAGCCGTCGCGAACGGTGGCACGTTGCTCACGCCGCGCGTCGTCCGCGAAGTGCGCGACCAGCAGGGCCACGTGATCGTCGGGAACGACCCGAAGATCGAAAGCCACATCCCCGTCAGCCCGGAGAACTTCGCCATCCTGCGCGACGCGATGGGCCAGGCCGTCGCGTGGGGCAGCGCGAACCCCGCGCACCTCGACGACCTCGCGATCGGCGGCAAGACCGGCACGGCCGAGTTCGGCGAGCGCCACCCCGACGGCAGCTACGACACGCACGGCTGGTTCAGCGGCTTCGCACCCGCGAACAACCCGCAGGTCGCCATCACCGTGTTTCTGGAGCACGGCATCGGCGCGACCAACGCCGCCCCGCTGGCGGCGCAGATCCTCCACTACTACTTCACGCGCGGCGGCCAGCAGGCGGCCGGCGCCGCGCCCGCAACCAGCGGGGTGACGCCGTGAACATGCGCAACACGCCCACGCGCGAGTTCGACTTCATCATGCTGTTCGCCGCGCTCGCGCTCACCGCCTGCGGCGCGATGCTGATCTACAGCGGCAGCCTCGCGACGTACGGGTCGGGGGCGCAGGCGCTCTCGCACCCCGTCTCGCGTCAGCTCGCCTTCGCCGCCGTCGGCCTCGTCACGATGGCGCTGCTCTCGCGCATCGATTACCGCCTCTTCGCCCCGGCGAGCCTCGCGCTCTATATCCTCTCGATCGCCGGCCTCCTCTTCGTGCTCGCCGTCGGCGCCAGCGCCTACGGCTCGCGCCGCTGGATCGTCGTCGGCGGCACGCAGGTGCAGCCGTCCGAGATCGCGAAGGTCTGCACCGTCATCATGCTCGCGAAGTTCTTCTCCGATAACGAGCAGCGCATGAACTCGCTGCGCGTCTTCGTCGGCTCGCTACTGATCGCTCTTGTCCCCGCCGCGCTGGTGCTGGTCGAGCCCGACCTCGGCTCGGCCATGGTCTTCGGCGTCATCTGGCTCGGCATGGTGGTCGTCGCCGGCGCGCGCCCGTTGCACCTTGCCGGCTTCGCGATGATGGTGCTGGCCCTGATGCCGGGCGCGATCTACGCCATCTCGCACGACTACCAGCGAAGCCGCATCGACTCCTGGCTGCATCCGGAGAAGGACCCGCTCGGCGCCGGCTTCAACATCCTCCAGGCGGAGATCAGCATCGGCTCGGGCGGTCTCTTCGGCAAGGGCTTCACGCATGGCACGCAGACGCAGCTCGACTACCTGCGCACGCAGACCACCGACTACGTCTTCAGCGTCGGGGCGGAGGAGCTCGGCTTCATCGGCGCGATGCTGCTCTTCGGCCTCTTCATCATGCTGCTCTTCCGCTGCGTGCGTGTCGCCGGCCTCGCCGACGACGTCTTCGGCCGCCTCATCGCCGTGGGCATCATGGTACTGATCCTGTACCACGTCTTTGTGAACATCGGCGTAAACATTAGACTGGTACCGGTGACCGGCGTCCCGCTGCCCCTGGTCAGCCAGGGCGGCAGTTCGCTGATCACGGTGTTGGGCGCCTTAGGTATCGTGCAGAGTGTCCTTGGCCACAGACGTAAACGCAGACGCACCTGACGGCGGCTCCGGCCTGTTGCGCGGCCGCGCCTTCGCTGCGATCCGCCTGATCGCCACGCTGGCAGTGGTCGCCGGGCTCGTCTTCAAGCTGTCCCCCGGCGACCTCGCCGATACCTTCCGCCACGCCAACATCGGGCTCCTCGCAGCCGCCCTCGCGCTCATGCTCGTCGTGCAGGCGCTGGTCGTCGTGAAGTGGGTGCTGCTCATGCGCGCCCGCGACGTCCACGCGCCGCTCGCGCACGTCGTCCGCGCCTACTGCGTCGGCAACCTGCTCAGCAACGTCCTGCCCACCGCCGTCGGTGGCGACGTCTATCGCGTCTACCGCATCCAGCGCGAGGCCAACGCCCGCGCCGCCGACGTCACGATGAGCGTGCTCTACGAGCGTGCCACCGGCTACGGGGCTATGACGTGCCTCGGCGCGCTGGGCGCCGCGTTCTACTACGGCGAGGCGGCCATCGGCCTGCTCGCGTTCGCCGCCGGCGGCGCCGCCGCGCTGCTGCTGGCCCTCGTGCTGCCGCGCATGCCGTTCCCCGCCGTGCGCCACGACCACTTCCTGCGCAACCTCCTCGCCCATCGCCGCGAGCTGATCGCCGTCTACCAGATGTCCGTCTTCTCGGTCGCCATCCAGGCCCTCTACATCTCGACCATCGCCCTCGCCGGCCGCGCGCTCGGCATCCACGTCTCGTGGTGGTACTGGGCATTCATCACGTGGGTCGCCGCCGTTGCCGTGCTGCTCCCGATCACGCTCGGCGGCCTCGGCGTGCGCGAGTCGAGCTTCTCGGGCCTGCTCAAGCACGCCGGCGCCACGGCGGCGCAGGGCGCATCGGCCGGCTTCGCGCTCGGCCTGCTGCTGATCGCCGTGAACGGCGCCGGTCTCCTCGCAATCGAGATGGCGGCGCGCCTCGGCTACGGCGCCGCCGCTCTCGGTGCGACAGCCCTGCCGGCGTCCGCGGCGCGCCCTGACGCCGTGGCGGCGAAGCGATGACGTGGGGCTGCGGCGCCATGATCTGCGCCATCGCCATAACAGGCGTCGCCTGCGGTTCGTCGAGCTATTCGACGAAGCCGGCGGCGACTCCGGCCGCGGTGGCGTCGCCGAAAGCCCCCGCCGAGGGCCCGGTCGAGAGCTTCAAGATCCTGCTCGACGCGATCAACGCTCGCGACGCCGCCGGCGTGTATGCGCGTCTCTCGTCTGAAGCGAAGAAGGATCTCTCCAGCGCGCAGGTGCAGGCGCTCGTGACGAAGCTCGTCGGCGGCGACCCCAACTTCCGCATCACGATCGATACAGCGGGCGAGCCCGCGGTCAACGGCACGCAGGCGCAGTTCGACCTCACGCTGAGCATCGGCTACCAGGGCAAGCAGTTCCCTCTCACCGACGTCGCGTTCATGCAGCTCGAAGACGGGCAGTGGCGCCTCGCCGACCATTTCCTGCAGACCGCGCTCGCCGCCGGCGGACTCGGCCCGCCGCCCGCGAAGCCGCGCGTCTTCCGCGCCGACGGCTGCGTGGAGGGCGATGTCCTCGCCGGCGTCTACCTCCCGTCGCGGCTCAAGGTGCTGGAACCTTGCGTGACGATCGAAGCCACCGTGCGCGAGGTCGAGCGGCCGGATGATCGCGAGAACGACGGCGACCTCTCGTTCAACCTCGAGCTCGCCCCCGGCGACCAGCGCCTGCTCAACGACGTAAACCGCCAGAACATGCACGGCTGGCTGCACCTCGAGATCGTCCCGCTCGACCGCGCGGCCCTGCCCGTCCCGGTCGAAGGCGAGCGCATCCGCGTCACCGGCCCCTGGGTCACGGACACCGTCCACGGCCACAACGAGATCCATCCCGTCTGGTCGCTGAAGGTACTGCCGTAGCAGGGTGCGCGCATCTGATGCGCATCGGCACCGCCCGCCGCGCCCACCCGGTCGCCGGCATCCCGCTTCCGCCCGCCCGCGCCCTCGCCTATGATCGATCCACGCGGCGCGACGCCGCGTACCCTCACCGCACGCACGCGCCCTCGCGGCGCTGAAGGAGGACCGACATGGAATACCGATCGCTCGGACGCACCGGCGTCAAGGTCAGCGCACTCTGCCTGGGTTGCATGATGTTCGGCGGCAAGACGCCGCCCGGCGACTCGTACGACATCATCGACAAGGCGATCGATGACGGCATCAACTTCATCGACACGGCCAACGTCTACTCCGTCGGCCGCAGCGAAGAGGTGACGGGCGAGGCGCTGAAGCGCAACGGCAAGCGCGACAAGATCGTCCTCGCCACGAAGGTCCACGGCGTCATGAGCGGCGCCGACCCCAACATGCAGGGCAACAGTCGCCGTCATATCATCCAGCAGTGCGAGGCCTCGCTGCGGCGCCTCCAGACCGACTACATCGACCTCTACCAGATCCACCGACCGCAGCCCGACATCCCGATCGACGAGACGCTGCGCGCGCTCGACGACCTCGTGCGCGCCGGAAAGGTGCGCTACCTCGGCAGCAGCACCTTCGCCGCCTGGCAGATCGTCGAGTCGTTCGCCGTGTCGAAGGAGCTGGGACTCAACCGCTTCATCTGCGAACAGCCGCCCTACAACCTGCTGGACCGCCGCATCGAACGCGAGCTGTTGCCGATGGCGCAGACGTACGGCATGGCGGTCATCCCGTGGAGCCCGCTCGGCGGTGGCCTGCTCACCGGCAAGTACAAGCGCGGCGAGGAGCCGCCGGAGGGCGCGCGCTTCGCCGACGCCAGCAACCCGATCTACCGCCGCCGCCTCAACGACCGCATCTACGACGTCGTCGACGGCCTGCAACCGATCGCGCAGGAGAAGGGCTGCACGCTCTCGCAGCTCGCGCTCGCCTGGGTGCTGCGCCAGCCCGGCGTCACCAGCCCGATCATCGGCCCGCGCACGATGGAGCAGTACACCGACAACCTGGGCGCGCTCGCCGTCGAGATCACCGACGACGACCGCAAGCAGATCAACCGCATCATCCGCCGCGGCGACAGCGTCGCCCCGTTCTATGAGGCGGAGTTCGGACCGCACCCGTACCGCGTCTAGCGGCGCGGACGGCGATCGACGAGGGAAGGCTGGCACGCACATGATCCCGACGCAGCCCTTCGGCAAGACCGGCCACGACAGCACGCGCATCATCTTCGGCGCCGCCGCGCTCTGGGGCGCGTCCGAAGAGGACGGCGAACGCGCGCTCGCGATGGTGCTCGCCAACGGCCTCAACCACATCGACACCGCCGCCGCCTACGGCCGCTCCGAGCGGCGCGTTGGCGCGTGGATGCCGGGCCACCGCGACCGCTTCTTCCTCGCCACCAAGACCGGCGAGCGCATCGCCGACGGCGCACGCGCCGGCATCCGCAAGTCGCTCGAGCGCCTGCAGACCGACCACCTCGACCTGATCCAGTTGCACAACCTGGTCGACGAGCAGGAGTGGGAGACGGCGTTCGCGCCCGGCGGCGCGCTCGAAGCGGCGGTCGAGGCGCGCGACGCCGGGCTGACGCGCTTCATCGGCGTCACCGGCCACGGCGTCACCGTGGCGGCGATGCACCTCCGCAGCCTCGAACGCTTCCCGTTCGACTCCGTGCTGCTGCCCTACAACTACGTGATGATGCAGAACCCGCAGTACGCCGCGGACTTCGAGGCGCTGTCGCGCGTCTGCGCCGAGCGCGGTATCGCCATGCAGACGATCAAGGGCATCACGCTGGGCCCGTGGAACGAGAAGGAGCACACGCACGGCACGTGGTACGAGCCGCTGACGGAGCAGGCGGAGATCGACCGCGCCGTCCACTGGGTGCTCGGCCGCCCAGGCGTCTTCCTCAACACGGCCAGCGACCTGGGCCTGCTCGAGAAGATCCTCGACGCCGCGCACCGCTTCACCGTGCGCCCGGACGACGCCGCCATGCGCGCCCTCGTCGAGCAGCGCGCCATGACCCCGCTGTTCACGTAGGGTCCGGCTTGATTCGTCAGATGCTCGTCTCGCACGTGGTCCACGTGACCAGACTTGTCGTAGAAAGCCAGCCGACGACATTGACGTCACATACCACCCAACTCCACTCGCTGAACCTGATCGAGGCAGGCCCCAATGCGGCCGTCAGGTCCTCGCCGGTGGTCGAGTTGACGACGCGGACGCTGCCCCAGGGGGCCGCGCCACCGCCGCTCACGCGCTGCGGGTACGCGATGAACGCGTCATCCGCGGACCAGAGCAAGGTGTAGGCGACGCTGCCGCTGTTACGGCTCGTGACAAGGGTTCGGCTGTTTGTGCCGTCAACATCTCGTGTCTCGATGTACGAGGTCCAGTTCCATTTCTCGTCGTGCTCAGAGTGGTGGTAGGCGACCCTGGTGCCCGACGTGGAAAGCGCCTGGATGAGCGGCAGATCCGGGATACCCTGCACACGGAGGTCCGGGTCCGAGACAAACGAACTCTGGCTCGTTCCGCCGCCGATGCCGCTGAAGAAGAACCGTGTTGAGTCGGGGGCCCAAATGAATCCGGACGGGCCGCCGTAGTATGTAGAGCCCTCGAGTCGATCGGAGCCGTCCGGACGAACGCGGAGGAGGGCGAAGTGGTTTGAGAACACGATCCATTCTGCGTCGGGCGACCAGGCGACCGCGCACGCCCCCGGCGTTCCGGTATTGTGGACAATCTCGCGATACGAACCGGAGACTCTGTCCAGCACGAGTAGCGCGTCCTCAGTGTTGATGGCGAGGCTCGCCGAATCCGGCGCCCACGACAGCCCGATGCCAATGGGGCCGCAAGGGGTCGCTGAAGGCGGAGCTGCCGGGAGCGGGAACGCCTGCTCGCGTCCGGTCGCGACCTCGATCACGACGATGCTGCGCCGCGAAGGATAGGCGATGTGGGTGTGATCAGGTGACAGAAGCGGCCGGTTGAACGAGTCGGGCTTGGCCGCGAGCCGAGCGCTCCCAACGAGGCGCGCCGTTCCTTCAGCCAGATCGACGACGTGAAGGTAATCACCGAAGTCGGTGGGTGATGCGGCGACCGGCGTCCCGCTTTCGTCCGGAGCGCCCGGGATATGCAACTGCACCGGCAGCCGGCTGCGGTCGATTGCCGTTGGCGTCGCGGTCGGCTCATCTGTGGCCGTTGGCTGGGGTGTGGCTGACGCCTGCTCAGTGACAGAGGCATCTGTCGGCGCGGTGGGCGACGAAGTGTCGCGGCAATTCGCCGCGACGGACACCACGAAGCAGGGAATGGCGATGGCGATCAACCAGCGCCGGTAGCGGCGAAATGACGCCGTCATCAGGACTCGCTTTCCGGGCCGGCATGGCACATATGCCTAAGAGCGCCCTTGTTCGCTCCCCGCTCCGTTGACGTGCCCATACGCGTGTCAGCTCCAGTGCGTCACCTTCGGCCGCGCGGTGTGCCCATGCCGAGCAGCTACGCCGGCTCCGCGGGGCGGATGTCCTCGACGCGGATCTCCAGGGGGGCGTCGGGGCGCGCGTCGTTGTTGAGGCAGTAGACGACGTCGACGCGGTCGCCGGGCTGGCAGGCGAACGCTCCGAGGCCGAAGGCGATGGCGGACCAGGTGAGGCCGCCATCGCGCAGGCGCAGCTTCAGGTGCTTCTCGCCGTTGCCGACGAGGCGCGCGTCGACGACGGTGACGTTGCGGGCGAGGAAGGTCGGCTCCGGGTTGCCGACGCCGAACGGGCCGATGCGCGCGAGCCAGCGGATCTCTTCGCCGCGCAGCGAGCGCAGCGGCAGGTTGCAGTCGATCTCCAGCACCGGCGCCAGGTCGCGGCCGGCGAGCGCGCGCCCGGCCTCTTGGACGAGAAGCGCGCGCACGTCTTCGATGCGGTCGTTGCGGGCGGTGAAGCCGGCGGCGGCGCGGTGGCCGCCGAAACGCTCGAACAGCTCCGGACGGACGCGCAGCGCGTCGGTGATGTGGAACTCGTCGATGCTGCGGCAGCTGGCGCGGCTCGTCTCCGGCCCGATCTCGTAGACGACCGCGGGGCGGCCGTACAGGTCGACGAGCTTAGACGCGATGAGACCGACCACGCCTGACGAGAAGTCGGCGTGGCCGACCATGATCAGCGGCGGCAACTCCGCGCCGGCGCGCTCCTCGACCAACCGGACGGCCAGGTTGACGGCCTGCTGCGTGCGGTCCTGCCGCTCGCGGTTCAGCGCGTCGAGCTGCATCGCCAGTTCGCGGCCGCGCTCTTCGTCCTGCGTCATCAGCAGCTCCAGCGCGAGTTTCGCGTGGGCGATGCGGCCGGCGGCGTTGAGCCGCGGCCCCAGCTTGTAGCCGATGTCCTCCGCGGAGACGGACGGCGCGTTGATGCGGGCGACGTCCATCAGCGCGCGCAGGCCGGGGCGTTTCGTGCGGGCGAGCGCGGGCAGGCCGGCGCGCAGCAGGCGGCGGTTCTCGTCGGCCAGCGGCGCCATGTCGCAGACGGTGCCGAGCGCGGCGATGTCGAGGTAAGCGTCGGCGTCGAACGGGCGGCCGGCGGCCTCGTGCAGTGCGGCGGCGACGTGGAACGCGAGGCCGGCGGTGGCGAGTTCGAGCAAGCCGCCGGGCGTGGCGCCGGGCAGCTTGGGGTTCACCAGGATGTTCGCATCGGGCAGGACGGGCGGCACGGTGTGATGGTCGAGCACGACCACGTCCATGCCGATCTCGCGGGCGCGGGCGATCTCGTCGACGGAGCTCGTGCCGCAGTCGGCCGTGACCAGCAGCGTCGCGCCATCGTGGTGGAGCCGCTCGATGGCGGGGATGTTGAGGCCGTAGCCCTCGCTGAAGCGGTCCGGGATGTAGGGCACGGGCGCGGCGCCGAGCGCCGAGAGCGCCTGCGCGAGCTGGGCGGCGGACGTGATGCCGTCCACGTCGAAGTCGCCATAGACGGCGACGGTCTCCCGCGTCTCGACCGCGTGGAGCAGGCGCTCGACGGCGGCGTGGAGGGCGGGCAGGGCATAGGGGTCGGGCGCGGGGCCGGCCGGCGCCAGGAACGCGGCGGCAGCGCCGGCGTCGGTGATGCCACGGAGGCTGAGGATACGGGCCGCGAGATCCGGCCAGTCGCCCTGGGGGACGGCGTCGGCGCGGGGTCGAGCGCGCCAGCGGCGGCGTCGCGGCGCGTCCGCGGCGGGCGCGGACGTCCTGTCCTGCGCGGCGGGAGTGGTCATGGGGCCGAGTCTAACAGCAGCGGCGGCGGCTGTCGAACAGGGCAGTGGCGCGGCGGGCCGGCGCAAGATCAGCGCGTGGTTTACCTTTTTCGCATGTGGGGCGTTTATCGTACGACGAGGCTCTGCCCGGAAGGGGGATCATGACACGACATCCCGCTCCCCGGATGGCGTTCGCGCTGTGCGTCGTCGCCGCGTGGCTCGCGGCGTGTTCCAACTCGCCCGGTGGGCACGCCGCGGGTCCAACCACACGCCCTGACGCCGCGACCGAGAGCACCGCACCCGTCGTCGTGGCGATGCGCACGGTCTGCCGTCTCGTAGCCGACAACCCGGACTCGGTAGTGGCGCAAGTGCGCGGCGCGGACGGCGCGCCCAGCGTGGCCGTGGGCGGGCGCGACTACTGGTTCTTCGGCGATACCCTGCGCGACGGCCCCGGCGGCCGGCAGGAGGTGATCCCGGCGGCGATCGCGACGTCGGCGGACGTTGATGCGCACGACTGCGTGAAGCTCGACTTCAAGAAGGCGGGCGGCCTCGCCGAGCCGATGTTCCCGCGGCTGAGCGAGACGACGGCGTGGCCAGATGGCGTGCTGGCGCTGGACGATGGCAGCATCGCGTTCTACATGGTGAAGGTGACGCGGACGTCGCCGTTCGCGTGGTACGTGAGCGGCGTCGGCATGGGGCGGATGGCGGCGGGCACGACGAACGGCACGCGCGAGGTAGAGACGATCTGGGACGAGCGCAGCGGCTTCGGGTCGCGGGTGTCGGGCGCGCGGTCGCCGGTGCGAGTGGGCGACGACGTGGTCGTGTTCCTGCACACTGACGGGGGCAACAACTACGCCGCGCGCGCGCCGATCGCGCGGATGGGCGAGGCGGCGGCCTACACCTACTGGACCGGCACGGCGTGGTCGCCGCGTGCGCAGGATGCGCAGCCGCTCTGGACGTCGCCGGCGACGGCGTTCCCGGCGGACAACGGGGCGAACGTCAGCTTCGACGCGGCGAGCGGGCAGTGGCTGGCGGTGGTGAGCGCGTCGATGGCGAGCGTGGAGGTGCGCACGGCGCCGCAGCCGTGGGGGCCGTGGTCCGCACCGACGGCGTGGTTCGACTGCCGGCCCCTGGTACAGGACGTGTACCCATACTGCTACAGCGCGGAGCTGCACCACGAGCTGACGCAGGATCTGGCGACGGTGTATCTGACGTTTTCGAGCCAGCAGCCGTACGACGTGACGCTCGTGGAACTGCACCTGGGCGTGGCGATCCACGAGTGGCTGCCGGACAGCGGAGCGCCGCGCTACGCGGCGGCGTCGCCCGGCGACGGCTACGGTGACGGCGGCGTGGCGTTCTACGCGTCGGCCGGGCCGGCGCCCGGGCTGGCGGCGGTGTACGAGCGCGACGGGGACTACACGCTCGACGCGGCGGGCGGCGGCCCGGCGGCGTTCTACGCGTACGCGGCGGCCGCGGGCGGCGCGGTGCGCACGGCGCCGGTCTATCGCTGGCGGAAAGACGGCGCGGCGGCGCTGGACGCGCGAACGCGGGACGGCTGGCAGCGGGGCGCGGCGGCGTTCTACGCGGTGTGCCCGGCAGCGGAACACAACGGCTGTTGAGCCGTTCACCTTTTTACAGGCTGGAGCGTTGTATGAGTACCACCGGGCGCAAGAGGTGGTACATGCACAACACACACACATCCCGTACGGCTGCGGCAATCCTCTCGATCGCGCTCGCCATCCTGGTGGCGGCGCTCTTCGCCGCGTTCCGCGATACGGCGCCGTGGCGGGCGCCAGCGGCGCACGCCGCGGACCCGCCGGGCAACGACAACTTCAACCGCGGCACGGACATCCGCCAGACCGAGTTCGGCGACGCGCTGCCGTACGACGCCAGCCAGTCGACGGCCGGCGCGACACTGGAGGACGGCGAAAGTGCGCCGTGCGCGGCGACGGGCGCGACGGTGTGGTACGCGTACCGGCCGGAGCAGCCGGGCACGATCACGATCACGACGGCGGGCAGCGACTTCGACACCGTGCTGACGGTCTACACGGCGACAGGCTTCGTGCCGTCGCCGCCCGGACAGAACCTGGTGAGCGCGGGCTGCGACGACAATAGCGGCGGCGGCCAGACATCGGCGCTGACGCTGGCGGTGACGCCGAGCGAGCAGTACTTCATCCAGATCGGGGGCAAGGCGGGCGCGACCGGGCAGCTGGAGCTGCACGCGGCGTGCGACCCGGCGTGCAAGCCGGGCAACGACGACCTGGCGATGAGCACCTACACGTACCTGGACGCGTACCGGCCGGCCGTGGAGTACCGCGCCGACACGACGGCAGCGACACTGGAGCCGGGCGAGTCGCGAGCATGCGGAAATGCGGGCGCTACCGTGTGGTACTCGTTCTACGCCGCGAGCAGCATGACCCTGGCGCTGGACACGAGCGGCAGCGACTTCGACACGACGCTGGCGGTCTTCGCCTACAACGACGTCTCGATCTCACCTCCGGGCGGGCTGACGCCGCTGGCGTGCGACGACAACAGCGGCGGCGGCAAGGCATCGAGCCTGTCGGTGCACCTCGAGGGCAACCAGACGTTCTGGATCCAGGCGGGCGGCGCGGGCGGTGCGCACAGGCGGCTGGTGCTGAACATGGCGTGCAAGCCGGGATGTCCGCCGTACAACGACAACCTGGACGGTGCAAGCACGTTCGGGTCGGGACCGTGGGAAGATCAGATCTCGACCGTCGGCGCGACGACGCAGGCGGGAGAGCCGCAGCCGTGCGGCGGCATCGGGCGGACGACCTGGTACGACCTGTCGATGCCGGGTGACACCAGCGTGATGCTCGACACGGCGGCCAGCAGCTTCGACACGGTCATCGCGGTGTACGAGGCGCCGGAGGACGGGTCGCGGGCGTTCAGCGATCTGCGCACACTGAAGTGCGTAGACGACGCGGGCGGAGCGCAGGCGCGCGTCACCTTCGCGACACAGGCGCTGAAGCACTACTTCGTGCAAGTGGGCGGGCACGACGGGGCCGCGGGCATGCTCCAACTGTCAGGGAACTGCCTGCCGGAGTTCTGTCCGCCGTGGGGCGACAGTTCGGCGCAGCCAAACGGATTGTACGTGTCGGGCAACCAGCCGTTCGACACCGGGGCCGACACGCGCGGCGCGACGACGGAGACGGGTGAGGCGCTGGACTGCGGTGCCATGGGCCGCACCGTGTGGTTCACGCTGTACGCGGAAGTCGACGCGCGCGTCGTCCTCGACACGGCGCAGAGCGATTTCGACACGGCGATCGCCGTGTACGACGCGCCGCCATCGTCACCACCGGGCGCGGCGGCGCAGCGGCTGGCGTGCGACGCGCCGGGCAGCGGCGGGCGGGCGCGTGTGGCGGTGGCGGTGAAGGCGAACACGCAGGTGTGGGTCCAGATCGGCGGCGTCCACGGCGTTGGCGGCCAGCTGATGGTGCAGGGGAAGTGCGACCCATTGTGCCCGCCGCATAACGACAACAGCCGCAGCGCGGAATGGATCTCGCCATCGGCCTATGCGACCAGCGCTGACACGCGCGGGGCGACGCTGGAGGTGGGCGAGGCGCAACCGTGCGGCGACATCGGCGCAACGGTGTGGTACCGCTCAACGACGGGAGAGCGTGGCGGGACGCTGACGGTCGACGCGGCCGGTAGTGACTTCCGAGCAGTGATGGCGTTGTACCGGATGGACGGCATGTCACCCCCCGGCGCGCTGACGCCGCTGGCGTGCAGCGACGCCGGGAGCCTGACGGCGGAGTTGGCCGCGAACACGGTCTACTACGTGCAGGCGGGCGGCTACAGCGGCGCGACGGGCACGCTGAACATGCGCTTCGACTGCCCCGCGGCCGGGTGCGCGCCCGACTGGAACGGAGGACCGGACACGGGACCGGGTGCGCCGTCGCCGGGCGGATCGATCGCGGGACCGGACACGGGCAGCGGAGGATACCTGCCGGGGAGCCGGCGGGCGCCGTAGCCGGGACGGCGCGGGAGTTCACGAGGCCGCGGGCGCAGTACGCACCCGCGGCCTTTGTCCGTGCGCCGCGCGGTTCCCGCTTCTGTCGCTCGGCGGGTACGCTGTGCGCGGTAAGCTGGAGCCAGCGAGGAGGCAGGACGATGTGGTGGGCGATTCCCGTCAGCGCGGTCATCGGGTACCTGATCGGGTCGATCCAGTTCGGGTTGATCGTGGGGCGGATCACGCGCGGCGTGGACATCCGCGACTACGGCAGCGGCGCGACGGGCGCGACGAACGTCATCCGCACGGCGGGTGCGAAGGCGGGCGTGCTGGTGATCGTGCTGGACATCGCGAAAGGGATCGCGCCGTTCTACCTGGGCCTCCTGCTGGGACACGCGGCCGGCCTGGACCACGACGAGCGCGCCTGGTGCGCTGCGGCCGGCGCCTTCGCCGCGGTGTGCGGCCACGTCTGGCCGGTGTACGCCGGCTTCCGCGGCGGCAAGGCCGTGGCCAGCGGCTACGGCGCCGCGCTGGCGATGAACCCGCTGGCCGCGGTGGCGATGCTGCCCGTGGCGGCCGTGATCGTCGCGACCACGCGGATCATGTCAATGATGACGATCCTGATGACGATCCTGATGGCGCTCTTCTTCATTATCCTGGCCGTCATGGCGATCAGCCCGCCGGCCTACGCGGTGTACGCGACCGGCGCTGCAGCCATCATCGTCTTCCGGCACCGCGCGAACATCGGGCGGCTGCTGGCGGGGACGGAGCCGCGCATTGGCAGGGGCGGCGAGAAGCGGGCGAGCGGCGGCGCGGCCGCGGGGTAGCGGCCCGGTGCGGCTGGTCTGCGCGGCTACGGCGGAGGCGCCACCACCACGTCGGTCAGCCGCTCGAACTCCACCATCTGCGCCGGCTTCATCGCGCAGCCGAAGTGGATCCCCACGATGTGGTCGTCGTTCATGACGATCGCGAACGCCGGCGATGGGTTGTTTGCGTCGCTCCGCCCGAAGATGGCCCAGTACTTCCCCGGCGGGAACTGTTCCGCCGCGCTCGCGCGGTACACGCCGTACAGCGACGCCGCGCCCGCGTCCAGCCGCCACTCGTCGGCGCGCGCGAAGAATCCCTCGCATTGCGCCAGCGGGATCACGTCCACCTTCGTACCATCCGCCTCGCCGGCGCGGCAGAGCGGCGGCGCGCCGATGCCCTCCTGCGTGGTGACGCATGCCGTCGGTGTGTACTGGATCGCCGCCTGCAGCGCCGCCGTGTCGCCGCGCACGGCCGCCGCGATGATCGCGTCAAGCGCCGCGATGCCCGTGCTGCGCGTCGCGCTCGTGGGCGTCGCCGCCGGCGCGGGCGTGTGCTCCGGCGACTCCGCCGTGCTCGCGCACGCCGCCGCGATCAGCGAGCCGCAGAGCAGCAGCGCCGCGGCGATCGCCGCGGCGGGCGCGCGCATCAACTGCTGCCAGCCGGCGCGATACGTGCGTCGTACGTGATCCATGATCGCCAGCATCGCTCGTAACGGCTCGCCCTCGCAAGGCGCCCGTCGGGGCACTGGGCGGAATCACGAGCGATCCAAGGCCAGCACCTGCAGCGGCGCACACAGGATCGCACCTCCGCTTCGGGAAGAGGAGGGGTCAGGTTCGCCGGGCCAAAGAGCGGGTGCCTTCTGGCGTGCAGCGGCCCCGGTGTTACCGCGGCGGCTTGCGCGTCGCGAGCGCCGACTGCACCTTCTGCAGCATCTTCGCTTCTTCCAGCACCTCGCCCGTGCCCTTCACCACGCAGAGCAGCGGGTCCTCGGCCACGTACACGGGGAAGCGGGTCTCCTGCGCCAGCCGCCGGTCCAGCCCGCGCAGCATCGCCCCGCCGCCCGCCAGCGCGATGCCGCGGTACATCAGGTCCGCCACCAGCTCCGGCGGCGTCACTTCGATCGTGGACCGCACCGCGTCGATCACGGCGTTGATGCTGCCCGAGAGCGCGTCGCGGATCTCCACCGTGCTCACCTCGACCGACTTCGGCAGCCCCGTCGCCAGGTCGCGGCCGCGGATCTCGACGGTGCCTTCTTCGTCCAGCGGGTACGCTGAGCCCGCCTCCATCTTGATCTCTTCCGCCGTGCGCTCGCCGATCAGCATGTTATGCACCTGGCGCGCGTAGGCCATGATCTCCTGGTCCATCTCGTCGCCCGCCGTGCGGATCGACGTGCTCACCACGACGCCGCCCAGCGCGATCACCGCGACCTCCGTCGTGCCGCCGCCGATGTCCACGATCATGCAGCCGTTCGGCTCCATGATCGGCAGCCCGGCGCCGATCGCCGCCGCCATCGGCTCCTCGATCAGGTACGCGGAGCGGGCGCCGGCGTTCAGCGCCGCGTCGTGCACCGCGCGCTTCTCCACTTCCGTCACGCCGCTGGGGATGCCGATGACCACCCGGGGCCGCGGGATACCGAACCCGAACCGGTCGTGGACCGAGCGGATGAAGTATTGGAGCATCCGTTCCGTCACCTCGAAGTCCGAGATCACGCCGTCCTTCAATGGCCGTACCGCCACGATGCTGGACGGCGTCCGTCCCACCATCCGCTTGGCTTCCGCGCCGATCGCCAGGATCTTCTTCGTCTGCCGGTCGATGGCCACGACTGACGGCTCGTCGATGACGATGCCGCGCCCCTTCACCAAGACGAGCGTATTCGCTGTGCCAAGGTCGATCCCCACATCGTGGGAGAAGAGCCCGAGCAGCGCGGTCAGGGGGTTGATCAACGCGTCCGTTCCTTCGGTTCCGGGATAGATGGGCGCCGCCGCACCGGTGCGCAGGGCGCAGCGTGGGGCATTATAAGGACACACGAACGGAAACGGGAAGTAGACATGCCTCTTTGTGCTGCGGAAACGGTCCGGAGACTTCCCGAAACCACAAATCCGCTTCCCGGTACACCCCGCCCCTCTCGCGTCCAGCGCCCGCCCCTCGTACACTCACGATGCGCCACCGGCGCCCATCCCGGACCAGCCGCGCCCTCCCGGCGCGCCCAGCACAAGGAGCGATCCCATGGCCCAGATCGATGGCGGCGACCTCATCGCGCGCATGCTCAAGCGCGAGGGGATCGACACGATCTTCACCCTCTCCGGCGGCCACGTCCAGAACATCTACGACGGCTGCCTTGACGAGGGCATCCGCGTCATCGACACCCGCCACGAGCAGTCCGCCGGCCACGCCGCCGAGGGCTACGGCCGTCTCACCCGCAAGTGCGGCGTCGCCGTCGTCACGGCCGGGCCCGGCGTCACCGACGTCGTCACCGCCGTCGCGACCGCCTACCAGAATGCTTCCCCGATGCTCGTCATCGGCGGCGCGGCGCCGCTCGGCACGTCGCTGATGGGCGCCCTGCAGGAGATCCCCGGCACCGTCGAGATGATGAAGCCCATCACCAAGTGGGCCGCCACCATCCCCTTCACCCGCCGCATCCCCGACTACCTCGCGCAAGCGTTCCGCATCGCGCTCACGGGCCGCTACGGCCCCGTCTTCCTGGAGATCCCGTCCGACATCCTCTTCGGCCGCGTCGAAGAGAGCGACGTGCCGCTGCCCACCGGCTACCGCACCGAGGGCCGCACGCAGGGCGACTTCGCGCTGATCAAGCAGGCGGCGCAGCTCCTGGCGACCGCCGAGCGCCCCGCCGTCATGGGCGGTACCGGCGTCTACTGGGCCGACGCCGGCGGCGCGCTGCAAGAGCTGGCAGAGAAGGTCGGCGCGCCGATCTACCTCAACGACATGGGCCGCGGCATGGTGCACCAGGACCACCCGCAGTTCATGAGCCGCACGCGGCGCACCGCCTTCGGCGAGGCCGACGTCGTCCTCTTCTCCGGCACGATGATCGACTTCCGCTTGCGCTACGGCCGCAGCGTCAACCCCAACGCGAAGGTGATCTCGATCGACATCGACCCCACCGAACTCGGCCGCAACCGCGGCATCGACATCGGCATCGAAGGCGACCCGCGCAACGCGCTGCTCCAGATCACCGCCGAACTTGGCGCGCGCACCGTCCGCCACGATGACTGGATCGCCAAGCTTCGCGACGGCGAGACGAAGGTCACGGAGCTGCGCCAGCGCTGGCTCCACTCCGATGCCAACCCCATCCACCCGCTGCGCCTCTGCAACGAGATCGCCAAGTTCGTCGACGACGAGACCATCGTCGTAGGCGACGGCGGCGACATCGTCGGCCTGGCGTCGCAGGTGCTGCCCGTCAACCACCCCGGCCAGTTCATGGGCCCCGGTCCGCTTGGCACGCTCGGCGTCGGCACCGGCTTCTGCATGGCCGCCCAGGTCGTCCATCCGGAGAAGAAGCTGCTGATGGTGAACGGCGACGGCTCGTTCGGCCTCAACGGCTTCGATTTCGACACGTTCGTGCGTTTCAACATGCCGGTCGTCTCCGTCATCGGCAACGACCGTCAGTGGGGCCAGATCATCGTCGGCCAGGCGAAGATGTACGGTGAGGACCGCGTGGTTGCCACGCGCCTGGGCGACAACGCCCGTTACGACAAGGTCGTAGAGGCGCTCGGCGGCCACGGCGAGTTCGTCACCGAGCCGGACCAAATCTTCCCGGCGATCGAGCGCGCCTTCGCGAGCGGCAAGCCCGCCTGCGTGAACGTGATCATGGACCAGAAGCCCGAGGGCGTCACCGGCGGCTATGAGTTCCTGGGCTGATCGGCCCCTGATCGGGCCGCGCCCGCTGCCGATACTGTCGGAAGGGAATGCGATGAACGAGCGCGTCGACGTAACGCGGGTGAGCCGCCCGCGCAGGCCGCGCCTGCGCGTGGCCGCCTTCGCGCTGCCGCTGCTGGCGGCGATGGCGCTGCTCACCGCCGCGCGCTGCTACCCGCCCGGCACCCGCGTCGTCATCTTCCTGCAGGGCATCTACACCACCTATGACGCCACCGGCACGCAGCCGAACGGCGTCGAAGCGCATCGCTTCGACACGCTCAAGACGGCCTTCATCGCGCGCGGCTACGAACGGTCGTCGCTGCTCGACTTCAGCTATGCCGGCGGCACCGTCGACGCCGGCGGCGCCTGGCGCCCCGCGCCCTACGACTGCGCGCTCACCGACCGCGCGCCCGTCGCGAATCTCGCGCCGCTCGAGCAGATGCTGAAGGACCTGCGCAAGCGGCGCCCCGGCGCACACTTCACGCTCGTCGGCCACAGCCTCGGCGGCTACCTCGCGTTTCTCGAGGGCGCGCGCGAAGCCGCCCGCGCCGACGGCGACAAGCTCGGCATCGACGTCGTCGTCACGATGGACGCGCCGCTCAAGGGCATCTCGCCGGACAAGAAGGTCGTCATCGACATCCTGCCGTGCGACAAGACGTACCTCGCCGGCGCCGACATCGTCGAGGCGAAGCTCGATCCCGCTACGCCCGACATCCGGCGCTATCAGAGCGCCGTCATGGCGCAACAGGGCATCCGCCTCGCGACCTTCGGCAACGTGTTCGACTGTCTCTACAACACGGACCACTGTGCGCCGGGCGGCCCCTTCGTCGATGACAGCGACACGCAGTTCCTGCCGGACCAGGCGGCCGTCTCCCGGTCGTATGCCATCGACTCGCCGGCGCTGCTCAGCCACGACGCCATCAACGCCGCCCCCGACGCCGTGAAGGCCGCCGTCGCCTTCGTCGGCGCGCCGTAACGCTCCGTTCGAGCGCGGCGCGATCAACCTCATCGTTGCGACGTGATGCGTGGATCGCGACCGCCCGGCGCTACGCGGCCGCTCGCTCTGGCACCCCCGCTCGCTGCGGCGTTGTGCCGCGCAGGGCGAACCCGTCATCCAATCATCGGCGTGGAGACGGGCGTTCTAAGGCTACGCACCGCCCGGAATCGGGGAAATCCCCCGTATGCCGGCCGATTTCAGCCCCTGGGCGGTTGCAGATTGCCTTCCGGCGCGTCGATACTCCCTCCGGAGACTGGACGAGAGGACAGAAGGTGCTGAAGACCTTCCGAGACCCGCGCTACTTCGGATCGCTTGCCGTACTCATCGGCGTCATCGCGCTGTCCGCCGTGCTCGCCGCCCGCTCCGGCGGCGCCAGCGCCGCTCCGCAGGCCGCCACGCCCACCGCGGCGGCGCGCGTGGTGCGCACCCCGGGCGCGGACGAGATCCTGCTCGACGCGCGCCGCTTCGTCGACCTCAGCAAACTCGCCGAGACGCTCAAGTCGCTTCGTGCGAAGGACGGCGTCTTCCCTTCGACCGACGGCGTGTACAAGCCCGTCTGCTTCGCCGCGGGTGACCCCACCTGCGTGCTGCCGTCGCTCGCTGGCAAGATCCCGGCCTCCGATGGCCAGTACGCCTACTACTACCGCTCCGACGGCGCGACCTTCACGCTCGTGGCGCACACGCAGGTCTGGCCGCAGCGGGACAACTGCCCCGCCGATGTCCCGGCCGCCTTCGCCGGCGGCCCCGTGCTCTGCGTTACCGACGTTGCGGGAGGCGCACAATGAGGCGCTCGCCGTTCCAGGTCGTCATGCTCATCGCGCCCGCGCTCGTCGCCGGCGTTGCCGCCGTCGCCGTCGCGTCGGCCGTCGATGTGGTCGCGCTGCGCGTCGCGCTGCAGGCCGTCGCAGTGGTCGCCGTCGCCGTTATGCTCTGGCGCGCCGCCTCCGGCGATGAAGATGAATCGGGCCGCGGCGACATGCTGCCGCTCTCGAGGCCGATCGCTGCCGCGCTCCGCAGCGACCGCCGCCTCACGACGTTCGACCGCGACACGGGGCTCTGCGTGGCGTGGTACTTCCGTCTGCGCGCCGAAGAAGAGATCGGCCGGGCCACGCGCTTCGGCCAGCCGTTCACCGTGCTCACCGTCTCCGCGGAATCGTCGAAGGCGCTTGACAGCACGCGCATCGCGCTCAAGCACTCGCTCCGCCAGGTGGATTTTGCGGGCGATCTGGGCAACAAGCTCGCGGCCGTGCTCCCGCAGACCGAACGCGCCGGCGCGCTGGTCGTCGCGGAGCGCCTGCAGGCCGCTTCGCCGGACGTCGTCGTCCGCGTTGCGCAGTACCCCATCGACGGCGCCACGCTGAGCCATCTCCTGGGCGACGACGAGTGGCGCACCGCCCCGATCACCACCTCCTACGTCGCCTGACCGCAGACAAACGAACAGGGACGCAGCATCCTGCGTCCCTGTCATCTCGTCACGTCGCGTAACTCCCCGCTAGAACAGCGCCTGCTCGACGAGCGCCTCCGCTATCTCGTCGTCCGTCATGCCGAGCAGCTCCTTGCACACGTATTCGTTGTACTCGCCCAGGCAGGTCGCTGGCGTCTTCAGCGTGCCCGGCGTCTTCGAGAGCCGGAACGGCGGGCCGTCATAGGCCGCGCGCCCCGTCTCCGGGTGGTCGAGGTACTGGTAGTATTGCCGTGCCTTCAAATGCTCGTCCGCCGTCAGCACGTCGCGCGAGTTCTGCACCACGCCCGCCGGCACGCCCTTCGACTGCAGCAGCGTCATCACGTCCTCCGCGCGCCGCTCGCGCGTCCAGGCCGTGACGTTCGCCTCCAGTTCGTCTTCGTGCTGCTTGCGCGACGCCAGCGTCGCGAACTTCGCATCGCCCGCCCACGCGGGCGCGCCCATCGCCTCGACCAGCGCCTGCCACTGCGCGTCGTTGAACACGCCGAACGCCACCCAGCGGTCCTCCGGCTGATCCTGCCACGTGTTGTCCGCGCAGCGGAACGCCCCATGCGGCGATGCGTACGCCAGCCGGTTGCCGTTGCGCGTGATCACCCGGCCGTTCTCCGTGTACTCCATGATTGCCGGCGCCAGCGGCGCCACGCTCGACTCGATCTGCGCCAGTTCGATGCGCTGCCCCTTGCCCGTCTTCTTGCGGTACCGCAACGCCGCGAGGATCGCGATCAGGGTGTGGCCGGGGTTGATCACGTAGTCCGGGTAGTTCGTGCCCAGGCCCATCGGCGGCCGGTGCGGAAACCCGCTCAGGTTGTTGTAGCCCGTGATCGCGTTCAGCACCGCCCCGAACCCGAAGAAGTTCTTGTGCGGTCCGTCCGCGCCTTGCATCGGCTGGTACGCCGCGATGATCGTCGGGTTGATCTTCACCAGGTCGTCGTACGTGTAGCCCCACTGCTCCAGGATGCGCGACGTCTGGTTTGTGACGAAGACGTCGCACCATCGAATGAGCTTGCGCCCCATCTCGCGCCCCAGCTCGGTGCTCAGGTTGAACGTCACGCCGAGCTTGCCCGCGTTGTAGTTGTTGAAGTAGCCGCTGACGTTGTAGCCCGTCTTCCCCGTAGCGAACGGCTGCACCGAGCGCAGTCCGTCGACATGCGCCTCCGACTCCACGCGCACCACCGTCGCGCCGTAGCGCGCCAGGTTCTCCGCGCAGATCGGCCCCGCCCCGAACCACGAGAAGTCGGCGACCTTCATCCCCTCAAGCGGCAGCCTCGCACTCATCCCCACTCCTTCGAGCTGTCGGCGGTTAGCGGTCTGTTAGCTGTTAGCAGTCTGCCGCTTCGCAATCGGTTGCCTGTTCTTGCCGGCCCTTTGCTGTTTGCCGGTTGTTGTTTGCTGTCGTCCCTACGCGACGCCCGCCGCACGCAGCGCGTCCAGCTCCGCCGGCGCCACGCCCAGCTCGTCGCACAGCACTTCCACCGTATGCTCGCCCGGCAGCGGCGGCCGGCGGCGCATCGTCCACGGCGTCTGGCTGAGCCGGTAGGGCGGGCCCGCGTAGCGCACGGTCTCCCCCAGGTGGTCGTGCTGTACGTCCTGGTACCAGTGCCGCGCCGCGAGCTGCGGGTTCTTCGCCAGGTCCTCCGGCGTGCTGATGATGCCGATCATGAGCCGCCGCTTCTGCGCCTCCTGATACAGGGTCCACTTGTCCATGCTCAGGCAGAACCGCTGGAACACCTCGCGCATGTGCGACAGCACCTTCAGCCGAGCCGGCAGCTTCTCCGGCTCCTGCACCAGCGCCGTCAGGAAGCGGAGGTTCAACTGCCGCACGACCTCCAGGTTCTCGCCCTCGGTCAGGTCCTCAGCCTTGCCCTCCGCGATCATCCAGTCCAGCATCACCGTCCATGGCGCGCCGCCCGGCGACCCCAGATAGGCGAAGACCTGCCCGTCCTTGCACTCGAACACGCCGATGCCCGGCAGGTCGATCGGGATCAGCCCGCGCGCGCCCGTGCGCGTCGCCACGCGCTGGTTCATGTCGAACACCATCATCGCCGTCTCCTGGTTGATCGACAGCGCCTCCTGCATCGACACGTCTACGTGCTGGCCCTCGCCCGTGTTGTCGCGGTGCACGATCGCCATCAGCGCGCCCGCCGCGCCGTCGATGCCCGCGCACACGTAGCCCTGGTTCCCGTACGGACGGTTCGGCGGATCTTCCTTGTCGCCCGCCAGCGTCATCATCCCGCTCATCGCGACGCCGACGATGTCGCTCCACGCCCAGCGCGCGTGCGGCCCGTCCTGCCCGAACCCCGTGATCGATGTCAGCACGATGTCGGGCCGGATCTTGCACAGCCCGTCGTATCCCAGCCCCATCCCGTCGAGATATCCCGGCGTGTACGACTCGATCACGATGTCCGCGCTCTTCACCAGGCGCTCGAACAGCGCGCGGCCCTGCGGCTTCGTGAAGTCCAGCGTGACGCTGCGCTTGTTGGTGTTGAGGTGGAAGAAGGTGAGGCTGTGATCCGCCGCGTGGACGTCGTGGAAGAACGGCGGCACGTCGCGCAGCGGGTCGCCGTCCGGCGGCTCGATGCGGATCACGTCCGCGCCCAGGTCCGCCAGCAGCTTGCCGGCGTACACGCCGGTCTCGCCGGCCAGGTCCAGCACCCGCAGATCAGACAGCGCTGATTCCGTCATCGCCCGTCGCTTTCTCAATCTTCCCCCTCTCCCCTCGTGGGCGAGGGGGCAGGGGGTGAGGGCTGGCCCGCCCGTTACACAGACGCCTGCACGCGCCGCGCCAGGTCCCCCGACAGGATCTCCGCCGCTTCGCGCACCATGTCCTCCAGGATCTCCTTCGCCGGCCGCATCGCCTTCAGCATGCCGCTGATCTGGCCCGCCGGGTTCATCACCAACTCGAGCTTGTTCGCCTGCCGCGCGCCCGACATCAGCTCGCCCGACACGATGCCCTGCAGGCCCATCGGCAGCGCGTCCATCTTCTGCGATTCCCAGTACTCGATCAGCGGGTTGTTGATGTTGCGCATCGTCTTGCCGCTGTAGAGCCGCGTCACCCGCGTGTCCTCTTCGGTCGCGGCAAGGATGCGCTGCTTGAGCAGATCCGGCCACGTCGCCTCCTGCGACACCAGGAACGCCGTGCCGATCCAGACGCCGTCGCAGCCCAGCGCCAGCGCGCTCGCGATGCCGCGTCCGTCGCCGATGCCGCCGGCCGCGCAGACCGGCGTCGGCCGCACCGCGTCGATCACCTGCGGCACCAGCGCCATCGTGCCGATGCGCCCCGTGTGGCCGCCCGCCTCCGTGCCCTGCGCCACCACCACGTCGGTGCCGCCGTCGGCGACGCGCCGCGCGTTCTTCACGTTGCCCACCAGCGCGATCACCTTCGCGCCCTGGGCGTGGAACGCTTCCACGTACGGCGCCGGGTTACCCAGCCCCGCCGCGAACACCGGCACCTTCAGTTCCAGGATCGCCTCGACCTGCTTCTTCGAGAAGTCAGCCGCCCCCAGGCGCTGCATGCCGGCGGACCAGTCCTGGTCCTCACCCTTCTGCGGCAGCCCGAACTCCGCCTCCGCCTTGTGCACGAACTCCGCGTACTGCGGCGGCAGGTAGTCCAGCGGCCGCTTCCGCGCCTTCTGCTCTCCGTTTCCCTGTGCGGCCGGCGCCTTGGGCGCGGCCACGCCGCTCGGCAGCAGCACGTCGACGCCGAACGGCTTCGACGTGAGGTCGCGGATCCGCCGCACCTGCCGCTCGATCTCGTCGGCCGGCATCGATGCCGCCCCGACGATCCCGAGCCCGCCGGCCTCCGACACGGCCGCCACCAGCTCCGCGGTGGCGACGCCGCCCATGCCGGCAAGGATCACCGGGTATTCGATGTCGAGGATGTCGCAGAGTCGCGTGCGCAGGACGGGACGTCCCATAGGGCACCTCCAGGGGATAGCGAAGTGGACCCCGCACCTGACGTGCAGGCGAGGCCAATCTATCGCCGCCCGTATGGGGGATCAAGCGCGCTACACTCCCGCCATGACCACCCGCCCGCACGAATCCGTCCGCCTCCGCCTCGAAGCGCGCGAGGAGGCGCTCGCCCCCGCCGCCGCGCGCGTCGCTCGCTCCCGCGGCCGCGCCCGCCCGGAGCCGCCCTCCGACATGCGCACCGATTACCAGCGCGACCGCGACCGCATCGTCCACGCCAAGGCCTTCCGGCGGCTGAAGCACAAGACGCAGGTCTTCATCGCGCCAGCCGGCGACCACTTCGTCACCCGCCTCACCCACACGCTCGAGGTGGCGCAGGTCGCCCGCACCATCGCCCGCGCGCTCGACCTCAACGAGGACCTGGCCGAGGCGATCGGCCTGGGCCACGACCTGGGCCACACGCCCTTCGGCCACGCCGGCGAGCAGGCCCTCGGCAACCTGCTGCCGCAGGGCTTCCGCCACAACGAGCAGTCCGTGCGCATCGTCGACCTGCTCGAAGCGTCGGGCGCCGGCCTCAACCTGACGTGGGAGGTGCGCGAGGGCATCCTCAAGCACTCCAAGCCGCGCGAGGGCATCTTTCACGAGCTCGAAGAGCGCAGCTGGTCCGCCGCCGACTGGGGCGGCCCGCTCGCATCCACGCTCGAAGGCCAGATCGTCCGCCTCTCCGATTCCGTCGCGTACCTGAACCACGATATCGCCGACGCCGTCCGCGCCGGCCTCCTCCGCACGGAGGATCTGCCGCGCGGAGCCCGCCGCGTTCTCGGCGAGACGCACGGCCAGCGCATCGACACCCTCGTCAGCGACATCGTCGATGCGTCGTGGGACGCCGCACAGTCGCCGGTGCGCGCGCTGCCCATCGCCATGAGCGACGAGATCGCCGCCGCCACCAACGAGTTGCGCGATTACCTGTTCGAGAACGTCTATCTCTGGGAAGAACGCCTGGCCGAGGCCGACCGCGCCCGCCGCGTCATCGAGTTCCTCTGGCAGCACTTCATGCGGCACCCTGACGAAGTCGCCGCCTCCGAGTACACCCGCCCCGAAGACCCGCTCGCCCGCCGCATCGCCGACTACATCGCCGGCATGACCGACCTCTTCGCCATCGCCGCCGCCACCCGCCTGGGGTTCACGGGGTAGGGGCCGCGCCCAACGCGGCGCAGCAAGAAGCCCCCCTTGCGGGGGGCCTGTGGCGGTTCGTCGGGATGCCGCCGGTGCTAGTTGAGGATCGGCGTCTGCATGTACTTCTGCCGCTCTTCCACCACGATCTGGTGGACGCGCTGCCGCGAGACCTTGAAGTGCTCCGCCAGCCGCGTCTGGTTGCCCTTCGCCAGGCACTCCCGCTCCAACAGGTAGCGCACCGCGATGCGGAGTTTCATGGTGCGTTGTGGGTCGCGCTTCGCCATATGCTGTCGTCTCCCCTGCCTGAACCCGTCCACCGCCGCCGCTGCGGCCTATGATGCGAGCGAAGGGCGGTGCTGCTGCGCGGCGGGCTGGGCGCGCTGCGCGTCCGCCAGCCGCCGGCGCTCCTCCACCACGATCTGGTGGACCCGCTGCCGCGACACCCGGAAGTGCTCTGCCAGGCGCGATTGGCTGCCCTGGACCAGGCTGCCCCGCTCCAGCAGATACCGCACCGCCACCCGGAGCTTCTCTGTGCGCTGCGGGTCTCGTTTAGTCATCAGTCCGTCTCCGTTAAGCTTGACATACACAGAACGTCCCACACGCGGCCGGTGTTACGCCCCGGCCAGACGGCCCGAAATGCGAAGGAGCTTCATGTATGGCATCTGCAGATTCAATTCGGGAGTTACTTGACAAGATGGCGGAGCAGCGCGTGGCCCTGCTCGCCGAGGCCGAGGCTCTCTCCGACGCACGGGCCTCCCTGCAGGCGCCCGACGCCGAGGGCGAGGGGCAGTGGTCCGTGAAGCAGCAGCTGGCCCACCTTGCCGAGATGGAGACTTCGTACCGGGCCTGGGTCCAGCGCGCCCTCGAAGAGGACGGCGCCGACGTCTCCCGCGTCCGCGGCGAGGACCCCGCGATCCCCCTGCCGGACGCCCAGGACCACGCCGTGCCGGCGCTCACGGCCCAGCTTCGCGAGCAGCGCGCCCGCACCGTCGCCCTGATCGAGTCCCTGACGCCGGAGCAGTTCGATCGGACGGCCTCGCAGCCCATGTTCGGCACGCTGACCGTGCTGCAGTGGCTGCGCTCGTACTATCGCCACGACCGCATGCATCGTGACCAGATCGCCGGCCGCAAGCACGAATACAAGCCGAAGTTTGTGGGCGGCGGGGAACCGGACCAGCGCCGCGGCCCGCGCATCGGCGGTTGAGGGCGGCGAGAGACTGCCTCTATATAATGAAGGGGGTTCAGTGACGAAACGGATGGACGGCAAGGTCGCGATCGTGACGGGCGCCAGCCGGGGCGTCGGTGAGTACATCGCCATCGAGCTGGCGAAGGAGGGCTGCAACGTCGTCGTCGCGGCCCGCACCGAGGCGGAGGGCCAGTCGAAGCTCGAAGGCACGATCGCCGAGACCGCGGCGAAGCTGGCCGCGCTCGGCGTCCGCGCCGTGCCGGTCCGCTGCGACGTCACCGACGACGCCAGTATCGAGGCGATGGTGTCCCGCGCGCTGGACGAGTTCGGCCGCATCGACCTGCTGGTGAACAACGCCGGCATCATGGCCCCCGCGAAGCTGGTGGACATGCCGATGAAGCGCTGGGACATCATGTGGCGGGTGAACGTCCGCGGCGCCATCGCCTGTAGCAAGGCGGTGCTGCCGCGAATGATCGCGCAGGGCGGCGGCGTGATCATCAACATCTCGTCCATCGCGGCCGACCAGGACGGCGCGGGCAACATCTCGTACATGCTGACCAAGCACGCTCTGCGGGAGCTGGCCCAGGGGCTGGCGTCGGAGGAGAAGGAGCACAACATCCGCGTGTTCGCGCTCTCGCCGCTCGGCTGGGTGCCGACGCCGGGGACGCTGTTCTACCGCCTGGAAGAGACGATGCCGTCCGTCGGGCCGATGCTGGAGCGGACGGAGGCGATGGGCCAGGCGGCGATCTACCTCTGCGGCGACGAGGCGAAGGAGCTGAGCGGACAGCACTTCTACAGCCGCCATCTGCTCCGCGACCGCGTCAACAACGGCGTCGATCTCTACCAGGGTGACGCCGAGTTCCTGGCGCGCTTCAAGTGAGCGATGAACCGCCGCGCGACGAACGCGCCGAGCGCCGCGAGCGCCGCCGCCAGGCGGAGCGCGACCGCATGCGCAAACACGGCGGCCGCACGGCGGAGACCTACCGCAACGCGATCCTGAAACGCCTGCGCAAGAACGCCGGCCGCAAGCCGTAGCCTGTAGCCGCGCGGTTGACGGGTTATGGCAGCGACAGTGAAAAAAGTCGCGCCAAACGGGCCGTGCCGCGTTGACATTGCGACGCGTATCGACGAACCTACCGATCAAGTCAGTTCGCATCCGTGTGCCGTGTCGGCGCGACGCGGATGCGCATGCCGGGCGCGGCGCGGTAGGTGCCCGTTGCGCGCCGGAACCATCCAGCAGGGGGGCTCGTCGCCGCCGGACGGCGAGGGCGAAGGCAGGAGGGACGAGGGCATGACGACGGCGAGCGCGGAAAGGACCCGGTCCGAGGCGGCGGCGATGATGGAGAAGACGCTGCCGTGGGTGCTGATCACCGAGATCTACTGGATGTCGTTCAAGCTGCTGGACCGGCGGTACTACCACCTGGACGTCTCAGCGTCGCAGGCGCGCGTACTGGCGCTGTTGTACTTCTCGCCCGCGCCGATCAAGCCCAGCACGGTCGCGACCCTGTTATTCCAGGAGACACAGAGCATCACGGGCATCCTGCACCGCATCGAGTCGCGCGGGTGGGTGGAGCGGCTGCCCGACCCGAAGGATCGCCGGGCGGTCGGGCTTCAGCTGACCGAGCAGGGCCGGCCCGTCGCTGAGGAGATCGTGCAACTGTCCGAGGAGTTGTACGACGACCTGTTCACGCCGGCGCTGAACGCCGTGGAGAAGCGGCAACTCGAAGCGATGCTGAAGCAGATCCGCGTGCAGGGGTTCAAGCTGCCGGAGACGGACTTCAAGCTGCGACGGGCCCAGCGCTACAGCTTCTGGTCCGACTGACTGCTGCGCGTCCGTCGGGCCAGGCCGATACTTAGTGCGGGGGAGGGGCGGCAGCAGCGAGGCGCGCCATGCCCTTCTACGTGATCATCGAGGCGCTGTCCGGCGAGATCCTGGACGTGGTGATGTCGCTCGACGAGCAACTGCCGTCCGGCGCCATCGCCATCGAGCTGCCGGCTCCGAACGACGACATCCGCCGCTGGCTGAAGGCGCACAAGAAGGGCGCCGGCGGCGGCTCGGCCGGCGAACTCCGTCTCGACCGGGAGGATGCCGAGAGCGCCGGCGCTGGCGGCGCCCCGCAGCCGCGGTTCCGTGACGCGGAGCAGTTCTTCGCGCGGCTGGAGCAGGAGCTGGCGCGGGCGGAGCAGGGCGGGCGGCACCTGGGCGTGCTGCTGTTCGACCTGGCGCCGATCGACCGCGGCCAGTCACAGGAGTTCGTGGTGGAGACGCTGCGCCTGCACGGCCAGGAGCTGCTGCCCTGCGACCTGGTCGCGCGCCTGCGCGATCATCTCACCGCCGTGCTGCTGCCCGATATCGACGCGCGGGCGCTCGGCATCGTGCCGGAGCGCGGCGGCGTCACGGCGCTGACGTATCCCCTGGACCGTCTCGCGCTGGAGGCGCTGCGCCGTCGCAGGCATCCGCTGCTCCGCATGCCGCGCGCGCAGGCATCGTAGTACGCGTCTGCACCAAACGGACCGGCCGCGCGTGGCGTCGCCGAGCGAGAAGGCGTGGCAGATGGCCACGCGTGCCTGTCAATCGCGACGAATGGTCACGATGCCCGCACCGCGCCGGCGGCGCAGCGGCGCGAAGAGCAGGGCCGCGCCGGTTGCCGCGATGGCGGCGACGAGGCTGAGCCGCAGCGACCGGCCGCCGGATGGCGGGCCGCTGCCGACGACCGGCAGGGCCGACGCGGTGCGGCCGCGCGAGCCGGGCGGCTGGACGACGACGGAGCCGACCTGTCCCAGCGGCGCGTGCAGGGTGCACGTGTAGGTGTAGGTGCCGGCCTCGGTGAAGGTGAACGAGAACGCCTCGCCCGGCTCCATCATCAGCTTCGATGCCCACAGGCCGCCGTCGGCGGTCGTGTTGTGCTGGACGGCGCCCCGGTTGACCCAGCGCACCGTGTCGCCGGCGTTGACGACGATGCGGCGCGGCACGAACGAGAAGTCGGCCTGCGCCACCTCGACGGTCATCGGCGCGCGGGCGGCGATCTCCTCGCCGAGGACGGCGTTGACGCCGGCGGGCGGCTCCGTCGGGAACGGAGGCGCGGTGGCCGTCCGCGTGGGTGTCGGCGACGGCCCGGGTGAGGGTGTCGCGGACGGCGTCACCTCCAGCTCGACGACGATGGTGCCGACCTGGCCCTGGGCGACGTGGATCGTGCAGCGGTAGGCGTAGGTCCCGACCCTGTCGAACTTGAAGGCGAAGGCGCCGCCCGGATCGACGAAGCCGGCGTCCCAGACCCCGCTGTCGGAGGTGGCATTGTGCGGCACGTCGCTGTTGTTCAGCCAGCGCACCGTGTCGCCGACGCGGACCGTCAGGTGCTTCGGCGCGAAGAAGAAGTTGCCCATGTCCACTGTTTCCGTGTTGGGGGCGGGCGTGGGCGTGAGCGTCGGCGTGAAGGTGGGCGTGCGCGTGGGCGTGATCGTCGGCGTATCGGTGATGGTCGGCGTACTGGTGATCGTGGGCGTGTCGGTGATGGTGGGCGTGGTGCCCGGCACGGCGGTGTCGGTGATCGTCGGCGTGGCCGTCGGCGGCGCGGCGACGATGATCCACCCGACCATCCACGTGCTGAAGACGTCGGGCGACGGATGGTCGTCGAGGGTGAACTGCCCGTCGCCGTTGGTGTCGAGCGCGGCCTTCACCAGCGGCTTGTCCGGCGGCAAGACGTGAAGAGAGCAGTAGTAGACCACGACGCCGGGCGTGTCGAAGGTCTTCGTGAACGGCAGGGAACGCGCGCCCCAGGCGCCGGTGGTGAACTCGCGCACGTCGTGCGGCACGGCGCCGGGCGCCTGTGTCCAGCGGATCGTGTCGCCGACGTTGATGGTGATGTCCGCCGGGCAGTAGACGTTATCCGGGCTCGAGACGGGGCAGAACGCGCTGTCCGGGCCGGCGACGACGTCGATCGTCGAGGCGCGCGTGGTACCGCCGCCGAGCGCGCCCGCGCCCAGGGCGAGCGCCAGCGCCAGCAGCGCGATGCCGGCCACGGTCCGGCCGGGCAGGCTCATCGGAAGCGGGACAAGGCGCATGAGACCATCCGTGTTCCTCGCACCCCGCCGGGCGCGCAACGTGAACGTCTACCAGAATGGCCCGCCGTGGCCTGATATTGAAGGGCCATTCGGACTTCGCGCTGTCAAGGACGCCCGGCCCGAACAGTCATCAAGGAAGTTGACAGGCCACTCACTATCCGGCCGTTCGGCAGGTGACGGCGGGCGCGCGCGAACGTCACGATGTGAAGGGTTCCGCTTGGCGCCCGCCGAAAGGCTCTAGTACCCATGGTTCGGATGCTCTGGCGCTGGCCGTGCGCGGCCGCAGTCGTCGTCTTGCTCGCCGTGGCGCTGCTTGCGCCGGCACAGGCGCCACGCGCCGTCGCCGTCGCTCCCGGCTGGATCGGGACGTACTTCAACAACAAGACGCTGACCGCACCGTCGGTGCTCACGCGCGACGACGGGCCCGACATCAACTTCGTCTGGGCCGGCTCGCCGGGACCTGGCGTCAACGCCGACGGCTTCAGCGTGCGCTGGACGCGCACGATCGACGTTGTCGACGGCGTGTACGAGTTCTCGGCGGAGAGCGACGACGGCGCGCGCATCTTCCTCGACGGCAGCCCGGCCGCGCTCCCGCTCGACGCATGGTACGACGAGCCGCCGACCGTGCACTCGGCCGTGCGCCACATGACGGCCGGCCCGCACGTGGTGACGGTGGAATTCTACGACGCAGCGAACGGCGCGACGATCCACTTCTGGCTGACGCGCCGGCAGGACCTCGATAACTTCACGACGGAAACGGTCGTGACCGCGGCGCCGTGGGGCACCACGGCGTTCGCGTTCGCGCCGGACGGGCGCATCTTCATCGGCGAGAAGGACGGCACGGTGGTGATCTACAAGAACGGCGCGCTGCTGCCGACGCCGTTCTATCAGATCCAGAACGTGAGCACGTACTGGGACCACGGCCTGCTGGGGATGGCGCTGGACCCGAACTTCGGGAGCAACGGGTACGTGTACTTCTCGTTCACGTACGAAAATGACGTTGCCAACGTCAGCGGCCCGAAGAACGGCCGCATCATCCGCGTGACCGCGAGCGGGGACACGGCCTCGCCGGCCAGTGAGCTCGTGCTGGCGGGAAGCCGCGTCGGCACACACCTGAAGCCGTCGTGCGAAGACTGGCCGCTGACGGACGACTGCATCCCGTCGGACGGGGCGAGCCACTCCGTCGGGGCGCTGAAGTTCGGTCCGGACGGCATGCTCTACGCCGCGACCGGTGACGGCGCAAGCTTCGACTACGTGGACGTGCTGGCGCTGCGGGCGCAGAACAAGGACCGGCTGGCAGGGAAGATCCTGCGGATCAACCCGGCGAACGGGCAGGGGCTGGCCGACAACCCGTTCACGGTCTGCAGCCCCGGATGCGACCTGACGGCGACGCGCTCGAAGGTGTGGGCGTACGGCGTGCGCAACACGTTCCGCTTCAACTTCCGGCCGGGCACGAACACGATCTTCAGCGGCGACGTCGGCTGGTATACGACGGAGGAGGTCGACGCGTTCGCGGGCGGTGCGAACCTGGGCTGGCCCTGCTGGGAGGGGCTCGATTGGAACGGCGATCCGACGTGGGGGACGACCTATGCCGGCATGTCCGTCGCCGGAGCGGACTGCCCGGCGCTCATCGCCGCGGGCACCGACACGAAGCCGATCTACACGTATTTTCACCCCGGGCCGGCCTCGGTCATCGGCGGCAGCTTCACCGGCAATAACGGCTACAGCGCGCAGTACCAGAACACCTTCTTCTGGGGCGACTACTCCCGTAACCAGATTCACGTGCTGAAGGCGGACGGATCGAACCACCTGGTGCCGGGGAGCGCGCAGCTGTTCTCGAGCGACGCGGACGGCCCGGTCGACTTCGAGACCGGCCCGGACGGCAACATCTACTACATGGCGTTGAATACGGGCGAGCTCAGGCGCATCGTGTACACCCCGCCGCCCGCCACGAGCACGCCCACGCCGACGAATACGAATACGCCTACTCCGAGCGCCACAAACACGCCCACGCCAACGGCGACCGCCACGCGCACGCCGACGAGCACGCCCACGGCGGCCCAGTGTGCGGCCATCGCCCTGGCCGACGTGACGGGTGACGGCGTCGTGAGCATCGGCGACCTGGGCAAGGTCGCACTGTGGTTCGCGCAGACGATCCCGCCGGCGCCTGCCTCCTACGACCAGAACGGCGACAACAAGATCACGATCGGCGACCTGGGCAAGCAGGCGCTGGTGTTCGGCATGCATCGCTGCGCGTAGGGAGCGGCCAGGACATCCGGGACTTCGATGTGAACAGCGACGGAGACATCAGCTCGGCCGACCCGCGGTCCGTGGCGTGGATGTTCGGCGCGTGTTCGCAGGGCCCGCGACGCTACGCGGGGGCGGGCTGCGCGGACGGGGGATGTTCGCGGCGGCGCTGGATCTGCTGCAGCGCGTCGTAGGCGGCGTACTTGTAGGCGTCGGCGAGCGTGGGGAAGTTGAACACGCTCTCGATGAAGACGTCGATCGTGCCGGCGTAGTGCATCGCCATCTGGCCGACGTGGATGAGCTCCGACGCCCGCTCGCCGATGATGTGGACGCCGAGGATACCGCGCGTCTCCGGGTCGAAGATCAGCTTGATCATCCCCGACGTG
>JBGQBE010000005.1:0-111511 GCA_041494685.1 Dehalococcoidia bacterium | reverse complement strand
GACAACCGCAACGCCGATGCGCCCCGCGCGCGCCTTTGGCACGATTCGGCTGGGTCGCGTGGCCACCGGATGCCTTCCGCTCTCGTTCATCTTGCCATGGTACGCCACCGCCGAGATGGCGAACGAGAGCCAGCCGGCAGGCTAAGAGCGCGCCGATGGCAGTCCCGTGTGCGTTCGCTATAATGCGCCAATCACACAGAGCGCTGTGCTATGCGTGATACCGCAGTTATCTGGTGTAGCCAGATTCAAATCGATGCCGGCGTAGCTCAGCGGTAGAGCAGCTGTTTCGTAAACAGCAGGTCACGGGTTCGAATCCCATCGCCGGCTCCACTTCGCACACCAGGACGCACGCCCCGCGGCGTGCGTCTTTGCGTCCCCGCAGCCTCCGTCACCGCATGGCGACGCGCCGCTGCCGCTTGACAGCGATGGTAAAATAGCAGTGGAAGGAGGTACGAGCAGCCTGAAGGATACGCGGTGTGGAGCCGCAGGCAGGCCCGGCGCCCCGACCCGTAACTCGCTGAAAAGGTAACGCTCGAAGGCGCGGATTGCGGGCGGAGATCCCATCCAGGGAACTGGATGCGGCGACGCCCCCTCGGTTCGTAATGAACCGGTAGCGAGTCAAGACGAAGGGCGCCAGAACACAACCGAACACGAAGCAGAAACCCCGCTCACGCGGGGTTTGCCGTTGCCCGGAAGCCGCAGCGCGGCCATTCGCTTCTGCTGTCTGCTGCCCGTTCTTGGCCGTCCGCCGGACTACCCCAGGTCGCGCGTCTCCGCCTTCTCCAGCTCGAACGCCGCGTGCAGCGCCCGCACCGCCGCCGGCACGCTGTCCTCCGGCACGATGCACGTGATCCGGATCTCGCTCGTGCTGATGATCTCGATGTTGATCCCCGCGTCCGACAGCGTGCGGAACATCCGCGCGGCATAGCCGGGCGCGCTCTGGATGCCCGTGCCGACGATGCTCACCTTGCCCATACGCTCGTCCGCCACCACGTCGCGCGCGCCGATCCGCGCCGCTATCGCGCGCACCTGCGGCAGCGCCCGCGCCAGGTCCGCCTTCGCGAGCGTGAACGTGATGTCCGTCAGCTGCTCCTCGCTGGCGTTCTGGACGATCGTGTCGACGCTCAGGTGCGCCTCCGCCAGCGGCGCGAACAGCTCCGCTGCCACGCCCGGGCGGTCCGGCACGTGCCGCACGGTGATCTTCGCCACGTCCAGGTCGTGCGCGATGCCGCGTACCCGGTTGAACCCTTCCATATCGACGCCTCCATGGATCAGCGTGCCCGGCTCGTCCGTGAAGCTGGATGCTACCAAGATCGGGATGTTGTAGACGGAGCCCAGTTCCACCGCGCGCGGCGCCATCACCTTCGCGCCCTTGCTCGCCAGCTCCAGCATCTCCTCGTACGAAATGTCGCGCAGCTTGCGCGCCTCCGGCACCACCCGCGGGTCGGCCGTGTAGACGCCGTCCACATCGGTGTAGATCTCGCAGCCCGCGCCCAGCGCCGCCGCGAACGCCACCGCCGTCGTGTCGGAGCCGCCGCGGCCGATCGTCGCGATGTCCGCCTCCGCCGTCAGCCCCTGGAACCCGGCGACGATCACCACGCGCCCACGCTCCACCTCCTCGCGCACGCGCTGCGGCTCGATCGCCAGGATGCGCGCGTTGCGGTGGACGGAGTCCGTGCGCATGCCGGCCTGCGCGCCGGAGAGGCTGATCGCGTCGGCGCCCAGCGCGTGCAGCGCCATCACCATCAGCGCGCTGGACTGCGTCTCGCCCGTGCTGAGCAGCACGTCCATCTCGCGCGCTTCCGGGCGGTCCGTGATCTGCTGCGCCAGCGCGATCAGGTCGTCCGTCGTGTCGCCCATGGCGCTCACCACGGCCACCACCTGGTCGCCGGCATCCGCGCGCTTCTTGATGCGCGCGGCGACGTTCTTGATCTTCGCGGCGTTCGCGACGGAACTGCCGCCGTACTTCTGTACGACCAGTGCCATGCTGTTCTCCGGGGGCCTCGTGCCGGCGTGCAAGGCGCCGGGCGGCATCCGTGCCGCTCGGCGAAGCCGCCGCGTGCCCAGGGCGCGCGGCGCAGCCTATCGTATCGAATCACCCACGCCCGGGCGAGACGGGCGACGGCCCGCTTGCCCGCACCGCGCCACAACAACAGAGGCTCCCGCCGCACGGCGGGAGCCTCTTCTCGAGAGCGAAGGCGCCCAGCGGACTTACGCGGGCTTCTCTTCCTTCTTCGGCCACATGTTCTTCAGGTCGCCGGTCACCTGCTCCGGGATGAGCTTGTCGAGCTCGTCCAGCGTCCAGATGTTGCCGCTGGTGTTCGCCACCTGCTTGACGATCTCCGGCAGGCTGTACAGGCCGATGACGCTGCCGCTCACCAAGAAGTCGCGGCCGTTGACGTTGCTCGCGGCGTCGGTGCACAGCCACACGACGAACGGCCCGACGCCATCGGGCGGGTTCGCCTTCTCGAAGGCCTCCAGCCCGGCCATGCCCATGCCGGCCGCGCCCCCGCGCGAGGCCGCCGCGCGCATTTCGTCGCTGATCACCAGGCGCGTGCCCGCGCGCGGCCGGATGGCGTTGGACCGCACGCCGTAGCCGCCCATGTCGCGCGCGATCGTGCGGGACAGGCCGACGATGCCTTCCTTCGCCGCGGCGTAGTTGCCCTGACCGCGGTTGCCCAGGCCCGACTCCGACGCCGTGTGCACGAAGACGCCGCTGCGCTGCTGGCGGAACACCACCGACGCGTGCTTGCTCAGGTTGAAGTGGCCCTTCAAGTGCACCGCCAGCACGATGTCCCACTCCTCCTCCGACATGTTGAAGATCATCTTGTCGCGGAGGATGCCGGCGTTGTTGATCACGATGTCCAGGCGGCCGAACGTGTCCATCGCCTGCTGCACCATGCGGTTGCCCGACTCGAAGTCGGCGACGTTGTCGTAGTTCGCCGCTGCATCGCTACCCAGCGCCTTGATCTCGGCGACGACCTGATCCGCCGGGCCCTTCTCGCCGCCCGTACCAGCCGCGCTGCCGCCGAAGTCGTTGATGATGACGCGCGCGCCTTCGCGCGCGAGCGCCAGGGCCTCGCCACGGCCGATGCCGCGGCCGCCGCCGGTGACGATCGCTACTTTGCCCTCAAGCCTGTTACCCACGATGAAGCCTCCTTCAGGATGGTGCGTACTCGGGGAGTCTCTGCGCGGCCCCACAGCGCCGTGCCGATGCCGCCCTCGGACGGGGGTTCGGACAGCGATCGGCATCGTACGGGAGGGTCAGTCTTAGGGCAATGGCCGAACGGCCGTGCCGGCCGTACAACAGACAGCAGCGAACAGAGAACAGACGCTCACTGGCCCACTGTTGTCTGCTGTCTGTTGTTTCCCCGGTTGCCCCCGCGGGCCGCGTTCCATAGGATCGATCGCGGGCCGGGGTGGTCCGCCAGAAGGAGCGGACGACATGGAGTACAGGAATCTCGGCAATTCGGGCCTGCAGGTCTCGGTCGCGGGCCTCGGCTGCAACAACTTCGGCATGCGCTGCGACCGCGCCGCCTCCGACGCGGTGATCGCCGCCGCGCTGGAAGCCGGCATCAACTTCTTCGACACGGCGGACATCTACGGCGGCCGCGGCGTCTCGGAGGAGTACCTGGGCGCCGCGCTCAAGGAGCAGCGCCGCAACGTCATCATCGCCACCAAGTTCGCCGGCCCCATGGGCGACGGCCCGCTCTGGACCGGCGCCTCCCGCCGCTACGTCTTCGAAGCGGTCGAAGCGAGCCTCCGCCGCCTCGGCACCGACTACATCGACCTCTACCAGGTGCACTTTCCCGACGTGAAGACGCCGATCGAGGAGACGATGCGCGCGCTCGACGACGTCGTCCGCGCCGGCAAGGTGCGCTACATCGGTTGCAGCAACTTCACCGGCTGGCAGGTCGTGGAGTCGCAGTGGGTCGCGCGCAGCGGCAGCCTCACGCAGTTCGTCTCAGCGCAGAACCAGTACAACCTGCTGGACCGCCGCATCGAGCGCGAGCTGATGCCCGCCGCGAAGAAGTACGGCCTGGGCGTCCTGCCCTACTTCCCGCTCGCCAGCGGCTTCCTCACCGGCAAGTACCGACCGGGCGAGGCGCCGGCCGAGGGCACACGCCTGGCCGCGATGGGCCCGCGCGCCGCGTCGATGCTGAACGACCAGAACTTCAGCGTGCTCACGCAGCTCGAAGCCTTCGCCACGGAGCGCGGCCACACGATGCTGGATCTGGCGATCGGCTGGCTGGCCAGCCACGGCGAGATCTCCAGCGTAATCGCCGGCGCGACGAAGCCGGAGCAGGTGCAGGCGAACGTCGCCGCCGCGTCGTGGCGGCTGACGCCGGAGGAAGTGGCGCAGGTAGACGCGATCACGAAGAAGGAGTAGGCCGCAGGCAGCGCAGCGCAACCATTTCGCGCCTACAGAAGAAGGCGGACACAGACCTGTCCGCCTTCTCTCTCTTGTGCCAGCCCGTATCGCGACCGACGCTACTCGTTGCCCGGCTTGCCGTAGAGCTTCCGCAGCTCCGTCTTCAGCACCTTGCCCATCGGGTTGCGCGGCAACTCGCCCACGAAGGCGTAGTACGTCGGCGCCTTGTAGCTCGCCAGGTGCTTCTTCACGTACTGCGTGACTTCGGCAGGATCCGGCTTCGGACCCGGCTTCGGCACGATGATCGCCTTGATCACCTCGCCCCACTCGACGTCCGGCACGCCGATGATCGCGGACTCCTCCACCTGCGGGTGCTCGTCCAGCGCCGCCTCGATCTCGCCGGGGGAGATGTTCTCGCCGCCGCGGATGATCAGGTCCTTCTTGCGGCCCGTGATGAACAGATAGCCCTCGTCGTCCAGGTAGCCGACGTCGCCCGTGTGCAGCCAACCGTCGTGGATCGCCGCGGCCGTCGCCTCCGCCTGCTTGTGGTACTCGGCCATCACGCGCGGGCCCATGACGCAGATCTCGCCCTCGTGCCCGGCGTCCAGGATCTGGTTCTGCTCGTCCTGGATCGTGATCACCACGTCGTCCATGCCCCGTCCGACCGAGCGCAGACGGTGCAGCTTCTTCTCTCGCTCCGGCCCCGGCTCGCGCGGGATCTGGTGATCCTCCGGCCCCAGGAACGTGAGCGTCGAGGTGCTCTCCGTCTGGCCATAGGCGTTCATCAGGCCGCAGTCGAAGACGTCGACCGCCTTGCTGACGACCTCGAACGGCATCGGCGCCGCGCCGTACGTGATCAGCTTCAACGAGCTGAGGTCGTACTTCGCGAAATCCGGGTGGTCCATGATCCGCTTCAGCATCGTCGGCACGACGAAGCTGTGCGTCACGCGCTCGCTCTGCACCGCCTCCAGCCAGAGCTTCGGGTCGAACTGGGGCAGGATCACCAGCGTCCGCCCGCCCCAGACCGACGACATGATCGGCGTGACGCCGGCCACGTGGAAGATCGGCACGGAGAGCAGTGTCACCTCGCCCTCAGCGGAGGGGTCGGCGGGAGACATGGTGTTGGTCACGTAGACGGAGAGGTTCAGGTACGACAGCGCCACGCCTTTCGGCTGTGACGTCGTGCCGGACGTGTAGATCAGCACCGTCGGCCGGCTCTCGTCGACCTCGACGAACGGCTCGTCCGGATCGGCGCCCGCCAGGATGTCGGCGAACGCGGGCATGTCCTCGACCGCGCGCTCGTAGCACGCGAAGTACTTCACCGTCGTCAGCGTTGGGCGGAGCGCCGCCACGAGGTCCAGGTAGCGGTCTCCCACGAACAACACGTGCACGTCCGACGTGTTGATCATGTACGTCAGCTCTTCGTGCTTCGCGCGGTAGTTCAGCGGCACAAACGTGGCGCCGATCTTCGCGGCCGCGTAGTACGTCTCGATGTACTCGCTGCCGTTGACCGACATGGCGCCGACCGGGTGATCCGGCCCCGCGCCGACGCTCTGCAGCCAGTTCGCCAGGCGGTTGACGCGGTCCGCCATCTCCATGAACGTAACGCGCTGGCCGCCGGCCACAAGCGCCGTGCGATCGGGCACGACCATCGAGCTGATCTGCAGGAATTCGGCGGTATTCATCCACTCACCTCAGGCCATCCGGGGTACGGCGTCTAATCTAGCCGATCGCGCAACCTAAGCCAACGCGCCGGGCAGGCCCGCCGCTTCTGCTTCTGCGGCGGCCGGCTGGTGCCGCCGATCACTCGCGCGGATCATTCCCGGCCGCTACCCTGTCGCCATGGAGATCACATGGCTGGGACACTCGTGCTTTCGCATCCGCGCGAAGGAGGCGACGGTCATCACCGACCCGTGCGATAAGGCGACCGGCTACAGCCTCGGACGCCCCAGCGCGGATCTCGTCACCGTCAGCTTCGACGACCGCGGGCACAACGCCGTAGACGCCGTCGCCGGCACGCCGCGCGTCATCGACGGCCCGGGCGAGTTCGAGATCGCCGGCGCGTCGGTCGTGGGCGTCGCAACCTGGCGCGACAAGGAACAGAAGGCCGCCGGGCCCCGCAACATCGCCTACGTCATCGAACTCGAAGACATCCGGCTGTGCCACCTGGGCGGCATCGGCGTCGTCCCGACGTCCGACCAGCTCGAGCAGATCGGCGCGGCGGACATCCTCTTCGTGCCCGTCGGGGGCGGTGACGCGTTCGACGCGCCGTCCGCCGCCGAGGCGATCAGCCTGATCGAGCCGAAACTGGTCGTCCCCATGCACTTCAAGACCGACGCCGAGAAGTCGAAGCTCGACCCGGTGGATCGCTTCCTGAAGGAGATGGGCGCCAAGTCCGCGGACCAGCACCAGAAGCTCAGCGTCACCCGCAGCTCGCTGCCGGAAGAGATGCAGCTGATGGTGATGGACTACAAGCGCTAGCGGTTAGGCTTCCGCCGTCGACGCGAATCAAAGAAGGCCCGGGCGAATCGCCCGGGCCTTCTTGTTCCAGCCACCAGCGGTCAGCCAGGGAGATAATTGAGCGGGTTCTGCCGTACGCCGTTGTCGATCACCTCGAAGTGCAGGTGCGTGCCTGTCGAGTAGCCTGTGCTGCCGATCACCCCGACCGTCTCGCCCTGCGACACCGTCTCGCCCTGGGACACGCTGATCGAGCTGAGGTGCCCATACAGCGTCTCGATGCCGCTCGGGCTCATGACCACGACGTAGAGGCCGTACGAGCAGCAGGCGTTGCCGCCGGCGAAGACCACCGTGCCGCTTGTCGCCGCGACCACCGATCCCGTTGGGTTGTGGAAGCCGTCGATGTCGATGCCCAGCGGGTGCGACGGGCCGTAGTAGCTGGAGATCGGCCCCTGGAACGGCCACATGAGTCCCTGGCCGGACTTCGGGCCCGTGGCCAGCTCGCCACCACCGCTGGGTACCGGCGTCGCGGAGCCGCCGCCGGCACCCGGAGCGGGCTGCGCCGCTGGCGCGGGCGGCGGCGGCGCGACCTTGCCGTTTGGCACGAAGACCAGCTGCGTCTCGGTGATCTGGTCCGGGGTGCTGATATGGTTCGGCCCGAAGCCGGTGATCTCGTCGACCTTGACGCCGTACTGCGTCGCGATGTCGCTCAGCGTCTCGCCGTAGCGCACCTCATGCAGGATCCCGTTGCCCGCCGGGATGATGATCGACTGGCCCAGGGTCAGCAGGTCGGCGTTCTGGATCTCGGCGTTGTTCGCCGTGATGTAGTCGGCGCTGACACTGAACTTCGCCGCGATGGAGGAGACGGTGTCGCCGTCTTCCACCTTGTAGACCTGGTACGGGGGCAGGTCCGGCGTGCGTGCCACCGCCGCCGCGCGCAGCACCGCGTCGTCTTGCGTCGACGGCGGCTGCGATGTTGGCGTGGCGTACAGCGTCGCCAGTTGCTGCGCCACTTCCTGTTGCTTCTGGGGGACCGGCTGCTCCGCACGCAACGTCTTGTTGATCGCCGCCGGGCGGAGGACGGTCTGGTCGGTAGTGGGGATGCTGGAACTCACGCCTGGCAGCGATAGCCCGGTGACAGGCGCCGCGAATGCCGACGTATGGCTGCGGAATGCGCCGCCGGTCAGCGACGCGTATGCGACTGCGAGAAAGATAGCGGCCAGTACCAGGCCGTGCGTGAAGGGCCTGTGCTTCTTCCGCGCCTCATGCGCGGTGGGAACAGCTGTCCTGCTGCGTGGGAAACGCGCTCGAGAATCTCGGAACGAGCGCGGGCTGAGCGTGCCCCTGATGCTCCCCTACTCCTACTATCCGGCGCTCTGCCCGTCGCCGACCAACAGAAGGCCCACCGATCAGTGGGCCCGATGACCACGCCCTGCGCGGTACTGGGGTTATTCTACCCCACACTGTCAAACCCGACAGTAGTATCGGCTTTACATATTGTGTACTGTTGAGTGGTTACCCGCATATCCCCAGATTCACTTTCCCCCGATCCCACCCTTCCAACACCCTTATACTGATCGATGAGAGATTCTCGATCCGAAGGCCTGCACTTTGATTGATCGCGCTGAAATCCATCTGAAAGCTGGAGATGGTGGGCATGGGCTCATCAGTTTTCACCGTGAGAAATTCGTGACTCGCGGCGGTCCCGACGGCGGTGATGGCGGCCGCGGCGGCGATGTTGTGCTCATCGCGGACCGCGCGGTGAACGGTCTGGGCCAGTTCCGCTACCAGAAGCAATACAAGGCGGAGCGCGGTGGCAACGGCGCTGCGAGTAAGAAGCACGGCCGCAACGGAGCGGATCTGGAACTGCGGGTGCCGCCGGGCACCATCGCGCGCAACGCGGCTACCGGTGACGTGATCGCCGAGCTGATCGAAGAGGGCGAGCGCGTCACCGTGGCGGAAGGGGGGCGCGGCGGCCGCGGCAACCAGCACTTCGCCTCACCGAGCAACCAGGCGCCCCACATCTCGGAGACCGGGCAGCGCGGCGAGGAGCTTCGCGTCGAGCTGGAACTCAAACTCCTGTCGGACGTCGGCCTCGTCGGCCTGCCCAACGCCGGCAAATCGACGCTGCTCGCGGCCGTTTCTCGCGCGACGCCGAAGATCGCGGACTACCCGTTCACCACGCTCGAGCCGAACCTCGGCGTCGTCGAGGTGGGCTACGACTCGTACGTCATGGCCGACATCCCGGGACTGATCGAGGGCGCGCACCTGGGCCACGGTCTCGGTCAGCAGTTCCTCCGCCACGTCGAGCGCACGCGGCTGCTTGTGCATGTCGTCGACGCGTCGCAGCCGAACCCGGCCCACGACATCGCCGTCATCGACGAGGAACTGCGCTCGTACGCGCCCGAGCTGGGCACGCGGCCGCAGATCATCGCCTTCAACAAGATGGATATCCCGGAGGCGGAGGCACGGCGCGGTGAGCTGATCGTGATCGCGGACCGGCTGGGTCGCCCCTGCGTGTTCATGTCCGCCGCCGCGCGGCAGGGCACGGCCGAGCTGGCGAAGATAGCCTTCGAGAAGCTGGAACGCATCCGCGAGGAGCAGCCTCAGCCCACGCCCGAGGCGGAGGGCGTAGCCGTCCTTCGGCCGGAGCCCCGCGGCGCCCGCTTCCGCATCGAGCGCGAGGATGACGCGTACCGGGTCGTGGGCGACCAGCCCGTCGTGCTGGTCGAGATGATGGCGCTCCAGTCCGACGAGTCGCGCGCCGAGGCGATGCGCCGACTCGGCCGCATGGGCGTCGTCGCCGCTCTGCGTCGCGCCGGCGCCCGCGAAGGCGACCCGGTGCGCTTCGGCGACATCGAACTGAAGTGGCAGGAGTGACGGTGGACAACAGACAACAGACAACAGACAACAGCAGGACGCCGGCGCGTGCAGCGTCCTGCTGTCTGCTCTCTGTTGTCTGTTCCACGTGTTCAGCGCGCCCCCCAAAGCGGCAGCCGGCGTGCGAGTAGGTATTCTCGGGGGCACGTTCGACCCGGTGCACCTCGGGCACCTGCTGCTGGCGGAGTGCGCGCGCGAGGAGTTGTCGCTGGACGAGGTGCTGTTCGTGCCGGCGCGCGAGCCGTGGCGGAAGAGCCACCGCGTCATCACGCCGGCGGAGCACCGCCTTGCCTTGCTGGAGCTGGCGATCGCCGGCAACGAGGACTTCGGCATCAGCGACATCGAACTGCGACGTTCGGGACCCACGTATACCGCCGACACGCTCGAAGCCCTGGCCGGCGAGCGCCTGGACGACGAGTTCTACTTCATCGTCGGGGCGGACGCGCTGGCGGATCTGCCGCAGTGGCACGAGCCGCAACGCATCGTCGCGCACGCGCTGCTGGCGGTGGCGCCGCGCGGCGGCCGTGACACGGACGTTGCTTCGGTGGCCATCCCCGGCATCGCCGACCGCATCCGCCGCTTCGCCGCGCCGAGGATCGAGATCTCGTCGACCGAGATCCGCGCCCGTGTCGCAGCAGGCCGCAGCGTCCGCTACCAGGTCCCGGACGCCGTCGCGGAGTACATCACCAAGCACGGCTTGTATCACGCTCAGCGATAGAGCAAGGTCAGCCGGCCTCTGGCGGCTGACCTTCGCCGCCCTCTTCGTCGGGCGGGATCAGGTTGTCGCCCTCGCGGCGCCAGCCGGGTGCCAGCGTGCCGGCGACGAACGACGCGCGCGGCACCGGCGGCCAGAGCCACGGCCGCAACCGCGCCTCCCGCGTGTAGGCGAAGCCGCTCCGCTCCGCCAGCGACATCAGGCTCTTCTCGCTGGCGATGCGCCCGCCGTAGCCCCGTAGCCACCATCGCTGCCACCAGCGGAAGCGCCCGTCCGCCGGCGCAAGCTCCCATGCCAGCAGCAGTGACCCGGGCCGCAGCACGCGCGCGATCTCGCGCAGCGCGGCCTGCGCGCCGCGGACGTCCAGGAAGCGCAGCAGGTCATCGCAGAACGCCACGTCGAAGACGCCGTCGGCGAACGGGAGCGCGCCCGGATCCGCCAGCACCGCGTTGAGTGGCCGTGCGCCGCGCCGGAACGCGGCCTCCGCGCGCGCGGCCAGCCGCGGCGATGGCTCGACGCCGGCGACGGGCGCGTGCTGGAAGCGCAGCTTCTGGTCGAACAGCAGCAGGCGGCTGCCGGCGCCGCACCCCACTTCGAGCACGCGGTGGTCCGCCTGCATCAGCATCTCGCGAGGCAGGCTGTACACCGGCGTCGTCGACAGGATCTGTCCCGCCACCGACTGCATGAACCGCCGCAACGGCGATCCCAACAGCTGCTTCTCCCGCGCCGCGATCTGCTCTGGCGTCATCGAGGGGAACTCTACGCTATCCGCGGGCGAGGCCGAAGCTACCGCAAACCCGCTCAGATGTTCGGAAGATGCGCTATCATGCCTCGATGGCGAAGCCGCAGTCCGAATCCGAACGCGTCGTCACCGGCGAACCGCTGGAAGGCGATATCCAGGCTGACACGTCGCTGCGGCCGCGCCGCATCGACGAGTACATCAACCAGGAGAAGGTCAAGGACAACATCAGCATCAGCATCGCCGCCGCCCGTGGCCGCGGCGAGCCGCTGGACCATGTGCTGCTGTACGGCCCGCCCGGCCTCGGCAAGACCACCCTGGCGTACATCATCGCCGCCGAGATGCAGGTGAGCATCCGCGTCACCTCCGGCCCCGCTATCGAGCGCATCGGGGACCTTGCCGCGATCCTCACCAGCCTCAACGCCGGCGATATCCTCTTCGTGGACGAGATCCACCGCCTCTCCCGCGTCGTCGAGGAGTTCCTCTACCCCGCGCTGGAGGATTCCGCCATCGACTGGGTCACGGGCAAGGGGCCCGGCGCCCGCAGCATCCGCCTTGCCCTCAAGCCGTTCACGCTGATCGGCGCCACCACGCGCTACGCCATGATGTCGCCGCCGCTGCGCGACCGCTTCGGCGCCGTGTACCGCCTCGACTTCCACCACGTCGACGCGCTCTCGCAGATCATCCGCCGCTCCGCGTCGATCCTCGGCGTCGAGATCGACGAAGCCGGCACGCTCGCGATCGCCCGCCGGGCGCGCGGCACGCCGCGCGTCGCTAACCGCCTGCTGCGCCGCGTGCGCGACTACGCGCAGGTGAAGGCCGACGGCGTGATCACGGAGAGCGTTGCGGCCGAGGCGCTGGCCCGGCTGGAGATCGACCATCTCGGACTCGACAGCGTCGACTATCGCGTCCTCCGCACGATCATCGAGAAGTTCGACGGCGGTCCCGTGGGCCTGGAGACGATCGCCGCCTCGATCAGCGAGGAGGCCGACACGATCATGGACGTGTACGAGCCGTACCTGATGCAGTGCGGCTTCTTGCAGCGCACGCCGCGCGGCCGTCAGGCCACCCGTCTCGCCTACGAGCACCTGGGCATCGCGCCGCCAGCCGCAGCCCCCACGCCGCAGCGCACGCTCTTCGAGTAGGAGCGCGATCGGCGGTTCCTATTGGTCGCGGGAAGTCGGCGCCGGTAGAATGACGCTCGATGACCTCCCCGAACGACGACGTACTCGCACTGAAAGCCGCGATTGAGCGGCACTGCATCACGCGCCACGCCGAGCCCGTGCGGCTCAACTCCGGCGGTTTCAGCAACTACTATTGCGACCTCAAGGGCGTCACGCTGCACCCGCGCTACGCCAGGATCGTCGGCGAGCTGATGGCGCCCGCCGTGCTCGACTCCGGCGCCGAGGCGGTCGGCGGGCTCGCGGCGGGCTGCATCCCCATCGCCGACGCTGTCGCGCGCGCCGCGCTCGACACGGGCCACCTGCTGCCGACGTTCTTCGGGCGCGCCGAGGCGAAGGATCACGGGCCGCAGGAGAAGGCGAAGATGCGCGCGTCCGCCACCGAAGACGGCTCGCCGCTCATCCGCCCCGGCCGCCGCGTCGCTATCGTCGAAGATGCGGTGACGCAGGGCGGCGCGGCGATGCAGGCGACGCGCGCCGCGCAGGACGAGGGGTGCGACGTGGTCCTGGTGATGACGGTCGTCGAGCGCCACGAGGGCGGCGGCAGGAAGTTCCGCGAGATCGGCGTGCCCTTCAAGCGCCTCTTCTACACGCTCGAAGACGGCAGCCTATACATCGACGACGAGCTGCAACGCCGCGTCGCGGGCGTACGCGCCTAGCGGCGGCCCTGCTCGCGCCGCGCGCGCTCCCGCTCGATCGCGGCACGCTCATCCGATGCAGGCAGCTCCGAATCCGGCAGTTCCGTCCTCCTGGTCGGGCTTCTGCAACTCCGGCCGATTACCCCAATTGCGTGCCAGCCGGCCCAGTCCCCACGCCTGCGACCACCCCCAACGCATATGCCCTCCCCCGCCACAGGCTCCGCGAGCGCCCGCTGCGTGACGCCCGCACCACCCCATCCATCTGTGTCATCTGCGCAATCTGTGGATCCCGTCCGCCCGCGTTCACTCCACGATGCGGAACACCGGGTGGTCCGGCGCGATGCGGCGCAGTTCCTCTTCCGGCGCTTTCGCGCCGACGCCGCCGAAGAACTGGTTCGTCTCCCATGCCCAGTGCTGCAGGTAGGCGCGGAGCAGCCCCGGCTTTTCGTCGTTGCTCAGCTCCGCCACGCGGATCATCTCGGTCGGCTTGCGGCCGCCGCGCAGCTCCGCCGTGCCAGTGACGCGAATGTTGCGCACCCACTGCGTCTCCCCACGCGGCGCCACGAGGTAGCGCGCGCCGTTGTAGCTGAGCGGGTTGACCGGCGTCGTACGCCATTCGCCGCTCTTGCGGCCGCGCACCGCCAGCACACGCGAGCCGCGCAGCGGCAGCCCGATCTTCGTGAGGAAGGCGACGAGCGGGTTGAACAGGTGCTTCGTGAAGGCGTCCGGCCTCTGGTAGTGCGGCATTGCGCATCCCTTCGTGTGATCGCGGGCGGATCGCGGCGTCGCGCGACACTGATTGTCGCATGGCCGGGAGTATACTTGCGCCACGATGCCACCTGCTCAAATCGTAACCGGCGCTCTCGCGCAGATCGAGGACGCGCTCGCGGACGCCGTGCAGCGTGCACGCGCCGCCGACCCGCTGGCGCCCGTGACCGTGCTGGTCGGCCACGTGCTGCTGCGCCCGTACCTGCGCCGCATGCTCGCCGCGCGCGGCATCGCCCAGCTCAACGTCAACTTCGTGCAGCCGCACGAGCTGGCGGAGCAGCTGGCGCCGGCCGGCGCGGCGCCGCGCCAGGCGCTGTCGCCCGGCGCGAACCGGCTGCTCGTCCGCGAGATCGCCGCGTCGGCGCAGGGCTACTTCGGCGGCGTCGCTGTGCGAGAGGGCTTCTCCGACGCGCTGGGACGGCTCTTCCGCGAGCTGGAGCTGGGCGGCTTCTCTGCCGTCGGCTTCGCGCGCACCGCCGCAGACGTGTCACAGCGCCCCGGTGCGAACGCCGCGAAGCTGAACGAGCTGGCGCGCCTCTACGGCGACTACCAGCGCCGCCGCGCGCCCTTCGCCACGCACGCCGAGCGCTTCGAGGACGCCGACCCGGCGCGCCTAGAAGGCCCCCTGCTGGTGTACGGCCTCTGGTCGCCGCCGGAGCTCCAACTCCGCATGATCGAGCGCCTCGCCGCCGCCGCGGAGGTCACCGCGTTCCTGCCGCGCGCCGACATCGCCGCGGACGACCCGGTCGCGCCCCTGCGCGAGCGGCTGACCGCCGCCGGCGCGCGCGTCATCGATCTGCCGCCGGGCGATGCGCCCGCACCGGCCGAGCGCGTCGCCCGCGCGATCTTCCGCGGCCCGGGCCAGCCGCGTGTCGAGGCGGAGGAAGTCGCGCTCGTGAGCGCGCCCGACACGGTGCGCGAAGTGTGGGAGGCGGCGCGGGCCTGCCTGCGCTGGGCGCGCGGCGGCATGCGCTTTCACGAGGTAGCCGTCGTCTACCGCAACCGCGAACCCTACCGCGCGCTAGTGGACGAGATCTTCTCCGAGGCCGGCATCGAGACGTACCTCCACGACGGACGCCTGCTGTCGGATCACCCGCTGGGCCGCCGCCTGCTCGCGCTGCTCGACCTGGCCGTCGATGCGACGTTCTCCCGGGCGAAGGTGATGGAGTTCCTCACCGAGACCCGCATCTCGGACGAGGCGGTCGCCGCGCATGGCTTCAGCCCGTCGGAATGGGAGACCTACACGCGCGAGGCGGGCGTCGTCGAAGGCCATGACCAGTGGGACGAGCGCCTGTCGCGCCTTGCCAGCGAGAAGCGCGACGCTGCGCACGCCGAGGGCTACGAGTGGCTGCGCGGCCACGCCGACCGCGTCGACCAGCTCCGCGCGTTCGTCGCCGAGTTCCACGCCGCGCTGACATTGCGCGCCGACGAGGCCACGTGGGACACCCACATCGACTGGCTCGCGCGCATTGCGGCGACGTACGCGCGCGGCACGGAGCCGCTGATCGAGGCGCTGCGCGACCTGGCCACGCTCAAGCAGGTGACGCCGCGCGCAACGTTCGCCGTCTTCTGCCGTGCCGTGCGCGACGACCTGGAGTCGCGCGACTCGACGGCCGTGCTGAAGGAGCCGATCCGCCTGTTCGGCCGCCGCGGCGTCGCCGTGATGGACGCGTTGTCGCTGCGGCACCTGCGCTTCCGCGCCATGTACATGCTCGGCGTGGCGGAGCGGGCGTGGCCGCCGCCCCGCCGCCCCGATCCGCTTCTGCTGGAAAACGAGCGCCGCGCCGTCAACGCTGCCGGCGCCGGTACGCTGCCGCTGCGCACGGAGCCCGACGACCAGCCGCTGGAGTTCTGGCTCAACCTGCAGGCCGCGCGCGAGCAGCTCGCCGTGTCGTACGCGCGCTCCGACTCCGGCGGCAGCGGCAAGCACCTGCCGTCGTACTTCTTCCGCGCCGTAGCCGACGCGCTGGCCGGCCGCCGCATCGACCTGGGCGAGATCGAGAGCAGCGGCGTCCTGCGCCGGATCGCCGCGGGCCGCCTGGCGAGCGACGACCTCGAAGCTGCCGTCACCCACGCCGAGTACGACCGCGGCCTTGTCCGCGCCGCGCTTGAAGGCGCGGAGCCCGCCGGCGTCGCCGCGCTGATGCGCACGACCGCGACGTTCGCGCGCGCCATCGATGCCCGCCGCCAGCGCTGGGGCGACACGCTCACCGCGCACGACGGCGTCATGATCTCCGATGACGCCGTGGCCGCTGCGCGCGGGCGCTCGGACTTCGCGGCGGGGCGGCCGGTGTCGCCCAGCCGCATGGAGACGTACGCCACCTGCCCGTACCAGTTTTTCCTCAAGTACGCGCTGCGCATCCAGCCGGTGGAGGAGCCGGAGAAGGTCGAGCGCATCGATGCGCTGGAGCGCGGCAGCCTCATCCACGCGATTCTCGAACGGTTCCTGCGCACGATCGGCCGCGAGGATCCGCCCTCGGCCGCGCGCCGCGAGGCGCACCTGGCGATGCTGCACGACGCGTTCGAGGTCGAGTGCGCGGAGCGCGTCGCGCGCGGCGTCACCGGCCGGCCGCTGATCTGGGAGATGGACCGCCGCCAGATCTCCGAGGACCTGGTGCGCTGGTACGACGCGGAGGTGCGCGAAGGCGGCGGGCTGCTGCCGGGCGCGCTGGAAGTGCGCTTCGGCCCCGGCGGCGCCGGCTACGGCACGGACGACCCGCTGTCCAGCGACGAGCCGCTGCGCCTGGTGGCGGGCGCGCGCGAGCTGCTCTTCCAGGGCCGCATCGACCGTGTCGACTGGGACGACGACCGGCGGATCTTCCGCGTCGTCGACTACAAGACGGGGCAGGCGCGCGACAAGGCGGCGTTCGACCGGGGCAGGGCGCTCCAGCTGCCGATCTACCTGCGCGCGGCGGCGGAACTGCTTGGCATCGGCCACCTGCGCGGCGAGGCGCAGTACTTCTACGTCAGCAGCCGCGGCAACTTCGTGCGCCGCACCCTCACCGGACCGGATCTGGAAGACCGCGCTGATGAGTTCGGGCAGGTGCTGGAGACGATCGCCGACGGTGTGGACGAAGGCATGTTCGCGCCCGCGCCGGAGCCGAACACGATCTGCCGGTGGTGCGACTACCGCGCCGTCTGCGATGCGCGCATCGACACGGTCATGCAGCGCAAGCGGGACGACCCGCGCGCCGCCGCGTACCGCGCCATGGGGGAGATCAAGTGAGCGCGACCTTTACCCCCCGCGACCAGGACGTCCGCGACAGCATCCGCGTCGACATCGACGTGAACCTCTGCGTCGAGGCCGGCGCCGGCACCGGCAAGACGACCGTGCTCGTCGACCGCATCGTCGAGGTGCTGCGGCGTGGGCAGACGAAGGTGCAGAACGTCGCGGTGATCACGTTCACCGAGAAAGCCGCCGCTGAGCTGGCCGCCCGCGTCCGCGACGGCCTCGACCGCGCGCTACAGGATGCCGCCACGCCCGCCGCGGAGCGCGCCGCGATCGACGAGGCGATCCGCGGCCTCAACCTCGCCCATATCGAGACGATCCACGCCTTCGCCGCCGGCCTGCTGCGCGAGCGCCCGATCGAGGCGGACCTCGACCCGGGCTTCGACGTGCTGGTGGACCTGCCGGCGCAACTCGAGTTCGAGGAGGCGTACGACGAGTGGCTCACCGCCGCGCTCGCCGCCGAGCCGCCGCCGGATGCCGTGATCGACGCCCTCAACCTTGGCCTGGAGTTCGGGCTCGTGCGCGAGGCGGCGCATACGCTGCACGAGCAGCGCGACCTGCTGCCGCTGCCCGCGTACCAGGAGGAGCCCGTCGATCTCCCGCGGCTACTCGCTGACATCGATGCCCAGCTGACGCCGGTGCGCGATCTCAGGCCGCTCGACGGCGTCAAGGACCGGGCGCACGAGGCGCTGGTCGCCGCCTGCGAGCTGCGCGACCAGCTGGAGCTGCTGCGCACCCGGCCCGACGTGCTCCGCCGCGCCGTCGCGACCGCGGACATCCCGTCGCCGCAGAAGGGCAACCAGAACAACTGGCACAGCAAGCAGTACTGCAAAGATGTGAAGGCCGCCGTCACCGAGGTCGTCGGCCTGTTGCACGGAGCGCGCGACGCCATGCGCGCCGCCGCTACCGCCCGGCTGCTGGCGTGGCTGCAAGACTTCGTCTCGTGGTACGAGCTGCGCCGCCGCGCCGCCGGCAAGGCCGACTTCCAGGACCTGCTGATCTGGGCGCGCCGCCTCGTGCGCGAGCGCGCGGACGTCCGCTCCTACTTCCAAGCGAAGTACCAGCGCATCTTCATCGACGAGTTCCAGGACACCGACCCGCTCCAGGTGGAGCTGGTCGTCTACCTGTGCGAGGATGGTGCACGCGCCGTCGACTGGCGCGATGTCGTGCTGCGGCCCGGCAGCCTGTTCGTTGTAGGCGACCCCAAGCAGTCGATCTACCGCTTCCGCCGCGCCGACATCGCCATGTACGACGCGGTCAAGCAGCGCGTCTTCAGCGGCGAGGTGCGCGCGATCACCCAGAACTTCCGCAGCCACCCGAAGATCGTCGACTGGGTGAACAACGTCTTCCGCGATCTCATCACCGAGGCGCCCGGCCGCCAGCCGCGGTACATCGACCTGGAGCCGCGCCCCGACCTGCCCGACGCCGTCGCGCGTCCGGTGGTGGTGCTGCGCGGCGAAGAGTCCGGCTCGAACGCAAGCGCGACGCGGACGGCCGAGGCGAACGCCCTGGCGTCGCTGATCCGCGGCTCCATCGACAGCGGCGAGTGGCGCGTGCGCGACGGCGACGGCGGCGCGCGCCCGGCTCGCTACCGCGACGTGGCGGTGCTGATCCCGTCGCGTACGGACCTGCAGATCTACGAGGAGGCCTGCACGCGCGCCGGCGTTCCCTACCGGCACGAGGGCGGCCGCACGTTCTTCCAGCGCCAGGAGGTGCGCGAACTCGTGGCCATCCTGCGCGCGATCGATGACCCTTCCGACGCGGTGGCCGCGATCGCGGCACTGCGCTCGTCGGCGTTCGGCTGCTCCGACGAGGATCTGCTGCTGCACAAGGCAGCAGGCGGCGGGTTCGACCACCAGCGCGTGCGCGACGGCGACACCGGCCCGGCGGCGGCGGCGCTCCGCAAGCTGGCCGAGCTTTCCAGTTGCCGGCACGAGCGGCAGCACGCGAATCCGTTGCTCGTGGGCTCGCTGCCCGAACTGGTGCGCGCCGTCCTCGACGAGATGCGGCTGGTGGAGTTCGCGATGCTCCAGCCGCAGGGCGACCAGGTGGCGGCGAACCTGCTGAAGATGATCGACCAGGCGCGCGCCTTCGCCGCGGCGAGCGGCGGCGGCCTGCGCGGCTTCGTGCGCTGGCTGAAAGAGAACATCGCCCGCACCACTGACGAGACCGACGCCGCGATCAGCGAGGAGACCGACGACGTCGTGCGCATCGTCACGATCCACATGTCGAAGGGGTTGGAGTTCCCTATCGTGCTCTTCGCCAACATGAACACCGCCCGCCGCAACTGGACGAAGGTGATCGCGGATCGCACCGGGACGGGCGGCCTGCACGTGCAGCTCGGCAAGAAGGAGAACGCCTTCCTGACGCCGGGCTTCGAGGCGGCCGACGCCGCCGAGCGCCTGCACGCAGACGCGGAGGACATGCGCCTGCTCTACGTCGCGGCGACGCGCGCGAAGGACTTGCTGGTAGTGCCGTTCATTACGAAGGGTCCGGCCGGCAAGGAGGCGCTCAACGACCGCCTGCGCAACGCCGCGGTCGGCTACGACGTGCCGACGATGAGCGCGGCGGACATTTCGCCGCTGGACGCCGAGGTCCCGGTGTGGCGCCGCGCCCCGCTTGAAGCGCCGGAGCAAGATACCGACCGCGTGATCGAGGAAGCTCGTGCCTGGAAGGCCTGGCACGACGACGTGCTGATCGACGGCGCGGCCGCTGCGCTCCGCGTCGTCACCGCGACCTCGCTGAAGGACGACGCGACGTGGGAGCGCCCCGGCGCGTCCGACGTCGTGCGCCGCGCGCGGGCGGCGGACTTCGGCACGGCCGTGCACAGCGTGCTGGAGCGCGTGGACCTCGCGCAGCCGGACGACGTGCCGCGGCACGCCGAGATCGCGGCGGCGGAGCACGGCATGGCCGACCGCGTGGACGAGATGGCGACCGTCGCGCGCACGGCGCTCGCGAGTGCGGTGATCGCGCGAGCGTTGCGTTCGCCGCGCAGGCTGCGGGAGGTCGCGTTCGCGGCGCCGCTGCCGCTCTCCGACGTGGGTGAAGGCGGCGTTGCCGAGGGGCGCATCGATCTGCTGTTCCAGGAGGACAGCGGCATCGTCATCGTCGACTTCAAGACGGACAACGTGACCGCGGCGGACGTGGACGCGCGCACGGAGGAGTACCGGGCGCAGGCGCTGACCTACGCCTGGGCGGCGCACGAGGCCACCGGCCTGCCGGTGCGCGAGGTGGTCTTCCTGTACGCGCGGCCGGGCATCGAACGGAGCGTGGGCGTGGACGCGGAGTTCATGGCGGAAGCCGGGGCGATGATGCGGGCCGCCGCGCCGGCCTGACGGCCGCGTTTGATTGCCTTTTGTATGTTCGCGTTTTTCGTTTTCCGGGCGGTTTCGGGGCACTGGCGAAGCTGCGCGGGGGCCGCGGATTGATTGGCTTTGATTGCCTTTGATTGAATGGCGGTCCGGACAATCAAACGGGCGAGGAGCGAGCGAGGCGGGCGCCCGGGAGATGCGGCGGCGTGAGGTCGGTTGAGCCTGAATAGGCCAACCGAGCTTGGCGCCGAGCGGCCGATCCTGTTCACGCAGGCCAGGAAGTCGTACATTCTTTCTGAATCGGGTTGCATAGCGAATTGAGTTACCCCAGATGGTTGAGCAGGGAGTGCTCGTAGCCCCGCCAGACCGAAGTTCGACCTTCGCCGATAATCTGAGTCTGCCGATCCACCGGTGGTTCAGGTATTCGGCGGGCTTCTCGGCGAACTGGGTCGCGCGCGAAGTCGAACAGATGGCGAGGAGCGGCCCCGTGAGGGTCCTCGATCCCTTCTCTGGCGCGGGAACCGTGCTTGTAGAGGCTGAGCGACTCGGAGCCGCAGCGTTTGGAGTCGAGGCGCACCCGTTCGTAGCACGCATCGCGAGTGCGAAACTGGCGTGGCGGGTTCCCGTCGATCAATTCTGCGAGATGGCAGGGGAAGTCATCGAGCGAGCAAAGGCTAGCCAACGGACCGTGGATGGTTCCCATCCGGCACTCATTGTCAAATGCTTTCCTCCAGATGTGCTGGCGGAGTTGGATGCACTCAAGCAGGCCTGGATGGAACTGGCGGACGAGAGTTCAGCGTCGGAATTAGTTTGGTTGGCGATAACGGCTGTTCTGCGATCTTGTTCGCCCGTCGGGACGGCGCAATGGCAGTACGTTCTCCCGAACAAGAGCAAGGCCAGGACGCTGCGGCCCTACGAGGCGTTTCGGGTACAGATCGAGTTGATGTCGAAGGACATCCGCATTCGTCAGATGGACGGGGATAGCGCCGTTGCCACGCCGCTTTGCGAAGATGCGCGCTCATGCGCATCCGTTCCCGACGGATGGGCGAATCTGGTCCTGACATCGCCACCGTACATGAACAACTACGACTACGCCGACGCGACTCGGCTAGAGATGTCATTCTGGGGTGACATACGGAGTTGGGGCGACTTGCACGCGAAGGTGCGAACACGCCTTATGCGTTCGTGCACGCAGCATCTAGACGCGGACAAATCGGACCTTGAAGTGCTGCTCGATGATGAGAACCTGCGCCCGATCGCACCGGACATTAGGTTGGCGTGTGATCGGTTGGCTGAAGAACGACTGACGCACGGCGGAAAGAAGTCCTATCACCTTCTAGTTGCGGCATACTTCGCCGATCTTGCGCGGGTTTGGAAGGCGCTGCGCCGAGTGACGGCCGACGGCGGACGCGTGTGCTTCGTCATCGGTGATTCGGCTCCGTATGGTGTCCATGTTGCGGTCGATCAATGGCTCGGCGAGCTAGCCGTGGCGGCAGGGTTCCAGAGCTACCAGTTCCAGAAGACGCGGGATCGCAACGTGAAGTGGCGGAATCGAAAGCACCGAGTACCGCTCCACGAGGGGCGACTCTGGGTCGAAGGATAGTCCGTTGGCAAGATCGCCCTCTCATCGCTTCGGGCAGATCATCGGCGATCTCCTCGAAGCATCGATTGAGCCGCTCTTACGTGAGTTCGCTGACAGCCACGGCGTGTATCTCGATAAGAAGGGCGTGAGACCCGCTCGGCGCGGGTCCAAGTGCACATGGATCGACGTGTACGGAAATGCCCATGACTTAGACTACGTGTTTGAGAGGGGTGGGACTCCGGAAGTGATTGGAACGCCGGTGGCGTTCATCGAGACCGCGTGGCGCCGGTACACGAAGCATTCGCGCAACAAGGCCCAAGAGATCCAGGGGGCAATCTTGCCACTCGTGGCGACGCATCAGCACTCGGCTCCGTTCATGGGTGCGATTCTCGCTGGAGTCTTCACGGCCAACGCTCTCGCTCAGTTGAAGTCGCTTGAGTTCAAAGTCCTGTACTTTCCGTCCGAGACGGTGATCAAAGCGTTCAAGACTCGCGGTATCGATGCCACGTCCAACGAGTCGACGCCGGACGCGGATCTGGCAATGAAGGTAGCCGCTTGGGACGCTCTCTCGCTCAAGGATCGGAACCACATCGCCCGTGCGCTACTCAAGATAAATGAGACCGAAGTCGGCCACTTCATGGAGTCCTTAGCGGCGTCGATCGGGCGAACAGTTGAGGGAGTGCACGTACTCCCTCTGCACGGGTCCACCGTCGAATGCACGTCGGTTGCTGAGGCAATCGACTTCATCGAAGAGTACGCGAGTTCGGGAGGCGGAGGGCCGACGGTTCGGTACGAGGTACTGGTCCGGTACAACAACGGCGATCGCATAGACGGGAACTTCGCGGACAAGTCAACCGCGATCGACTTCCTCCGCTCGTACGAACCGCCACCGATAAGGCCGGCGACGGCCCGGCCGGCTCGGAAGTTGCGATGACTGTAGGCCGTTTTGACTGCTGCGCTACGTCTGGAGCACAGCGGGCGGCGATACACTGCGGGCGATGGCAGCGCGCGCCCGACTCCCGTTCTGCTTCGTCGCGGCGCTGATGCTGGCGGTGGTGGCGGCGGGGTGCTTGGCGGGTTCGGGGGCTCGCATGCCGACTGCGGCGGTGCCGGTGGTGTCGGCGACGGCTGCGGCGACGCCAACGACGATACCGATACCGACGGCGGCGGCGACGGTGGAGCAGGTCACGCGACTGCTGTTCACTGGCGATCTCATCCCGGCGCGGTGCACGCTGGCGAAGATCCGTAATCTTGGCGGGGACTTCACGTTGCCGTTCCAGCCGCTGCACGACCTGCTGACCGCCGCGGACATCACCATCGGCACGCTCGACGCTACCGCGTCGGACGCGGGCACGCCGTACGGCTGCGTCGCGACGTTCTCGCTGATGGCGCCGGCGGCGGCGGTGCGGGGGTTCGCTTATGCCGGCTACGACGTGATCTCGCACGCCGCGAACCACATCAAGGACTGCGGTACCGCGTCGTGCGGCGACCGGGCGATGCTGGAGACGGACGCGAACCTGCGCGCGGCTGGCATCGAGCCCGTCGGCAGCGGTCGCAACCTGGCCGAGGCGCGCGCTCCGGTCGTCGTCAGGCGCAACGGCGTGGCGTTCGCGTTCCTCGCGTACGACGACATCGCCGACTACTACCACGCCACCGCCGACAGCCCCGGCTCCGCGCCGCTCGATCCTGACACGATCGCCGAGGACGTGGCCGCGGCGCGCAGAGTCGCGGACGTCGTGATCGTCATCCCGCACTGGGGCATCGAGTACACCGCCTGGCCGTCGGAGCGGCAGCGGGCGTTCGCACGCGCGGCGGCGGCGGCGGGGGCGGACCTGGTCGTGGGCAACCATCCGCACTGGGTGCAGGCGCACGAGCGGATCGGCGCTACCTTCGTCGCGTACGCGCTCGGCAACTTCGTCTTCGACCAGGACTGGTCGCTGGAGACGCAGCAGGGCGCCCTGCTCGACGTCACCTTCAGCGGCACGCACCTGACGGCGACGCGCTTCCTGCCGGTGCACATCTACGGCCAGTACCAGCCGCGCCTTGCCGATCCGGCCGAGGCGGCGCAGATCCTCGATCGCGTCGAGGCGGCCAGCGCGGCGCTCGCGCCGTGATCGCGGGCCTGGGGCTCGCGGCGCGTGCGGGAACCGTGCCGCCTCTCAGGGAAACCCCGCACCACCTTTGGCAGCGCCTTGCCGAGCATCTCTGTAGCGGAATGGTCACGCCCGTGCCGCCGGGCGCCCCTGATCCCGCTAGAATCAAGAAGCGATGCTTGAGCAGCGCGTCAACGAGCTGAAGCAGATCATCGCCGGCAACGACGGCCGGAACGCCGCCGATGCACGCTTCGCGCGGGCGGTCGATGAACTCGTCAGCGAGATCTATGACGGTATCGGTGAGGTGTGTGACCTGCCGACGCGCGCGCTCTTCGACCTCTTTGTGATCAAGGTGCTGTACGTCGGCCGGCACAGCTGCCACGCCGGCGTCATCGACTACCTGGGTGCGCTGCTCGACTCGCAGCTCGACGCCCGGCGCCTCTTCCCGCCCGACGAACGGGGGCGCCCTCGCCGCCTCTACTTCTCCGACATGCTGAGCGGTGAATCGCTGCCGCCTGGCTGCGACAACGTCTTCGAGGCGTACCGGCAGTACGCGGATGGCGCGCTCTTCCTGGCCGGCGTCTTCCCGGAGAGCTTGCGGCCGCGGCGCCGTGCCGCGGACACACACCTGCGCCGACGCGACGCCCCGTCGGTCGATCGCGGCTACTACGTCAGCACGGGCAAGACGATGTATCGCATGGCGGCGGACCGGCGTGAAGCGGAGCAGCCGCAGCGCGACACGCTCGCGAAGCTCGCGGAGCACTTCGAGGTCTACGCCGACGCGCTCAACGAGATGAGCGCCCGTTACATCATGGGCTTCGACATGGAGCTGATCGGCGACAAGATGCTGGATGCGTTCAACCGCTATCGCGAGACCGGCGATGATGGCGACCTGGCGACCGCGCGCCGCTACGCCGCGCTCCTCCGCCTCGATCCGTCGCGCTTTCAGGCGATCTTCACCGCGCCCGATCCAGACGCGTAGCGTTCGCGTTTCGTCGCCGATTGGCGGCGTTATAGCTTCAATTCGCTGGAGTGGCCGGGGAACAGGCGCGCGTCCGGCGAGACGGCGCGGCGCGCGGCGTTGGCCGCGACGGCCGCCTGGCCGAACCCGGTCACGATCAGGTTCAGCGGCTCCGATCCGTCAACAGCGGCGATGTCGCCGGCGGCGAAGACGTCCTTCAGGTTCGTCTTCATGAAGCCGTCGGTGCGGATGTGGCGGTTGTCCGCAAGCTCCAGCCCCCATTTCTCGATCGGCCCCAGCGCGGCCTTGAAGCCGATGTTCACCAGCACGGCGTCTACCTGCAGCTCCTGCTCTTCGCCCGTGCGGTTGTCGAAGATCGTGGCGCCCTGCACCTCGCTCTCGCCATAGACGCGCTTCACCTCGTGGTAGGTGTGCACGGGGATGCCGCTCGCGCGGAGCGCCGCCAGGTTGGCCTCGTGCGCGCGGAACTGTTCGCGGCGGTGGATCAGCGTGATCTCCTTCGCCCAGTCCTTCAGGTTGAGACACCAGTCCACCGCGGTGTCGCCGCCGCCCACGACCAGGATCCGCTTGCCGCGGAACGGCCGCTTGTCCTTCACGAAGTAAAACACCCCGTGTCCCTCGTAGTCGGACACGCCGGGCTTGTCGATCTTCGTCGGCTGGAACGCGCCGATGCCGCCGCTGATCAGCACCGTGCGGCTGAGGTGCGCCTCCGTCTCGGTGCCCAGCCGCCACACCTCCTCGCTGCCGGCCATCGCGCGCGTCAGCGTCTCGATGCGCGTGCCGTAGACGAACGTCGGCTCGAAAAGCGCCACCTGCGCCATCAGCAGCTTCACCAGGTCCTGCGCCAGGATCTTCGGGTGGCCCGGCACGTCGTAGATCATCTTCTCCGGGTACAGCACCGCCAGCTGGCCGCCGGGCTCCGGCAGCGCCTCGATGACCTTGGTCTTCATCTCGCGCAGGCCGGCGTAGAAGGCGGCGAACAGCCCTGTCGGGCCGGCGCCGATGATCGTCAGGTCGAAGATGTCGTCTGCCATCGCGGGGCTGCCTCCTGTTCGTCTCGAAGATAGCGCACCCGCGATCGGCGCGCCGTACGGGTTTTCCCGCAGGTCCGCGGCCTGATCGCGATACGCTCTGCCGTCATGGGGTCGTGTGTGCCCACCACGTGCCGGCGCGGTCTGTGACAATGTCCTCGATGCGACCGGCCCGCCCGTCCTCCGCCATCGCCCTCCTCTGCGCGCTCGTACTCGCTGCCGCCGCGTGCAGATCGGCGGCTCCGCCGTCGCTCACGCCGACATCCGTCGCGGCTGCTTCGGCGACGCCGCCCCTCATTCTGACGCTCACGCCCTTGGCCACATCTACCGTACGGCCCATCCTGCCCCCTACCGTGCCGTCCGCCGGGCCGGCGACCGCCGTGTACCACGGCGTCACCTCCCGCCGCGCCGTCGCACTGACGTTCGACGCGGGCGCCGATGCCGGCAACACCCTCGCGATCCTGGCGACGCTCCGCGGCGAGGGCATACGCGCGACGTTCGGCGTCACGGGGTTGTGGGTGGAGCAGCACCGCGACCTCGCCCTGTCCATCGCCGCCGACGGCCACCAGTTGATCAACCACACATACCACCACGCGTCCTTCACCGGCCGGTCGACGAACACGGCGCCGCTCACCGCGGAGCAGCGCGCGCTGGAGCTCTCGCGCACCGAGACCACCGTCTACCACCTGACGCAGCGCAGCACGCGCCCCTATTTCCGGCCGCCCTACGGCGACCTCGATGACAGCGTCCTCCGCGACGCGGCGACGGCGGGCTTTGGCACGGTCGTCATGTGGAGCGTCGATACGCTCGGCTGGCAGGGCGCGTCCGCGGACGATATCTTGGCGCGTTGCATCGCGGGCGCCGCGCCCGGCGCAATCTACGAGATGCACGTCGGCGCCGAGTCGCACGACGCCGAGGCGCTGCCGCGCGTCATCGCCGCGCTGCGCGCGCAGGGCTACGCCTTCGAGACTGTCGACGAGATCCTGCGGTGACCGTCCCCGCGGTTGTTCGTAGCGCCCGGTGACGGCACCATGTGACGCAGACCGCTCGTCACTTCGGGTGCACTGATGATCACGACCATCGCGGACTTCCTGCGCTACTTCGACGCCGTGCACCGCCGCGCGCTGCGCGATGTCGGCGCGCTCCCTCCAGCCGCCGATGGCTGGACGCCCGCTGCGGGCGCGGGCGAGGGCGCGTGGAGCATCAACACGCTCGTCGGCCACATGGCCGGCTCACGGCTCTATTTCGCCAGCGCGTATCGCGGCGAGGGCTGGATCAGCCCGCGCCCGCCGGATGTGTCGTCGCGCGCGCTCTGGCTGCCTGCCCTGGAGCAGAGCGCTCGCCAACTGCACGCCGCGCTTGCGGGCGCGCCGGACGCGTGGCTGCGCCGCAAGGTCGAGATGATCGACAGCGGCGGCGTGCTGAGCGGCTGGCGCGTACTGATGATGATGCTGGAGCACGACATCCATCACCGCAGCCAGATCGATACCTACGCCGGCATCAACGGTTGGGACGTGCCGGACATCTACGGCCGCAGCGCGGAGACGATCGTCGGATTGCAGGACGCGGAGCGCGCGAAGCATACGGGGGAGGGCGCGGGTGACTGAGCAGGCATCACCTGGAGCGGCGACAGGCGCGGAGGGCATCGGCGCGGACGCCGAGCGGCTGTGGTGGATATGGGACCAGATGCACTTCCCGCGCCCCATGTGCGCGTACACGGTCAGCGTCGAAGTCCCGGCGATGAGCCGCGGCGCGTCCGCGGGGTTCCGCTCGTACGGTATCCCCGTCTCGTACCTGCTGGCCAACTTCAACGGTTACAACTACAACGCCGTCGAGTTCGACGACACCGACGTCGCCGCCTGGCTGCCGAACGTGCAGGCGGCGGTGCTCAACCGCCTCAACGGCCTGCTCGACGAATGGCACGCCACCTTCCTGCCCGAGGTGATGGAGCACAACGCCCGCCTCCGCGACTTCGATTACGCCGCCGCGTCCACCGACGCGCTGATCGCGCAGATCGACGAGTCGCTGCGCATCCGTGAGCGGCTCTGGGACGTGCATATGCAGGTCGTCATCCCCGTGCTCTTCGCGGCGAACGAGCTGGCGAACGTGTGGGGCGCCGCCTTCGGCGAGGATCGGCGTGACGAGTCGGCGCTGCTGTTCACGGGGCACCCGAACAAGACCGTCGAGGCCGGCGCCGCGCTCTGGAAGCTGAGCCGCGAGGCGCTTGCGGCGCCCTCGGTCGCGAAACTGATCGCAGGCACGCCGGTGAAGCGCATCGTGCCGCTGCTCGGCACCACGGAGGACGGGCTGGGGTTCAAGGCGAAGCTCGACGCGTACCTGGGCGAGTACGGCTGGCGCACCGGCGCGTTCGAGTACGCGGACCCGCCGCAGATCGAAGATCCCACGATGCCCCTGGCCACCCTGCGCGACTTCCTGTCGCAGCCCGAGCACATGGACCCCGCGCTCCGCACCGCGCAGGCGGCGCGCGAGCGGGAGGCACTGCTCGACCGCCTCGGACCGGAGATCGACGCGCATCCGGCCGGCCCGATGCTGCGGCTGCTGATCGCGGCGTGCCAGCAGTACCTGCCCGTGCAGGAGGACCACAACTTCTACATCGACCAGATGACCACCGTGCTCATGCGCCTGCCCCCGCTCGAGGCGGGCCGCCGCCTCGCCGCCGCCGACGCGCTCGCCGTGGCGGAGGACGTCTTCCACCTCACCGTCGACGAGGTGAAGGACGCGCTGCGCGCTCCCGCGTCGCGCGACTGGGCCGAGATCGTCGCGGAGCGCGCGGCGTTGCGACAGGAGCAGGCGCGGACGCGCCCGCCGGCGACGCTCGGCACGCCCTGGCCGCAAGAGATGCTGGACGAGCCGGCGCTGGGCGGCTTCAACCGCTTCTTCGGCGAGGTGGTGGAGCAGGACGAGCACAGCAACGTGCTGCGCGGCACCGCCGCAAGCCGTGGCACGGTCACCGGCCCGGCCTGCGTCGTCAGCACGCTCGACGAGACGGACCGCCTGCGCCCGGGCGACATCCTGGTCTGCGAGATGACGATGCCCGCGTGGACGCCGCTCTTCGCGGTCGCCGCGGGCGTCGTGACGGACTCCGGCGGCATGCTGTCGCACAGCGCGATCGTCGCGCGCGAGTACGGCATCCCGTGCGTCTGCGGTGCCAGCGGCGCCACGCGTCGCATCCGCGACGGCCAGCGCGTCACCGTCGACGGTGCGGCGGGCACGGTCACCCTGCACGAGGAGCAGTGACCCGCCCAGGCACCAGTCGCTGTCCGGTGCGTTCAGCGGGTCGTTCAAGCTGAAGTAGTCGCGTTGCCCCGCCGGCGGCTCTTGACAAACAAACGTTTGTTTGAGTACGATCCCCGCCATGTCAGCCGTCGCCGCTCCGCTGCCACAGACGCCCGTATCGATGCGCGACGCGATCCTCGACGCCGCCGAGGCCCGCTTCGCCGGCGCCGGCTTCGACGGCGTCTCCGTGCGCGAGATCGCCGCGGACGCCGGGCTGAAGAACCAGGCCAGCCTCTACCACCACTTTCCCGGCGGCAAGCAGGCGATCTACGCCGCCGTCCTCGCGCGCGGTATCGACGCGATCACCGAGCTTGTCGCCGCCAGCGAGCGCGCAGGATCGCTGCGCGGCGATCCGGCCGCGGCGTCCCCCTACCTGGACGGCGTGTTCGACGTGCTGATCGCGCGCCCGCACCTGGCGCGCCTGATGCACCGTGCGGCGCTGGACGACAGCCCGTACGCGCGCGACGCCATGCCCCGCATGCTGCAGCCGCTCTACGCGCTCGGCGTGCGGATCCTGCAGGACGCCGGCGGGCCGTGGCAGCCGTCCGAGCTGCCGCACCTCGCGGCGGCGCTCTACCACCTCATCTTCGGCTACTTCGCGGACGCGTCGCTGCTGCAAGCGCTGCTGCCGGAAGATCCGCGCAGCGCGCCGGCGGTAGCACGCCAGCGGCTGTTCATCAGGAAGGCGGTCGCGTTGCTCATCGGCGCGGCCGCGCCAGTTGCCGCGCCAGGCACGATGCTCGGCGCGGGCAAGGAGTCACACCGGGCATGACCACGGCGACATCGTTCGACCTCTACAGCCCCGAAACGTACGTCCAGGGCATTCCGCATGAAGCGTTCGCCATGCTGCGCCGCGAGTCGCCGGCCTACCGTCACGCCGAGCCCGACGGCCCCGGCTACTGGGCGCTGGCGCGTTACGAGGACATCGTCACCGTGTCGAACGACAACACGCTCTTCTCGTCGTCGCGCGGCGGCACGAACATCGAGGATATGCCGCCCGACGCCATGGCGATGATCCGCACGCTGTTGATCAACATGGACCCGCCGCAGCACACGAAGTACCGCCGCCTCGTCAGCGCCGGCTTCACGCCGAAGATGGTGGCGCAGCTCGAGCCTCACGTGCGCGAGCGCACGCGCCGCATCGTCGCCGCGGTCGCGAAGCGCGGCTCCTGCGACTTCGTGACGGACGTCGCCGCGCTGCTGCCGCTCGGCGTGATCTGCGATCTGATCGGCGTGCCGGAGGAGGACCACGAGCGCATCTTCAACTGGAGCAACCGCCTCGTCGGCTTCGACGACCCGGAGTATCACACGTCGCCCGAAGACGGGCAGGTGGCCGCGACCGAGATGTTCATGTACGCGCACGGTCTCGCCACGCAGCGCAAAGCCGCGCCGGCCGTCGATCTCGTCAGCATCCTCATGTCGTCGGAAGTCGATGGCGAAGTCCTCTCCGAAGCGGAGTTCGACGGCTTCTTCATCCTGCTCTCCGTCGCCGGCAACGAGACCACGCGAAACCTGATCTCGGGCGCCATGCTCGCGCTGATCGAACACCCGGAGCAGCGCGCCCGGCTGATCGCCGATCCAGGGCTGCTGCCCGTCGCCGCCGAGGAGTTCCTGCGCTGGGTGTCGCCGCTGATCTACTTCCGGCGCACGCTCCAGCGCGACGTCGTCGTGGGCGGCCAGCAGATGCGGGAAGGCGACAAGGTGGTGATGTACTACCCGTCCGCGAACCGGGACGAGGCGATCTTCGAAGGCGCAGGCAGCTTCGATGTGGGGCGCTCGCCGAACCCGCACATGGCGTTCGGCGGCGGCGGCCCGCACTTCTGCCTGGGCGCCAGCCTCGCGCGGCTGGAGATCCGAGTGATGTTCGAGGAGCTGTTGCGCCGCCTGCCGGATATGGAGCTGGACGGTCGGGTACAGCGACTGCGCAGCAACTTCATCAACGGCATCAAGCACATGCCGGTGAAGTTCACGCCCGAGCGCTGACGCAACGTTAACCGGCGACAATCCACCGTTAACCTGCGCGTCCTATCCTCGTGCCTGAGAGGCGACTCTCCCGAATACGGACCAGACGGCGGGGCGGGTACTTCGCATTGCCGGATGGTAGAGGGGCCGGACAAAGCGGGGTGTCCGGCCTCTCTCGCGTCTTGCGCGATCGGCGCCCGGCGCCCGGCGCCCGGCGCCCGCGTGTCGCGCGTCAGCCGCGCTGCTGCTGCTCCTCGTCGCGCTCGTGCTGCTCTTTGCGCTGCGCCGCTTCTTCCTCGTCGGTCAGCTCCGCCGCGCCCGCATCCACGTCGCGTTTGATGTCGGATGCCGCGGGGATGCGGGCCTCCATGCGGTCGCCGAGGATGGCGTAGGCGTTGACGCCCAGGTAGTGCAACGGGCGCTCATCGGGATCCCCAAGCAGCCACAGTCCGTCGTCGAACGCATCCTTCTCCGCCTGCGCGGCCACCACCTTGCCGACGAACAGCGTGTGGTCGCCGACCCGGTAGGCGTCGTGCACGCCGCACTCGATCCAGCCGACGCATCCCTCGAGGAGCGGCGCGTCGATGCGACGCGCGCGGAACGTCGGCAGCCGCGTCAGCTCCAGCTTGTTCAGCTCCGAGCCCGTCACGCTTCCCAGGTACTGCACGTGGTGCAGCAGCGCCCGCGTGGGGATGTTGATCGCGAACTCCTCGCTGAAGCGGATCATGTCGTGCGTGTGCCGCCCGGGGTGGACGGCGACGCCGATCAGCGGCGGGTCGATACTGAGCGGCGTGATGAACGCGCACGGCATGACGTTCTGCGCGCCGTGCCAGGAGGTGGAGATCAGCGCCACCGGCCCGCCGCCCAGCAACCGCCGCGCGTCCCGTTCGTCAATAGCGTGTCGCATCGCGTTGGCAGGTTACCGGTTGCGACTGCTGCGCGCTGCCGCAAGTAATTCCCGCGGCCCTCTGTTGCCTGTTGTCTGTTGTACGGCCCGGCCGTTGCCCGTTGTGCGGCCCTCGGCCGCCCCGTCCCCTATAATCCCCTCAATATGACAGGTCAGGAACCCGCGAAGCCGAAGCAGATCGTATACCTGAACCGGCGGGTGGCGTTCATCGAACCTGACAAGATCAATGTCCGCCCGGCGCTGGCGGCCGCCATCTTCCCTCTATTCGGCCTCCTCTTGGGAATCGGCGCCTTTGTGTCGATCATCCTCTGGCTGGACCGGCTCCCGTTCGTGCTGGTCCTGCTGCTGCTCGTCGTGGCGCTGTTCAGCATCCCGCTCGCCGGCATCGGCTTCGTCTATACGATCGCCGGCGCGAACGTCGTGTTCGAGCGGCAGAAGCAGAGCGGCCTCTGGCAGCAGGGGTTCCTGGGCATGGGCGTTGGCACCACGGAGCTGGTCCCGTTCTGGAAGATCGACCAGATCCGCATCGAAGAGGTGACGCGCGACCGCCCGCAGGGCCAGGTGCAGGATCTGGCGCAACTGGAGATCGTGCTGGTCAAGGTAAGCGGCAAGCGGCTGCGCGTGGGCGACATCATCGTCGCGCGCTCCATGGTGAGGGAAGGGCTGGACGAAGTGCGCAAGGTCGCCGACGCGATCGCCGAGATGACCGGCAAGCCGCTGATCGCGCCGGAGATCGTCCGCCGCCCCAAGCGCCGCGCCGGCGACGCCGAGGCGGACGCGTGAGCGGCCCCGCCGCCACGGACGCGCAGCAGACGCCTGACGCCGGCGCCCCGTACGCCTCGTTCGTGCTGCCCGCGTACGACGAAGAGGCGCGTCTGCCGGCGAGCCTCGACCGCGTGATCGAGTTCCTCGCGCAGCAGCCCTTCGACAGCGAGATCGTGATCGCCGACGACGGCAGCCGCGATGCCACGCCTGAGATCATTCGCGCCCGCATCGCCGCCGGGCTGCCGCCCCGCGTCACGCTGCGCACCGTGCGCCACCAGCACAACCGCGGCAAAGGCGCGGCGATCCGCACCGGCATCATGGAGGCGCGCGGCCGCTATGTCTTCTTCATGGACGCCGATCTCGCCACGCCGCCCGACGACGCGCTGCGGCTGCTGGACAGGCTGAAGGACGGTGCGCCGGTCGCCATCGGCAGCCGCATCCAGCCGGACGGCAGCGACATGCGCGCGAGCCAGCCGACGCAGCGCCGCATGGTCGGCCGCCTCTTCACGATGATGCGGAAGGGCATGCGCGTCCTGCCGGACATCGACGACACGCAGTGCCCGATGAAGGGCTTCGAGCACTCAGCCGCGAAGGACATCTTCCGGCAGCAGCAGCTCAGCGGCTGGATCTTCGACGCCGAGGTGCTCTACATCGCGCGGTCGCTCGGCTACCGGGTCGTCTCCGTCCCGGTCAGCTGGCATCATGTCGAGGGCTCGCGCCTGCGCGTGCGCCCGCAACAGGCGTGGGAGGTCTTCCGCGACCTCATCCGCCTGCGCTTCCTGCACCACGTGAAGGCGAAGCGAGACTCCTGACGCCGCGCTCCTGACAGACACGTGTCACCAGGACTCGACGCCGACGCCGTACTCCTGACAGAATGCTGTCAGCAGGGCCGATCTACGATGGCGCTCTACCAGTCACGCAGCAAGGAGGATCATCGTGCAGATCAACATGTTCGCCATCAACCTGACCAGCGACAACCCGGACCGGCTCAAGGCCTTCTACGGCACCACCGTAGGCCTGGAGCGCCGGGCCGAGATGGGCGACGGGGCGTTCGCCGTCGGGCCGTCGACGATCTTCGTCGATGGCCACAGCGACACAAAGGGCCCCGCGAAGGAGCCGCAGCGCGTGCTGATCAACCTCTTCGTCGATGACCTCGCCGCGGCCCAGAAGCCGCTCGAGGCGGCGGGCGTGCCGTGCATCCGCAACGCCGGCCGCGAGGAGTGGGGCGGCGTCATCTCAACGTTCACCGACCCGGACGGCAACTACCTGCAACTGATCGAGTTCAAGGGCCAGTGATGCGACGTGCGGCGGGCTGACCGCCTGTTCCAGCTGATCCAGTTGCTGCGGCGGCGCAACGTGGCGACGGCGGCGTGGCTGGCGCGCGAGCTGGAGGTGTCGGAGCGTACGGTCTACCGCGACGTACGCGACCTCATGCTCTCGGGCGTGCCGATCGAAGGCGAGGCTGGCGTCGGCTACGTGCTGCGCCGCGGCTTCGACCTGCCGCCGTTGATGTTCAGCGAGGCCGAGATCGAGGCGATGGTGCTGGGCGCCCGCGTCGTCACCAGTTGGGGCGACGCGGGCCTCGCCAAGGCGGCGGCGGAGGCGCTGGCGCGCGTGGAGGCGGTGCTGCCCGAGCGGCTGAAGAGCCGCCTCAACGGGACGCCGCTCTTCGCGCCCGGCTTCCACGTGCCCGCGGCCGTCGTCGAGCGGCTGGCGTCGTTGCGGCGCGCGATCGACCAGCGGCGGGCGGTGCACCTGGCCTACACCGCCGCCGGCGGCGATGCGACGGACCGCACCGTGCGGCCGCTTGGGCTCTTCTTCTGGGGGTACGGCTGGTCGCTCGCCGCCTGGTGCGAGCTGCGGACGGACTTCCGCAGCTTCCGGCTCGACCGCATCCGCGAGCTGCGTACGCTGCCCGAGCGCTTCGCCGACGAGCCGGGCCGCACGCTGCAGGATTACTTCAGCCGCATGGAGCACGGCGCCGGTGAGGGCGACGGCCGGTCGTAGCGAGCGGCAGGCTCGCGCGTCCAGGCTTCACCGGAGGCAAACAGTCGCGGGATCGATCACGGGATGGCGGGAAACTCCCTATACCACCGCGGCCGCGATTTACCCAAGATTGATTTGTGGACGGGCGTCCGGTAGGCTCTTCGGGAACGGACCTGCGGTGCCGATGTTAGTGACATCGTGGCATTCCACCGTTCTCCAACACCACTGCCTGTTCACTGCGAATTAACGGGCGCTTAACGCCGGCGTTATGCCGTGCGCCTACACTGGGCGTGTGACATGCACTACACGAAGGAGTCAACTCTCGTGAACTCGCACGAAGCTACGGTCGCCAACACGGACCTTTGGACGGCCTACTTTCAGCAGGAATGGAGCCGCTGGCTCGATCCCTTCGGCCTCGGGGCGCAATCGCCCGTTTCCGGAGTGGCAGAGGGTGCCGCCGCCCGCGTGGCCGGCTTCTTGACCCTCGTGGCCGCCGGCCCCATTGCAAGGATGTTCAGCAGCATCGACTTCGCGCCCGCCGCGCGCGAAGAGACGGCGCCCGCCCTCATCCAGAAGGACGAAATCCGCGAGGAGAGTGCGGCGTAGTCTCCAGACGTTCCGTCCGAACGCACGAACGGCCCCGTATGCATGCGGGGCCGTTCTGTTTGTCCGCACGTCGCGCGCGGGACAACGTTGTCCACAGATGGAGACAAATGATGGTCGGGGAAGGTATCCGCCGATGATGGATGGGTCGCGCCCGCCTGGCCTGAGCGAGAGGTCCCGGGTAGGGGCGTGGCCCGCTGCGCCCGCCGCGCCGACTGTCGCCGGGACACGCAGCGAAGGCCCCCGAAGGGGCCTCCGCTGTTACGTACGGTGTGCGTGGTATCGCTAGCGTGCCTTGATCGCCTCGGCCACGTCCGCGAGGCCCAGCGACTCCAGCTTTCGCTTGCTCGGCGCGGCCGTCGCGGCGTCCCAGTCGCACGCCGCGAGGTAGTCCTGCTCCAGCGTCTTCGTGTCGAGCACGACGTCCTTGTGCGGGCCGGCCTCGAGCGGGCGGCCGCCCCACAGCCGGTCGGGCACCCGCCGCTTCGTGACGATGTCGCCCTCGCGGACGTTGAACGCCATCCGCAGGTTGGCGATCCGCTCGCCGACCTGCTTCAACTCGTCCATCGACGTGTCCCAGCCCGTCTCAATGTTGATCCACTCCGGGATGCGGTTGTTGGGCGCACCCATCATGATGAACATGCACATGCCGGCCGAGTTGACGACGTGCATGTACTCGGCAGCGTCCTTGTGGTGCTGGCCGCGCTCGGTCGCCTGCTTGCGGTCCTGGGGCGGCTTCGCGAGGTTCCACTGCGGCCGGGGCGCGGCCTCGTACTGCGTGTGGCGCGCGGGCGTGGCGTCGAGCTTGTAGGTCGTGTAGTACTCCGGCTGCAGCTTCGAGTCGTGCATCGGCAACTCTTCGCCGCCGACCTCCATCGCGAACTCCAGCGACTTCGGTCCGATCTTCGCTGAGGCCGCCTTCACGCCGTCGCCGAAGAGTTCGCCTAGCGGCCCTTCCTTCGTGCCGATCTTGTGCAGCGCGGCCATGATGGCCTCGCTGTTGCCCCAGCGAAGGTCGATGCCGTCGGTGTCTTCCTTCGTGATCAGGCCGTTCTCGAAGCACTCCATCGCGAACGCCAGCGTCGCCCCGGCGGCGATCGTGTCCAGGCCGTACTGGTTGCACAGGTGGTTGGCGTATTGCAGGGAGTTGATGTCGTTGTTCAGCATCATCGCGCCGAACGCGGTCGTCGTCTCGTACTCGGCGCGGTGCGTGTGGTGCGGGTACGGAAAGCGCGGGTCGTTCTTGATCTGGCCGTCGGCGGCGCTGTCCGTCTCGATCTTCTTCAGCAGCGCCTCGATCTGTTGCTTGCGATCGTCCGCCGCGCCGGCCAGTTCCGCTTTCAGCGCGTTGGCGTCCGTCTCGCGCTTCGCGATGCGCAGCCTGGACTGGTTTTCCTGCTCGTCCCACGCGTACGACTCGCCGCCGCAGGCGACGGGGCAGTGCCAGCAGGCGTACTTCTTGTCCATCCGCTTGTTGAAGGCGTCGCCCGAGAGCACCATGCCCTGCGGGAAGTCCACCATACCGGCGCCGCCCCAGTTCTTCACCGGTGCGTCGCCCGACATCGCGGAGCCGTTCGTGATGCCCGTGGTGCCGTAGGTGCGGAAGAAGTTCGTGATCGGCTTCGCGAACTCGTCCAGCGAGACGCGGACCTGCTTCATGATCTCCGGGCTTGAGCCGATGATGTTCTTCGACGCGTTGACGACGATCGCCTTCACGTTCTTCGAGCCCATCACCGCGCCCAGGCCGCTGCGCGCCGCAAGCCGGCCGCGCTCGTTGCAGATGCCCGCCATGAGCGAGAGCTTCTCGCCCGCCGGGCCGATGCACGCCACGCTGGCCTTCTTGCCGTGCCGCTCCTTGAGCTTCATCTCCACGTCGATCGCCTGCATGCCCCAAAGGTCGCTCGCGTCGCGGATCTCCGCCTTGTCGTCATCGATGTAGACGTACACGGGCTTGCTGGACTTCTCGTACAGCATGATGCCGTCCCAGCCGGCATTCTTCAGGTACGGGCCGAAGTCACCGCCGGCGTTCGCGTCGCCCCAGCCGCCTGTCTTCGGCGACTTCGCCACCGCCTGGTAGCGGATGCCGAAGAACGGCGTGCCTGTCAGCAGCCCGGGGAACAGGCCCAGCACGTTGTCCGGTCCCAACGGGTCCGCCCCTGCCGGGATCCGGTCGAACATCAGCCGCGAACCGATGCCGTAGCCGCCCAGGTACTTACGGTAGGTCGCTTCCGGGATCTGTTCCACCTCGACCGTGCCGGCGTGCAGCCGGACGTTGAGCATCTTGCCGTTCAGTGCGCCGTTGAGCATTGAGACCAGGCTCCCTTCCAGGATCGCGAGCGGCCGGGGTGGCCGCGTCATTCCACGGAGATACAAAGCGCCGCTGTACGGAGTCCAGCGGCTCGCGGGGAGATTATAAGCCAGCCGCTTCGTAAAAGCGTTATGTCCCCGGAAACATAGCGTGGCTCCGGCGAGCGCCGATATGGGCCAAGGCGTATCAACGTTGCTCCGCTGAGACGGCATCAAGTAGAGTCTGACTGAGTACTTGTGGAGGGAGCGCCCGAGGGCACTCTCCAGGTGTCGTGGTCGAGATAGCGGACTCGGCAGGACGGATGTGCGTCATGAAGGTGGTCTCTGGCTCCCAGCCTGCCGACACTTCATCAGTGGATCGTCTACGCCACGTGCTGAAGAATGCCCTTACAAGACTCGGCTTCAAGCCCAAGCCGGGCCTCACCCCGCGCGAACGCTACGAAGCGGCGATAGATTCCAGTACGATCACCCCTGAACAGCGGCGGAAAGCACTTGTAAACGCTGGCTCCGATCCAGGGATGCGGGCTGCCCTTGATGAGGCGGATCACGCCTATGAGCAGCGCGTGAAAGGCTTGGGATCGGGTGAGCTTCACAGTCGCTCCATCACCCGAGGTCCTTCGCGCCGTTAGTTCCTGCTCCCCGGCACAACAAGAATTCTTCAAGCAAGTCTGCTCGATCCTCTCCGAGAACCCTTACCACTTCCGGGACGTCATTCAGAAGAACACAGACGGGGACGGCCGCGTCTTCTATCAATACTACGACGGCGTGATTCCGCTGGTATTCACGTATCGCGTCTATCCATCAGGGGAGGACGAGGTGGGCGGGCACACGGGCTACGTGCCCATTACCAGAGCCGAGAAGCCGTGGTGGTGACCAGTTGTTCGCGGTGCGGCCGCCGCGCTCAGCCCTTCGCCGCCGTGAACGAGATCACGCGCCCGTTGACGTAGACGCGCTCGCCGTATTGCACGATGCCGACTTCGGCGCCGGCATCGTCGTACAGGTGCACGCCGTCGTCCTCCGGCGTCATCCGCCGCACGCCCAGGAAGCTGCGTCCGCTTCCGCCCGCCGGCCGTAGCGCGTCCGATTGGTCTGGCATGGCGGTATGGTAGCGCGGCGCGCGGTCAGCGCGCGAAGCGGCGCGTGATCGTCAGCGGGCTCCACTGCGCGTCCATGCCCTGGCCGTGGCACGACACGCTCTTCCCGTCCACGATGTCCTTCTCCGTCATCACGCCCAGCGCCGCGATGAACGAGGCCATCTTCGGCACGTTCACCTCGCGGTTCACCAGCGCGCCCTCGACGTAGAAGCGCAGTTCGTCCGCGCCCTGATCGTAGGTGATGTTGTAGCGGTGCCGCTGCTGCTCGCCCTTCGGCAGCGGCTGCTCCTTGAAGAGCGCGAAGTACTTCTGCCCGTCGTCCTCGACCGACGTCCCAGGGAACGGCAGCCGCGCGTACACGGTGGCGTAGCACTCGTTCGAGACGAAGAAGTCCACCGCCAGCCCGGTCGAAAAGTCCAGCAGGTTGAGCGACACGAAGCCGTCGTAGAAGTCATTGGGCGCGCCGTTGAACTTCTGCGCGCGGATGTCCAGCGCCACCGAGATCTCACCGCCCGGCGGCACCTGGAACGTCTCCTTCGAGAAGTACATGTGCTTGGCGTTGTCGAGGATCTGGACGGAGTTGTGTCCACGCGTCAGCGGCATCACCGTCACGCGCAGCGTGCCGCTCTGCACCACGACGACGGCATCGGGCTCGCGGTACTCCCACCCCGGGAAGCCGCCGATCACCCACTTGCTCTCGGGCTTCAGGATGTCCGCGAAGTCGCCGTAGACCACCGTCTCGGCGTTCTGCCCCGTCTCCGCCGTCATCGCCTCTACTCCTGCTCCGCCCGCGTTATTCGTCGTGGTCGTGCTCCGGCTCGTCGCCGTCGCCTACCGACGCCGATACCGGCACGAGCGGCGTCGGCCGGTCCTCGCCGTCCTTGCGCGCGCGCCGCGCCGGCAGCGCGTCGATCGTCTTGCGCAGCTTGTCGACGCCCGCCGCATCCGGCGCTACCACCACGACGACGTTCGTGTCGCGCAGCGCCTGGAGCTCCGCGCTGGAGATGTCGGCGCTGACCGTGGCCATCAGCGGCTTCCGCGCCATGCCGACGATCCGCCGCAGCTCGATCTGCCGCCGAACCGTCAGCGCGCCCTTGATCTCGCCGACGTCGATCGCGTCGAGCTGGAAGCTTTCCAGCGTGCGCGTCTCGTTGTCGCCCAGGTCCTTCGGCAGCGCCAGGACGTAGCCGATCTGGTCGTCCAGCAGCGCCGTCGCCGTCGCCTCGTCCGGGTCGAAGACCACGAAGTCGTACCCCGCCTCGCGCGCCGCCGTCGATTCGGCCGCCGTCTTGCCCGCGATCGCCGCGCCGAGCGGCACGTCGGCCGAAGCCGGCGCCACCCCCCGGTGAAGGTCGACGATCACGATATCGGCGCCGCGCCGCGCCAGGTCGGCGGCGCCCGCCGGGTCGGCGGCGCGCGCGGCCAGCACCATCGTCGGCTCGGAGACGGCCCTGGCGGCGCCGAAGCCCAGCGGGCCGGATTGCAGCCGCGTGACCTTGCGGATCTTGTCGGACAGCTTGCTCATACGTGTCTCCTCCAGGATGCGCCCGGCGCGCCCGATGGGGCGCCGCCCCGGCGTGTGCATGCGGTACCACAGCGTAGCGGCTTCCGTGGCCCCGGACACGCCGGGCAAACCCGCATGTCGCGGCTTGCCGGCTACCATCCAGGAGCGTCCCTTTTGGTATAGTGTTGCGGAACGCGCCGCTCCGGCGCGTTCACGTCGCGTGAAAGGGAGCGGCCGCCTGCAAGACGCGGGAGCGGCCGAATTTTATGCCAGCAGTAGTTGTTATCGGTGGCCAGTGGGGAGACGAAGGCAAGGGTCGCATTGTCGACCTGGTAGCGCAGGGCGCGTCCGTGGTGGCGCGCTACTCCGCCGGCAACAACGCCGGCCACACCGTCATCAACGACATGGGCGAGTTCAAGCTGAACCTCGTGCCCGCCGGCATCTTCTACCGCGACAAGACCTGCATCGTCGGCAACGGCGTCGCCATCGACCCGGGGCCACTGCTCAAGGAGATCGAGACGCTCGCCTCACGTGGCGTCAGCGTCGGCAACCTCTTCGTCAGCGACCGCTGCCACGTCGTGATGCCGTGGCACCCGCTGATCGACGTCGCCGACGAGACGATGCGCGGCGCGGCCGCCATCGGCACGACGGGCCGCGGCGTCGGCCCGTGCTTCACCGACAAGGTCGCGCGCCTCGGCATCCGCGTCGGCGATCTCATCGACCCGGAAGCGTTCCGCGCGCGCCTGGACTTCGTCCTGCCGTACAAGAACGCCGTGCTGGAGAAGCTCTACGGCGTCGCGCCGCTCAACTTTGATGAGGTCTTCGCCACCTACACCGCGCTCGGCGAGCGGCTGCGCCCGTTCGTGCGCGACACGGCGCAGATCGTGCACGACGCGCTGGACCGCGGCGAGACCGTGCTGCTCGAGGGCGCGCAGGGCTGCTTGCTCGATCTCGACGCCGGCACGTACGAGTACGTCACGTCGTCGGTGCCGTCGTCGTCAGCGGGTGGCGCAGGCATCGGCATCGGCATCGGGCCGACGGTGATCCACCAGGTGGTCGGCATCTACAAGGCGTACATGACGCGCGTCGGCAACGGGCCGATGCCCACAGAGCTGCTCGATGAGACCGGCAAGATCCTGCAGATCGAGGGGCCGCGGCCGGAGATCGGCGTAAACACGGGCCGCCCCCGCCGCACCGGCTGGTTCGACGCCGTGGCGTCGCGCTATAGCGCGATGGTCAACGGCGTCACGAGCGGCGTGCTGACGCGGCTCGACGTGCTGGATAACTTCCCGTCGATCAAGATCTGCACCGCGTACGAAACCGAGGATGGCACGATCCTCACGTCGATGCCCGCGAGCTCCGTGGTGCTCGGCAAGGTGCGCCCCGTGTACGAGGAAGTCGAGGGCTGGCGCGCGCCGACCTCCGGCTGCCGCTCCTGGGATTCGCTGCCGCCGAAGGCCCGCGACTACATCCGCAAGATCGAGTCGCTGCTGAAGACGCCGATCGACATCGTCTCCGTCGGCCCCGAGCGCGACCAGGCGATCATCGTCCACGACGTGCTCAAGGTGAAGCCGCGAAGCTAGGTTCTGGCATCAGTTGCGATAGAGACAGCAAGGGGCGGGTCCGAAGACCCGTCCCTTGCTGTTACGTTCTGGCCGGCCGCGTGCTTACCGCGCGCCGCCGCTGATCGGCGGGATCACGTCCACCAGTTCGCCGTCGCGCAGCACGCGCTCCGCCGGCTGCACTTCTTCATCGACGGCGCAGACCAGCGTGTTCATGAACGCGTCCAGCACGGGATACGCCTGCACGAGATGCTCGCGCAGCGCGCCCACGGTGGCGCCCGCCGGCAGCGCGACCTCAAGATCGCGGCTGCCGACGAGGCCCTGGAGTCCGGCGAAGAGACGCACGCGGATCGTCATCACCGCCATGCTAGCAGCACGACGTACGCGGGGCGTCCTTGAATGCCGAGATCGTCGCGCTGTACCACGGGTTGTCGCCGACCTTCGCGCGGCTGTCCACACGCGCACCGATGAAGCCGGCCGCGCCGAGCCGCGCCAGGTAGTCGGATTCCAGCAGCGCGCCGGCGCGGCAGCCGGCCCACGACGCCAGGTCGTCCTTCTCCTCGCCGGTGAGGTCGCGCGACAGCACCACGTCGCTGACGTGGAAGCGGCCGCCCGGCGCCAGCACGCGGAAGGCCTCGCGGAACACCGCGTCCTTGTCGGGCGACAGGTTGATCACGCAGTTTGAGATGATCACGTTCACCGTCGCGTCGGCGACCGGCATCGACTCCATCTCGCCCTTGCGGAACTCGACGTTCTTCGCGCCCAGCTTGTCGCGGTTGGCGTTCGCGAGGTCCAGCATGTCCTGCGTCATGTCCAGGCCGATGACGCTGCCCGTCTCGCCCACCTGCTTCGCCGCGAGGAAGCAGTCCAGCCCCGGCCCTGAGCCCAGGTCCAGCACCACCTCGCCCGGCCGCAGGCCCGCGATCGCCGTCGGGTTGCCGCAGCCGTACGAGGTCACCGTCTCCGGCAGCTCCGCCACGTCATCGACGAGGTAGAGCTGCTCGCGGTGGCTGTCGGTGCCGCAACACTCCGACGCCTTCTTGGCGCGCTCGCCGTAGTGCTCCTTCACCGCTTCCTTGATTTCGTCCGCTGTCCGGGTCATGTCGCTGTCCTCCCTACTACCATCGGAAATAGCCGATGCCTGTCGCAAGAAAAAAGCCGCCTCAGCAGCACGCGGCGCCGATCGCGCCAAACTCACGCTTCAACCATTCGATCGCCTCCGGCTCCAGGCAGTAGCACGTGTTCGGACCGTCGATCGTGCCGCGGACGATGCCGGCGTCCTTCAGCACCTTCAGGTGCTCGGAGACCGTCGACTGCGCCAGCGGCAGCTCGTCGACGATGTCGCCGCAGACGCAGGCCTGGCGCGCCGCCAGCAGCTTGACGATGCGGAAGCGGGCGGGGTGGGCGATCGCCCGCAGCATAGCGACGGTGCGCATCTCGGACTCGGTGGCCTCGATCGTTTTCACATCGGAAATATACGATAGCGGTTGGGGGGTGTCAAGTAGCCTCTAGCGAAACTCCGAAGGCCAGAACGATCTCTAATGGCTCCGCCGTTTGCCCTTGAGCTATGCCAAAGGTATGGCTGCACGTGGCGCTGAGCCTGCTCACGATGAACGCAAACGCCGTAGTGAACGCTGCCGATCGTGGGAAGATCCGACGTTGCGTTGCATAACGATCCGACCGTGCTGCGCACAGATGTGGCATACTCTCGGAAAACAAAGAACCGCCCGCTTGTTCACAGCTGGCGGCCTCTAGGCCTTCTCTGATCCCCGGCGGGTGGCAGCCCTCGGGTTGCGGTCAGGGTAGGTCTGGCTGTTGCATTTGTCAAGAGCTTCCCCGCCGCGTCGGTTAGTTCCGTAGCCCCAGGAGCAAGAGGCCATGAGTCTATGTGCGACCCCTGACTTCGACGCGCGCAAATTCAAAGAAGCCATCGTCTACATCTGCGAGAAGAGCGAGTCAGACCCGAGGTTCGGCTCCGTGAAATTGAACAAGATTCTGTTCTATGCAGACTTCCGTGCCTACACGCAACTCGGTTGGTCGATCACTGGCGCTACCTACAGGCATCTCTCGGAGGGTCCCGCACCGAAAGAGATGCTCTCGTGTCGTGCGGAGTTGGAGGATGACCACGCACTGGTCATGGAGAACAGGACGTACTTCAACCGCAAACAGAAGCGTCCAGTCTCGAAACGCAAAGCGCAGCTGACGCTATTCTCCGGGGATGAGGTTGCAATTCTCGCCGCAGCGATCGAATATTTGTGGGAGAAGGATGCCAGCGAAGCGACCGAGCTTTCGCACCGGGAGTGGGGCTGGAAACTCACTGCGGAGAACGAGGACATACCGTATCGGGCGGCGTGGCTCTCTCCCGAACCTCCGACACAAGAGGAGGTTGAATACGCAAGGATGCTTGCGATGGAGCAGTAGCGATGAGGCACATAGTTAGGCTCGATCTTCGGCAGGACTTCATCGCCCGGGTTGACGCCACTATCGGACTGGACGCTTGGCGTACTGAATTCGAGCCGCTCTTTCGCGAAGTGATTTCCCTGAACCCCTACATGTTCCCGATGGTCGATGGCATTTACATCGCCAAACTCAACAACGGCTATACCATCTTCTACCTCATTCTCGACGATGGTCAGATTCGCCCCTGCGGGATCTCTGGGGCAGGCTAATTCGCCGGGTCGGGAGTTTCGCTAGAGGCTACAAGAGGATGGTGCGAAACTCCCCGAAGCTGTTGATCGATCTCGCCTATGGATCGTGTGAGAGCGATCTGATCTTTCTATCGGCAGAGGATCGACATTTCGTCGGTATGCGCTGATCATGGTGGTGCCTCGACAGTCCGCCATCGCGAAGGTATGATCTGTGTCTCCGTCACTTTCCACTCAGGACAAGATGCGCAGAGGGCTCATTGAGGGTGTCATGCGATTCCTGACAGACGCGAGGAAGAACCTCACGCCCCGCCGTCAAATGAGCACGGCTGAGAGACGAGAACTTCAGCAAAGGGCCGCAAAGGACCCGAACGTCGAGCGCGCCTTGCAGGAAGTTCTCGCTGCGCATCCCGAGCTACGCAGGAGGGACGCAAGCAGAGGTGGCATACACGGTCGATTCGGCTAAGGTCGCCGCCGAGGTTGCGAATTTCTCCGATCACGTACTCAAGTCTTGGAAGGCCTGTCTCGCTGAGATAGTCATCAATCCATATCCGCGGTTCGGTCTCTACGTCGATCGCCTCATTCCCATACTCGGATTTCCGATGCGAACTTGGGTCTACGAGATCGCTCAGGACACGAGCATCTCCGGGGAAGTTGTGTTCGTCTTCACGGGCGATTTCTTCCCGGAGTACGCCCCGGTATACGTCGTGAATGAGGATCTCGAAAAAGTCGTTATGATCTATCTCCGGGAGAATCGTCGGGCCTAGGTTAGACACATCGCCGCATATCGCTGGGGCTCTCGACTCCAAGAGCAGCCACGATCATCGCAAGAAGGCTGCTTCGGCATCCGCCGCGTCCTGATGCTGTTCGCTTGCGGTAGGTCTTGAGCCTGCTGAACACGCGCTTAACCGCCACGCGCTTGTTGTAGACCTGCTTCCACTCGTCTGACCGATACGCGAACGGACTGAACCGCTCGCTGTAGTGGGCCGTCTCCAGCGGGTTCATTCGCTCTCGTCTCGGGTGCGAGCGCTCGCCCTGGCGCGGCGCGGGGCGGAGCGCTTATTCGGATCCTTGTTTCGCCGGGGGGCTGGCACATATACTGGGGCTCGCCCCTTCAGAGGGGCCTTATCGTGTAAAGGAGGGGGCGTGCCGAAGCGCACCTATCAGCCCAAGAAGATCCCGCGGAAGCGGCGGCACGGCTTCCTGCACCGGATGGCCACGGCCGCCGGGCGCAACGTGCTGCGCGCGCGCCGGCTCAGGGGCCGGAAGCGGCTGGTCGTCGTCTAGCCACGCCCGCGGCCGCGCCGCGAGGTGCCGCGCATGCGTAGAGAACAGCGGCTGCGGCGGCGCCAGGACTTCGCGACGGCGTATCGCAAGGGCCGCGTCCAGAGCAACCAGCTCCTCGTGATCCGGGTACTGGCAAACGATAGCGGCGTTACCCGCTTCGGGTTCGTCGCCGGGAAGATCGTCGGCGGGGCGGTCGTCCGCAATCGCACCAAGCGCCGCCTGCGCGAGATTGCGCGCGGCGCCGCGGTCCGCCCGGGGCTGGATATCGTGGTCGGCGCGCGGAAGCCCGCCGCGACGGCCGAATTCCAGGCGCTGCGGACGGCGCTGATATCATTGATGAAGCGCGCCGGTGCGCTGGCGGAGACGCCGCCCGCGCCGCGCGGCCAGGAGAACTCGTGAAGAGGCCCGCCCTCGCGGCCATCCGCTTCTACCAGCGCCGACTGTCGCCGGGCAGACCGCCGGCCTGCAGATTCCTGCCGACCTGCTCCGAGTACGCCTACGAGGCGATCGAGACGTACGGCGCGCTGCGCGGCGGCGCGATGGCCGTCTGGCGCATCCTGCGCTGCAATCCGCTCAACGACGGCGGCCTGGACCCGGTCCCGGAACGCCGCAACGACATCCGCGACGGCGAGCAGTCCGGCCACGGACACTCGCGGGCGTGAATGTTTCACGTGAAACAATGATCTCACCCGCCCCGACCTCTCAGCCCGGCCCGTCAGCGCCTGTTTCACGTGAAACATCGCGGCGCAGGTTCGCGCTGGCTGCCGTCGCGGCGCTCGCGCTGTTCGCTCTCTTCGCGGCCGCCTGCAGCAAGCCGGCATCGCCCTCGGGCTGGGCCAGCGCCCGCCCGCTGACGGTCGCCGGAAAGAACGTCGTGCTCGTCGCCCACAAGGCCAACCTCTACGCGCTGCCCGAAGGCTCCAGCAACGAGTTGTGGCAGTTCCCGCCCAAGACCAAGGACGTTTACCCAGTCAGCGAGCAGACCCGCGACCGCCTCAACACACTCGTCGACGCGTTGCCGGTCGCCGACGCCGACAAGACGAAGCTGAAGCAGAAGGTCGCCGACCTCACGGTGAACGGCGCCACGATCACGGGGCTCAAGGACGCGGTCGACGCGCTGGTGCAGGCGCCGGGCGGGGACGCCGCCGCCTTCAAGAAGCAGCAGGACGACCTGAAGACCGCCACCGACGCAGCCACGAGCTTCGAGAAGGGGGCGCTGGACAAGCTGCAGGCCTTCTACGGCGATTTCGGCCTCTCCAGCGACGGCAAGACGGTCTTTGTCGTACCGTTCCGCGGCATCATCTTCGCCCTCGATGTCAGCACCGGTCACACGCGCTGGGTGCGCGACTCCGGCGACCAAGTCGTCGGCGGCATCGCGGTCGATGGCAACACGCTCTACTTCGGCACCAAGGGCAAGCACGTCTTCGCGGTCGATGCGACGACCGGCGAGCGGAACTGGCAATTCGATGCCAAGGGCCAGGTCTGGGATACGCCCACGATCGATGGCGACACGATCTACGTCTCGTCGTTGGATGGCTCGCTCTACGCGCTCGACAAGTCCGGCAAGCAGAAGTGGGTCTTCCGCGGCGTCAGCTCCGGCATCGGCGCGCGGCCGGTGGTCGCCGGCGACTTCGTCTACATCGGCGCCTTCGACAACAAGCTCTACGCGGTCAGCACCGCGGACGGCACGGAGAAGTGGTCGCTGAAGGGCGGTAACTGGTTCTGGGCGACGCCGGTCTTTCAGGACAGCGTGCTGTACGCTGCGAACCTGGACGGCAAGGTGTACGCTGTTGACGCCAGGACGGGGACGTCGAAATGGGCGCACCCGTTCACGGTCGGCTCGGCCATCCGCTCCGGTCCCGTGATCGCGGGCGGCGGGTTGCTCGTAGCGGGCCGCAACGGCCATATATTCAAACTGGACCTGGCGTCCGGCACGTCCGATGATGGCGGCACCCTGGTGCTGCCCGGCGTCGAGGTGCTGGCGGACCTGGTGAAGACGGCGACGGGGGAGTCAGTGTACGTCGTCCCGTCGACCGCGACGCTCTATGAAATCGACGCGACGGGCAAGCTGGGCACACCCGGCAGCACGCCGCTTCCCCAATAGCAGGATCGTCTGATGGACTACGTCAGCTTCATCTTCCACCTCGTCTTCGTGGACCCCACGACGAACCTGCTCGTCATGCTCGCCCGCATCCTGGGCGGCAACTACGGCCTCGCGATCATCGCCTTCACGCTCCTCATGAAGGTGATCACCTGGCCGCTGACGATGAGCCAGTATCGCCAGAGCCGCGCCATGCAGGCGATCCAGCCCCGCATGCAGGAGATCCAGAAGAAGTACAAGGGCAAGGACCCCAAGAAGCTCCAGACGGAGCAGATGGCGCTCTACAAGGAAGCCGGCGTCAACCCGCTCGGCTGCATCTTCCCGATGGTCGCCCAGATGCCCATCTGGATCGCCCTCTACCAGTCGATCCGCCTGACGCTCGGCGACGCGCCGGAGGGTCTGATCACGCTGTCGCAGCGCCTGTATCCGATCCCCTTCGTGCACAGCGCCGTCCCGCTCAGCAACCAGTTGCTGTTCTGGAACCTGGGCCAGCCCGATTCGTCGTACATGCTGGTGTTCGTCGTCATGGCGAGCATGTACGTGCAGCAGAAGATGATGACGCCGCGCCCGACAGTGGCGGCGATCACGCCGCAAGCGCAGCAGCAGCAGCAGACCACCCAGATGATGTCGTGGATGATGCCGTTGATGTTCGGCTTCATCAGTCTCAACGTGCCCGCCGGCCTGGCGCTCTACTGGGCCGTGTCCAACATCAGCGGTGTGGTCCTGCAGTACCTGTTCATGGGCCGCACGTTCGACTGGAAGTACATGCTGTCGCTGAGCCCCGCCCCGCCGGCGACCGCGGTGCAGTCGGGCAAGGCCCGCGCAGAAGCCCGCCCCGCGCGTCTGGACCGCCCAGCGGGCGAGAGTACGGAGCAGACCGGCGACGGCGGCGGCCGCCCGAAGCGCGGCGGCAAGAAGCGGCGCTAGGGTAATCTTCGAGATCAGGCGTTGGCGCCCCGGCGGGCGCCGTTGCGAAGCGCAAGGGGTGCAGCCATGGCAGGCGTGGAAGCAAGCGGCAAGTCTGTTGAAGAAGCCGTCGAGAACGCGCTGGCGGAGCTCGGCGTCGCGCGCGATGCCGTCGAAGTCGAGGTGCTGAGCGAGGGCCGCAGCGGCGTGCTCGGCGTCGGCGGCACGGAGGCGCGCGTGCGCGTCCGCCTGCTTAGCGACGATGACCGCGATGGCGAGGATGCCGGCACCACGCAGATCGAGGAGACCGAGTTCATCGAGGACGAGGCGGAGTTCGCCGCGCAGATGCTGGACCACCTGCTCGAACTCATGGGCGTCGCCGCCGACGTCTCGATCCGCGACGCCGAGACGCCCGGCGACGGCCTCGGCATGGCGAAGGCTGTGCTCGACATCGAGGGCGACGACCTGGGGCTGCTCATCGGCCGCCGCGGCGAGACGCTCGCCTCGCTCCAGTACCTGCTCAACCTCATGGCCAGCCGCCAGCTCGGCCAGCACATCTCCTTCACCGTCGACGTCGAGGGCTATCGCCGCCGACGCGAGCGCCAGATCAACAGCATGGCGCGCCGCCTGGCGGACCAGGTGAAGCGCACCGGTCGCCCCGCCATCATGGAGCCGATGCCGCCGAACGAGCGCCGCATCGTGCACCTGGCGCTGGCCGAGGACTCGAAGGTGGAGACTTCCAGCGTGGGCGAAGGCGAGGACCGCAAGGTCTCGATCTCGCCGCGCCGCTGATCGCTCACGGCATGCCCGCCCCTGATTTCGTCGTCGTCGGACACGCCACGCGCGACCTCGTGCCCGGCGGCTCGCGCATGGGGGGCACCGTTACCTTCGCGGCCGTGCAGGCGCACCGCCTCGGCCTGAGCGTCGGCGTCGTGACCCGCGCCGCGTCCGACATCGACGTACAGGCGGAGCTGCCCTTCGCGCGCGTCGTGCAGCTCTCGGCCGACGTCACCACCACCTTCGAGAACGTCTACCACCACGGCAGCCGCAGCCAGCACATCCGCGCCCACGCCGGCCCGATCGATCTCTCCGACGTGCCGGACGAATGGCGCTCCACCAGCATCGTCCTGCTCGGCCCCGTGTGGAGCGAGCTCGCGCCCGACTTCGCGGCGGCGTTCGACGCCGAGTCGCTCGTCGGCGTGTCGGCGCAGGGATGGCTGCGTTCGTCGGACGCCGACGGCCTGGTGCGCCACACGCCCTGGGACGGCGAGCCGTTCTGGCGCGGCTGCGACGTCTTGTTCGTCTCCGACGAGGACCTTGCGGACGGCCGCGAGCAGCTGGATCGCTGGACGGCCGGCGTGCCGATCGTGGCGATGACGGAGTCGTGGCGCGGCGCGCGCGTCTACGCCGGCGGCGCCTGGCGGCGCATGGAGGCGTTCCCCGAGGAGGAGGTCGATCCGACCGGCGCGGGCGACACCTTCGCGACGGGATTCCTGATACAGTTGCAGCAAACCGGCGACCCGGCCGAGGCCGCACGATTCGGAGCGGCGGCGGCGAGCCTGTCGGTGGGCGGCATCGGCGTGGCGGCGATGCCCACGCGCGCAGAGGTGGAAGAGCGGCTGCGGCGGTACCCGGAGGTAGCGCTCCGTTGAGCACAGTGATCGCGTTGGCCAACCAGAAGGGCGGCGTCGGCAAGACGACGACGGCCATCAACCTCGGCGCGGCCCTCGCGCGCCAGGGGAAGCGCGTCCTCATCTTCGATTTCGACCCGCAGGCGAACTCCAGCGCCGGTCTCGGCGTGCGGACCGCGGGACCGAGCACGTATGATGTGGTGATAGGCAGCACGCATGCGCGGGAGGCCGTGGCCCCCACCAGCGTCGAAGGCCTGATGATCGTCCCCGCCACGCCCGCGCTTGCCGGCGCCGAGGTGGAGTTGGTGCCGATGATGGCGCGCGAGTTCCGCCTGAAGCGCGCGCTCGAAGAGGTGCGCAATGACTACGACTACGTGCTGATCGACTGCCCGCCGTCGCTCGGTCTGCTCACGGTCAACGCGCTGACGGCGGCGGACGAGGTGATCGTACCGGTGCAGTGCGAGTACCTGGCTCTCGAAGGCCTCAGTCAGCTCACCGCGACGCTCGAGCTGGTGCGGCGCAACCTCAACTCACGCCTCGTGCTGCGCGGCCTGCTGCTGACGATGTTCGACGGCCGCACCAACCTCTCGCAGCAGGTGGCGGACGAGGTGCGCAGCCACTTCAGCAACACCTTCAAGGCCGTCATCCCGCGCAGCGTGCGCCTCAGCGAGGCACCGAGCCACGGCCTGCCGATCAACCAGTACGACCCGTCGTCGCGCGCCAGCCGCGCCTACGACGACCTTGCCGAAGAACTGATCGCCGGAACACGCACGGAGGTACCCGCATGACGTCCACCCAGCGCCCCGCGCTCGGCCGCGGCCTGTCGTCGCTGATCCCGAACACGGCGTCGGGCGCCGGCGTCGAGACGGTCGACATCGACCTGATCGTGCCGAACCCGCACCAGCCGCGGCTGCGTTTCGACGCGGCGACGCTGGGCGAGCTGGCCGACAGCATCCGCGAGCACGGCGTGCTGCAGCCGGTCGTGGTGACGCAGGTGCGCTCGGACCTGGGACCGACGACGTACCAGCTCATCGCCGGCGAGCGGCGGCTGCAGGCGGCGCGCATAGCCGGGCTGGAGCGCATGCCCGTGGTGATCCGCGAGGCCGCGGACGGCGTACTGCTGGAGCTGGCACTCGTCGAGAACCTGCAGCGCGAGGACCTGAACCCGCTTGAGGAAGCGACGGCCTTTCGCCGCCTCGCCGACGAGTTCTTCCTGACGCAGGAGCAGATTGCGAAGCGCGTCGGCCGCAGTCGCGCCGCGGTGGCCAACACGCTGCGGCTGCTGTCGCTTCCGGAGGAGATCCGCGCGAGCCTCGCATCGGGGCAGATCAGCGAGGGCCATGCGCGGGCGCTGCTCGGCATCGGCGACGCGCGCGTCCGCATGGACGCCTGGCGCCGCATCATCTCGGACGATCTGTCGGTGCGCGAGGCGGAGGAGATCGCGAAGGCGCTGCGGGCGGTGTCGGGCGTGGCGCCGCGCAAGACGTCGCGCGGCGTGCGCAAGACCGACCCGCACGTGCGCGCGCTCGAGGACGACCTGCGTCACGCACTCGGCGCGCCGGTGGCCGTCTCGAAGAGCGGCAAGGGCGGCCGCATCGTCATCCGCTTCCACAGCGAAGACGAGCTCGACGGCATCGTCAAGCGCATCCGCGGCTAACTAGTCGGGCGGCGCGTCGAGCGCGGCGAGCCGAGTCTCGCGGTCATACCCGGCGGCAGCCTCCCGCAGCCTGCTAACGCGCGGTCCAGCCGCCGTCCACGACGAACGACGCGCCGGTGACGAAGGACGCCTCCTGCGACGCCAGGAAGAGCGCGACCGCGGCGACCTCCTCCGGCTTGCCGAGCCGCCCCAGCGCCGAATTCTGCTCCATGAACGAGCGCCCCTGCTCGGTCGCCGCGATCGGGTCCGTCATCGCCGTCTCGATCCAGCCGGGGTTGATGCAGTTGACGCGCACGCCGCGCGGGCCGTACAGCGTCGCGTAGTGCTTCGTGAGCCCGACGACGCCGTGCTTGCTGGCCGTATATCCCTCGAGCGAGGGGAAGGGCACGCTGATCAGCCCCAGCATCGAGGACGTGTTGACGATCGAGCCGCCGCCGCGCGCGGCCATCGCCTCGCAGCCGTGCTTGAGGCCGTACATGACGCCGCTGAGGTTGATCGCGATCATGCGGTCCCAGTCGGGCGTGGTGGCCGGACTGACGCCGGCGTTGTTGCAGATGACGTCGATGCCGCCGAACGCCTTCACGGCCTGCTCGATCGCCGCCTGCACCTGGGCCTCGTCGGACGTGTCGCACTTGTTGACGATCGACGTCTCGCCGATCTCGGTGGCGACGGAGCGCGCGGCCGCCTCGTTGATGTCGGAGACGACGACGTGCGCGCCCTCCGCCGCGAAGCGCAGCGCCATCGCCCGGCCGATGCCCATGCCGCCGCCGGTCACCAGCGCCACCTTGCCTTCGAGACGGTCGCCCATCGTCCTGCGCTCCTCGCTACGGTGCCTGTGTCGTGCGAGTCGAGTCTGCCACGCGCGGCGGGGTGAGGGAAGCGGGGCGATGAGCTGGTGGCGAGAGCCGGCCTCAACTGTGGTGGCCGGCTATATCGTTGGCTGCGTGAGAGTCGCCGGCGGCATGAGCATGATGCCCGAACGGCTGATGCCGTAGCCAGGGTTGATGGCACCCCCTGCAGGATTCGAACCTGCGGCCATCGGATTAGAAGTCCGTCCTGCGTCCCGACGCCGGGTCACCTGGGGTCACCCACGGGCACCGTCGTGGGGCCGGTACGGCCCCGTCGGGGGACACCGGGGCACCCACGGGCACACCGGGTGCGGCACCGCGCGGGCACCATTTGGTCCTGCTGGGACGGGCAGGCGGCCGTGGGCCAGTAGCGTGCTCGATGCGATGGAGGCTGACGCGATCAGCCAGGCTGGTGACGCAATGAAGGCCGCGCTCCAGCAGCCGCAGATCCAGCCCTATCATGGCCAGCCCTGACGAGGGATCCGAGGGATCTGCCACGCCGGCTACGGCGGCACCCGACCTCTCCGTCGCCCCGGTAGAGCATCGGCCAAGACGTTGCTGCTCCTCGTCGCGTTCGGCTGCAATGTCAACTTGTACCCAGTCTGCTGCGGGGTTCAGGTTACGAGCAGGCGAAGGCCCAGCTCCGCTGCATCGAGAGCGACGAGGTCGCGGTTGCGTTCGGCCCACCGGCCTGAGACAAGGTCATTACGGAGGCTGCGCACTGCCCGCTGCTCGGCCTCCGGCCCGACTCTGGCCCACACCGATACTCCGCGACGTACATGATCGTCCAGGTATGCCTCGGGCCTGCGCCAGTGGGCCTCGAAGAAGCCGTCAGCGCAGTCCCACGGAATGAGCACCGGCTCCATGCGGGCTCCGATCGCGCGGGCCTGCTCCGTCAGCGAGGGCCGGCCGACGCGGAAGTCAGCGACCTCAGGCAGGTAGTCGCGAGTAAGCCAGAACCGACGACGCCATCCGGTGTCACTGGAGTCGCACGTGAAGACCACCACGCGGCGAGCCACGCGCCGCATCTCGCGCAGGCCCGCGATCGGGTCCTGCCAGTGATGAACGGTGCTAAAAGCCATCGCGGCGTCGAAGGACTGGTCCTCGAACGGAAGGCTCTCCGCGACAGCAGCCACGCACGGCGCCGCGCCTGCGGGACGCTGCGCACGCATGAGCGCCGACGGTTCCACCGCGGTTACGTCACGGCCGGGGGGCTCGTAGGAGCCGGTGCCAGCCCCAACATTCAATACCGTCCGCGCATCGCCAAGCGCAGCCCAGATCCTTGCGGCGATCCGCGGCTCGGTGCGCCGCGTCACGGTGTAAGTGGCTCCGATGGTGTCATACAACTGCGTGCTGGACATGTCGCTGCCTCCCTGGCTGTCACCATCCCCACGCCGCGCACGTGGCCTGGCGTCGCTGCCCTGGAGATGCTAGCTGATCGGATCAGCGTAAAGGGGGGTACGAATGCACCATTGTCATCGCCAGGACGTGGGTACGCACTGTCGGCAGCCGTCGAGGGCAGCCCCCGGTACGTCCACCGCCCATCGCCCGCCCTTGCGTGATCCCGACCTCCGGAAGCCTGGCGGACCCGCGGCTGGTTCCGGCGGGATACCGGTCAACCCATGACCGGTTCTCGATGCGATCCCGCCTCTTCGCCCGCCCAGCCAGCGGCGCGCCGCCGCATCTGGAGCCGCAGGTGGCTGACTCAGGGACGGGGCAGCCGGCCCGAGATGGTGGTAGCCGGTAGGTCCTGAGTGGCAGGGTCTGCGGGACTCCCGGTGTCGGTCGTCCCTTCCTGCTTCTCCTCATTCCGGCGCGCGGCTCGATGGCGCTGCACGACCGGGCGGCTCCGGCGGCACCGCGTGCCTCGCGCGTGGGGTCGCCATGCTGCCTGCAGGGGACCAGGCGTTGGGGGCTGCCACCGCAGGCTCGACGTTGGCGCTGGCCGGGAGCGCCAACAGAACGACCGCCACCAACAGCGCGAACGGCCAGTGCAGCAGCGCTGCCACGGGTCCGCCTCGAAAATGACGCGCGGAGTGCCGGCGCAAGCGTGGTGGCATCCGGTCCCTCGTATTGGCCGAACTTCGATTCTGTTCGATTCTGCGTTCGCGCGTTGGGCTGCGTCAAGGGAATTTGGGGTACATCTGGTGCCAGTTTCATGTGAGCCGTGGGAATCTTGACGGCGAGCCTAGCGAACAGGCAGTCGCGCGCGTGACGCAGGAGCGCTCGCCCGGAGGGACGCTACGCCGCGGGTCCTCACTGGATCGCGCGCCACTGCCCATACTACAGCCAAACTTGTCCGTCTTCCGGCCGTCTTCCATACTTTATGCAGGCGCCGGGCCATCCAGCGCGTTCGTCTCCCCGTCGGAGCAGGCACCGTGACGGTAGTGATTGGCCTCACCGGAGGCATCGCCAGCGGCAAGTCCGCCGTCAGCGCCATGCTGGGCGCGAAGGGCGCCGTCGTCATCGACGCCGACAAGGTCGGCCACGAGGCGTATCAGCGCGGCAGCGGCTGCTACAGCGCCGTCGTGCAGGCCTTCGGCCCGGAGGTCGTCGGGGACGACGGCGAGATCGACCGGAAGGCGCTGGGCGGCAAGGTCTTCGGCGACCCGGCGCAGCGCAAGAAGCTCGAGGGCATCGTCTGGCCGTGGATGCGGACGACGATGGACCAGCGCCTGGGTGCGCTGCGGGCGCAGGGCGTGCCCGTCGTCGTGCTGGAAGCGGCGGTGCTGATCGAGGCGGACTGGATCCCGATCGTGGACCAGGTCTGGCTGGTGACCGTCGCGCCGGCGGTGGCGCGGGAGCGGCTGATCGCCCGCAACGGCCTCACGGCCGAGCAGGCGGACGCGCGCATCGCGGCCCAGCTCACGAACGAGGAGCGGGCGCGCCACGCGCAGGTGATCATCGATAACGGCGGCACGCTGAAGGAGCTTGAACAGCGCGTCGCCGAGCAGTGGAAGAAGCTCATCGCGGCCAACGGCGCGCGCTAACGCGCCCGGCGGCCACGTACACATATACGGGAGGACCAGATGACCACCGAGACAGAGACGGGAGAGCAGGGATACCGCCAGTACGCTATCGAGGAGTACCACCCGCACGTCGAGCCGTACTACGTGCCGACGGGCGATGAGGTGGAGCTGTTCGAGGCGGCCTTTGCGTCGCGCATCCCCGTGCTGCTCAAGGGCCCGACGGGTTGCGGCAAGACGCGCTTTGTCGAGTACATGGCGTGGCGGCTCGGCCGGCCGATCACGATCGTGAAGGATCAGGGCGGCACGAAGGACAAGGGCGCGCCCGTGCTGACGGAGGCGCTGCCGCTTGTCACCGTCGCCTGCCATGAGGACCTCACGGCCAGCGACCTGGTCGGCCGCTACCTGCTCGAAGGGGACAGCACGCGCTGGATCGACGGCCCGCTAACGCGCGCCGTGAAGGCGGGCGCGATCTGCTATCTCGACGAGGTGGTCGAGGCGCGCAAGGACACCACGGTGCTGATCCACCCGCTGACCGACCACCGGCGCGTGCTGCCCATCGAGAAGCGCGGCCAGATCGTCGAGGCGAAGGAAGGCTTTCTGCTGGTCATCTCGTACAACCCGGGATACCAGAGCGCGCTGAAGGATCTGAAGCACAGCACGCGCCAGCGCTTCATCTCGATCGAGTTCACGCACCCGCGCAAGGAGCTGGAGTCGAAGATCATCGCGCACGAGAGCGGCGTCTCGGAGGAGATCGCGCAGGACCTGGCGAAGCTGGGCGAGAAGGTGCGTAACCTGCGCGAGCACGGCCTCAGCGAGGGCGTGAGCACGCGCCTGCTGGTGTACACGGGCAAGCTGATCCATCAGGGCATCTCACCGCGTCGCGCCTGCCAGGTCGGCGTGGTGTGGGCGCTCACCGACGACGCTGACGTGCAGCGCAGCATCGAAGAGGTCGTGAGCAGCATTTTCGAATAAGCGCCTGTGATACGAGGACGGAGGAGTATCGCTACATGAGACTGATGATCGGGATCGCCCTCGCCGGCTCGCTGTTGTTCGCGGCGTGCGGCAGCGGCAGCGGCACGAAGAGCAGCAGCACCAGCGCGGCATCGCCCGCGGCGACGAAGCCGCCCGCCGCGGCGGGCACGACCACTGCACCTGCGACCGCCCCGGCGGCGGCCAGCACCCCCGGCACGCAGCCGGCCCAGAACGGAGGCCACAAGACGTATTCCGCAGCCCCACCCATGACCATCGACCCGAACAAGCGCTATTTCGCCACCATCAAGATGGACATCGGCGATATCAAGCTGGAGCTGTACCCGAAGAACGCGCCGGTGACGGTGAACAACTTCGTCTTCCTGGCGCGCGACCACTACTACGACGGCGTGACGTTCCACCGCGTGATCCCGGGGTTCGTCGCACAGGCGGGCGATCCTACCGGCACCGGCAGCGGCGGTCCCGGCTATACGATCAAGGACGAGGTCAACTCCGCGAAGTTCCTGGACGGCACGATCGGCATGGCGAAGACGGCCGCGCCGAACTCCGCCGGCAGCCAGTGGTTCATCGACTACGCGCCGCAGCCGAGCCTGGACGGTGGCTACACGACCTTCGGCCAGCTCATCGAGGGACGCGACGTGCTGGACAAGATCGCGCCCCGTGACCCGCAGCGCGCGACGACGCCCGGCACGACGATCAACACGATCGTGATCGAAGAGCAGTAGGCAGCCGGCGCTACTGCCGCACGAAGAGTCCCTTCAGCGCCCGGAACGCCCACTCTGCGACCGGCAGCGCCGGCTCGGCGGGATCGATCTCGGCGCTGAACTCGCCGCTGTGATAGCGCTGCAGCGTCCGCGACAACTCGGCGCCGATGAGCAGGATGTTCGACGACAGGTACGTGTAGAACAGGAAGAGCAGCGCGCCGCCGAGCGAGCCGTACACCACGTCGAAGTTGTTGAAGTTCGCCACGTAGAAGGCGAACGAGTTCTTCAGCACTTCGAACAGCAGCGTCGCTACCAGCGCGCCCGGCAGGACGTCGCGCCAGCGAGGCCGCGCCGCGGGCACCCAGCGATAGAGCAGCAGAAACGTCGCGAGCGACAGCACGGCGGGAAGCAGCACTGCGGGCAACTCCCAGAGCGGACTGTGCCCGGCCAGCGGCCCCGCCGTCACCGGGTTCATCGCGCGGATCGCCCGCAGCACGCCCGTGAGCACCATCGACGCGAGCAAGATGAAGCCGAGCAGGCCGACCTGCGAGAAGTCGACGAGCTTCTGCTGCGCAAAGGGGCGGTGCTCATCGACGCCCCAGATGCGGTTCAGCGACTTGCGGATCGACGCGAAGACCGCGGACGCGGTCCAGAGCGTGCCGAGGAGGCCGAGCACCGCGACCGGGCCGCTGACCCGCTTGACGTTGTCCAGCGCGGACACGATCGCGTCGCGCCCGTCGGTCTGCGTGAGCGGGACGATGTCCAGGACGCGGTTGACCACTTCGTCGCGGACGCTTGTGCTGTTGAGGACGAAACCGAAGATGGAGACGGTGAAGATCGCCAGAGGGAGGATGGAGAACAGCACGTAATAGGAGATAGCCGCCGCGAGCTGCAAGCAGTCGTGGCGTGTGAAGCTCAAGTACGTGTGCTTGGCCAGCACCCAACCCCGTCTGAACATCTGCTCCATTGTACGTGGACGAAGGCGCTGCCGCGCGCCGCGGCGGCCGGCGTAGCCGCTGCTATAATCGGCGCGAATCCGGACGGAGTACGCATGAACGGCTCGCGCGCATGACCAAGCAACGGCCCGCCCGTGGCGGCTACGAGCGCATCGTCGCCAAGTTCGGCACGAATCTGCTCACCGCCGGCACCGACCGCCTGGACCCGGCGGTGATGGCGGTGCTGGTGGAGCAGACGGTGCGGCTGATGGACGAGGGCCGCGAGGTGCTGATCGTCACCAGCGGCGCCATCGCCGCAGGGCGGCAGCGGCTGGCCGGCGCGCCGCGGCGCCGCGATACCGCGTACCGGCAGGTGCTGGCCTCCGTCGGACAGCCGCACCTGATGCAGGCGTACGACGCGCTCTTCGCGAAGCACGGCCGCGTGGTCGGCCAGACGCTGCTCAGTAAGCGCGATCTCTCGGACCGCGTGGGATACCTGAACGCGCGCAACACGCTGCTCGGCATGCTCGAGGCCGGCGTCGTCCCGATCATCAACGAGAACGATGCCGTCGCCATCGACGAGATCGCCGGCGCGCGTATCGGCGACAACGACAATCTGTCCGCGCTCGTCGCCAACCTCATCGATGCCGACCTGCTCGCGCTGCTCACCGACACGGGCGGGCTCTTCACAGCCGACCCGCGCACGCACAGGTCGGCGACGCTGATCGAGCGCGTCGACCGCATCACAAGAGAGATCGAGGAGATCGCTGGCGGCAGCGAGAGCGTTCGCGGCACCGGCGGCATGACCACCAAGCTGCAGGCGGCGAAGCTCGCGACTGGCGGCGGCTCCGACGTGTTCATCGCGCAGGGCACCGAGCGCGATGTGTTGCTCCGCCTCTCGCGCGGTGAGCACGTCGGCACGATGCTGCCGGCGCGGAGCACGCGCATGGAGAGCCGCAAGCGCTGGATGCTCTCGGGCCTGGCGACCCGCGGCGCCATCGTCGTTGACGCGGGCGCCGCCAGGGCGCTGCTGGAGCGGAGCAAGAGCCTGCTGCCCGCGGGTGTGAGCGATGTCCAGGGCGCCTTCAAGCGCGGCGATACCGTGAATATTTGCCTGCCGGACGGGCAGGCCATCGCCTGTGGCATCACGAACTACGGCAACGATGACGTCGCCGCGATCCGCGGCCTGCGATCCGATCGCATCGCCGAGGTGCTGGGCTACCAGTACGGCGCGGAGGTCGTGCATCGCAGCAACCTGGTGCTGCTGTAGCGGCACCAGCCTCCGTGGTAGCCTGAACCGTGAGCGCTGAACCTCCGCTGCTGTTCGAGAAGTCCGATGACGGCGTCGCGTGGCTGACGCTGAACCGGCCGGACGTTCTGAACGCCATGAACATGGCCGTCCGCGACGACCTCTGGTCGCTGCTGCAGGCCGTGCGCGACGACCCGGAGATCAGAGTCGCGGTGTTCCAGGGCGCGGGCGACCGCGCATTCTCGGCAGGCGCCGATATCAGCGAGTTCGGCACCGCGCCGTCGTACGTGGAGTCGCGGCGGGCACGCCGCGACCGCGACGTCTGGGCGCTGATGCTGGAGATCACGAAGCCGCTGATCGCCGCGATGCACGGCTTCGCGTACGGGGCGGGGTGCGAGCTGCCGCTGCTCTGCGACATCCGCATCGCCGCGGACGACGCGCGGTTCGCGCTGCCGGAGGTGACGCTGGGCTACATCCCCTCGGCCGGCGGCACGCAGACGCTGCCGCGCACGATCCCGCCCGGCATCGCGCGCGAGCTGATCCTCACTGGCGACACGATCGACGCGCGGCGCGCGCTCGCGATCGGCCTGGTGAATCGCGTTGTGCGGCGCGCGCGCCTGCACGACGAGGCGGCCGCGATGGCGGCAAAGCTCGCGGCGCTGCCGCCCGATTCGGTGCGTGCGGTGAAGGAAGCGATGCTTCGCGGCGCGGACCTGCCGCTGGAGGACGCGCTTCGTCTTGAGGCGCTGATCGCCGCGCGCGTGCGTGGCGCGGCCGAGGGCGCATGAGCGAGGCCGGACCTCCCGCGGCGCCATCCTCGCCGGCGCGCCGCCCGCTCGGCTGCGTCACGAAGCTGCTGCTCGCCATCGTCGTGCTCATCGTCGTGGTGATCGGCATCGGCTATGCGTTCGACCAGGGCGACAGCGCCGAGCAGCCGCAGCACGGGTTCGGCGCGGGTCCGGCGAGCGCGTACCAGTCGCCGTCCGTGACGGCGTTCGAGGCGGAGCACCTCTTCCTCGTGCGCCTGCCCGATGGCTCGTTCACGGCGATCTACGACCGGTCGCCGAAGCAGCAGGAGATGCAGGGCAGTTGCCGCGTCGTGTACGACCAGACCGCAGGCATCGGCACGCTGGACACGCTGCCGGGGCTGCAGGGCGGCTTCGTCGAGGCGTGCGACGGGAACCGCGCGGTGTGGCGCGCCGACGGCGCCTTCGCGTTCGGCACCGGTTACGGCGACCTGGACCGCTACGCGGTGCACGTGGACGGCGGCGGCGACGTGATCATCGAGACCGATAGCCGCACGTGCACGCGCAGCAAGGGCGTGATCGGCCAGGCGCCGTACGAGAAGCGGACCTGCGGCGCGGGCGACTGACACGTCCAGGGGCTACGGCGGGCGGGTATACTGGCCGAAGCTGAAGGCAGGCGCGGCGCCCGGTGCCGCGCGGCCGGCCCGGAGGACGCGATGATCGGCAATCTCATCGGCACGGTGCGACGCAACCACGCGCTGGAGCACGCGACGATCGCGGTGCTGCTGCGCCGGATCGGCCACGACGTGCGCATGGTGGGCCGCGCCACCGGCGATGGCTACTACCTGTACGCCGACGTGCCGACCGAGCTGCTCGAAGAATCGACCCACGAGGCGCTGCGCCGCATGCAGCAGGGCGAGGGCTACCTGGCCGTCTCGCCGTTCTGCGGGACGAACCTGGCCGTCGCCGGCGCGATGGCGGGCATCGCCTCCGTCATGACGATGGGCAGCGGCCGGCGCGGCGAAAAGCTGCCGAACGTGATCCTGGCGTCGATGCTGGCGGTGCTGGCGGCGCAGCCCGTCGGGCGCATCGTCCAGCGCTACCTGACGACCAGCCCCGACATGGCCGACACCGAGATCATCGGCATCAAGCAGGGCGGCCGCGGCGGCGCCCGCTTCCACAAGGTGCAGACCACGCGAAGACCCGCGGCGTAGCGTCCCGCCCGTCGCGCGCACACGCAGGTAGCGCGCGGCCGCGGCGGACCGCGCTGCGCCGTACCATGCGCGCCGACGCTGGAGGCATCGAGCCGGCGCGGCGCCTTCCGGACCGCGTGCCCCCGTAGCTCAGTGGATCAGAGCGCCGGACTTCTAATCCGATGGTCGCAGGTTCGAATCCTGCCGGGGGTACCAGACCTCCTCGCGGTACCCACTTCGAAAGTGAGCTAGAGATGGATCCACCTCAAGCCTCGCACTCACCCACCTGTCTTGAGCTCTTCGAACTCGTAGCCGAGATGTGGATGGACGACAGCCGCCGTCTCCGCGGGGCCTGTGGCGTCACGATCGCTTCGACAAGTGATGGGCAAGTCCTCTTCGTCGGCAGTGAAATCCCGGAGACTCTTGTGCCTGCATTAGTCGACGCAGTCGACACGTCGCCCAGGGCGCCCGCCCCCGATATAGAACCCCTGGCGCTGGTAGTTTGCCGAGAGATTCTGGAATCTTCCTGCGCACCGCTTTCTCTCGATGCAGGTCCGTACTTTCTGATCGAGGATGATGTCCGCATCGAGCCGCGGGCCTACATCGCGCGCTCGGATACACGCCTCGGCGAACGGTTGCGGCCCTTCAACCCTGGCAATTGGGGTGCCGGGGAGTGGGATGAGTTACTGGACGGGACTCTCGGGCCGTGGGCGATGGCCGTTGTTGACGGGAAGGTCGTCTCGATCTGCCACACGCCGCGGCGGACGACCGAGCGGGCTGCGGAATGCGGTGTATGGACTCACCCCGATTACCGGCGGCGGGGTTACGCCGTTGAGGTAACCGCGACCTGGGCAGACATCCTGCGTCCCAGCGGTCGCCACATGTTCTATAGCACAGACGCTCAAAATCTCTCGTCTCAGCGAGTTGCTGCTCGCCTTGGGCTGCGCCCGATCGGCTGGACTTGGAGCCTCGCCAAAGCGAAGCCTGAGCAGGGCCATCACCGGCACCCACTCAGCCTGCGATCTTCCTAAGCTGTTACCTGCGCTTTGGCAGGTTCGAATCCTGCCAGGGGTGCCATGAACGCCCCAGTGGTAGTTCACGCTGTGTCGCCGGGCGACCCGATCCTCTGGCCCGTGGCCACCTTGCGGACACGTAGCCGATGGGGATCACTGCGCTGATCGCGGCGGGGTCAGCCGACCTTGATCACCATGGAGTGCGGGCTACCCGTGGCGGGTGGAGATGCCGCCGTCGACGGGGATGATCGTGCCGGTCAGGTAGGCGCCGGCGCGGGACGACAGGAAGATCGCTGTGCCGGCCATGTCGTCGGGGCGGCCGATGCGGCCCAGCGGGCATGACGCGCGGATCGAGTCGCCGAAGCGCTCCAGCGTCTCCGCCATCATCTTGCTCTCGAACGGTCCGGGCGCGATCGCGTTCACGGTGATCCGCTTCGACGCCAGCTTGTGCGCGAGCACGCGCGTCAGGTGGTGCACGGCGGCCTTGCTCGACGAGTAGGCGAACGTGTCGAGCATCGGCGCCTGCAGGCCGTCGATCGAGCCGATGTTGATCACGCGCGCGGGATCGTCGTCGCTCGCCGCGCACTCCAGCAGCGGCACCATGAAGCGCGTGAGGTTGAAGACACCCTTCACGTTCACGGCGAACACCTTGTCGAACGCTGAGTCGGGATACTGGTCCATGGGCGCGCCCCAGTTGGCGCCGGCGTTGTTGACCAGGATGTGCAGCCGCTCCTCGCGCTTGCCGACCTCATCGGCGAGGAAGCGGCAGCCGTCTTCCGTGCCGACGTCGGCCGGGATGGCGATGCACTGGCCGATCGCTGAGAGCTGCTGCGCCGCGGCGTTGCAGGCGTCGGCCTTGCGCGCGGAGATGTAGACCTTCGCACCGGCCTCCACCATGCCCCGCGCGATCATCAAGCCGATGCCGCGCGAGCCGCCGGTGACGACGGCGGTCTTCCCCTCGATCGAGAACAGCTGGCTCATACGGCGACCCCAACCCAGAACTAAGAACCTAGACCTAGAACCTAGAACTTCGAACCTGGGAGCGGGTCGTTCACAGACCGAGGTTCCAGGTTCTGAGTTCTTGGTTCTCGGGCAACGCCCGCCGCACCATACATATCGCGTGCCGTAGTGTCACGGCCGGCGCACCGCGTTACGCGACGTTGCGGTCCGGCGCGCCGTCCAGGGTCCGCGCGAGCGTCAGCTCGGCTTCGACGAGGCGCATCCGTTCCTCGATCTCGCGCAGGCTCGCGGCGTTCGTCCGCCGGAGGCTGGCGTACTGGTACAGCGCGAACTGCACGGCGGCCACCGGAGCGGCGAAGATGGCGATGGACCACGCGCCCGTCGGGTCGTAGGCGTGCGCCAGGGAGGCGGCGAGCGCGCCCAGCGGCAGGTAGTGCGGCAGCAGCCACAGGTAGCGTCCGCGGATCACGTCCGCGAACCGGTTGCCCGAGGCAATGCTGACGGCCGTGGCGATCAACGCCGTGTTCAGCGCGAAGTAGACGGCGGTGCCGACCGTGGCAGCGACTACGCTCTGCGGCCACGCTGCGGTGAGCGGCGTCGCGCCGGCGAGCCGAACGGTGCCCAGGAACGCCAGCGACGCCAGGGTGTACGCCGCGACGTTGAAGGCCGTCTTGTAGAACGGCACCACGCCGCCAACGTTCACGGCGATGGCGATCAGTGGCGCGACGATGACGACGTCGCGCGCGCCGCCGATGAGACCGGCCGCCATCATCGCGACCGCGGCGAGCGATACGTGCGCGTCGCCGAAGAGGCCGACCTTGAAGCGCTCTGAGACCGCGCCGGCGATCACGAGGCCGGCGATGAGCGTGAGGTTGCCGGAGCCGCTGCCAAAGAAGCCGGCGAGGGTGATGGCAGCGGCGCCCGCGGCGGTGACGCTCACGACGAAGGCGATGAGCGCGCGCCCCGTCGGGAGTTCAAAGACCGAGGAGTGCATGGGCGATCGGGTATTCGCGATTGCCATCGTTACTCCCCCGCCTCGCCCCAGGACACGCTGCCCCAGGACACCGAGCCCCACGAGATGCTGCCCCAGCTGATGCTGCCCCACGAGATGGAGCCCCACGAGACGCTGCCCCAGCTGATGCTCTGCGGGTCAGCGATGCCGGCGGCCTGCAGCAGCAGGTAGTTTGGCTTGATGCTGGTCGTCGTGTCGACGGGCGACAGTTCGACCGAGCGGTCCAGCTGGGCCACGTTGACCGTAGCGTCGGCGGACACCGCCCTGGAGCCTTGCATCAGCGCGAGCTTCGCCTGGCCCGGCGTCCAGTCGGGATGCGCCTGGAACAGCAGCGCGGCGCCGCCGCTCGCCACGCCCGCGGCCATCGACGTGCCACTGAGGGTGAAGTAGTACGAGCCGACGAGGTTGTTGGGGAACAGCGCCGTGAGTACGCTGCCCGGACTCTGCACCGAGATGAGGTGGCGGCCGGGCACGTACACGTCCGGCTTGGCGAAGCCGTCCTGCGTTGCGCCACGGCTGGACCAGGGCGCGACGAGGTCATCCTTGTAGTCCGATGTGCCGAGGTCGTCCACCGCGCCTACGGTGAGGACGAACGGGTCGTTGGCCGGCGCGTAGGATACGGCGTCGGCGACGGTGCCGGTGTTGCCGGCCGCGACGACGACGAGGATGCCGCGGAACGTCAGCAGCTCGACCGCGGCGTCCAGCGGATCGGTCGTGTAGCTCTGTGCCGTGTCGGAGCGCAGCGACAGGTTGACGACGCGGATGTTGTACGCGTCCTTGTTGTCGAGCACCCAAGCCAGGCCCGCGATGATGTCGCTGACATGCGCCAGGCCCTGGTCATCGCCCGTTTTGACGTTGATCAGGTTGACCTTCGGCGCCACGCCTCGGTACTGGTTGGCGGAGTTCGCGCCGTTGCCGCCCGCGAGACCGGCGACGTGTGAGCCGTGGCCGTAGCCGTCCGGCGACGTCCCGGCCTGCGTCGCGAAGGTGGCGATGACGCGGGAGCCAAAGTCCTTGCTGGGCACGATGCCCGTGTCGACGATCGCGACGCCGACGCCTTGCCCGGAGAAGCCGTCGTTCCAGAGATCGCCGGCTTTGATCTCGCGGGGATACACGCTGGTCGGCGCGCCGTCGGTGCCGATCGGGCTGTTCTTGCCGTCGTCGGCGGACGACACCGTGCCGTCGAGGCTGATGTTAGCGACGTGGTCCGCGGCAGCGAGTTCGTGCAGCCGGTCGGCCGGGATGTCGGCCGCGGCCGCGTGCATGAACCCGAGGTCCACGCGGACGGCCGCGCCGCTCGCGCGGACCAACTGTGCCGCATCCGCACCGCCGTCCGTCTGGACGATCACCGGGATGGGCTGGCCGGGATGGGCGTCGCCGTACGCCCAGACGGCGCCCTGCGCGTGCGACGTGCGGGTGGCAGGCGTGATGCCCGCCGAGATGAGGGCTACCAGCAGGAGCAGCCCTCCCAGGATAGGGACATGGAACCAGGGTCTGGACTGGAACATACGCACCTCCGCCAAAGAAAGAGAACCCGCTACCTCAGCCCGTGGGATAGCGGGGGTTGGCTCCGAATGAAACCGGCAGCCCGGCTGCCGTGCCCCGTATGGGGTGTAGGCCCGTGGCTTTGCGCCCCCGCCTTTCGACGGGTTTGCCTTTATCGGAGGTGTATTCGGTTGTCGGGGACGCTTCAGTCGCGTCCGCCACTCACATCAATCGGCGGCGTTTCGAGCATCTGATGGCCCGGAGCGGGATATTTCGGGGAAATCGCCTGCATATTCGTCCCGCACGCGACGACAATCTCGCAGAGGAGTAGCGGATTGGAGAAGTCAGACGCGCGCCTGCGGGTGGCGCCGCCGTCCGTCGCGGGTCCCGCGCCGCCGGATGAGCGCCTGCCCGCCGGGGCGCGGCTCCTGATCGCCGTGGCCGCGTGCGCCGGCGTCCTGGCGGGCGCCATCGCCCTTGCCTACACCGAACTCAGCCTGCCAGGGAGCGCCTGGCTGACACTGGCGCTGATCGCGGCGCTGGGTATGGCGTCCGAGCGGCTGGACATCCACGTCTACGGCGACGGCCGCGTGTCGGTAAGCGTCCTGTTCATGGTGACGGCCGCTGTGCTGTTCGGCCCCGTGGCGGTGCTGCTGGTGTGCCCGGCGGTGGCGCTGGCCGCTCATGTGGGGCGCGGCCGGCCGCTGTACAAGCTGATCTTCAACGCGAGCGTGTTTGTACTCGCCGCGCTTGCTGCCTTCGGCGCCTATCGCCTGATGGCCCACGCGACGCCGTACGGCGGGCGGCCGGTGCAGGCTGCCGCCATCATTACCGCGTCTCTGGCGCACTTCGCTGTCAGCAGCGCGCTGGTGGCGTCGATCATCGGGTGCACGAGCGGCGCGTCGCTGCGGCGCGTGTGGAGCGAGACGTTCGCGTGGCTCGTGCCGCATTTCGTCGTGATGGGCTTCCTGGCGTTCATGCTGGTCATGGCGTACGACGAACTTGCGGCATACGGTGTGCTCGGCCTGACGCTCCCCGTGGTCATGACGCGGTTCACCATGAAGCAGTACGTGGATCGTACGGAGCACACCGTGCGGGAGCTGCGCGAGAAGAACACCGAGGTAGAGACGCTCAGCCACGAACTGGCGGACGCGTACAACGAGACACTCGCGGCATTTGTCTCCGCGCTCGACACGCGCGACATCGAGACGCACGGACACTCCACGCGCGTGGCGGAGCTTTCGCTGGAACTCGGCCTGACGCTGGGCGTCAAGCCCGACACGCGCGAATGGCTCGACCTGAAGCACGGCGCGATGCTGCACGACATCGGCAAGATCGGCGTGCCGGACGCCGTGCTGCGCAAGCCGGGACCGCTCGACGCGGAGGAGTGGGAGATCATCCGATCCCACTCCATGCAGGGATATCGCATGCTCGCCGGCGTGCGCTTCCTGGCCACCGCGGCCGAGCTGGTGCTCTGCCACCACGAGCACTTCGACGGCAGCGGCTATCCACGCGGCCTTCGCGGCGAGCAGATCCCGCTGGCCGCCCGGATCTTTGCCGTGGCGGATGCCTACGACGCGATTATGGCGGCGCGACCGTACAAGGCGGCGCGGACGAGCGCCGAAGCGTACGACGAGATCGCGCGGCACGCCGGCACACAGTTCGATCCGCGCGTGGTGGATGCGCTCCTCGCGCGCCAGCAAGAGCGGTTGCGCCGCGCGGCGTAGCGGCCGGGGTTGGCTCGGTGAAATTGAGCGTATAGTGCGCCCGGCGAAAACCCGATAGGATCGCGGCATGGGAACTGACTGGCGGTCGAGCGCGCCAGCGGCGCAAGTTGAGCCAGGGCCGTCTCGCTGAGCTGTCGCGGCTCTCGGTCGAAGCGGTGCGGAGCTACGAGAACGCGCGCCGCAGTCCGTCGCGCGAGCACCTTTTCGCGATCCTCGACGCACTGAAGCTGGATCGTTCCGAGCGCAACACGATCCTCGCCGCGGCGGGCTACGCGTCTGATGCGTACGAACTCAGTCCGTGGCCGGCCAGCCGGTTCATGTTCACGCCCGAGGAGGCGGCCAGGTTCATCGAGGACTATCCGTGGCCGGCGTTCGTCCTCAACGAGATGATGGAAGTCTCCGCAGCCAACGCCGCCGCGCAGCGGTTGTGGTCCGTCGACCTGAATACCGAGTTCCTCGATCCCATCGAGCGCAACCTTCTGGGCGTGGCCAGCAACCCCCGTTTCGCGGCGCGCTGCACCAATCTGCCGGAGGTGCTGGCGGTGATGGCGGCCACGTTCAAGGGCCACCATCGCGGCGCCGAATCCATGGAGGACCCCAGCCCGTACTTTGCCGCGATCATGGAGCGCTTCTTCGCCGGAGATCCGAACGTCATCCAACCCTTCCTGCACGCGTGGCAGACCGCCATACCGAGAACGCCGAAGATCCGTTGGGAATATCCGGTGGTGTGGGAGGACCCCGATGTCGGACCGTTGCGGTTTCGCGGCATGGTGAACCCGGCGAGCGAGCCCGACGGCCTGTCGTTCAACGACTGGATCCCGCTGGACGCCGCGACGTGGACCGCGCTGGAACGCCTGAAGGCGTACGGCGCGAAGTAGCCCCGGACAGCGCGCGTTCGGCGCCTGCCCTTCCTCTGTAACACGTTCCACATATCTTCCGAACCTCCTCGCAATAACCTCCGGCATCCCTGGCGGCGACAATGCAGCCAGAACGGAGGCTCACCCATGTTGCAGATGAAGAAGAACACCGGGGCCAAGATCACGGCGCTCATCGCCAGCATCGCCACCATGGCGGTAGCGCTCGGACTGGTGCAGCGCGGTGCGGCTGCTACGGCATCCGCGGACGTACTGGCGCAGACAGCGCCGTCGGCCGGCGCATCGCAGCCGTACGCGACGCCGACGAAGGCGGCGGCGCAGACGAAGAGCGTCCAGGCGACTACCCGCACCACCACGCGCACCCACGTCTCATAAGCCCCGCGCCACGTTGGCGCGTTGAGCCGGAGTCACGCCCGACATGAATCACGAGTTCTGGTACCTGTCTCGCGCAGCCGGCTTCACCGCTTACCTGCTCCTCTTCGCTTCCATGGCGCTGGGCATGATGATCACGGCCCGTGTCGGCACGGGCGGCCGGCGGCAGAACCTGGTCTTCGACATGCACCGCTTCGTGTCGGTGCTGGCGCTGCTGGCGACCGGCTTCCACACCTATGTGCTGCTGGGAGACCAGTACCTGAACTTCAACGTCTGGCAGCTCTCGCTTCCGTTTCTCTCGCCGTACCGTGGCGTCGCCGTGGCGATCGGTGTGCTTTCGACGTACGCGCTGGTGCTGGTGGTCGCGAGCTTCTGGATGCGTCAGCACATGGGCTTCCGCGCTTGGCGGATGATCCACGTCCTCTCGTTCGTGCTGTACGCGGGCGCGACGGCGCACGGCATCGCCGCCGGCACCGACACGAGCCAGCTCTGGGCCGGCGCGATGTACTTCTCAACGTCCCTGATCCTGCTGGTGCTGCTGGTCTACCGTGTCGACTACGCCATGAGGCAGCGCGACGAGGCGCGCAGGCGCGAGGTGGTGAAGACGGCGAGCAAGATACGGCGGTTGGCGGCGTAGGCCGCGGTCCAGGCATAGCGCGTGACGTTGGTCCCGATCGCGCGATGTCGACGGCCGCGGCCGCGACGTGACGCACGATCCCCGTGCCCTGTGACCGCATCTGGCACGATCCCGTATCGCCGGAGCAGGAACAGGGCACGGGGATCAGTTCGTGCAGGGGGTGGGCGCGGGCGCGGACCGGAGACCGTTCAGCATCGACCTGGTGCGCGCGCCGGCGATCATCCGGGTGATCGCTTCCGTCTACCCGCCGGCTGCCGGCACCGCGGCGAACTGCTGCGTGTACAGCGAGGCATAGAGCCCCTCGTGCGCGATGAGCTCCGTGTGCGTGCCGCGCTCCACCACCCGCCCGCGGTCCAGCACGACGATCGTGTCGGCGTGCAACACCGTGCTCAGGCGGTGCGCGATCACCAGTGTCGTGCGGCCGCGTGACAGCTCGTCGAGCGCGCGCTGGATGATCCGCTCGGAGTGGGAGTCGAGTGACGACGTCGCCTCGTCGAGGATCAGGATCGGCGGGTCTTTCAGGACGGCGCGGGCGATCGCCACGCGCTGCTTCTCGCCGCCCGAGAGGCGGTAGCCGCGCTCTCCAACGATCGTGTCGTAGCCGTGCGGCAGCCCCGTCACAAATTCGTCGATGTACGCCGCGCGCGCGGCCGCCTGGATCTGCTCGTCGGTGGCGTCCGGCCGCGCGTACTGGATGTTCTCCTTGATCGTCGCGTGAAAGAGGTACGGCTCCTGCGTCACGACGCCGATGGCGCGGTTGAGCGTGTCGAACGTCAGGTCGCGCACGTCGTGGCCGTCGATCATCACGCGGCCTTCGGTGGCGTCGTAGAGGCGCGGCAGCAAGTAGGTGAGCGTCGTCTTTCCGGCGCCGGACGGCCCGACAAGCGCCGCCACCTGGCCCGGCAAGATCTCCAGCGACACGTCCTCGACCGCCTGCGCCGTCTTGCCGTAGCGGAAGCCGACGTGATCGTAGCGGACGCGGCCCTCGACGCGCGGGATGTCAGTGGCGCCGGGCTTCTCATCGATCTCTACCGGCAGCTCGCCGTACTCGAAGACCCGCTCGAACAGGGCGAGGGAGCTCTGCAACGTGATCCAGACGGAGAGCAGTTGCGTGACGGGCGAGAAGATGCGCGTGACGAGCGCGGCGAACGCCACGACCTCGCCGACCTTCAGCCCGCCTGAGACGACCTGCCGCCCGCCGTACCAGTAGACGAGCGCAGGCGCGACGCCGCCGAAGAGGCCGAGCAGCATGAAGAACCAGCGCCCCGTCATCAACCGCCGGAACGTCAGATCGCGCACGTCGCGGTTGGTGGCGTCGAAGCGCCCGTACTCGTACGCCTGGCGGCCGAAGATCTTCGTCAGCATCGCGCCGTTCACCGAGAGCGTCTCTTGCATCTGCGCGTTCATGTCGCCCAGGCGCTGCTGTGTCTGCGCCAGCAATCGCCGCTGGATCGAGCCGACCATGCGGGTCGGGATGAGGAAGACCGGCAGCGCGGACAGCGACAGTAGTGTGAGCCGCCAGTCGAGCGCCGCCATGAGCACGACGGTCGTGATGACGGTGATCAGGTTCGAGTAGAGAGTGGTGAAGCTGTTGGTGACGGCGTCCTGGATGCCGCTGACGTCGTTGTTGAGGCGAGAGAGCATCTCGCCGCTGCGGGTGGAGGTGAAGAAGCGAAGCGACATCTTCTGCAGGTGGCGGTAGGTGGCGTTGCGCAGGTCGTACATCACGCCCTGGCCGACGCGGTTGTTGAGGAAGGACTGGAGCACGCTCAGCAGCGCGCCGCCCAGCACGGCGGCGAAGATCAGCGCCGCGTCGATATCGACGGCGCGCACGTCCTTCTTGCCGTTGACGTTATCGATGATGCGGGCGAACAGGAGCGGCGGCGCCAGCCCGACCAGCGCGGCGGCGGTCACCGTGACGATCAGCAGCGCGATCGACCAGCCATACGGGCGGAACAGGACGGCGATCCGCCCCAGGAGTTCGCGGGCGCTGCGGCGCGGCTTCGCCCGCTCGCGCAGCACCGCGGCACCGGCGCCGCCACCGCCCATGCCCATACCCATGCCGCCCATGCCGCCGCCGATCATGCATGCATGGTGACATATGCGGCCCAGCTACGTCCGCCGCTCATACTTGACGGGCGTGCAGGAAGTGATGGCGGCGGTAGCTGGGGAGGAGGGGGCTATGCGCGCGCGGCGGCGAACGCGTCGCGCGCGGCTTCGGCCGTGCGGTCGAGGTCGGCCTGCTCGTGCGCCAGCGAGACGAACATCACCTCGAACTGCGCCGGCGGCAGGTAGATGCCCGCGTCGAGCATGGCCCCGTGGAAGCGGCCGTAGCGGGCGGTGTCCGCCAGCTTCGCCGATGCGTAGTCGTACGGCGCGTCGGCGCAGAAGAACACCGTCATCATCGAGCCGAGCTGCGTCACCGTCACGTCGCACTCCGCGGCCAGCGCCGCGTCGCGGAGCGACTGCGCCAGCGCCGCGCCCATCTCGTCCAGTGCGGGGTAGACGCCGTCGTCCGCCAGCGCGCGCAGCGTCACGACGCCGGCGGCCATCGCCATCGGGTTGCCGGAGAGCGTGCCAGCCTGGTACACGGGACCGACGGGCGCGACGAGCGACATGATGTCGCGGCGGCCGCCGTACGCGCCGACCGGCAGCCCGCCGCCGATAATCTTGCCGAGGCACGTCAGGTCCGGCACAACGCCGAAGTACGCCTGCGCGCCGCCGGTGCCCAGGCGAAAGCCGGTGATCACCTCGTCGAAGATCAGCAGCGTCCCCGCCGATCTCGTGATCTCTCGCAGGAATTGCAAGAAGCCGTCGCGCGGCAGCACGAGGCCCATGTTCGCCGGCACCGGCTCTACGATCAGTGCGGCGATCTCATGTCCGCGCTCCTCGAAGATGCGCTCCACGGCGGCGCGGTCGTTGAACGGCGCGAGCAGCGTCTCGGCGGTGAACGACGCGGGTACGCCGGCGCTGTCCGGCAGCCCCAGCGTGGCGACGCCGGAGCCGGCCTTCGCCAGCAGACCGTCGGAATGCCCGTGGTAGCAGCCCTCGAACTTCAGCACCTTGTCGCGGCCGGTGAACGCGCGCGCCAGCCGCAGGGCGGACATCGTCGCCTCGGTGCCGGAGTTGACGAAGCGGACCTGCTCGATCGACGGCACGTTGCCGCAGACCAGCCGCGCCAGATCGAGCTCGAGCTCAGTCGTTGCGCCGTAGCTGGTGCCGCGCTCCGCCGTCTTCTGCAGGATGTCCACGACGGCGGGATATGCGTGGCCGAGGATCAGCGGGCCCCACGATGCCACGTAGTCGATGTATTCGTTGCCGTCCACATCCCAGATGTGGGCGCCCTTGCCGATAGAGATCACAGGAGGTTCACCGCCGACGGCCTTGAACGCGCGCACGGGCGAGTTCACGCCGCCGGGCATGAAGCGCTGTGCCTCCTCGTGGATGTGCCGTGAGCGTTCGCGTCGGGGCATCGGATCCAGTGTAGGCGAGGGGCGCCCGCGGGGCGAGAGATGGGTCTGTCAACGATGGCGATGTCACAAAATCGGACGTGAACGCAGGAGGATGGTTGACAGGCTGGAAGCGCCCGTACTATCGTGGATCTGTCGAAGGAGGCCGCCACCTTGGACGTTTTGCTCCGCTGGATTCGTACCGTGTGACCACACACCGCACGCGATCGCGCGCGGTGTTTTTGTTGTCTGGGCATCCGGAGGGAAAGGGGAACCCGCGCCATGAACTCAGGGCTCATCGGTAAGGTCGACAAGGCGAAGAAGTACGCACACGAGCGAAGTCGTATGCACGTCAGCAGCCTGCAGGTCGACTTCCAGGGCGAGAACGACACGCACAAGGTCGGGCTCGAAGGGGACGACTGGCGCTGCACATGCGATTTCTTCGCGGGTTGGGGCTCCTGCGCCCACACGATGGCGCTCGAGCGCATCCTGGACGGCATGATCCCGACCTCGGCCCTGTCGACGCTCCAGCTGGCAACCGCCTGACCGGCGGGAGTCTCTCGCAGCCTCCTCGAAGCCCGCCTCTTCGGCGGGCTTCGCTGCGCCCGGCCACCGGCTCGCCACGAGGGCGGCCGGGGTGAATTCAGACCGGCCGGACTGTAACGTTTCCGCCCCTTCGACGTTTCAGGTAGTGGCGGTCGCACCCGGGACCCTGTCAAGACTCCGGAGGATGACAAACTGGGTGCAGACACTGTCAAAGATCTCGGAATTGCCGCCGATGCTGAGACTGTGAAAGCGACGAAGATGCCCACCGAAACCGCAGCGAATGTCACCACCATAGAGGACGCCACGGCGGCCCGCTGGCTGGCGAAGACCCTCGCTCCCGCCCGCGCCGATGTGGCAGCCGGCCCCAGTGCCGAAGCTGTTGACCGCATCCGCGCCCGTGTCTTCGGCGAGGCCGCGCCGCGTCGCGCCGCGCGCAAGATCGCCGCGTAGACGAACCCGCACGCAGATACACGCAAAGGAGCCCCCGGATTGGCCGGGGGCTGTTTTGCGTCTACGGCGTGGGACGTCCGGGGTCGCCGGCGCGTCATGGCTGGTGGCAGGCGCGGCGCTGTGGTTCAGTGGCGGAATGAAAGCTGGCCTGTGGCTCGCCGTGGTCGCTACCGTCGCTTCAGCATGCGGAGGCGGGATGTCGTCAGGAGTGCGGACGCCCGGCGCATCGCCGACCGTACCTAGCGAGGCGGGTACCGTCGGCGACGTCGTGATCCTTGCGGGCGAGACGCTGGTCGCCGTCAGGACCCTGCCGCCGGCCTCGCTCTCGGCGGAGAAGCTGGAGGCAGCCGGCACTGCCGACGCAGCCGACGGCGGTCAGGTCAGCGTCGCCCGCGCCTCGGCGGGCGGGGTAGCCGCGTGGGAGTACGTTTCGTCCGCGGCGGACGGCTGGTTGGTCTGGCAGCCGAAGTCCGTGCTGGACGCGCTGGCTAACGCGGGGGCGGGCGCGAGCGTCGTCTCGGTCGAGGCGGTGGACTGGAACGATACGTGTCTGGGCGCGCCCCGCGATGGCGAGGTATGCGCCCAGATCGTGACTTCGGGCTACCGTATCGCAATTGAGCTAGGTGGCTCGCGGATCGAGTATCATACGGGCCGCATCGCCGGCCTCCGCCGCGTGCCGTGAACGGAAGTGCCGGGCGCCCGGCGCGGCGGCTTGCGGTGCGGGGGACACAGCTTGAGGTGGGACGTTGAACCGAAGGATCGTCGCAGCCGCCGCGTCGGTCCCGCTCGCGGCCGCGCTGGCTGCGTGTGGCGGCGCCAGCAAGACGCCGGCCACGCCGGTCGGCAATGAGACCGCGACGGCCACCAGCCGTGCCGGGGGAAGCACGGCCGCCAGCGGCACGAGCGCCACGCCCGGCGTGCCGACCCTGACCGGGCAGCAGGCTACGCTCACGGCGGGTGTCGACCCTGGCCTGGCCGGAGGCGATCCCAACGCCGCACCCGCTGTGATCAGCACCATTCCTGCCGTGAAGTCGAAGGGCACGCCGGTCGTCGATTCGATGGCGGTAGCGCCCCCGAACGTGGACGCGGGCGGCGTCTCGATGCTGCTCGATCTTGATGCCAGCACGCCGGGCATCCAGGCGACGCGCTCCGTGAACGTCGGCGATACGTTCCGCGTCGCGGTGGTCGTGACGAACGCGCCGCCGTACCAGAACGGGCTCGGCGGCATCGATGCCCTCGACTTTGAGGTGGACTACGACAGGACGAAGGTCGTCGCGCCGACTATCGCCGGCGGCCCGCCGACCGATCGCAATCCCCGGCTGAACGCAGACGACCTCGGCGGCGCCACCGCGGGTTGGCTCTGCCTGCCCGCGCCCGAGGGAGATCTGGACGATCCCGGCGGGACCAACGGCGATGGTAAGCCGGACACCGGGCAGGCATTTCTCTCGTGCTTCACGCCCAGCCCGAACACGGCGTCGGGCACCAGCGTGCTGGCCACCATCGAGTTCATCGCGGTGGCGTCGGGCACGCTCAATCTCGGCATCGCCAGTGCGGACGTCAGCGATGCGATCGGCCAGTTGTACGCGTACTGCGGCGACAGCCCCGGTAACGGCACGGTGGTGCCGTGCACGGGCGCGACGCTGACCGTGAAGTAGCGGTACGCGCCCGGGAGCGGCGGATGACACGCGGTCGATTCATCGTGATCGAAGGGGGCGACGGCGCGGGAAAGTCGCGCCTGCAAGCCGCGTTGTCCGCGCACGTCCAGGCGAGCGGACGTGACGTCGTGCAGACGCGCGAGCCCGGCGGCACGCCGCTCGGCGAGCAGGTGCGCACGCTCGTCCTTGCCCAGCGGGCGCTCGACGATCCGCTGGCCGAACTGCTGCTCTTCGAGGCTGCACGCGCGCACCTGGTCGCTACCGTCGCGCGTCCGGCGCTTGAGCGCGGCGCGGTCGTGATCTGTGATCGCTTCGCGGCGTCGTCGGTGGCGTACCAGGCGTTCGGTCGCGGACTGGCGCGCGAGCTCGTCGAGCGCCTGAACGCGATCGCCACCGGTGGCCTGGCGCCGGATCTGACGCTGCTGCTCGACCTTCCGGTCGAGGTGGGGCTCGCGCGCCGCGCGGGTGACGGCCAGAGCAATCACTTCGATCGCGAAGCCGTCGCGTTCCACGAGCGCGTGCGCGCCGGCTTCCTGCAGCAGGCCCGCGACGCCGGCGATACGTGGCGTGTGATCGATGCGATGCAGCCGTTCGACGCAGTCGCCGCGCGGGCTGCCGAAGCGGTCGACGCGATCATGTAATGGCTCGCGCGCCGATCGTGCGTGCGTGTGGAGTGAACCTCTGACTCGCTGTTGTCCTGCGCGCCGGGATCGGGCGTTGTGTTACCGTGCCCAAGATCAGGGGTGCGCTGATTGACCTCGTAGGGCGCCGTCCATAGAATGCGGCGGGGTGGGGCGGAAGGATCCGGTTGTGCGAACCATTCCAGTGTCTGTGTTCAGAGGGCTGCGGCAGCTGCGGATTCCGATCCTGGCGCTGGCAGTCCTCTTCGTATCCGTCGTCGCAACGAGCCGCGTGCCGGTGCTGCGGCAGGCGCCGACCCCCGTGGGCGCCTTCCAGTCCGCGTCGTTCACCTTCGGCGTCGAGAACTCGTGGATTCGGGTGCAGAACATCGGCAGCGTTGACGCGAACGTGACGGTGTCGTACTTCAACGAGGCGGGCGCGCAGATCGCGCAGGACGCCTGCCCGTCGGCCGGTTGTGCGGCCATCGGTCCCGGCCAGGGCTGGACGTTCTTCCAGACCGACAACCCGCAACTACCCGCCGGTTACAAGGGCTCGGCGCTTGTCGAGAGCGACCAGCCTATCGTGGCGTTGCAGGCGAAGGACATCCGCCGCAACGGCGAGTTCATGATCGACGGCAACACCACGTCGATCGCGTCGGGTTCGTCGAAGATGTACCTCCCGCTCATCGCGAACCGCGACGGCGCACAGAATGACTCGATGGGCCGCTTCGCGATCGAGAACCTCAGCGACACGGTGACGGCGTGCGTCGGCATCACCTACCTGAGCAACGCCACCGACGGCGAGATCGCCTGGGATCCGTACAAGCCCGGCACCAAGGGTGCGACGAAGCTGGCCGGCTGCCCGAACGGCGGACGCCCGCTGGCGCCACGCGCCACGCTCTTCCGCGATCCGGACACCTTCGGCGTGCCTCCGAACTTCACGGGCAGCGCGCGGATCGAGACCTACAAGAACCAGCAGAACGTCCCTCCCGAGCAGCAGGTGCTGACGGCGACGGCGGACGCGTGGAACAGCATCTTCAACATCTTCGCGTCGTACCGCGCGTTCGATCAGGCGGAGATGAGCACGACGGTGCTGTTGCCCCTGGTGGACCGCGAGGTAGGGCCGCAGAACGGATTCAGCACGCGCTTCCAGATCGAGAACAAGGATCCCGCGAAGGCGGCGCAGGTGACGCTCCGGTTCGAGGGCTTTGACCTGGACAACGGCAACGCCTTCGTCGCGAAGCAGAACACGCTGACCGTGAACGGCGCGCGCCTCTGCTTCCAGGACCGCGACGACTACGCGAATTGCCTCGCCCCGGGGGACGCGCTGCCGCACAACTTCGTCGGCACGGCGCGGCTGACCAGCACGCAGCCGATCGGCGTCATCGTCGACCGCGGCACGCGCTTCGGAGAGACGTTCACGAACTACCGCGGCTTCCGGCCGGACGACGGTGCGCGTCGCGTGCTGTTGCCGGTGCTGAACAAGAACTACGGGCCGTCGAACGGCAAGGCCGGCTGGAACTCGTGGTTCCGCGTGCTGGTTGCCGACGGCGGCAGCGCGAACGTGACGATTCGGTACCTGGGGCTGGACCTGCCGGGCGGACAGCAGGCGTACACGGTGCAGGCCTTCCGGGAGTTCACGGTGTTCCAGTTCAACGAGACGATGCTGCCTAACGGCTTCGCCGGCACGGCGATCCTGGAATCCGATCGGCCGATCGTCGCGCTCGCGAACGCCTATACCGACGTCTTTCCCGGCGACGGCGACATGACCTACAACGGGATACCGCTGCCGTAAGTCACAGACCCGCCGCACAGCCGCCGCGCAGGCGCGGGATACAATAGCCGCGATGGCTGTTGTCCGTCCACCGTTCACGTTTCCGCGTCAGCTGAGCGCCCCGCCAACTGAGGCGTGGCTGGTGGCCGGGGTGCTGGCTGCGGCCGTGTTCGGCTGCGCGGCGCTGTTCGGACACGCGGCGCTCTTCGCGGCGCTTGCGGCCGGCTCGCTGGCGGCGGGCGTGGCGTTCTACGAGCCGCGCGCGCTGGGGCCGTTGCTGGTGCTGGCGCTGCCGCTGGAGATATCGAAGCTGGCGTTTCCGTTCCTGGAGACCCGCAGCGAGCTGGGCGGCGGCCTCGGTGCGACGTCGATCGTGGATGCGGGCCGGCTCGTCGTCGCGCTGGCGTTCGTGTTGTGGCTGGTCCGTCCGGGCCGGCGGCGGCTCGACGTGTTGCCCGATACGCCGCTGACGGCGCCGCTGGCGCTGCTGTTCGCGGTGTACGCGCTTTCGACGCTCTACGCGTACGACGCTTCGTCCGCGCGCACGGAGTCGCTGCGGCTGCTGTTCTCGCTCGGCACGTTCGCGCTGGTGCCCTTCTTCGTGCGCGACCGGGCGGCGCTGCGGTGGACGTTGTACGCGTTCGTCGCGAGCGCCGCGGTGCTGGCTGCCTGCGGCATCTACCAGCAGGCGACCGGGCACTTTTTCTGGAATCCGGGCCTGGGGCTGTACGGCGAGCGCCGCATCAACACCACGTTCGCCGACCCCAATCACTTCGCGCGCTTCCTGCTGGAGGCCGTCGTCGTGGCGATGATGCTCTGGTTCTACGTGGGCCGGCGCGCCAAGTTCGCGTTCCTGCTGCCGGCGATGGCGCTGTCGGTGCTGACGCTGGTGTTCACTGGCTCGCGCGGCGCGTGGGTCGTCGGACTGGCGACGCTGCCCGTCGCCGTGCTGGCGCTGCCGATCGATCGCATGCTGCGGCTGCGGATGCTCGGGATGGGCGGCGCGCTGCTGGTGCTGGCGGCGCTGGCCGTGGCGGCGTTCAACCCCTACTTCGCGAAGCGCATCAATACCTTCACGTTCGGGTTCGAGGCGGCGGGCGCCCGTCCGTACCTCGTAGAGGCTGGGCTGAACATGTTCACCGACCACCCGGTGACAGGCGTCGGCGCCGGCGGCTACCAGCAGGCGTTCCAGGACGACTACTACGACTACAAGGACCCGAAGATCAAGGCCAACGTGACGATCTCGCACACGTCGCTCGTGACGATCATGGCCGAACTCGGGCTGATCGGCCTCGCGGCGCTGGCGTTCCTCGCGCTGCGCTGGGCGGGGTACGCGCGAGGCATCCTGCGCCGCGCCCCCGGCGATCTGAAAGCCGCGGCGATCGGCATGGTGATGATCAGCGCGATCATCTTCCTCGGCTCGCAGACGGAAGGCCGCTTCCTGGAGGACCCGTATCTGTGGTTCGCCGCCGGCATCGTCGTCGCCATCGACGCGATCGCGCGGGCTGACGCGCCGGGCGATGGGGAGATGCCGCGTGGCTGAGCGGCGCGTCGTCTACCTGGCCGACGCCCCGTACATCCACACGCGGCGGTGGGTGCAGCACTTCGCGCAGCGCGGCTGGGACGCGCACGTCATCTCGTTCCGCCCGGCGGAGATCGAGGGTGCGACGGTGCACTACGCCGGCGGCTTCGAGGCGATCGGCAAGGCGCGCTACCTGGTGCACGCGCGCCGCGTCCGCTCGATGATCCGCGACCTGCGCCCGGACCTGGTGCACGCGTTGCACCTGACGAGCTATGGCTTCCTGGCCGGACTGTCGGGCTTCCAGCCGTCGATCGTGTCGGTGTGGGGCACCGACGTCCTGGAAGCGCCGTCGCTGACGCCGCTGCACCGCTGGATCACGCGCCAGGCTCTTCGCAGGGCCGGCGCGATCACCGCCACGGGCCTGCGCCTGGCCGAGGCGACGTTGCCGCACACGCCGGCCGGCAAGCCGGTGACGGTCATCCCCTACGGCGTCGACCTCGACCGCTTCGCGCCCGTGCCGCGCGTGGAGCGCGACGAAGTCGTGGTGGGCGCGGCGTCACGGCTGTCGCCCGAGAAGGGGTTCGACGTGCTGCTCCGCGCCGTGGCGGCGCTCCGCGCGCGCGGCGTGCCGGTGCGGGTGCTGCTCGCCGGCGACGGCCCGTCGCGTGTCGCGCTGGAGCGGTTGACGGACGAGTTGCGCCTTCGCGCTCACGTGGAGTTCACGGGCGAAGTGCCGCACGACGGCGTGCCCGAAGTGCTGCAGCGACTCGACGTCTTCGCGATGCCGTCGACGTGGGAGGGCTTCGGCGTCTCGGCGCTGGAGGCCAGCGCGATGGAGCTGCCGGCCGTGGCATCGGACATCCACGGCATCCCGGACGTCGTCGATGACGGGCGCACCGGGATCCTGGTGCCGCCCGCGGACGAGTCCGCCCTGGCCGCGGCCATCGAGCGCTTCGCGCGCGACGCCGCCTTGCGCCGTGCGATGGGCGCGGCGGGCCGCGAGTTCGTGCGGCGGCACTACCGCTGGCAGGACAACGCCGCGCTCATGGAGCAGCTGTACGCGGACATGATCGGCTAGCAGAGTCCTTCTGGATCGCGGCGGTCTACCTGCGCCCGACGCACAGGCGAGGACGTCTGTGCCACGCGCTTCGCGATTCGCGGGCCAGGTTCGCAAGCGTTACGGCGCGACGCCGCCGGGATCGTCGGCGAGCAGGGGGTTCGTGAACGCGCGGCCGGCGTCCGTCAGGTCGCCGGTGATGTCCTCGCCCGCGGGCTTCTTGCCCTGCGTCACCCACGCGACAAGATCTTCGAACGCGCTGACGCGCTCCTCGTTCGTGAAGGCGCAGTGGCCGGGACGGCGGATCGCGCGCTGCACCAGCAGGTCGCCCGCGCCGGCAGCATCGACGGCGCGGCGGTAGATCTGCTCCATGCTCATCGGCACGAAGAGGTCGCCCGTGCCGTGCAGCGTCAGTATCGGCCGCTGGATTTTGCCCGTCGGTGCGCCGAACTCGGGGTACTTCGTCTGGTCCTGATAGACGGGGTTCGCCCGCACGCGCTCGACCTTGCCGTTCAGCGCGGCGTTGTCGATACCGAGGCCGGGCGCGACGGCGTATTGCGTGTCAGCGTTCTGCGCCACGGCGTTGGCCGCGCCGGGCGCCGCGACGGCCTGCACGAGTATCAGGAAGTTCAGGATGTAGTTCGCGCCGAAGCCCTCGTTGAAGAACGGGCGCGGGCCGCCGGTCATGTTTTCGATCGCGCTTGCGAAGGCCTTTCCTTTGTCCGTCAGGTTCTTCGGCGTGCCGAGCACCGGCCCGACCTTGTTGCGTAGCACCTGTCCCAGCGCGCCCGCGTCCGACGTGACGCCGGCGATCTCCGTGTCGCTGAAGTAGCCCGCGAGCGCCCCCCAGCTCAGGAAGTAGTCGACGATGCCCTGGCCGCTCAGGGAGCCGCATTCCGTCAGCGCGCCGTCGTATGCCGTCGGGTAGCGCTCCAGTGACACGGTGGCGACGTTGCCGCCCATCGACTGTCCGTAGAGGTAGCTGTGCTTCGGCGCGCCCACCTTCTGTGTGAAGACATCGCGCAGCGCGTACGTATCGGCCGCGCCGACGCCCGGCGCGTAGCCGTTGGCGCTGTAGCTGGACGCCGCCCACGCGTAGCCGTGGTCGATGAGGTACTGGCGAAGCGGCGGCTGGCTGACCGTGAGGTCGAGCACCCCGCCGCGGAATCCGTGGGCGAAGTAGACGACGTCGCCGTCCCAGGCGTCCGGTACCTCGATCTCGTAGGCGCCGCCGCTGTAGGTGCCGACGATGGAGTGCGCGCCCGGGAGCGCGTCGAGTTGCGGATTCACGGTGTGCCACGCTGGCGTAGCGGGCGTGACGGGCAGCGTGACGGGCGTCGCCCAGTCGCGCGCAGCCGTTACGTCGGTCTGCGTGGCGGCGGCCCCTGCGCCGGACTTGGCACCGCCCTTGCCGCCGCTGCACGCGGCGCCGAGCAGCAGGGCCGCGGCGAGCAGCGCACAGAGACGTGGGGACGGTGTCATGGGGGCGGATCCTCGTGGCGGCACGGGTGTGTGGTGTGCAGTCTAGCGAACGCGGGCGTGCGCGGCGAAATTGTCGCAGAGTTTGCAGAGCCGTAACACATTTGTACCCCGGCCTGGCGTTTACTTGGATGTAGCGACAGGAGAGATGCGCCATGAACCTGAATCGAACGTCGAACCGCACGCTGGCGATCGCCGCCGGGATCTTGCTGGGGTTCCAGGCGGCGATCGGGGCGCTCGTCGCGCTCCTGCTGTTCGCCTCCGCGCACCGGCTACGCGTCCACCACTGGACGGTGGCGCACCTCGCGGCGAGGCATCGTGCGGGTGCGGGCCTGTTCGTCGTACTGGTCGCGGCCGTCGTCGTTGTGCTGGCGGTCGGCGTCATCCGCGGCTGGACGTGGGCGCGCGCCGGGGCGCTGGCGTTCGAGGTACTGTCCGTGCTGGGGGCGTCGCTGCGCTTTGGCATGCACCCTGGCGGCGCGCTCGTAAGCATGCTGCTCGCGGCCGCCGTCGTGGCGCTGATCCTGATGAGCGACGGCCACGGCGAGGGCAACACCGCCGATCTCCGGGACGCCGGACCGCGCCAGCCGGAACGGCCGCGTCCGGCCTGACAGATCGGATCGCCTTCATGCGGGACGCCCGCGCGATCATCGCGCGGGCGTCGTTTGTCGGGCCGCAGGCCGCGCGAGGGTTCGCGATGGAGACCTGGGGGAGTCGGAAGCGGACAGCCAGCCGCTACACGTCCAGATTCTTGACCTGCGTGGCGTGACCCTGGATCCACTTCTTGCGCGGCGCCACTTCGTCGCCCATCAGCGTCGAGAAGATCTCCTCCGCGCCCATGGCGTCCTCGATCGACACCTGCAGCATGGTGCGGCGCTCCGGGTCCATCGTCGTCTCCCAGAGCTGCTCCGGGTTCATCTCGCCGAGACCCTTGTAGCGCTGCACGTGCGCCTTCTGGCCGTCCTTCACCTTCGACAGATGCTGGTCGCGCTCCTGGTCGGAGTAGATCCACGTATGCGCCCGGCCGACCTGGATGCGGAACAGCGGCGGTTGCGCGATGTACAGGCACCCCTCGTCGATCAGCGGCCGCATGTAGCGGAAGAAGAACGTCAGCAGCAGCGTGCGGATGTGCGATCCGTCCACGTCGGCGTCGGCCATGATGATGACGCGCCGGTAGCGGAGCTTATTCATGTCCATCGTGTCGCCGAAGCTCGTGCCCAGCGCGGTGATCAGCGCCCGGATCTCCTCGTGCGCCAGCATCTTCTCCATCCGCGCCTTCTCGACGTTCAGGATCTTGCCGCGCAAAGGCAGGATGGCCTGGAAGCGGCGGTCGCGGCCGGTCTTCGCGGTGCCGCCTGCGGAGATGCCCTCCACCAGGTACAGCTCGCACTGGAAGGGGTCGCGCTCCGAGCAGTCGGCGAGCTTCCCCGGCAGCATCGTGCCGTCGAGCAGGCCCTTGCGCACGACCAGGTCGCGCGCCTTGCGGGCGGCCTCGCGCGCGCGGGACGCCATGATGCCCTTCTCGATGATGCGGCGACCGTCGGAGGGGTGCTCCTCCAGGTACTGCATCAGCCCTTCGGCCACCGCCGACTCGACGTGCGTCTTCACCTCGGCGTTGCCGAGGCGCGTCTTCGTCTGGCCCTCGAACTGCGGTTCGGGCAGCTTGACGCTGACCACGGCGACGATGCCCTCGCGCACGTCGTCGCCGGTGAGGTTGGCGTCGTCGTCCTTCAGGAACTTCTGCTTGCGCGCGTAGTCGTTCAGCACGCGTGTGAGCGCGGCGCGGAAGCCGGTGAGGTGCGCGCCGCCGTCGATGGTGTTGATGGTGTTGGCGAAGCTGAACTCCACCTGCGCGAAGCCGTCGTTGTACTGAATCGCGGCCTCTACCTGCGTCGTATCCACGGTCTTCTCGACGTAGATCGGACGGCTGGTCAGCGTCGCGCGTCCCTTGTTGACGTGTCGCACGAAGCTGGCGACGCCGCCTTCGAAGCAGAAGTTCATCTCTCGCTCGTGGCCGGCGCGCTGGTCCTCGAAGCGGATCCAGATGCCCTTGGTCAGGTAGGCCATCTCGCGGAACCGCTGGAGCAGCATGTCGTAGTCGTAGTCGATGGCGTCGAAGATCTCGTCGTCGGCGAGGAACGACGTGGTGGTGCCGGTGTGCTTCTGCTTGGGATCCGGCGTCGTCTTGAGCGAGCCCTTCGGGATGCCGCGCTCGTAGTCCTGCCGGTACACCTTGCCCTCGCGGCGCACCTCGACGTACGTCTTCCGCGACAGCGCGTTGACGACGGAGGCGCCGACGCCGTGCAGACCGCCGGAGACCTTGTACGCGCCGCCGCCGAACTTACCGCCGGCGTGCAGCACCGTCATGATCGTTTCGAGCGCGGACTTGCCGGTGGTCTTGTGCTTGTCGACCGGGATGCCGCGTCCGTTGTCGCGGACGGTCACCCAGTTGTTTGCTTCGATCACGACGTCGATGCGGCTGCAATAGCCAGCCATCGCCTCGTCGACGGAGTTGTCGACGATTTCGAAGACCAGGTGGTGCAGTCCGCGCTGGTCGGTGGTGCCGATGTACATGCCGGGGCGGCGGCGGACGGCCTCCAGCCCTTCCAGCACCTGGATGTCGCTGGCCGTGTACGAATCGGTCTGCTTCCCGCGCTTTGCCGCGGGCGCATCATCGCGTTGGCGCACCATGTATTGCCTGGTTTCCCGTTGCTCCGGAAGGGGTGGTCAAAGATCGAAGGGGCTCGTGCTCATGCGTCGAAAACGTCGGTCTCGGCTGCTCCCGCATTACGGCTAATTGTAGCACAATACGGCCTTCCGGACGGCCCTTCGAAGCGCCGGATCCGGGCCCGATCGCGATGCCGGATCGGGTGATTTGGGCTGGCTCCCGGGTGGATGCGCCGTTGCCCCGCGGCCGGGCGCGTTCGCCGCGGCGCGCGCCATCTGCTACAACGGCGGCGACGTACCCACCGCAGGAAGGAGCCCCGCCTCGCGTGACGAAACCTTCGCGCCCTAAGGTCATCGGGATCGCAACGATCGCCGTGCTGATCGGCGTCATCGCCGTGTTGATTGGGCGCGCTGAGGTCGGTGGTAGCGGCGGCCCCGGCGCGGCGGCCACGGCGACAGCCATCGCGCGGAATGCGCACGCCATCGCGGACGAGAACGCGAAACCGGGCGACGCGGACTGGCGGATCGACCGGCCGTCACTGAACGGTGAGATCGAGGCGTACGCCGGGCAGGTCAGCGTGCAGCCGGGCGAGACGCTGGACGTTTATGTCAGCACGAAGGCCGCTGGCGCGAAGTTCGACGCCGACGTCTACCGCATGGGCTGGTACGGCGGCGCCGGCGCGCGTAACGTCCGCTCGATCAAGAACGTCGACGGCGACGACCAGGGCCGGTGGGACCCGTTGCACGGCCTCCAGGACTGCAAGACCTGCAAGGTGGACCCCGCGACGCTGCTGGTCCAGGCGAACTGGAAGCGCAGCCTGCAGGTCAAGATCCCCTCCGACTGGGCAAGTGGCTACTACCTGGTCAGATTGCACGAGCGGAAGACCGATACGGCGACCTACGTCATCTTCATCGTCCGCGACGACGCGTCGCACGCGGCGATCGTGGTGCAGGCGTCCACCAACACGTGGCAGGCCTACAACACGTGGGGCGACGCGAGCTTCTACGGCTCGTTTGGCGCGAACCGCAAGTACGTCGCCAAGACGCGGCGCGCCTACCGCGTGTCGTATGACCGGCCGTACGACCCGATGATGCGTGACGAACGGAACGACGGCGCGGGCGAGTTCTTCTCGTGGGAGTACAACTTCGTCCGGTGGGCGGAGTCGCAGGGCTACGACATGACGTACACCACGAGCGTCGACGTCTCGCTGCGCGGCGACACGTTGCAGCGGCACCGTATGGTGATCTCGCTGGGCCATGACGAGTACTGGACCAAGCAGCAACGCGACGCCTTCGAGGCGGCGCGCGACGCGGGCACGAACATTGCCTTCTTCGGCGGCAACGAGGCGTACTGGCAGGCGCGGCTCGATGCCTCGCCGGCCGGCACGCCGGGCCGCATCCTGACGGAGTACAAGGACGCCGCACTCGACCCGCTCGCGCGCAGCAACCCGAAGGAAGCGACGGTGCTGTTCGCCGATCCGCCGGTCAGCCGCCCGCAGAGCCAGCTCTCCGGCCTGGCGTACGGTTCGAACACGCAGCCGGACTACATGGCGTGGCGCCCCGCCAACCTCGACACCTGGATCTTCGCGGGCAGCGGCATCGTGGACGGACAGTCGTTCCCGGGCATCGTCGGATACGAGTACGACCATATCGCGGCGCCCGCCGAGCGCCCGCCGGGGCTTGTGGTGGTCGGCAGCTCGCCGGTCAACGGATTCCTCGGCAGCGACACGGCTGCCTCGGCGCTGTACACCGCGCCGTCGGGCGCGGAGGTGTTCGCGGCGGGGACCGTCGCATGGGCATGGGGGTTGGATGACTTCGGGCATGAAGAGCGCGGCGCCTTCGCCGACGACCGTCTGCGCCGCGTCACGAAGAACATCATGGACCGCATGAGCGCGCGCCGGAGCGCGACGGCGCCGTAGCGGTCAGGCGCCGGCGAACTGTTGCAGGCTCTCGATGCCGCTGCTGACGAGGTACGCGACGGCGACGTAGTTCACGCACTTGCCGAGGAACATCACCGTCATGAAGCGGCGCATCGACATGCCGGCGACGCCCGCGGCGATGCCGCCGACGTCGATCAGCGGATTCGGCACGGCCGCCACGCAGAAGACCGTCAACGTCCCGTGGCGGCGCATCAGCGTCACGAGCAGCCGACCGATGCGGCTGTTGCCGATGACCGCGCGGCCGCCGACGCCCGTGGAATAGCCGGTCAGTTCGCCGATCGCCGAACCGGCCGCCACCACCACGGCGATGGTGATCGGCTGGGGGATGTACGGGATGGGCGTGAGGAACAGGCCGAACGTGATGCCCGCCAGCGCGCCGGGCACCGGCACGAACATCGACGCGGAACCGATGATCGCGGAGAGGAAGACGCCGAAGTAGCCGAGGCTCTTCACCAGCCGCACGCCGCCGACGGTGTAGGCGATTACCAGCGCCGCTGTCATGCCGACGACGGCCGCCGCGATGCCCAGGAGCGCGAGGCGCTGGTGTTCGGACGCGACCACTACGTCGGCCGTCGCGGCAAGATCGTCTTCCATGTACGCGTCGAGGAAGCGCTCGATGCGGCGCTGGAGGCGCAGGCGTCGCGACACCCGTTGCTCGTCAGTCGGCTGGCTCACGCACAAACGATAGCGGATGCCCGCCCGTGGCAGAGCGGACCCTTTCGCGAGAAGGAACGACGGAGACGTTGCTACGCCAGGTGGAAGCGGTAGCCGACGTTGCGCACCGTTTCGATGAACGTGTGGGTGCGGTCTTCGATCTTGCTCCGGAGGCGCCGCACGTGGACGTCCACCGTGCGCGCGCCGCCGTAGAAGTCGTAGCCCCAGACGCGGTTCAGCAGCGCCTCGCGCGTGAAGACCTTGTCGCGGTTCGTCGCCAGGAAGCGGAGCAGCTCGTACTCCTTGTACGTCAGGTCGATGGGACGGCCCGCGACGAAGGCCTTGTAGTTTGCGAGGTCAATGTGCAGGTCGCCGGCGCGCAGCGTGTTGTCGCTCTCGACGCCGGACTTGAGCCAGATCGCGCGGCGCACCCGCGCCGCCACTTCTTCGGTGAGCGCCGGGTAGACGATGAAATCGTCGAAGCCGATCGTGAAGTCGAGGGACGGGAGCTGGTCGCTGCGGATCACCGCGAGCGCCGCGACGCCGTGCGGCATGTCGGCGGAGCGCAGCAGGTTGCGGATCGCATGGGTGTCCGGGCGGGCCAGCAGGTTGAACATGAAGACGGCAGGCGTCGCGTCTCGCGCATCGTCCAGCACGCGCGCCATCGGCGCGTACGTGACGGCGAGGCCGGACTCCTCCAGCGCGGCCGCCAGCGGCCGCATCTCCTCCGAGGCATCGACGATCAGGACGGTGCTCAAGATCAAGCTCGCTTCCCTCACGAATCACGGAAGTATAGCGCGCTCAGATTACGGCCAGATGACGCGTCGCGACGGTGCGGGCGTGTGTCAAGGACGGCAGGGGCGACCACACGCAGGGGACGCTGCGCCCGGCGACCTCGCGCGCAAGCTCCGCGCCGTCCGGGATGCCCGCCAGGCGAATTGAACCGCCACTCCGGCCCGCCTATACTCCACGGGCATACCTCGCTGTCCCGGCCAGTGACGGAGCGTCGCCATGAGCATCGATTTCGGCTGGTTCCTGCCCACGATGGGCGATACGGAGGTCATCGGGCCGCCCACGCGTGAGGCGAGTGCCGACTACCTCGTCAGCGTGGCGCGCGCCGCCGAGGATGCGGGCTTCGTGTTCGCGCTCGTGCCTGTCGGCACCACCTGTGAGGATGCGTGGCTGGCCTCGGCCGTGGTCGCGGCGCGCACCGAGAAGCTGAAGTTCCTCGTCGCGATGCGTCCCGGTTTTGTCGCGCCTACCGTCGCCGCGAAGATGTCGAATACGCTCGACCAGCTGACACGCGGCCGCGTGCTGATCAACATCGTCACGGGCGGCTTCCCGGCCGAGCTCGCGGCCGACGGCGACTTCACGGAGCACGACGAGCGCTACGTGCGCACGCAGGAGTTCATGCAGGTCGTGCGGCGCGCCTGGACGGAGCCGCGGCGATGGAGCCACGAGGGCCGATACTACCGCGTGGAGAACGGGAACGTGTTCCCGCGACCGTACCAGCAGCCGCACCCGCCGTTCTATTTCGGCGGCGCGTCGGAGGCGGCGCAGAAGGTTGGCGCGGAAGAGTCCGACGTATACCTGCTCTGGGGCGAGACCGTCCCCATGGTGCGCGAGCGCATCGCCGACATGCGGCGGCGCGCGGCGGAGCTGGGCCGTACCCTCCGCTTCGGCATGCGCATCATGGTCTGCGTGCGCGAGACCGACGACGAGGCGCACGCCGCCGCGGAAGGGCTGATCGCGGCGATCCCGCAGGACTTCGAGAAGATGATGCAGAAGCACCTCGCTGGCACCGACTCGGAGGGCGAGCGCCGCCAGCGCCAACTCGCGTCGCAGCCCGACGAGTGGCTGGGCCCGAACCTCTGGGCCGGCATCGGCCGCGCGCGGCTCGGCGTCGGCACGGCGCTCGTCGGCTCCGGCGACAGCGTGGCGGCCCGGCTCCGCGAGTATATGGCCGAGGGCATCGACACGTTCATCTTTTCCGGCTATCCGCACCTGGAGGAGGCGCAGCGCTTCGGCCAGTACGTGATGCCGCACTTCCGTGGTGTGGCCAGCGTGCCCGCTGCGCCGCGCGAACTGGCGCGCGCGTAACATGGCTGATCTGCGCGCCGTCGCCGTGTCCGGCAGCCCCCGCTCGCCGTCGAAGTCGAAATCGCTCGCGGCGATGATGCTCGCCGACCTGGAGCGCGCCGGCTACGCGGTCCAGATGGTGGACGTGGCGGATCTGCCGGCCGAGGCGCTGGTCGCCCGCGCGTCCGCGCCCGAACTGGACGCGGCGGTCGCGGCGGTGGGCGCGGCGCACATCGTGATCGCGGCTTCTCCGACGTACCGCGCGCTCTACACCGGCGTCATGAAGGCGTTCTTCGACCTGATGCCGCCCGCGCACCTGGCGGGCAAGATCTGCGTGCCCGTGCAGACCGGCGCCTCGCCGGCGCACTTCCTCGCCATCGAGTACGGCATGCGCCCGCTCTTCACGAGCCTCGAGGGCGTGCCGATCGCCGGCGTCTACGCGACCGACGCGCAGTTCACGGACGGCGCGCCGGATGAGGCGCTCTCGGCGCGCGTCCGCCTGGTCGCCGCGAACGCGATGGCGTTGGCGCGCGCGATGGGCGGCTGATGCGCATCGGATTCGACTTCGACGGTGTGCTCTGCGAGACGCCGTTCGGCCGGCTGGCCGTCCACGCGCCGAAACCCGTGCCCGATCTGCCGCCGGACTACGCGGCTCTCTACGACGCGCCGCGGCAGCCCAGCCCCCTGCGCCTCCTCGTGGAGTACGCGCGCTTCGGCTGGCGGCGCATGGCGCCCGACGCCGCCGAGACCGTGCGCGCCGTCGCCGCGGGAAACGAGATCTACATCGTCACCGGGCGCAGCGTCGCGGGCGAGCCGCTGCTGCGGCGCTGGCTGCGCCGCCACGGGCTGGACGGCCGCGTTGCCGGCATCCGCATGGCGCCGGCGGGCCTGCGCCCGGCGCAGCACAAGCTGGCGACGGCGCGGCTGCTCGGCATCGACGCGCACATCGACGACGACCCGCGCACGGCCTACCATCTGGCGCGGACCGGCGTCACGAGCGTCTACCTCTACGACCATGCCGGCGCGCACGGCGACGCGCCGCTGCCGCCGAACCTCACGCTCGTGCGATCCCTGCGCGAGTTCGCGGACGCCGTCCGCGCGTAGTACGCCTTCGGTCCTGAGACTCGACTCCGGACGGCTTCCCCGGCCGCGTCACGAAACATCCCCGAAACCTCCGCGACACGGGCTGTTCACGTCCCGGACACCTGCAGGAAACGCGCCTCCGCGAAGATGCGGCATCGACCGCGTAAGGGGGTGATACCTCAATCGCGGTCGACGGCCGTACTGGAGCATGAGGAGGCGATATGGAATCCACGTTCGACAGACTCCGCACAAACTTCCGCGACCCCGTCAGGCGGCACAACATCGCGTGGCTGATGGCGGGCAAGCTCATCGGCCTGGCGATCGTGCTGTTCCTGATCCACTCGCTGATGCCGTCGGTTGCGCACGCGCAAGACGCGAGTTCGCCGGATCCGGTGGCTTCGATCAACGCGATCAACACGTCGTGGACGCTGATCGCCGCGTTCCTGGTCTTCGGGATGCAGGTCGGGTTCGTGATGCTCGAAGCGGGGTTCGCGCGTGAGCGCGAGTCGGTGAACATCCTCGTGGAAGGCATCGCCGACACGTGCATCTGCGGTGTGCTGTTCTGGGCGATCGGCTTCGCGTTCATGTTCGAGGACGGCAACAAGTTCATCGGCACGCACGGATTCTTCCTGCAGGGTCTGCCGGACACCTACGGCTCGACGGGCGTGCCGCTGCTGGCGTTCTGGGTGTTCCAGTTCGCCTTCGCCGACACCGCGTCCACGATCACGTCGGGCGCCATGGTCGGCCGCTGCGGCTTCATCGGCGACATCCTCTACAGCATCGGCGTCACCGGGTTCATCTACCCGATCATCGGGCACTGGGCCTGGGGCCCGGACGGCTGGCTGGTGGTCAAGGGCTTCCACGACTTCGCCGGATCCACCGTCGTCCACACGATCGGCGGCACCATCTCGCTGGCTGGCGCCATCGCGCTCGGGCCGCGCCTGGGCCGCGTCTTCAGGCGCGACGGCGGCGGCCCGATGCCGCCGCACAACATCATCCTCGGCGCTGTCGGCGGCCTGATCCTCTGGTTCGGCTGGTACGGGTTCAACCCCGGCAGCACGCTCTCCGCACTCGACGCGCAGGGCATCGGCCGCGTCTCGTTCAACACCACGCTCGCCGCGTGCTCGGCGGGTCTGACGGCGCTCTTCTACTCCTACGCGCGCAGCGGCAAGTGGGACCTGGGGCTCACCGTGAACGGCTTCCTGGCCGGACTCGTCGCGATTACCTGCCCGTGTTACTGGGTGGATCCGATCGGCGCGTTCTTCATCGGCATCATCGGCGCAGGCGCGGCGATCGTCGGACTCGAAGTACTGGAGTACCTGCGCATCGACGACCCGATCGGCGCGGTGCCGGTTCACATGTTTGCGGGCATCGCCGGCACGATGTCGCTCGGCCTGTTCGCGGCGGCGAAGTACGGCGCCGCAACCTCGACGGGCGCCGACGCGAGCAGCACGGTCGACGGGCTGTTCTACGGCGGCGGCACGCACCTGCTCTGGGTGCAGACGTATGGCACGCTGAGCGTGGCGGCGGCCGTGTTCGCCGTCGCGATGGTGCTGATGTACGCCGTCAAGCTCACGGGCACGTTGCGCGTCTCCGCAGACGGGGAGCGACAGGGCCTCGACTTGCACGAGCACGGCACCAGCGGGTACCCGGAGTTCGTCGTGAATCGCGGCATGCCGGCGTACCCGGAGTTTGCGCCGCACGCGGCGACCATGCCTTCAGCGGCGTTCGGGCCGGGTGCGGCGCCGACGGCCACCCCTGGGCCGAAGACGGGGTTCATGGACTGAGTACGCGGCGGGATATGGATCGCGCGTCCCTGGTGCGCAGCGGCGTACGGGACGTGAGAGAGGGAGAATAGTGATGAAGAAGGTGGAAGCGATCGTCCGGCCGGAGATGCTGGCCGTCGTCCGGAAGTCGCTGGAAGAGCTCGGGGTCAAGGGTGTGACAATCACGCAGGTCATGGGGCACGGCGCACAGCGCGGCGTCACACAACAGTGGAAGGGCAACATCTACAAGGTCGATCTCTTGCCCAAAGTCGAGTTGAAGGTGATCATCGCCGATGAGCTGCTCGAGCCCGTGCTTCAAGCTATTCAGGAGTCGGCGCGCACCGGCGCGGTTGGCGATGGCAAGGTGTTCGTCTCGACGATCGACCAGGTGATGCGCGTGCGCACCGGCGAGCGTGGAGAAGCCGCGATCTAGCGGAGCCGCGTGGTGGTACCGGGCGCTTCGGCGCGCGTGCTATAGCGGAAGGCGGCCCTCTCCTCCCCTGGCGCTGGGCCGCCTCCGCTGCTTCCCGCGAATAGCGACGTGCATCCGGAACGCGTGCGCACGGCGACTGTCCGGCGATCGAGAGAGGCGGAACCATGGCCCACATGGCCGACAGCGGCAGCAGCGAAACACTGGGCGAGAGCCGCAGCCGTCAGAAATTTCTGCGGCGGCTGGAGGCGAGCAGCGCCTTTGTGCGGTACACGGATGACGATCGTGCCCGTGTGTTCGCGACGCGCTCGCTGCTTCTGCCTCACGCCGACGCGATCGCCGATGCCGTGTACGGCCACCTGCTCGCGCACGCCGAGACGGCGCAGCAATTCACGCGGGCCGATGGAACTCCGGACGAGGGGATCATTGCGGCGCGTTCGCACACGCTCAAGGAGTGGCTGATCGCCGCGATCGAATCACCGCTCGACGAGCAGGCGGCCGGCTACCTGGCGGGCGTGGGGCGCGCGCACACGCGGCGGGGTGCGGGCGCCGAGTCGTGGGTGAAGGGCCGCTATATGGTACTCACCATCAGCTTCGTTCAGAGCGCGCTGCTGGGACTGCTCAACGAAGCGATCGAGGATCGCGCCGAGATGGTCGCCACGGTGGCGGCATGGAACAAGCTCTTGATGATCCAGCTTGACCTGTTCCTGGCCGTCTACGGGAGCGCGGAGGGCAATCCGCATTGGTACTGATGGCGGCGCGCCGCGCTGGTGACGCGCCTCAGCGGCCCTTGTACTCCGGCTTGCGCTTCTGCGCGAAGGCCAGCGGGCCCTCGCGGGCGTCCTCCGATGCCAGCACCTTGCGCGACTGCTCGATCTCGAAGCGCAGGCCATCTTCGATCGTCATGCTGCAGCCGCGGTAGGCGGCCTCCTTCGCCAGCCGCACGGCGAGCGGGCCGTTCTCGCAGATCGCTTCCGCCATCGCGATGGCGCGCGGCATCACCTGGTCCGCCGGCACGACCGCGTTGACGAGCCCGTAGCGCAGCGCCCACTGCGCGTCGAAACGGCCGCCCGTGAGAATCAACTCGAGCGCCGCGCCAAACGGGATGAGCCGCGGCAGGCGCTGCGTGCCGCCGGCGCCGGCGATGATCGCGCGCGTCACTTCCGGCAGCCCGAAGACCGCGTGCTCCGCCGCGATGCGGACGTCGCAGGCGAGCGCCATCTCCAGCCCGCCGGCGAGGCAGTAGCCGTTGACGGCCGCGATCATCGGCTTCCAGCATTCGAAATCGCGCGTGATGCCGCCGAACGGCGCGCGCGAGTACACCGCGCTGATTTCGTTGCGGCCGGCCTGCTGCATCTGTGACATCGCGACCAGGTCATTGCCCGCGGAGAACGCGCGCTCGCCGGCGCCCGTGAAGATGCCGACCCAGAGGTTGTCGTCATCGCGGAAGTCGCACCACGCTTCGTGCAACTCCGCCGACGTCTGCGGATCGATCGCGTTCATGCGGTCCGGGCGGTTGATCGTGACGACGCCGATGTGTCCGCGCTTCTCGTAGATGACCTTCTCGAAGTTGAATGCCATAATCGTTGCTCCTTCGGACTCGCAGCGAGGCCAAGCGTAGCACCGGCCCCTTGCGTGATCCAGCGACGTGGCCGCATCGTGAGATACTGCGCTCCTGTGCAAATACCATTCAGTCGGTCGGGGAACGAGTGTGCGTCGACGGCGACGATTCGTTGCCCGTCCTCGAAACCGATGCTAGACTCGTTCACAGGCAGAGGGCAGTGACTCCGCAACGCCGAGCGATCGGCACCACTCTAACGAGGCAGGCGAGGTATATGGCAGGATCCACGAAGTCCGCGAAGCAACTCACCGAGTCGGCGATCACCGCGGCGATGATGCCCTGGGTGCTCATCACCGAAATCTACTGGATGTCCTACAAGCTCCTGGAGCGCAGGTTCTATCACCTGGGCGTCTCGGCTTCGCAGGCGCGCGTGCTGGCGGTGCTGCACTTCGCCAAGGGGCCGATCAAGCCGAGCCTGATCGCGACGCTGCTCTTCCAGGAGACGCAGAGCATCACGGGCATCCTCCACCGCATCGAGTCGCGCGGCTGGGTGCGCCGGCTGCCTGACCCGAACGACCGCCGGGCCGTCGGCCTGGAGCTGACGGACAAGGGACGGGAGATCACCGAAGAGATCATGAAGATCTCGATGGAACTCTACGACGACATGTTCGGCTCGGTGCTGAGCGCCGCGGAGAAGCGGCAGGTCGAGACGATCCTCAAGAAGGTCCGCGGACTTGGCTTCAAGCTGCCGGAGACGGACTTCAAGCTCCGTCGGGCGCAGCAGTACGACATCTGGAAGTCCTGAGGCCCGGCTGATCGCAGCCAGCAAGAAGCCCCGCGCACCGCGGGGCTTCTTCGTTATTCCGCGGCATCACGCGGCGCCCGGCGGCGCGCGCGTATCGCCTCGCCCGCGGCGAGCAGGCGGCGCGCACGCTCGACCACCGGCGCGTCCACCATCCGCCCATCGACGCTGATCGCGCCGATGCCCTCGGCGGCCGCCGCTTCCGCCGCGCGCACAATGGCGCGCGCGGCATCGATCTCGTCGCGCGAAGGCGCGAAGGCGCGGTTCAATGCCGCCACCTGCCCGGGATGGATCGCGAACTTCCCCTTGAAGCCGATCGACCGCACGAGCGCCGTCTCCGCCGCGAGCCCCTTCGCATCGCGGACGCCGGCATAGGGCGCGTCGATCGCCGGCAGGCCGTACGCCGTGGCCACGGTGACGAGCACGCCGCGCGGATACGCCAGCGCTGCCCCGCCCGCGTCGCGGGGCACGCCCAGCTCGGCGGTGTAGTCCTCGCCGCCGAGCGCCAGCGCGGCGACCCGGTCGGACGCGCGGGCGATCTCCTCGCAGCGCAGGACGCCGCGCGCGCTCTCGATGATCGGGATGGTGCGCACGTCGCCCGGGCGGATCTTCGCGCCCATCTCGGCCTCCCGCAGCAGCACGTCCAGGCTGCGCAGGTCCTGCGCCGTCTGCGCCTTCGGCAGGACGACGCCGGCAAGCCCCTTCCGCACCACGGCCTGCACGTCGTCGCGCGTCTGGCCGCTGTCGATCGCGTTGACGCGCGCGTAGACGCGCTGCCCGGCGCGCGCCAGCCGCGGCACCCAGGTCCGCGCGAGACGGCGCGCGGCCTTCTTCTCCGTGGGTGGCACGGCGTCTTCCAGGTCGATGATGATCGCGTCGGCCGGCGTCGCCAGCGCCTTTTCGAGCATGTGCTCGCGGTTGCCGGGGACGAAGAGCAGCGATCGCAGCAGGTCCATGTGGCCTCCGGTGTGGCGCCGGCTTCGCGCCGGCATGCGCAGTATCCTCCGGTGATGCGTACCGGGCAACGCTGTTCTGTATGCGATCTGTGAGCCGAGCTGACGAAAATAGGGGAGTTTGCGGATGCGCACGCCGGCGGCGGATCCGATAGCATGTGTGTGTGACGCGCGCCGCGGTTGAGAAGCCGCCGGACGGCGCGACTCCCCAGGCTCATGCATCGGGATCACGGCGGCGTCCGGCGCGGGCACGCCTCTTGACAGATATCCGGCATTTGCTGTACCAAAGGAACGGTTCACCCGCCTGCTCACGGCGCTTCTTCTCCCGGCGCCGCGGTATTCCCCCTGATCCGGCACAGGTTCGGCTCGCCGAAGGCGTTCTTGGCCGTGCCCGCATGGGGAGCGCACACATCCCGAGGGACACCCGGGCCGGTTTCACGGCCATTCACCTGATAGAGGGCTACACATGGGCGCAGTACGAGAACGCAGACGGTCTTCCGGTGGCGGTGGTGGCGGCGGGCGCACCCCGGTGCCACCGCAAGAGGATGCCGGCGAGCAGCCGATGACACAGGCCGAGCGCGACTCAGCGCTCACGACCGGCGGCATCCTGGAGGTCGTGGACGACGGCTACGGCTTCCTGCGCGGCGAAAGCCTGCTGCCGGGCCAGAACGACGTCTACGTCAGCCAGTCGCAGATACGGCGCTTCGGCCTGCGCACGGGCGACTACGTCACCGGCCAGGTGCGCCCGCCCAAGGACAGCGAGAAGTACTACGGTCTCCTCCGCGTCGAGAACATCAACGGACTCGATCCCGACGCGGCGAAGAGCCGCCCCCACTTCGAGAACTTCACCGCGATCTTCCCGAACCAGATGATCGACCTGGAGACGCCGTCGCCGGACCTCTCCGGGCGGCTGATCAACCTGATCTCGCCGATCGGCCGCGGGCAGCGCGGTCTGATCGTCTCGCCGCCGAAGGCCGGCAAGACCTTCCTGCTGAAGGCGATCGCGGCGGGCATCGCGGCGAACTATCCCGACATCCACCTCATTGTCGCGCTCATCGGTGAGCGTCCGGAGGAAGTGACGGACATGAAGCGCTCCGTCAAGGGAGAAGTCGTCGCCTCGACCTTCGACGAGCCTGTCGAGGACCACACGCGCGTCGCCGAGATGGCGCTGGAGCGCGCGAAGCGCCTGGTCGAGGGCGGCAAGGACGTCGTGATCCTGCTCGACAGCATCACCCGCCTCACCCGCGCCTACAACCTGGCGATGCCGCCCAGCGGCCGCACGCTCACCGGCGGTATGGACCCGGTGGCGCTCTACCCGCCCAAGCGCTTCTTCGGCGCCGCCCGCAACTGCGAGGAGGGCGGCAGCCTCACCGTCATCGCGACCTGCCTGGTGGACACCGGCAGCCGCATGGACGAGGTGATCTTCGAAGAGTTCAAGGGCACCGGTAACCAGGAGTTGCGGCTCGACCGCCGCCTGGCCGAGCGCCGCGTCTTCCCGGCGATCGACATCGCCGGCAGCAGCACGCGCCGCGAGGAGCTGCTGTTCGACGAGGCGACGCTGCGCCAGGTGTGGCTGATGCGCCGCATGATGTCGATGATCTCGTCGAACGCCAGCAACCCGTCGGAGGCGACGGAGCGCCTGCTGGAGCGCCTCTCGCGCACGGGGAGCAACGCCGAGTTCCTGGCGACGCTGTCGAAGACGGAAGTCTAGCGGGAGCGGGTAGTTCACAGTGAGACGCGCGCCCCAGGGCGCGCGTCTCTGCGCCTGGCACGCGAACGGCGAGACCGGGGGACGGGTCTTCAGCCCCGTCCCCCGCATCCACGCAAGGCGTTACGATTCCCCCGCGGCCAGCACCTACTTGACGATCTCGATCGGCTCTTCCGTCACCACGCCGTCGACGATGCGGAACGCCCGGAGCACCGGCGCGGACTCGTCCATCAGCGACACGAGCACGTAGTAGGCGTCGCTCCATGCGGCCAGGCGCACGTCCGTCGGCGACGGGTACGCCTCGGTGTGCGTGTGGGAGTGGTAGATCACCAGGAACTCCCAGTCGTGGCTGTCCGCGTCGCGGTGGATGCGCAGCAGGTCTTTCGAGTCGACGCTATAGCGGTACGGGCTGTGCTCGGCGTTGATCGCGCGGTAGAGCTTGGTCGCGCGGCCGTCTGCGCCGGCGACGATGCCGCAGCACTCGTCCGGCGCGTCTTCCTTCGCGTGGGCGATCATCTCGTCGATGTAGTGTTTCTCGAGGAGCAGCGCCATTACGCTCTCGCCGGGATCATGACGCCCATTGCACCGCGCGGCAGCTCCACCGTCACCAGCCGCGGCTTCAGGGCCGCGTAACCGCGCGCCAACGCGTCGGCCGCGCACGAGCGGCAGAGGCGCTCTGCCTCGCGGTCGAGGTTGCGGAACACCGGCTCGTCTTCTTCTTCGGGCAAGTTCGGGTCCACGAAGTCCTTCGTCAGCCAGGTGAAGTGGCTCTGCTCGCCGCAGCGCGCGCACGCGTCGCCGATCGTCAGCATCAGCCACGACACGCCCTCGACGTCGTCGCGCGTGAAGCCGTACGCGGGCATCTCGTCGAGGCGGTAGTACAGGTGCTGGCCGTACGTGCCGAACGGCTCGACGATCGCGCCGATGCCCTCGGTCGTGGCGTACGCCTCCTTCAACGCGGCGGGCAGGCAGCGCTCGCCCAGCAGCACCGGATCCAGGCCCGGGTACTCGCCGCCGCACGACGGGTCGAGTCCGACGCGGCCCGGCTCGTCCTGGCAGGCCCAGCAGATGTCGCCGTCCTTGAACAGCGGCTCCGCCTCTTCGTCCTCGCCGTCGTCGTCTTCGCTGCGAATGTTCAGGCCGTCCTCATCTTCCTCTACCACGTCGTCCCGCCGGTCGTCGCCCGCGCGCCGAAAGACCATCTCACCACGTCCTTAGCTCGCCGACCCGTGGGCGGGTCAGTCGCGTCAACGAAGTCCGCCGGCCTTGGACCAGTCGGAGCCCAGCAGCGCGGCGCAGAGCAGGATCGCGACCGATGCCACCAGCGTGGCCATCGAGAGCAGCATTGACCACTGGCGCACGCGGGCGATCTCGGCCTCGCCGGCGCCGCTCTCCTGCAGGCTCTGCAGCCGCCGGCCGAAGACCGCCCCGTGCAGTATCGTCATCGCGACGACCAGCCCCACCAGCGTCAGCTTTACCTGCATGACGATGAAATACCGCTTGAGGTCCAACTCGTGCTCGTCGTTGGCGTGCATGTAATTGATCACGCCAGTGATCAGCAAGAGCAGCAGCGCCCCGCCGCCCCAGATGCCGAACCGCATGGTCATGATGCGCATCGCTTGCGCGCGCTGCTTCACGTCTTCGAGCGTGCGCATGGCCGGCCCCACGCCGACCACGAGGAAGATCTGCGGGCCGATGAAGATGACGGCAGACAGGATGTGAATCCAGAGGACGATCGCCTGATACATATGGAGAACCCCCGCTCCGATTGTAGGCGACCCCCGGCCCTGAGCAAGCCACCCGTCCGGGCACCCCGCGCTAACCCGCGCCGCGCCAGTCCGCTATGCTGACTGCGGCCCCCTGCCACGGTCCGGGTCGGAAGGCTGGTCGTCCACTGCGGCGCTTCATCCCTGCACCTCTGCTCGCGATCCCACTCGCGTTGACGCTGGCCGCATGCAACGGCGGTGCCGCCGCGCCCGCGCCCACGTCGACTCCGCCCGCGCCCGCAACCACGCCGACGTCGGAGCCGGCGGACCTCACCGTGTTCCGCAACTTCATCTACCCGATCAAGGGCGCCTGCCTGCCGTCCGGTGACCAGTTGATGCCGAACGCGCCCCGCGAGTATCGGAGCGGTGTGCACGAGGGCGTCGACTTCTATGGCTACGACAATTGCACGACCATCGTGAAGGGCACGGCCGTCCTCGCCGCGAAGGACGGCGTCGTCCTGCGCGCGGACCACGACTATCATCCGCTGACGCAGGCGGAGCTTGATGCCGCGAACGCGAAGATCGCCGCGGGCCATGCCAACGACGCCGATGTGCTGGACCTGTTCCGCGGGCGCCAGGTGTGGATCGATCACGGGCACGGCATCATCACGCGCTATGCGCACCTGGCGGACATCGCCGCGAACGTGCAGGTCGGCACGAAGGTTGTGCAGGGCCAGACGATCGCCTTCGTCGGCGACTCCGGCACGCCTGAGTCGCTCAGCCGCCCGGACACCGAAGAGCACCTGCACTTCGAAGTGCGGGCGGCCGACGCGTTTCTCGGCAAGGGCCTGCCGCATACGGACGTGCGCACGATCTACACACAGCTGTTCGAGCCGCTGCCATGAGCATGAACGACGATCTGCCCGTCGACGATGTCTCCGGTGTGGAGGAGCGGCCCCAGAACCGCCGCGAGTGGGGCGGGCCGCTGCGCAGCCTGGTGCTGCCGGTGCTGATCGTCGCGGTGATCGTGGGCGCGGTGTGGTACGCGCAGCGGCGCGGCGGCGGCAGTCACCCGGCCGACGGCCTTGGCGTGGTGGAGCTGCCAGCGGCGCTGAACACGACGGGCCGCGGCGTCTCGACGAACCCGGGGCGCGCCGCGCCCGACTTCGTGCTGGCGTCGCTGGACGGCTCGCGCGTGCGCCTGAGCGATCTGCGCGGCAGGCCGGTGCTGGTGAACTTCTGGGCGTCATGGTGCGCCCCCTGCCGCGAGGAGATGCCTGAGATCGTGCGGGCGTACGGCGCGCACGCGGGCGCTCTCACCGTGCTCGCCGTGGACCTGCAGGAGAACACCGAGCAGGTGCGCCAGTTTGCGTCCGAGTTCGGCATGACGTTCCCGATCGTTACGGATACGACCGGCGCCGTCGCCGACGCGTGGCGGATCGGCGGCCCGATCCAGGGCATCCCGTCATCGTACTTCGTCGATGCGAAGGGCATCGTGCAGGCGCGCGAATACGGGCCGATGACGGCGGAGACGATCGCGCGCGACCTGGCGTTGGTGGGCGTCCAATGACGGCGGATGGTGCGACGCCCGCCGCGAAGGCCGCGACGCCTTCCCGCCGCGCGGCGTTCGATCCGTTCCAGCCCGTCTGGCGGACGCTGACGTCGGTGCGCTTCGCGGTGTTCTTCATCGCCACGCTCGCGACGTTTGCGCTGATCGGCGTGCTCGTGCCGCAGGTGCCGGAGGCGATGCGCGGCAACCGCGCCGCGATCACGGTGTGGCTTGACTCGGAGCGCGGCACGTTTGGGCCGCTGACGGATCCGATGTACCGGCTCGGGTTCTTCGAGGTCTTCCACGCCAAGTGGTTCCTCGCCGCGCTGGGCTTTCTCGTCGTGAACGTCAGCGTCTGCACTTTCAACCGTTGGGCGCCGACGTTCCGCAACGTCTTCCACCCGAATCACCGCGTCCCGGAGTCGTTCTTCGACCGCGCGCACAACCGCGCCACGCTCGATGGTGTCGCGCCCAGCGTGCTGGTACGCGCGCTGAAGCGCATGCGGTTCCGGATCCAGGCGGAGGAGCGCGACGGCGCGACCTACGTGTTCGCCGACCGCTATCCGTGGACGCAGCTGGCGACCTTCATCAGCCACCTGGCGCTCATCCTCTTCATCTCCGGCGGTCTCGTCACCTGGTTCACCGGCTTCAGCACCGAGATCTTCGCCGGCGCCGGCACGACGACGCCGGTATTCGCCGTGAGCAACCCGAACCAGCTGCAGGTTCGCGTCGATGATGCGATCGGCAAGTTCGGCGCGCAGGGCAACCCGCTGGACTTCCGCACGCGGCTGACGATCTTCAAGAACGGCCAGCAGGTGGCGCAAGGCACGACGACGGTCAACGACCCGTTCAAGTACGGCGGCTACCGCTTCCACCAGATCGCCTTCTTCCCGTGGGGCGCCGAGTTGAAGATCCGCGAGGTCGCGACCGGCAACACCGTCTTCCACGAGACGTTCTCGCTCGAAGAGTCGACGGCCGCGCCCGCCGTCACGATCAGCGATGCCGCGGGGCACACGCTGCTGACCGATACCATCGCCCCGACGGACTTCCTTTCCGCCGCCAGCGGTGCGCTGGTCTCGGTCCCCGGCACGGACCGCGTGGTGTGGATCGGCATCACGGCGCGGGGCGACCAGGCGTGGCAGCTGGTGGCCTTCGACCCGAAGGGCGGCGGTCAGGACCAGCAGGTGCGCATCGATCAGGGCGCCTCGGGCACGCTGAGCGGACTGACGCTGCGCTTCGATCGCGTAGCGTCGCTGCCGTCCGCGGTCGGCGTCGGCCTCCCCGGCGGCAGCGCGAACACGCTGGCGCAGCTGAACACGCAGCCGGATGGCACGTCATCGCTGATGCTCGTGTCGAACGGGCGGCCCGCGATCTCGCTCGCCCCGGGGCAGGCGACGATCGCGGGGCCGTACGAATACACCTTCGTCGGCCAGCGCGCGTTCGCGGGCATCGCCGTCAAGCGGGATTACGGCTCGTGGTTCATCTGGGTGGCCACCGCTATGCTGCTCTTCGGTCTTGCGCTAACCTTCTACCTGCCACGCCGCCGGCTCTGGCTCCGGCTCGACCAGCGCGGCACCCACATTGCCTCGCTCGCAGAGAAGAGCGGTGGGTTCGAGAAGGACATGCGCACACTGGCGGCACGCATGGGCGTCGCCATCCCGCCGGAACTACAGGAGGAACGCTAGTGCCGGGTCTGCTGCTGCACCTGCTCACGATCACGATCTCGTGGGATCCCAACATCTTCGAGTTCGGGCCGTTCACGCTCTCCTGGCACGGCGTGTTCACCGCCGTTGGTATCGCCGCGGGTGTGTACCTGTGCGGATGGCTGGGCAAGCGCGAGGGCTTCACCGAGGACGACGCCTACAGCATCGCCCTCGTCGGCGTGCCGGCGGGCATCGTCGGCGCGCGCGCGATGTTCGTGCTGGAGAACCACATCCGCTTCGAGGGCCAGTGGCTGGACGTGCTGAAGATCAACGAGGGCGGCATCACGATCTACGGCGCGGCGATCGGCGGCATCCTGGGCGCGGTGGCGTACGGCTGGATCCGGCGCATGCCGATCACCCGCGGCCTCGACGTCGCAGGCATCGGACTGCTGCTCGGCATGGCGATCGGCCGCATCGGCGACTTCATCAATGGCGAGCACATCGCGAAGCCGTCAAGCCTGCCGTGGGCGGTTGCGTACACCAACCCCAGCAGCCCGGGCTATCCGTATTCGGTCACGTCGACGGGCCAGCACATCGCGCGCCATCCGGCGACGACGTACGAGATGATCGGCGACCTGTTGATCATCGGCATCATGGCGTACCTCTTCGTGAAGCTGTGGCAACACCGTCCCGGCATCACGTTCTTCGCGGGCGTCGTGCTGTATTCCGCGATGCGTTTCGGCGTGAGCTACCTGCGCATCGACTCCTGCCCGGCCGGGGGAGACCAGTGCCCGTCATACATCATCAGGAACTGGGAGACGTTCCCGCAGGTCGTCTCGATGTGCACGTTCTTCGTCGGCCTCGCCGGGTTGATCTGGATGGTGCGGCGCAAGCCGCAGGATGCACCATCGCCCGCACCGTCGCCCGGCCAGCGCCCGCCGTCGAGCTCGTCGGCACGGTCCCGCGCGTGAGCCGCGACGTCGTCCTGTACACACGCCGCCTGTGTGGCATCTGCGACGACACCGCCATCGAACTCCGCCGGCTGCGCGACGACCTCGGCTTCACGCTCATCGAGCGTGACGTAGACGACGACGACGCGTTGCGCGCGCGCTACAACGACGTGATCCCGGCCGTTGCGGTCGGCGAGCGGATCGTTGCGCAGGCGCCCATCGACCCGGAGACGTTGCGCGAGGCGCTCGTCGCCGCGCTGGCGTACGTGTGAAGCATGAGCCTATCGCCGGTCCCCACGGTCCAGCCTGTGCCCGGTGCGCCGCTGCTGGTGTGCCACATGGCCGTGCTGTCGGGTCGCCATCGCCGCAACTCTCTTGCGGCGATCCGCGAGTGCTTCGACCTGAACGTCGGGCGCATCGAGATCGACATCCACTCGCTGGACGGAGACGACTACGCCGTCTACCACGATCGGCGCCTTGAGGGCGACACGACCGGCAGCGGCTCCATCGGCGCGGCGACGCCGGACGCGATCCGCGCCCTGCGCTACACAGAGTTCCCGGACGACCGGCCGGCGCTGCTCAGCGAAGTGGTCGAGATGGCGCGCGGCTGCGACACGGAGATGCAGCTCGACTGGAAGGATCTGCGGCTGATGTCTCCGCAGCGCATCGGTGCGCTCGTCGACGCCGTAGCGCCGGTGCGCGAGCGCGTCATCGTGTCCTGTCCCCAGGACTGGAACCTGCGCCTGCTGCGCGACACGCCGGGCGCGCCGGCGACCGGCTTCGATCCGGGGTACTACCTGGCGCCTGAGCGGCCGGGTCCGCTGCCGCGTAACGCAGGGGCGTACGGCTACCGCGACGATCATCCGCTGGCGCTGAGGCGCGGCGACCCCGCGCCGGTGTACCTGGCAGCGCGCATGGAGGCGTTGCTGGCCCAGGCGCCTGGCTCGCGTGAGTTCTTTCTCGATTACCGCCTGGTGCTGCAAATGCTCGACGACGGCTTTGACGCCGCGGCGTGGCTGCACGGGCGCGGCATCGGCGCGAACGTCTGGACGGCGGACTACCGGGCGCCAGACGATGCCGCATGGCTGCGCCGCCTGCTCGACGCGGCGATCGACCGCGTCACCACCAACACCGCGCCGGCGTGGGCCGCGGCATTCGCGGTGAGCTGAAGGCGCTTGCCTCTCCCCGTCCCGGACCGAGCGCTTGACGTTCCGGAAGGCCGCCGGACAGCCGCTGATATACTTTCGCTGCTGGAACCGGAGGTTGCGTTGCTCATCGCCTTCGACGTGGGAAACACGAACGTCACCATCGGCGTCTTCGAGGGCGACGAGGTCCGGGCGACCTGGCGCATCGCCACCGACATCGAGCGGCTGACGGATGAGTACGCCGTCACGGTGCTGGGACTGCTCGGCACCGCCGATATCAGCCCCAAGTCCATCGACCAGGCCGTGATGGCGAGCGTGGTGCCGGACCTGGCGCCGATCTTCGAGCACCTCTGCCGCCGCTACTTCGGCATCGACCCGCTGGTGGTGGGCACCGGCACCCGCACCGGCATCCGCATCGTCTACGACAACCCGCGCGAGGTGGGCGCGGACCGCATCGTGGACGTCGTCGCCGCTCTACAACTGTACGGGCCGCCGCCGCTGATCATCGTGGACTTCGGCACCGCCACCGTGTTCGATGCGGTTTCGGCCGATGGCGACTACCTGGGCGGCGCCATCGCCCCCGGCATCGGCATCGCGTCGGAGGCGCTGTTCGAGCGGGCGGCGAAGCTGTACCGCGTCGAGTTGGAGCGGCCGAAGAACGCCATCGGCAAGAACACCGTGGCGGCGATCCAGTCGGGCACGCTGTTCGGCTACGTGGGCCTGATCGAGGGCATGGTGGTCCGTTTCAAGAAGGAGCTGGGCGGGCACGCCCGCGTCATCGCCACGGGCGGCTGGGCCGAGCGGCTGGCGAAGGAAACCCACGTTTTCGATGCGGTCGACGAGAACCTCACGCTGACGGGCCTGCGCCTGCTGCACGAGATGAATGCGCGGCGGGACTGACATGCTACAAGGCAAGCGGATCATCCTCGGTGTTTGCGGGAGTATCGCCAGCTACAAGGCGGTGGACCTCGCCAGCAAGCTCACGCAGGCCGGCGCGGCCGTCGATGTGGTGCTCACCGACGCCGCACAGAAGTTCGTCACGCCGCTGACGTTTCGCGCGCTCACGGCGCGTCCCGTCTACACCGATATGTTCGACCCGCAGTCACCCATCGCCGAGGAGCACGTGGAGCTCGCCCGCGGCGCGGACGCTGTCGTGATCGCGCCGGCGAGCGCGACGACGCTGGCCCGCCTGGCGTACGGGCTGGCCGACAACATGGTTGCGCTTACGGCGCTGGCCACGACCGCACCTGTGCTGATTGCGCCGGCGATGGACGGCCAGATGTGGGAACACGCCGCCACCGCCGCGAACGTTGCGACGCTGCGCCAGCGCGGCGTCATCTTCGTCGGCCCGGAGGAAGGGCGGCTGGCGAGCGGCCACATGGGCCTCGGCCGGCTTGCGGAGACCGCGACGATCATCGGCGCCATACGTGGCGTGCTCGGCGCGCGCGGCGACCTGGCGGGCAGGCGCGTCGTCGTAAGCGCGGGCGGGACCCACGAACCGATCGACCCCGTCCGCTTCGTGGGCAACCGCTCCTCCGGCAAGATGGGCTTCGCAATTGCCGAGGCCGCCCGTGACCGCGGCGCGGCCGTGACGCTGGTGAGCGGTCCGGTGGCGCTGCCGACGCCGTACGGCGTGGACCGAGTCGACGTGAACACGACCGCCGAAATGGCGGAGGCCATGACGGCGGCGTCGCGCGGCTGCGACGTGCTGATCATGGCCGCCGCACCGGCCGATTTCCGCCCGTCGCGCCCCGCCGATCAGAAGATCAAACGCAGCGGTGAAGCCATCGCCGTGGAGCTGGTCCCGAACGCTGACATTCTCGCCGGGCTGAAGGGCCGCTTCGTGAAGGTCGGCTTCGCGGCGGAGACGCAGCACGTGCGCGAGAACGCCGAGGCGAAGATCGCGAAGAAGGGGTTGGATCTGATCGTCGCGAACGACGTCACCGCGCCGAACGCGGGCTTCGCGGCGGACACGAACCTCGTGATGCTGATCGACGCGGAGGGTACCGTGCAGGAGTTGCCGCTACTCCCGAAGTACGACGTGGCGCAGCGCATCCTCGACCGCGTCGTCGACCTGCTCGCCGCGCGCTAACGGCGCTACGGCCCCTCGAAGTAGTCGAACGCGATCTTCGTGATGTCCGCTTCCATCGCCGCGGCGGCGCCGGCATCGCCTTCCAGGCCGATGTCGGACATCAGCACGATGACGTACGCGGACTTGTCGCCGTAGACGATGCCCGCGTCGTGCGTGGCGTTGTCCCAGTTGCCCGTCTTGTGCGCGACCAGCGTGCCGGCCGGCAGGCCCTGCGGGATGCGGTCGTCGATCTTCTCCGTGGCCATCAGGTCCGCCATTCCCTTGCTGGCGTCGCGGTCCACCGCCATCCCGCGGGCGATCAGCTCCAGGAGGCGCGCCAGGTCGCCGGCGGTGGCCGGCAGCGAGCCGTCTTCGGTGAGCCTCGTCTGCTCCAGCCCCAGCGCCGCCATGGCGTTGTTGACGTTGCCCGCGCCCGCGCGGTCCTGCAGCATGACCGCGGCGACGTTGTCGCTGACCGACATCATGGCGCCCAGCAGGTCGGCGATGCTCACGGTCGCGCACTGGCCGACGAGGTGGGGGCCGAGGTCGAAGCCGGAGTAGTAGTCGCTGGCGACGTACCGCTCGCCGAAATCCAGCAGGCCGGCCTGGCGCTGGTGAAAGATCTCGTACATCACCTCCAGCTTGAACAGGCTGGCAGCGTAGAAGACGCGGTTCGGATCGATCTCGACGCTGCGCCCGTCGCGCAGGTCCTTGATTACGATGGCGTAGTGGCCGGCCGCGTCGCCCAGCCGCGCGCGGATCCGCTCTTCCAGCGTGGCGTCCGGCCGTGACGGCGGCAGCGCCGGCGTGGTGGTGGGCTGCGGCACGTCCGTCGCCTCCGCATGGGCGATGCGCTCCGGCACGGGCGTGCCATCGTCGGCCGCGGGCGTCGGCGGGGGGCCGATCGGCGTGACGTAGGGTTCGGGGCAACGTCCTGGCTCGGCCGTCCCGGCGACCAAGGCGCCCTGGAGCAAGCCGGGCGGGTCGGGCCGCACGAGCGACGGCGCCGGCGATGTGGGTGTGGGGCCGAGCGCCTCGACGGTGACGCCCGGGGCGGCCGTGTGAGGCGCCGAGGATGGCGCAGGCGCTGCCGGCCTGGCGGAGCTGGCGCATGCGCCGTTCATCACCGCGGCCGCAAGTGCGGCGCATGCCAGCAGGGCGCCGGCCGCCGGCGATATCATGCCCCGTTTCATCCGCCACCCCACCGCATGCGGCATGGTATCACGTGGCTCCGGCGCCCCCCGCGACAAGGAGGCGGCGCTACGAGCGATGGCGGAGCGTCCCGGACGGTCACCATTCCGGACGCAACTGGCAGGCGGCAGACAGCAGGGCAAGGGACTCGAACAACCGCCTGGGCGCCGGCCGGGGGGCGCTCCGCCATCGCTGCGTCCTGTCCGCCCGGGCCGACTGCGCGCCGCGGCGATCAGGACAGCCGCATCGTGCGGCAGCGAAGAGCTCCGAACCGGACGCTTCGCCGTCAGGTAGACGACGGGTAGCCAACGGAAGTTCCAGGCACGCGCGATCGTCGGCCTCCACAACGGGAAACGCCCGCGTCGCGGGCGCTTCGGTTGCGTGTACGGTGTCCGTCCGGCGTTAGCCCTGGGCGATGAGCAGCACCGGCAGCTTGGACCGCCACAGCACCTCTTCCGCGATGCTGCCGGTCTCGCGCCGGGCGAAGTTGCTGAGCTTCCGCGTGGTCATGGCGATCACATCCGACCGCAGATCCAACGCCGCCCGCAGGATCTCGTCGGCAGCGTTGCCGCAGACGACCTGGCCGCTGGCATTGACTCCAGCCGCCTCGAACTCCTCGACGTGGCGCTGGACGTAGCGCTCGTTCGCCTCGCGCACGTGTCGCGGCGTGGACGAGCCGAGGACCAGCGATCCGGCTTCGCCTGAGACTTTCTTTGGCTGCGGGCGGTGGTGCTCCGGGTGCGGGAGCTTGGCGCCCGTCACGGGCTCCACGAGGACGATGTCCACGCTGCACTGCAGCCGGCGGGCCAGCTCTGAAGCCAGCGGGACGACCGCAGCCGACGAATGGCTGCCATCGATGGGGACAAGCATACGCTTGAACATGACCGTCTCCTCGATCCGGGAATCGCGTTCTATAGAAGCATGTTCGGCACGTGCCCCGCACATCCGCAGCGTTCCGGGCAACACATTCGGGCGGGCCGAGTCCCCTGCGACCGCTCGGATTCGAGGATTGGAGCGCCTGAGCGCGGGCTGGCGGCCTTCGCTCCGGAGCCGGGCCGGGCGCGGTACCATGCCCGGGATCAGCGCCGCTGAGGCGGGTAGCGGGAGGGAGGCGCCCGGCAGGGGCGGTGCCATGGGACTCAAGGAACAGCTTTCCAGTGACCTGAAGGACGCCATGCGTGCCGGCGATGCGGTACGGCGTGACACCATCCGCGGTCTGCTCACGGCCGTGAGCCGGACCGAGATCGACCGCGTCAACGTGAAGGACGCATCCGCGACGCGCCAGGATCTCGCCGATGGCGACGTGCTGGACGTGATACAAAAGCAGGCCAAGCAGCGGCGCGAGAGCATCGGGGAGTACCGCAAAGGGAAGCGGGAGGACCTGGCGAGCCGCGAGGAGGCCGAACTGGCGATCCTGGTGGCGTACCTGCCCGCCCAGGCGAGCCGTGATGAGATCGTCGCGGAGGTGCGCGCCGTGATCGCCGAGACCGGCGCGAGCGGGCCCGGGGACAAGGCGAAGGTCATGCCGAAGGCGATCGCCCGGCTCAAGGGCCGCGCGGACGGCCGCGCGATCAACGATGTCGTGACGGAGCTGCTCGCGGGCGGGTAGCCGCCGGACCGGGATCTGATCTCTAGCGCTGAGGGTGCCCGCCGTACGCGATCGTCTCCGCCGAGAGCGCGCGGAACTCCTCGTGCGACTCCGCCACCACGCGCCCGATGCCGCCGCCCGCGAAGCGCAGCACCGCTACTGAGGTCAGCGCGAACAGCACCGCGCACGCCACGATTACCGCCGGCAGGCCGGCATACGCGGCCGCGCCCGATGCCACCAGCGCCGCGATCGGCATGGTGCCGTTGAACGTGATGCCGTTCAGCGACATCACCCGCCCGCGGTACTCGGCCGGCGTCGATTCCTGGATCATCGTCTGGTAGATGCCCAGCTGCGACGAGAAGGCAAACGAGAGGAACGGAAGTGTGGCGATCGCCACCAGCGGCTCCCGCGTGATCGCCAGGATCAGCAGCGCGACCGGGCCCACGGCCGCGCCGAGGCAGATGCGAAGGACGCGGTACTCCTGGTTCCACCAGATCAACACCAGCGCCCCCAGCAGCGACCCCAGCCCGGAGCCGGCCCACGCGAGGCCCAGCACGCCCGGGCCCTGGTGCAGCACGTTCTTCACGTAGAACGGCGTCAGCACGGCCGAGATGGGAAACAGGAAGGTCGTGTTCAGCCCCGTCAGCAGCAGCATGGCGCGCACGTTCGGGCGGCCGCGCACGTGCGCCAGTCCCGCCTTCAGCCCGTCGATGGCGGACATGTGTTGCATCCCCGCGTTCGGGCGGGGGCGGTGCTTGATGATCAGCAGGCTCAGGATTACGGCGACGAAGCTCGCGGCGTTCAGGAAGTACGCGGCCGCGAGGCCGAAGACCGCCACCGCCGCCGCGGCCACCGCCGGCCCCACCATACGGGTGCCGTGGAACGTCGAGGAGTTGAGCGCCACGGCTTGGCCGATCTTCTCCGGCGGCACCAGCTCCGGCATCAGCGCGCCGTAGGCCGGCATGTCGTAGCCGAACGCGATGCCCAGCACGATCGTCGCGGCGATCAGCATCCAGTACTCGACCGAGTCGGTCAGCACCATCACGCCGATGGCCAGCGCCGTGACCATCATCACCGCTTGCGTGACCACCAGGATCCGGCGCTTCTCCATGCGGTCCGCCAGCACGCCGCCGAAGAGCATGACGATCAGGCTCGGGATGGCGTTGGCGAAGTTCAGCGCGCCGAGGGCGAAGGTGGAGTTCCAGAGCTGGAGGACCAGGATGCCCTGCGCCACCATCTGCATCCAGGTGCCGACCATCGAGATGGCCTGGCCGATCCAGACGACGCGGAAGTCCCGCTCGCGCAGCACCGAGACGGACTCGGGCAGGCGAAAGCGGAAGCGCGGAGCGGCGGGCGCGGTAGTGGTAGTCGTCGCCATGAACGATCAGCCTAGCATGGGCTCGTTCAAGGCGCGGGCAGGGGGGTTCCCCAAGTTGCCGGGCGCGGGGCCGCTTGTTAGCATGCAGCGCACTCCAAAGCCGCGCCGCGTGGGGCCGTAGCTCAATTGGGAGAGCGCAACACTGGCAGTGTTGAGGTCAGGGGTTCGAGCCCCCTCGGCTCCACCAT